>NZ_JBGUIH010000032.1:0-20598 GCF_045112895.1 Methanobrevibacter sp. | reverse complement strand
TAAACTTACAGCACCACCAACATTAGCAGAGTTGCCGATGAAAGTGGAATCAGTAATAGTAGCGGAAGATCCAGCAGGATGAACAATAATTGCTCCACCTTGAGTATTGGAAGTACCAGAACTACCTACACCAACACCTTTATTGTTTTCAAAAGTACAATTATCAACAACCAAATCAGAAGACTCAACAAATATTGCACCACCGAAAGTAGCATTGTTACCTTCAAATATGGTGTTTTCAATAATTACCCTGTTAGGTTCTGTGTTCAAGTAACCGAGAGATGAAATTGCTCCACCCCAAGAACCAGTATTGTTAGCAAAGTAAGAATCTTCAATCATGGTAAAACCAGAAGTTACAACAGCACCAACTAACAAATCACCATTATTGCCATCACGAATAGTGATGTTTTTGAGGTTATTAGTAATATTGGAACCCTTAATAGTTAAAACACCATTCATATTGTAAATTGCAGCTCCACCGTTATCATCATTTCTAGACCTGAAAGTAATATCATTCTTATCAAATACGGAATCGAACACATCCACAGTTCCTTCAGAGTAGATTGCTCCACCACGGTAAACAGCTGTGTTGTTTGTGAAAGTTACATTTTGAGGATTGAAGAATGAATCTGCATCAACATAAACGGCACCACCTTTATCAGCGCTACCATTAGTCAATATCGCATCATCCAACATGAGAATAGAACCACCGGTGATATCAAATATTCTGTGTGAATTTGAACCACTGATTGTGCTGCCATTAGCTCTAATGTATAAATATTTGCCATCGATAACAACGCCATTAGGGAATTTGTCACCGTCATAGCTTTCATCATAAGCGAAGTCATATGATAGGTCTAAAAGGCCAATGTCGTTGTTGTCTATTTGATACTGTAAATCTGTGTAAGTTCCTTTTTTAGGTGTTACCACTAAGTTATATGTTTGTTCAATAGGTTTGTATACAGAACTACCTTTAACAGTGGCATTGATTACATAAGATCCAACAGGTATTCCCTCAAAAGTAGTATTGCCTACTCCATTCTTAGTTGTAATCTTTTTAGTTACTCCGTTAATAACAATTTGAACAATATTAGTACCATTCAAACGTACCCCATCTTTTTCACGAGTGAGTTTTACGCTGACGGTAACATTATTCGGATGAGTGATATTTTCATAAGTTACTTCCAAGACCCTGTCAATAGGATTGACATTTATATAAGCAAAATATTGGGTTATGAGGGAACTATCCGCATATGGGAAAGTACTTCGAGTATTGCCCATGTAAATTTTACCAGATTTTGCAGTTTCAAAGGCAGCCTCATATAATCCTGATTCTTCATTAAATGTGAGTTTACCAGGTACAGAACCAGAAACAGAACTTGGACCGCACCAAATTCCTATTTTATCATTATATGTTCTTATAATATTGCCGTTGTCATCAGTGACGTTAGCTTTGATAGTAAATTGTTCACATGCATCACAAGTATAAGTCTGGTTATCATTGATAGTGATTATCACATTAGAAGTTAGTTTACTATTTTGACTAAGGAAAATACCAGTGCCATCGATTACATTTTTACTTAAAGAGAGATATCCTCCATTATAAATAGCATCTCCATCTCCTGCTTCATTATCATCGGAGAAGTTTGAATTAGAAATAATGACATTAGGACCGTTGGCAAATACTGCGCCGGCTTTTAATACCGCAGTGTTTTCCTTAAATGCACAATTGTCAATGATTACAGTAGTACCTTGACCAAGACCTGCACTTACAGCACCAGCAATAGCACCATCACCAGTCGCTTTGTTAGCGGTGAAATTAGAATTGGTTAAGGTAAATGAACCAGTACCGTCTGCAGCAATAGCACCACCCATAGCAGTGTAACCTGGACTTCCCGGACCAACAACTACGTTATTATTGAAAGTACAATCTGAGATAGTAGTTTGCATATCGCTAATATCGATAGCACCACCATCGTATGCTTTGTTGTTGTTGAAAGTAGCTCCTGTAATGGTTAATGTTTGAGTGCCATCGCCATCTGCAATGATTGCACCACCATAGATACCGGTATTGTTTTCGAATAAACCTCCAGTAATTGTAGCGCTTGAGTCAAGTAAGCTGATAACAGCATTTACCAAATCACCACTAGCACGGTCAAGCTCTCTTTTACCGTTGTTGGTAACATTGGTGTTAGTTAAAGTAACTTGAGCGTTCTTAGCATAAATAGCTGCACCGCCACTATCATCATTAGTGCTTATTTCTGTTACATCATTATTATCTAAAACACAATCGGTAAGGGTGATTACTCCACCATCAGTGTAAATGGCACCACCATTTTTCTCGGCAACATTGTCTTTGAATATTACATCGTTTGCAGTTAAAGCAGCACCAGAATTAACTTTAACACCTGCGCCGTCATAAGCGGCACCATCGCAAATGGTTAAATTATTTAAAGTTAAAGTACCGCTGGTAACATCGAATAAGCGAGCACTGTCATTACCGCAAACAGTAAATGCATTACCGTCAATAGTGATATCCTTATCAATTACAATTCCGTTTTCAAGACCTGCGTCAAACTCGGCAACATATGCGTAATCACCATCCAATGTAATAGTATCACCGGATTCGGCATTTGCAATTAAAGTTGCTAAATCAGTTAAAGTTCTAATTATCTTAAGAGTACCAGTTTGAACTTGGCTTTCATCTTGGAGATTTGTAGAAACTACAAATGTTCCTGATTTAGTAGGTGTGAATGTAGTATAATATCTGCCAGTTGTAGGGTTAACGCTAATTCCAGGCACTTCAGTTTCGTCTATAACAAATTTGAATGTTAAAGCAATAATGTTATTGTCCATATCATCAGTTACTGTAGCATTAATAACAGTTGGAACCATGTGGATAGTTACAGTATCATTATTCAAGATTTTAACTTTCAATGGAGAAGTTATGATTACTCCTTTAGCGGCACGGATTTGCGCTTTATCATCACTGCCTGTGACTGTGTTGCCGGTCCATTCTAATTCTGTGCCCGCTACTTGAGAATAAATAGCGTTAGCATATCCTGGGGCAACATTGTTGTTGAATGCAGAACCAACAACAGAAGTATTTCCTTGAGTGTAAATAGCTCCACCGTTAATAGAACCATTGTTTTCTGTGAAAGTACAATCATCCACATCCAACTCACTGCCGGCAGCTACAAAAATAGCACCACCAGCTTGAGCAGTATTTTTAGTGAAGTTTGAATTAGAAACAGCTATAGGACTGCCATCTGTATATTCATAAATCGCCCCACCAAGTTCATTAGCTTTGTTGTCAGTGAAATTACATTCATCAATAGTGAAAGTACCTGATGTTGCGCTACTAATACTTACGGCACCACCCAAATCTGCAGTGTTGTTGATAAATTCAGATCCACTAATATCAGCGGAGGCGCCTTCATCCATCACTAATATTGCACCACCTTGACTGCTTGAAGTGCCTGCACTTCCAGGACCAATACCGCTGTTGTTGTAGAATTTACAATCTTTCACAACAAGAGGGGCACCACTATCATAAATAGCACCACCAAAGATTGCGGTATTCTCTTCAAATACGGTATTTTCAACAGTTAATGTTTTATCAGTTTCTGTTTGGGTGATAGCTCCACCATAACGGCCATAGTTGTTGGCAAAGTAAGAGTTTTTAATGGTTGTTTCACCCATAGCTACAACTGCACCATCAAGAACATCACCTGTTACATAGTCTTTAAGGTTGTCAACAACTTGAACATTATCCAATGTTGCAGTTCCGCCATTGTTAAAGATAGCGGCTCCACCTTTATTTTCACTACCTGCTCCATCTCTTTTAGTAATGTAATTTTCTTTAATGCTTGAATCTGTTAATTCAACTGTGCCTTCAGAGTAGATTGCACCACCTTTGTAGGTAGCTGTGTTTTCAGCAAAGTTAACATTATTGGCGATTAAGGCACCGCCTTCATTTACATATACTGCACCACCTTCTGAAGCAGAACCTTTGGTTAAATTAATGGTATTGAGAGTTAAGGAAGCTCCGTCCTCAACATTGAAGATTCTGCCAGAGTCATCTGCATTAATATAAGTGCCAATTACGCCCTTTGTATTAGCATAACCTTTTATAGCTATATCCTTATCAATTACAATTCCATTTTCATATACATCTTTTTCATCATCAGCTTTGGTGATTTTAGATGAACCGATATATAGATTTCCGCCACTAACTAAACCAATAAGATTATCCAATTGAGTGAAAGTAGTTAAGGAAGTTTGTTGAACTGTACCATGGTTTTCAATTGCATAATCCCCAACATTGCTGAAAGTGTCAGGATATGTTGTACTCAAAGTGACTTGTCCGTTATTTACAATAGCACTGGTTCCATCACCAACAACATTAGCATCACTCAAAGACAAAGTAGTGCCTTCATTTACAGTGAATACTTTTCCGTCGTTTGAGGTGATTGTATTACCTTGTGCATTAATACTAATAGACCTGTCAATAAGCACACCATCTGCAAATGTATCATATTCGCTTTCTAATTTGGTTACATCATCAGTTAGATAAATAGTAGCGGTAGATCCGCTGTCAATTAAAGCTTGTAAACCAGTGAAGCTAGTTGGATTACAATAAAGATTAGCGCTTTTTACATTCGGGAAGTCTCCAATACAATCAAAGTAGACTGAAGGAGTATTACCACCGGAAATGTCTGCACCGGCATTATCATAAGTATTATTGGAAACTGTCAATGGTCCCCTATTATCATATATTATTGTATTAGTAAATGAGGAATCTGTAATTTCAGCTTCCCTTACATATACAGCATCAGCACGTGAAGTGTTATTTACAAAAGTGGAACCTGTTATAGTCATGGTTGAGTCACTGTATACAGCTCCTCCCATTCCTCCACGATTGTTTGTTCTTCCATTGAATGTTTCTGAATAGCTTGCTTTAGCTTCATTATTAACAAAAGTACAATTTACGATTTTAGTATTTGTAGATGAAATTGCACCACCCATTACTGCACTGTTATCTTCAAATCTACAATCTGAAATTACGCAATCATCATTGGCCTCATCTGCACAGATTGCACCACCGTGAGCATAATTAGTCTGACTGCTGCCTGTACCCCTTACCTGATTTCCTTTAAAGGTACAGTTGGAAATAGCATAGGTGTTTCCTACAAAGTCTATTGCACCTCCATTGAATGCGAAGTTGTCTTCAAATGTTGAACCGACAACGTTTAATGTAGCTTGATTACCATCGCTTAAAATAGCACCACCATAAGATCCGCTGTTGTTTGCAAAGTATGAATTACTTACTGTTAAAACACCATTTTTGCTTGTTACAGCAGCGCTAGATAAATCACCTGTGTAAGCTCCAGTTCCACCACGATGTACAATATCTTTTAAGTTATTTGTAATTGTAGAACCTGAGATTGTTACACTACCGCCATTATCATAAATAGCGGCTCCTCCGTATCCATTTACGGTACGGTCAGTTAAGTCATTACCATCAAAAGTAGAACCAGTTACAACTAAGGAACCGCCATTGTTGTATATTGCCCCACCGCTTTTAGTAGCGGTATTGTTTGATAAAGTAGAATCAACAAGTGTGACAGTTCCACCATCATTATAAATAGCTCCACCATTTTCTGAATTACCGTTTATCAAGGTCACACCAATCAATGTTAAAGAATGACCTGAATTAACATTAAAAATTCCACCTAGATTATTAGCGTCAAATTTAGGATTATTGCTGCCTATTACAGTTAAATCCTTATTGATTACTATATCACTTTCCCCGGCGACCCTCACATAATTGGAAGTTGCAAACAGCGTACTTCCTCCTGTGTCAATCTCCGTTTGAAGTTGAGTGAAATTTTTGCTTGCATCTGCTGACAACACTTCAACATCCTCAGCTACTTGAGAAACATCATCATCAGCTGAATCAATCTCTAAAGTATCAAAGTCATCTTGAGGCATTGCAACATCATCAGATGCATTTGTATCCGCTGCGCTTACAACGGACATTGATATAATCATTATCGCAACAAGCAATAATGAAATACTCAGTTTCTTCATGTCTAACCTCGTTTTTAAACTTGATTTAATCTAAACAAACATGTCCAAAATTTAGATTAATCAATTGTATATAAATTATGCATAATATATAAACCATCCTAAAAAATCTTCATAATAAACTTTAAATATAACTTTATTATCGTTAAAAATATGAAATTATATTAAACAAAATTTAATAAAATTAAAAATTAATGGAAATTTTTCAATTTCTAAAATCAAATATTGGAAGATACTATTTTACACAAATTTTTAAAAAAAAATAAAACATTTCAATAATTTAAGATTGTCACTTAAATTAAACATATCTAATTCTTTAAAAAAAATAAAACATTTCAATAATAAGATTACCGCTTGCATTAAACATATATTTACATATAAATAATATATTATCATGAGAATTATTTTAGCAGGAACCGGAAGTGCAGTTGGAAAAACAACAATAGCTACCGGAATAATGAAAGCCTTAAGCGAAAAGTTTAATGTCCAACCATTTAAGGTTGGACCGGATTATATTGACCCATCCTATCACACATTGGCAACCGGCAATGTTTCAAGAAACCTGGATTCCTTTTTCATGAAGGCAGGTCAGGTCAGGGATTCCTATCTGAAAGCGATGGACGGAAAGGACATTGCAGTCATTGAAGGAGTGCGCGGACTTTATGAGGGAATTGATTCTGTCAATGACATCGGAAGTACGGCCTCAATTGCAAAATCCCTAAAGGCCCCGGTAATCCTAATCATAAATTCTAGAAGCCTAGTTAAAAGTGCTGCGGCGCTGGTTTTGGGTTTCAAGGCATTGGACCCAGAAATCAACATTGCAGGAGTTATCTTAAATAAGGTCAAAAACCAAGCACACTACGAGAAAACCAAACGCTCAATTGAAGAGATAACAAAAACCGAAGTCATCGGAGGCATTGTCCGTGACGACAATATTTCAATTGAACAAAGGCATTTGGGGCTTGTTCCTGCTCGTGAGAGAGAAAATTCTCTTAAATTTATAGATATTTGGTCACAAACAATTAAGGAATCAATTGATCTGGACAGATTGGTTGAAATTGCAAAGACCGCTCCAAAGATTACTTCCGATATCGTGCCGATATGGAATAGGATTAACAAGCAGCCCGTCAAAATCGGCGTGGCATACGATGAGGTCTTCAATTTCTATTATATGGAAAACATCGAATCACTGGAAGCCAACAATGCCAAAGTCAAATATTTCTCGCCATTGAATGATGAGGAATTGCCTGACGTGGACGGATTGTACATCGGCGGAGGATATCCTGAACTGTTTTCAAAGGAACTGAGTGCAAACGAGAATATGCTTTCACAAATCAAAACATTCCATTTGGAAAACCGACCTATCTTTGCCGAATGCGGAGGACTGATGTATCTTATGAATTCCATCCATGAAGACCAGATGGTCAATGCGTATCCCTACAAATCAATTTTAACGGATAGAGTGCAGGCGCTGAAATATACAATAGCTGAAGTTACAAAGGACAACATCATCTCCAAAAAGGGCGAAACATTCCACGGACATGAATTCCACTACTCAAAAGTCATTGTAGATAAAAGCAACATCAGACATGACCTGGCATTCAATATTTTGAGAGGAAAGGGATCCTACAATAATCAGGATGGATTCATGGAAAGGAATACCCTTGCAAGCTATGTCCACACCCATGTAGCTGCAATGCCTAATTTCGGTGGAAACCTTGCAATTTCCAGCCATGAGCTTGGAGGATAGAATGAATCTTAAAAAAATCGATTTTTTTAACCCGATGATTGTCGTGGTTGCAATACTGGCATTTTTAATTATGGGCTATATCGGATCATTCAACTACAGATTTGAAGACCCCTTAAAGCCGGAAGTGATTTTGACAATCCTATTTTCCTGCCTAATCTTTGCAATCGGCGTTTTAGCAGTGAAATATAAAGTGAACATTAGCGATGTTAAGGAAATCGGCTTTTTATCCGAAAGGATATTGGTGGTTCTGGTCTTGATGGCATTGATGCTGCAAGGCCTGAATCTGGTTTTGATTGGAGGCATTCCCCTTTTCAATAGTGTCCTGAAGTCAAATGCAACAACAAACATCTGGAGAATTGCATATCCCCTATTTTTAATAATGATAAACATTCTGCTTGCAAAATACTATGATAGAAAATATTTGTTGCTGGTTGCACTTGGAGCATTAATATTTGGCCTTAACGGCTATAGAACCTCAGTATTGGGAATATTAGGAAGCTCATTTATTACGCTTTACTATCTTGATAAAATCTCTCGAAAAATGGGAATAATATTTGTTTTAGTAATCGCCGTTGGAATAATGGCTGTTGGATATATAGCATCACAATCCATTGCAAATCAAAACTGGACACTGAACCCTCTGGAACTGATATTCTACAGAGCTGCATTCACATTAGAAGTTTTTGAAAAAATCATCCCGCTTGGAGCAAGCACTCATGGACATATCCTAAGCATGATCTTTTCATCAGGAAGCCCAAGGACATTTATTGGCGAGTATGTCCTTCATTATACCGTTTGCTTGACTTCAACACTGTTCGGACCCGTTTATCTTGATTTCGGATTGATAGGCCTTACAATCCAAATGCTCTTTATGGGACTGTTTTTAGAGTTAATCTATAAATTAAAAAAAGACATTGGAGTGGGGATTTACTCCATAATTTTAACACACACAATAATCTGGATAGAAACCGGACCTACCGACATAATGATTTGGTTCCTATACCTTCTCGGCCTAATTTTGATAATAATTAATTTCGACTACATTAGTCTAAACAAAGATTAATATAATCAATATAATCAATGAAATGAAGAACACGAATGTTCCTTTAACAACGAAGTCTCTGTTTCTATCAGTGTACAAGGACAATCCATATGAAAGCAGCAATGCGACAATAAGCTCAATCAATCCGCTGATTCCTGCATCCATTCTCAATAAATTGCCTGCAATGAAGGATATTATATAAGCAACGACTACAACCAAAACAATTAAGACAAGTGGATTTTGGACAAGCTGATAGAATAATGAGTTTCTTCCAAATCTGTTGCTTCTGGATTCATAGTTGTATAATGTAGTGACGGAACTGGATAAGCTTCCGCTGTTTCTGGATTTGCCTCTGTTCAAGAGTGAAGACAAATTAAATCCTCTGCGGTCTTCCTCGACTTGCCTATATAATGTATTCTGATAAACGACAGGATTCTGTTCCCTTCTGCGCATCAGATAATCCATATCAGAAGCATCGTAAGTATATTCAGGGTATTCCTCTTCAATATAGGCAGATGCCCCTCCATCATAAGGGGTATTGTCCAAAGTAGTTTGAGAAGTTCTGTCCTGATACTTCTTAGCAAGCTCGAGTAGATCATCCCTATCCACCAATTTAATGTTCTTTCTAAGAGCATAATTCTTTGCCTGTTCTGAAAAATAGGAAGAAGAAACAATTGTTGTTTTAGAAGCCTTCAGACTTTGCTGAACCTCTTCCATTTCCTTTAATACATCTACTCCAATCTTAAAATCTTTATCGTAGTTTTTACATGCTACAACAACACCAAAATCCCCTATTGTTGTAGGCAATATAGCATAAATATCTATAACCTTTTGTGAAGTTTTAAAATTCTTGTAAACCTTAAAACCGGAGTCTTCCATCACTTTAGCTATAAAATTAATTAATTGTGGCTTTTCCACGTTTCCACCCACATGTGTTTTTACTTAAAAATTTCTATTATATTTTATAAACTAAATTATTATTAAAGTTTGTCATAATACTAAAATATTTTAACAAGATTAAAACTTAATAATATTATGAAAGCATTAATAAGTAATGATGATGGAATAACCGCTTCAGGAATACTGGCTTCAAAAAAAGCCGTTGAAGACTTATGTGACACTTATATTATAGCACCTGAAACTCAACAAAGCGGAATAGGACATGCATTAACTTTATATGAACCTTTAAGAGTAAATGAACATGTTCTAAAAGACGGAAGCATCGGATATGGTGTAAGCGGAACTCCGACTGATGCGGTAACAATTGCATTATTTGAAATAATGGATGAAAAGCCGGACATAATGATTTCCGGAATAAATACCGGCTTCAATATTGGGCAAGCCGAGCTGACAACATCAGGAACATTGGGAGCAGCAATTGAAGCCGCAAGTTTTGAGATACCTACAATTGCAATTTCCCAGGAAGTGACCAGAGACGACATTAAATTTGAAAACGGGTCTATCGAAATTGACTTTGATTTTGCAGGAAAAATGCTGAATAAGCTAACAAAAATCGTGCTGAAAAAAGGATTGCCTGAAGGAATTGACTTATTGAATGTGAATATCCCTGCAAATCCGATAAATGAAGAATTTGAAGTTGTAAAATTAGGAAATAGGATGTATTCTCCCGTAGTTCAAAAACGCTTAGACCCTCGTGGAAAGCCATACTATTGGATTGATGGTGAACCTTATGAAGAAAATGAGCCTGGAAGCGATGGTTATGAATTACGCAGAGCACAAAAAACTACTGTAACACCACTTAAAATAGATTTGACTAGTGATATGAGCTTATTAAAGGAATGGTTTAAGTAAAATACTTATAAGTTTAAATCTTTAAGTATTTTTTCTCTTTCTTCCCTAAGCTCGTTTAATATTTTTTCATCTGTACATCCATCTTTCTTTAACTGAGCTATTGTACGAGTAATAGCTTCTAAATTACTTTCTAATTGATTGATTGCCATAGTAATATTTAGAACATTAAACTATATAAAGTTGAAACTCTAAAATAAAAATAGAATTATAATCAAGGATTTGAAAAAAATGAGTCAAGATAAGGAAAATGTAAACAAGCTTTTTAGACAATTTAAAAATAAATATGTAACCGTTGATTTGAGAGGCGACTACCAAAGCGAAGGAAAAGTAGTTGCTATTGATAATTATTTAAATCTTGTTTTGGAAAATGAAAACGGTTTAGAAACCGTTAAAGGCGGAAATATCATATTCATTAGTTTAAAAGAAGATTAGATATTAACTTCAATACCTAATATTTCTTTTTCGCCATTATAAACATCCATCGCTATTTGAGCAGCACCGATAGCTCCAGATTCTTTAGAAATAACCTTTAAAGGATATTTATTTTTGAAATACCTGTTGATTTCATCTTCAAAATTGAATGGTTCGGTTGCACTTCCAACAGAGCCCGTAAGCACAATTCCTTCAATTTCATTTTCACATACGATATCCAGACCCGCAATTTCCATTGCAACGGTCATGACTAATGTGTCGATTGCCAACTTCGCTTTTTCATCGCCATTTATATAATTTTGAAGAAGCTGGTCCTTCATATTGGCAACTTTGCCGTCGATTCCTGCAATCTTAATAGCTCCCGCATGTGAGAAACATTCATTAGCTGAGACATTGTTTTCATCAATATTTCTTATCATTTCCAAATCAAGCGGTCCATGGACAATGCCCATAGCGCCCAAACATGCATCGATTGCGCCTTTAATCTTTCCATCCTCAATTAGGACATCCACACTGTTGGATGAAATATCGGCTACAATAAAATTAGACCATCCCGTTTCCTTTACTGCATTATATGAGATGCTTACCTTTTCGGGGCTGGCCTGATGGGAATAAGCGGCTCTGAATAACCTGTCAAGGGAATCGGAATTTTTGTGAAGGCCCGGAATCATTATTGAATCGATGTTCAACGCTTCCAACTCTGAAAACACTGATGTTCCGCCACCGGTTACCTTGCCCGCTCCACTAATGGACAGAATTCCTCTGTCCTTAACCTTATGTGTAGGCAGGATTTTGTTTATTCCATCACCCATTGCATAGGTAATGGCCATCAATTTGACGGAACCCAAATCAACACGTTTAGTTAGCTCTTCGGTTGCAGAAACCAAACCTTTCTTGCTTTCTTCCCTTCCTATTTTGAAAACATCAATGACTTCGCCGTCGTCAGACATTATGCAAAAAGAGATTCCAGTGGTTCCATGGTCCATTCCAATAAATGCCATTATTATCACGAAAAATAAAAATAAAAAAAGATAAAAAGACGTTTAATCGTCTTTTTGTAATCCACAAGCTTTTCTTAATCTTTCACCAACAATTTCGATTTCTTTTTGACCTTCGGCTGCTCTCATTTCTTTTAAGTTAGCGCCGTCGGTTGCGTTTTCATCTGCCCATTGTTTTTTGAAAGTTCCATCTTGGATTTCTTTTAAAACTGCTTTCATACCGTCTTTGGCTTCTTGGGTAATGATTCTATTACCTCTGGTTAAACCACCGTATTCAGCAGTGTTACTTACATCCTTCCACATTCCGGCAAAACCTTTTTCGTAGATTAAGTCTACAATGAGTTTTACCTCGTGGCAGGTTTCAAAGTAAGCGATTTCAGGTTGATAGCCTGCTTCAACTAAAGTGGTAAATCCAGCATTAATCAATTCAGTGATACCGCCACATAAAACAGTCTGTTCTCCGAACAGGTCAGTTTCGGTTTCTTCTTGGAAAGTTGTCTCCAATACACCCGCTTTGGTCAAGCCACATGCTTTTGCCATGCCTAATGCGAGCTGCATTGCATCGCCGGTTGCATCTTGTTGGACAGCCACTAAACCTGGAATACCGAAACCTTCCTCATAGGTTCTTCTTACCATGGATCCTGGTCCTTTTGGTGCAAACATTACAATGTTTACGGTTTCATCAGGTTTGATTAATCCAAAGTGTATGTTGTAACCGTGAGAGAAAGAAATAGTGTTTCCGGCTTCTACATATGGTGCAATCTGTTCGTTGTAAACTTTTTCTTGGGTTTCATCAGGAAGCAAAATGTGAATAATGTCAGCTTCTTTTGAAGCATCTTCGATGGACTTTACAGTCATTCCATCTTCTTTTGCTACATTCCAAGAGCTACCATTTTCTCTTAAACCAACAATAACATTAGCTCCACTATCAGCCATGTTTCTAGATTGTGCTCTTCCTTGAGAACCATAACCAATTACAGCAATGGTTTTTCCTTCAAGAGCGTCTGTATTTACATCTGCATCGTAATACATTTTCATTTAAAATCATCTCTTTGATTTTTTAATTAATTTATAAATTTAAAGATATCAAATAAAATATCACTTAATAAGTATGAATCTTAATATTAATAAAAGTAACTTTTAAAAAAAATAGAAAATAGATGATTAGTAACCATCTACTAAAACTTTCAACTCACCAGTGACGATATCAATGATAAGACCATGTACCGGCACGTCCGGGATTAATGGGTGGTTCTTGATTTTTTCAACGACATTCTTAACGTTTTCCTCTTCGTCTTCAAATCCACCAATCCATTCAGCCAAATCATATTTGGCAATGTCCTCTTCAGCAATGCCGCGAGCGAGCATTTTTTCTTTTAAAGCTTCAGCGTCTGCACCAGCCATACCACATTCTGTGTGGCCTACAACTAATACCTCTTCACAGCCTAAATTGTAAAGAGCAGCACCGATTGATCTGATTGCATCCTCTCCAACAATGGAGTTTCCTGCATTCCTAACAATTTTAGCGTCCCCTCTTTCAAGACCTAAAGCAGGTTCAAAGAAATCGATTAATCTGCAGTCCATACAAGTTAAAATAGCTAATTTTTTCTGTGCATGGTGAGACATTTCTCCGCCTTCAAAGTTTTCAACAAATTTCTTATTATCCTCTAAAACGTTTTCCAATATAGTCATTTTAAACTCCCCTTGCCATAGCTGTAAGGCCAGTACGGGCTATTCTTTTAATTCCATAATTTTCTACTAAAGATATAAATGCATTAATCTTTTTCTTATCTCCAGTAAGCTCAATCACCAATGTTTCTTCTGTAACATCAAGTATTTTTGCTCTGAAAATATTAGTGTATTGCATTATTTCAGCTCTTGCTTTTTCATTAGGAACATTTACCTTTACAAGGCATAATTCCCTTTTCACAGCAGTTTTTGTAATATCTTTAATCTTGATAACATCAACTAACTTATTCAGTTGTTTTGTGACTTGCTCCAAACCTTTCTTGTCTGCGTGTACTGAGATAACCATACGGGATAGGCCTTCCACTTCTGAATTTCCAACTGTGATGCTGTCAATGTTGAATCCTCTTCTATTAAACAATCCCGCTACTTTTTGCAAGACTCCCGGTTTATCTTCAACTAATGTAGAAATAACATGATATTCCAAATCCATCTAAATCACATCCTTTTCAAGTTTGTATTCGCCAATCATTTCGTTGATTCCAGCTCCAGGAGGAAGCATAGGCAGCGCTTCTTCAGAGTCGATTACTACATTCAATAAAATTGGTTCATTATCTTTAATTGCTGAAGACAAGGCCTCTTTGGTTTCGCCAGGTTTTGTGATTCTGACTGCATTTACTCCGAAACTTTCCGCTAATTTGACAAAGTCCGGACTATTTCCAAGCAAAGTTTGAGAGTGTCTATTATCATATAGCAAGCTTTGCCATTGATATACCATTCCTAAAGTTCTGTTTTCCAAAACAATTGCAACAACAGGTATATCATACTCCCTAACAGTGGCTAATTCCTGGCATACCATTAAAAATCCGCCGTCACCGTTTACTGATACGACAGGGTCGTCAGGACAAGCCACTTTAGCACCTATAGCTGACGGGAACCCGAATCCCATGGTTCCAAGACCGCCAGATGAGATGAATTTGCGTGGCTTTTGGGTATCATAGAAATGTGCAGCCCACATCTGATTTTGACCAACATCTGTTGTTAGAATAGATTCGGGAGTCAAAACCTCTGAAATCTCCTTTATAACAGTTTGTGGTTTGAGCGGTACATCATCATAAGTTACTCTAGGAAGTAAATCCTGTTTTCTTTGTTTAATCATTTCAACCCAGTTGTTAACATCATTTGAAGTTTCATGACCTTCCAGAGTTTTATTTAATGATTCCAAAACATTTCTTGCATCCCCTACAATCGGCAAGTCAACATGGACATTCTTGCCAATTTCAGCAGGGTCAATATCAATATGAATAACCTTTGTATCCGGTACAAAGCTGTCTAATCTTCCGGTAGTTCTGTCTGAAAACCTTACACCAATAGCTATCAATAAGTCAGCTTCATTAACTGAATCGTTTGAAACTTTTCTTCCATGCATACCAAGCATTCCCAATGCCAATTCGTCAGTTTCATCAATAGCCCCCTTACCTAAAAGTGAAGTCATGACAGGAGCTTTAATTGTGTGTGCAAGTTTTTTTAGCTCACAGCATGCATTAGATATGATGACACCTGCACCAGCCAATATAATAGGCCTTTTGGCTTGCTTTATTAAGTCGCGAGCCTTTTTGATTTGTCTGATATTACCTTTAGTGGTTGGGTTGTAGCCAGGTGTTTCGATTAGAGAATCATCGAATTTTGTGAGTTCCCCTTCCTGAACTTCTTTAGGAACATCTATAATAATTGGACCTGGTCTTCCACTTGAAGCAATTTCAAAACTGGATTTAATCATTGAGGGTATTAAATCCGGATTTTTTGGTTGGTAGCTATGTTTGACAATAGGCATGGTTATTCCAATAATATCCGCTTCCTGGAATGCATCATTACCGATTAAATGAGTTGGAACTTGTCCAGTAATAGCTATAATAGGAGAAGAATCCATGTATGCAGTGGCAATACCTGTTACAAGATTAGTCGCACCTGGACCTGAAGTTGCCAAACACACACCCACACGACCAGATGCCCTTGCATATCCGTCAGCTGCATGAGCCGCGCACTGTTCGTGTCTAACCAATATATGATCCATGTCTGAATCATATAACATGTCATAGAATGGTATGGTTTGTCCGCCAGGATAACCAAATATTGTTTTTACCCCCATATTTTTGAGGGATTCAATTATCGCTTCTCCGCCTCTCATTTTTAAAACCTTTATATTTATTATGCAATTACATATGTATGCAAAAATATATATAATTATTGAAAAAATATTAATGTACTTATGTTGTGTTGATAATATGGAATTAACAAAATATATCTGCCACAGAAAACCTGAGCGAAGTTTCTTTATCAGAGGCCATCAGTTTCCAGTCTGCGCCAGGTGCACCGGATTTTACACCGCCTTGATCGTATATTTAATTATTACCCGCTTCTATTCACATGGCTATGACCTGAATATGTTGTTAATGTCTATGATTTTGATGATTCCTGTGGCTATCGATGGCTTAACACAATATTTTGGCCCAAGAGAAAGTACGAACAACTTAAGATTCATTACAGGATTTATTGGCGGAATTGGTCTAATAATCTTTTTAAAAATAGTTATAAGGTGGATTTTTAATGTATTGTAGGTATTGCGGTGAGGAAAACCCGGAAGAAGCACAATTTTGTAGAAACTGCGGTAAAAAACTAAAGGAAGAAATTAAAAAGCCAAAAATAATTGAAACAACTACAAATAATCAAAACGATAATAGTGAAAGCAGCTCTACAGCAAGCAGTTCGACTGACGACGGCTGGATAGGATGCTGCTGTCTGGCTTTAATCGTGATATTCATTATGTCTGCGTTAATGAGTGGAATCTAAAGCTATTTCATGTAATAGTACAAAACAGCCTTTTGGGCATGCATTCTGTTTTCAGCTTCATCATAAATAACGGATTGCGGACCATCAATTACTTCCGCGGTTACTTCCTGGCCTCTGATTGCAGGCAAACAGTGCATGAAAATAGCTTCATCATTAGCTAAACTCATCAAGTCTGAGTTCACTTGGAACGGTGCAAAATCAATTTCCCTCTGGGCCGCTTCAGCTTCATCACCCATACTTACCCAAACGTCGGTATATACAACATCGACATTTTCAAGGGCAACGCCAATATCATCGGTTACGGTGATTTGAGTATTGTTCTCTTCAGCATATTCATAAGCGGTTTTTAAAATATCTTCAGCAGGCTCATAGCCTTTAGGGCAGGCCACGGACATGTCCATTCCTAAAAGTGGAGCAATCAATAAAAGGGAATTGCATACGTTATTTCCATCACCGACGAAGCAGATTTTTTTACCTTTCCAATCGCCTAAATGTTCTTTGATGGTTAACATATCAGCTAATGATTGGCAAGGATGCTCCAAATCGGTCAATCCGCTAATGACGGGAACATCAGAATATTTGGCTAGTTCTTCAACGTCTGAATGTTTTTTAGCACGAATCATTATTCCATCAACAAAACGGCTTAAAACCTTTGCAGTATCTGAAATAGGTTCACCTCTGCCCATCTGCAAATCATTAGAAGACAAGAATATTGCCCTTCCGCCTAACTGATACATTCCAACATCAAAAGAAAGTCTTGTTCTTGTTGATGATTTTTCAAAAATCATTGCTAATGTTTTGCCTTCGAGAGGCTTCTCTTCAATTTCACCCGCTTTAATTTTACTGGCCAAATCCAGAATGTAGTTAACATCCTCTTTAATATCACTAACAGATAATAAGCTATCCATCTAAAATTCCCCTTTAATAATACTAATAAAAAAGAATATTTGTAAAATATACATATTAAATTTTTCTATGCTTCCATTTGAATATGCTATCACTTATTGAAGATATTATAGGAATCAATAGGAACAGGAATATGAAGTTGCCTGAAACATTAAAGTCCAGGAGATTTACAATAACTGTTAAACCCATTATTATCAGGAATGTATTTAAAACATGCCTTTTTTCCTTTTTGGATGGTTTATTTTCAAGGAAATCCTTTTTATATGCATAAACATACATCAGCAAGAATGCAATGATTACTAATAGGATATTAATACCGAACAAAACTTCGGACAAGAAGAAATGAGAGAATTTTCCTATCAACGAAGTTGTAAACGGAATAAAGGATATGGTGATTAAAAAGAAGATATTTAACCATAGATATACGAAATTCAGGTTGTTGACTTTTATAAATTCGTGGTGATAAATCCAAAAAGAACTGATCAATATAAAACTGACGATTGTCACTCCAACGGTTGGAGCCAATGTTAACAGGAAAGATATGAAATGGGAATAAGAGTCTATTGCTATATCCGGTGCTGAAATACCAAATACCAAAAGAGTCATTACTATGGAAAAAATTCCGTCGGTCAAGGCTAGCAGACGACCCGGATCGATGTCCATCTCTCTTTCAAATCCCCTTTTGAATTGTTGGAATAATTTTAATCCCTTATTGATTAGGCCTATTTCATCTGCTTTTCTAGAATCATCCTCGTTTTCAGCATCTTTAGCAGATAAATACTCAATTAATGCATTCAATTTTTCTAAATCTTCCTCTGAACTAACATTTTCTTTTAAAATTTCAATGTTGTCGTGTAATTCAGATTTCAATTCGTCCAATTCTTCAGGATTATACTCAGTCATAATACCAAAAAAAATAAGAAATTTAATTTAAAATTTCTTTCATATGTTCAATACGCTTGTTTACAAGTTCTGTTGTGCCGACATCCCTTCTGTGGTAAACATTACCTTTTACAAACTCACATGCTTTTTCAGCAATTTTTTCAGCTTCTTCAATAGTTTCGCCACTGGCTACAATGCCCAATGCTCTTGAACCTGACAAGTGAATTCCATCTTCCTCTTGACTTACGGCCGCATAAAATACCTTAGCGCCCAAATCTTCAATGGCTTCCTCATCAATTTCAATCAATTCTCCAGCATGTTCGGTTTCAGGATATCCATCAGGGACAATGTATTTACATACACTGGCTTTGTTTTCGAATTCGGCTGAATCCAGATTGCCGTCCACAATAGCTTGACAAATATCAACTAATGGAGTTTTTAACAAAGGCAATACATTCATTGCTTCCGGATCTCCAAATCTTGCATTGTATTCTATGAGCCTTGGCCCATCAGCAGTCAACATGAATTGGCCATATAGAATGCCTTTGTAAGGTTCTGCTTCTTCAGCAATGGCCTTTAAGGTAGCTTGCATGATTTCAACAGCCTTGTCATAATCTTTTTGTGTTAAAAACGGTAATAGCCCTCCAACATCAGAGTATGATCCCATTCCTCCGGTAATTGCACCTACATCACCTTCAAATGCATGAGGATGGTCCTGTGCTGCAGGCATTGGAGCCAAGTGTTCACCGTCGCAAAATGCCTGAATAGTAAATTCCTCACCAATCAATCTTTCTTCGATGATTACTTGAGCGAATCCGCCCATTTCATTGTCGATTACTTCACAGGAGTATTCTTTTGCTTCTTCATTATCCTTTAAGTGGTCTCCAACAATTTTAACTCCTTTACCACCAGTCAAACCAACAGGTTTTACCACTACATCCTTGTCGAATTCGTCTAAAAATGCGGATACGTCTTCAGAGTTATCAAATACCTTGTATACTAAAGAGCCTTCAATCTCGTAGTCTTCAAAGAGTTTTCTCATAAATGATTTATCGGTTTCAATTCTGGCTGCACTTTGAGTTGGCCCAACACATTTTATTCCATTTTTCTGAAGCTCATCGACAATCCCTTTTCCAAGTGGAGCTTCAGGACCAATAAATGCAATATCAATATCATTTTCAACAGCGTATTTCGCCACATTTTCAACTTCCCCTTCATCTCCTTGCTTGAATTCGGCAATTTTGGACATTCCGGGGTTGATTTTACTCATATAACAATATAATTCTACATCATCTTTAAGTGCATCTGCAATTGCATGTTCACGAGCACCGGTTCCAACAACTAAAACTTTCATGATTAAATCTCCTTACTATTAGATATATTTTTTAAAAATATATATATTTATTATAGTTAAACTCTAAAATACAAAATAGGTGAAAAGCAATGAACAAAAATATATTAATAATCGCGGTAATTGTTATCCTCCTTGCAATTGTAGGAGCATTCTTTTTAATGCAACCACAAGTCCATGAGGGTAAAATAAACACAGCAATCGATTTTTTAAGTGAAGATACCTTAAAAAATGGAGAATCCGTACAATTTGTACTTAAAGATGAAGAGGATAGGCCACTTTCAAACCAAACCGTTGTAATCACATTTAATGAAAATGGTGAAAACCAAACTTATTCAATAATAACTGATTCAGAGGGTAAAGGAGCTTTGGTTTTAAATAATGAGGCACCTGGCAGCTATGACGTATATGTATCATATAATGGAACTGCAAAATACAATGCATGTACCGGAAAAATAACAATAACCATTGAAGAAGGATATGTTGAAGCAAGTGTTGACGAAACATCAAATGTAACCACCCCAACCAATTCCAGTGCGGGCACTTCATTATATAACGGAAACTCTTCCTCAGGTTCCCAATTACACTACGACAGCCAATACAATTTCTATTATGATGACAATGGTATCATTCGTGGTGGCCAAAATGATGGATATTCAGCAGAATACATTAGAAACATATACGAATCCGGAAACATGACTGACGAAGATGGTAATCTACAATAGCCATCTTTATCTTATTTTTTTTATAGCAATTATTTTTTCGGCAATAACTTTATATAATAACACTTGCATATACA
>NZ_JBGUIH010000031.1:0-45972 GCF_045112895.1 Methanobrevibacter sp. | reverse complement strand
CGATAAGAACTTCGACTGTATCTTTAGCCATCAGTCAGCCTCCTTTTGAATTATTCTAATTTGATCAGCTTTAACAGTAACCGGAATTGGTACTGCAGCTTCTATTAACTCAAGAACGACTTCTTCACGTGATTCATCAATACGAACCACTTTTGCCCTTTCCCCTTTGAACGGACCAGAAATAAGTTCAACAATACTTCCTTTTTGTATAGAGGAAATAATAGGTTCTGGCTTTAAGAATCTTTTAACTTCATCGAAAGTAATGCCTACACTACCTTCAACAACACCTCTTAAATGTTGTACTTTTAAATCAGGATTTCTGAGATCGATTTTTGTTGAAGATTCAACTAAAATATATCCCTTTAAAGATTCTGGGACAAGAATTGATGAAATGCCTATGCCATCGATAGTTCTGGCTTTACGTGCCAATAATCTAGCAACATTTCTTTCTTGACCTGCAGAGGTTTTAAGAGCATATATGGAACTATTAGTATCTTCCATGAAAAATTCACCTATTTTTAAAATTTTTTCTTGTTAATAAAATCATACATTAAGTTAAAAATATTTTGAACGTCTCCAACCATATGTTAGAGATTCTTAAGTAATCCGTTCTGACAAACAGAAATTGATTAAGCTATCCCCCATGTTCTCTGGGTTTAGTGCAAATAAATCCTAAATCAAATTAATGACATTAGAACCATCACACATAATATAAAAGTCATAATTATCAAGAAAAAAAATTCTTGAAAATAAGATTTCTATAATATTAATATTTATAATAGATAATAGTATTTAAAAGTTTTTAAAAAAACAACTTTTGAATAAAATTAACATTACTAAAAAAAATTATTATAATTATAGTTTATCAAAAAAATAAGTAATTGGTTCTAAATACCAATTAAAGAACCAAGCAACACAATTACAAAACCTATTACACCAACAATTGCAACACCCATAGCTGAAATTTTAGCTAGATCGATGTATTCCGGCAAATCAGGTTTTCTTGCTACTTTCAATACTCTTTTACTGTCTTTGATAAATTGATTAACACTTTCTTGAACATCCATATAAATACCCAAAATTAAGAATTTTTAAATTATAATAAAATGATAGTAATAAAATAATTTATAATTTAAACATTAATAAATGTTTGCATTTTTACAAAAAAAATAAAAGATAAAATTAGAAGATTCCATCAATGAAATCATCTAATTGGTCATCAGTAGACTCAGGTTCTGATTTTTCATCAGCATACTCGATTTCAGGAGTAGTTTCAATCTCATAATTAGATTTGATGCCTGAAACGACAACAGTTGTTCTAACAGTATTCTGAAGGCTTTCATCAATTTGAGTACCCCAAATAATGTTAGCCTCAGGATCCAATTTGTCAGCAACAACTTGAACAATCTTTTCTGCTTCGTGTAAGGTTAAGTCAGAACTACCTGATATGTTAACCAAAGCACCAGTAGCATTTGAAATATCAATGTCAAGTAATGGGCTGCTTAATGCTTCATGCACTGATTCTAATGCTCTATCACCGGTATCGGATTCTCCCATACCAATCATAGCCATTCCGGAGCCTCCCATGATGCTTCTGATATCAGCAAAGTCTAAACTTACAAGGCCTTTTTTAGTAATCAATTCGGTTATGCCTTTAACAGCCCTTCCCAAGATTTCATCAGAAACCATGAATGCTTTGTTTAAAGGCAAGTTTGGTGCTACTTCCAATAATTTGTCATTTGGAATTACGATTACAGTGTCAGCAGATTCTTGGAGTTTTTCTAAACCTTGCTCTGCATTTTCTCTTCTTTTAATTCCTTCAGCTGAAAACGGCATAGTAGCAACAGCGACAGTTAATGCGCCCAATTTTTTAGATAATTTAGCGATGATTGGTGCTGAACCAGTACCGGTTCCTCCACCAAGACCACAGGTAACGAATACCATGTCTGCGCCTTCCAATTCATCTCTAATTTCATCTTCACTTTCTTCGGCACATTCTTCACCGACAGCTGGATCTCCACCTGCACCCAATCCTTTAGAAGTTTGTCTGCCTAAAAGGATTTTTTTAGCTGATTGACTGTAAAATAAATCTTGAGCATCAGTATTTACTGCAATTGTAGTTGCCCCTTCGATGCCCATTTCATTTAATCTTGAAATAGTGTTGTTTCCTGCTCCACCGGCACCAACAACAAATATATTAGTTTTAGCTCCTTTAATCATCTCTATAAGATCTTCATCAATATCTGAAGCGAGTTTTTCAGGTGCTTTCTCTTCCATTCTTTGTTCGGATTCTTTGATTGCATCATCTATAAACTTCACGGATTAACCCCACATAATCTACTATTAAAATAATTGTTAAATATTTCTATTTTTACTTATATTTAAATGCAACTAATTTATAAGTTATAACTACTTAAAAAAGTTTTTGGAAAAAATTAAAATATCCAATCAATCTCTTGGCATTGCAATAATTTCCTTAATTTTTAGATTAAACAAGTTTTTCGCGTTTACAGGAGTCAAAATAACTGCACTGTCAACACCATGGCCCCTTCCACCGATAGCAATTATTTCCTCGCCAACCGGAACCAATCCTGCATCAGCGGCCATGATGGAGATTTCAGCACCTACCTTAATACCATGGGAAAACATTCTGAAAGTATCTGCAACAACATCCAATGGAGAATATCCTCCATACTTATTGGTAACTCCCCTTGCTGCACCGCTGAAAGCATGGCTTCCGAAGTATGTTTTGATGCCGACGCTTTCAAGTTTTTCAATCATTTCATCGGAGATGTCTGATTCGTTTGCGCCGCTGAAGCCCATATGGTGGGTGACATTGATTATTTCGACGGAATCGCCAACAGCCTCATATAACTTCAATGCGGATTCGCCTGAAGATGAAGCGATTAGAATTCTTTTAATATTTTCAGAGACTTCCAATTTATCTTTAACAGCCAATATCAATTCATCTGTATAATCACTACCCTCATTATCAAAATAGGTTATAAATTTTCTTGCCATGTTTATCCTTCCCAATAGATAATTATTTAAAACTCTATTAAATTATATATTATAACATCTATTTAAATTAGAGATTTTCATGACAGACGAAAAATTAAAGAATATAAAGCATGTGGTAAATGGAGATTACATCGTAATCCCAATCGAAACCGGATACATTAAGCCAAATGAAAATTTGGATTCCATTATAAATCCTGCAAAGGAATTGATGGAAGATGATGATTATTTGGTAATAGCTGAGACTCCAATTTCAGTTTCACAAGGCAGATTGGTTGATGAATCAAAATACACTCCATCATTAACCGCAAAATTCCTAACAACAGTATGGAGCAAATATCTTTGGGGCTATGTTCTAGGGCCTTTGCTTAAAATAAAAAAGAGAACAATCAAGAACCTGAGAAAACTGCCTAAACAAACGGAAGCTCACAAAGAAGTTGTCCTGCAGTTATATGGACTGAAACATGCATTGAAACCTGCTTCAGAAGCCGGCATTGACTTGAGCAATGCTCCAGGAACTTATGTGTCTCTTCTTCCGGAAAATCCCGATAAGGTAGCAAAAGACATTAAAAAGGAAATCGGGAAAGACATCTGCGTGATGATAATCGATACCGATGCGACATATATGAAAAACGGAAAATACTTTACGGCATTGCCAATAGCCATCGAAGGCATTGATGCCGACAATGGAGTCTTCGGATATGTGAAGGGGCAGCTGTCCGAAAATATGGGATCAACACCGCTGGGATGCAGCGAAAAGATAGATATAGAAACTGCCTTAAAAATAGCCAATATCGCTGAAGACTATCAAAAATCACTTTCAACAGAAATGAAAACTATACACAGTGTGAAAGAGGTTTTAGGCAGTGAAATCGATGAAGTAACAATCGAAGACCTTGACTCGATTACCCATACCCCTGCCGTAATCATCAGAAAAATGCAAGATTGCTCCTGAAAAGATACAAGAATATGGCATAAATTAACTAATAACCAATTTTAAATAGAAAAAATAGCTTAAAGAAAATTTTATATTAATGATTTTACAAAAAAATATTATAACTTATAACAGATTTAGTCAAAAAATAATGAAAGGATGAACTTAATGAATGTAGATAATTTTGGAAAACACAGGAATATTTTATTACCCCTAATGGACTGCATTTCAGTCATATTGGGATATTATTTAATATCGGTGCTGATTACCGATTCATTTTTAATGAATCCTATAAGCGCTATAACTAAAAAGGAAATTCTAATAGGCATTATCCTAACAATAATAGTTTTGCAAATCGTTTTCAGATTGACAAAAAGGTATTCCAACATCATACGCTATGAGAATAACCATGATTATCTGATGTATATAATCCTTTCAGTTCTAATTATGCTTATCGTATCCGCTCTTGAAGACATCTTGGGCATGAAAAACCCTTCCATAAAATACAATGTTGCAGTGGGGATTTTGATTGGAATAATACTTGTCGTTTATAGACTGGTCATAAGATATGCTCTATTGTCAGACATTGCCAATAAGGGAATAAATTATACTCCTGAAAATCAGGAAAAGTTATTAATTATCGGCGGAGGATACTCAGCCAATGACATTATTAAAACCTTAAATTCCACCTTAAAAGGAAAATATGAAATTGTTGGAATTATTGATGACAATGAAAAACGTATGGGCTATTCTGTAGGTGGCGTAAGGATTATCGGAGACAGAAATGACATTGAACACATATGCGAAAAATATGGCATCGACTCCATTTTCTTTACCATAGTCAATATTGACAACAAGAACAAGAAGGAAATCCTGGAAATCTGTAACAGAACAAATGCAAAAGTCAAGGTATTGCCTGGACTAAGGGAACTCATTTCCGAAGAAAACCTGTATCAAAGCTTAAGGGATGTGGAAATTGAAGATCTGCTCGGAAGGGATCCTGTCGAACTTGACAATGAAAACGTTAAAAGTCTGATTAACGGCAAAGTGGTTTTGGTGACCGGCGGTGGCGGATCCATTGGTGAAGAGCTCTGCAGACAGATAATGCTCCACAATCCGAAACAGCTGTTGATGCTGGACATCTATGAGAATAGCTTATATGACATTGAATTGGAGCTCAAGGCCAAATATCCAGACAAAGACATCAGAGCAATTATTGCAAACATCAGGGACAAAGAGAGAATGTTTGAAATATTTGATGAATTCTCACCTGAAATCGTTTTCCATGCTGCAGCGCACAAGCATGTCCCTCTGATGGAGAACAATCCTACCGAAGCTATCAAGAACAATGTATTCGGAACATATAATCTTGTAAATGCCTGTGACAAATACCATACCAAACGATTTATTCTAATATCCACCGACAAAGCAGTCAACCCGACAAACATAATGGGCGCTACCAAAAGGCTGTGTGAAATGATTATCCAAGCAAAGGATAAGGAAAGTGAAACCGAATATGTAGCAGTCCGTTTTGGAAACGTTTTAGGCAGTAACGGTTCCGTCGTGCCTTTATTTAAAAAGCAGATTGCCGAAGGAGGTCCTGTAACCGTAACTCATAAGGACATCACAAGATTCTTCATGACAATTCCGGAAGCCGTGGCTTTGGTCTTGCAGTCAATTACCTATGCCAAAGGCGGAGAGATATTTGTATTGAATATGGGGGAGCCTGTCAAAATCTATGATTTGGCAAAAAGCCTAATTGAACTGTCCGGATTGACACCCGGCAAAGATATTGAAATCAAATTCACAGGTTTGAGGCCTGGAGAAAAGCTATATGAAGAATTGTTGATGGATGAAGAAAACCTTGAAGCGACAGGGCATGAAAAGATCTTCATTACAGAACCTATGAACTTTACAATGGATGAAGTCGAAGAAAAGCTGGATGCCTTCAGAGAAATTATCGACAATGATATTTATGATAAACAAATCATCAAAGACACAATGAAAAAATGTGTTCCTACTTATAGAGATCCAAAAGACGTTAACGGAGAGTAAAAAATATGAATATTCCATTTTCACCACCAGACATTACCGAAAAAGAAATCGAAGAAGTTGTTGAAGCATTAAGATCCGGATGGATTACAACCGGACCTAAAACAAAGGAATTTGAAAAGAGGATCAGTGCTTATTGTGGCAGCGACAAAACTGTTTGCCTGAGTGCCGCAACTACCGCTTTGGAGATGACTTTAAGGCTGTTGGGTGTTGGAAAAGGCGATGAGGTAATCGTGCCTGCATACACATATACTGCAACCTGCAGCGTCATTTGCCATGTAGGGGCTACCCCGATAATGATTGACAGCCAAAAAGACAAAGAGGAAATGGACTATTCACAGATGAAGGATGCAATCACCGATAAAACAAAAATAATAATGCCTGTAGACATTGCAGGAATATTGTGCGATTATGACAGGATATTTGAAATAATTAACGAAAAGAAGGAACTGTTCCATGCCAATAATGACATTCAAGAAGCATTCGGCAGGATAATCGTTTTGGCCGATTGCGCACATGGTTTTGGAGCCATCAAAGATGACAGAAAAGCGGGCACCTTTGCGGACTTTACCTGTTTTTCATTCCATGCCGTTAAAAATTTAACCACTGCTGAAGGCGGTGCGGTAACTTGGAAAGACCATGATGGAATCGACTCAGAGAAGCTATACAAGCAATTGCAGATTCTATCCCTTCATGGGCAAACCAAAGATGCTTTGGAAAAAACCCAAAAGGGATCTTGGGAGTATGACATCCTGCTTCCTGCATACAAGTGCAATATGACTGATGTCCAGGCTGGAATCGGTCTTGGACAGCTTGAAAGATATGATTCCATGTTAAAAAGAAGGCATGAGATTATTAGAAAATATGATGAAGGATTTAAAGACAGCAAAGTAATTACCCCAAAACATTTTACTGAAAGCTCATCTTCTTCAGGCCACTTATACTTAACAAGACTTGAAGGCCTTTCATCAGAAGACAGGAATGAGATTATAATAAAAATGGAAGAGAGAGGAATAAGCACCAATGTGCATTATAAACCGCTTCCTATGCTAACCGCATATAAAGATTTGGGCTTCGATATTGACAATTATCCTAATGCGTACAACTTATTCAAAAACGAAATAAGTTTGCCTATATACTCCACTTTAACAGATGCTGAAGTAGATTATATCATTCAAAATTTATTGGATATTGTGGAAGAATATTAGATATATATTTATAATAAAAAAAACATAACTAATATAGATTTTAAATCTTATATCATAAAATTTAATTCATTTTTTTACTTTTTCAGACACTATGATAATTTGATTTAATAAGTTTAGGGGAAATTAAATGATAAATGATCCATTAGTAAAACAACTATTAACCAGCATTGTTGAAGATGAAAGCAATTTGCCTATTGTTCAAGCATTAAATGATGGAATTGAAACTGATGAAGAAATCGCTAATGAAACTGGGATAAAATTAAATATCGTTAGAAAAATACTTTACAGACTTTATGATATGGGAATTGCTAGCTATAAAAGAAGTAAAGACCCCGAAACACAATGGTTTACTTATTCTTGGAAATTTGAGAAAGAAGAAATAATCAATCGTATCATCAAAGACTCCGAAAACTATTTGACCATGCTTAATGATGAGTTAGAATATGAAGAAAACAATATGTTCTTCGTTTGCCCTCAAGGGCATGTGAGACTTGACTTTGATGAAGCTTCAGATTATGAATTCCTATGCCCTGCATGCGGAGAGGAATTGGAGTTCCAAGACAATACAGAAACCATTGAGCAAATCAAAGAAGATATTAAAATGGTTGAAAGTAATTTTAATTCCTTTACAGAAAAGAACAAATAATTTGGATAACAATGGAAATTGAATTACTTGAAAAGGAGAACACTCCTAAAAATGTTATAGACCATTGCAAAGCGGTTTATAAAAAAGCTATGGAAATAGCTGCTAATTTTGATAATATAGATGAAGAGCTTATTAGAAAAGGCGCCCTTCTGCATGATATAGGAAGGTCAAAAACCCACGGCATCACCCATGCCGTCGAAGGGGTCGAAATAGCTAAAAAATATGGTTACTCCGAAGATGTTTTGAATATCATCGAAAGACATATCGGAGCCGGAATAACCGAAGAGGAAGCTGAAAAACTCGGACTTCCGAAAAAATCCTACATTCCGCAAACGCTTGAAGAAAAAATCGTTGCCCATGCCGACAACCTGATTAGCGGAAGTGACGAAGTGGATATTGATTTTGTTATAGAAAAATGGAAAAGAAATATTGAAGACAGTGACGACAACATTGAAAGATTGATAAAATTAGACAATGAACTGATTAAAGCCTTTGAGGAATAATATGAAAGTTATATGTTCAAGTGAAGAGTCCCTATACCGCCCCGAAGCAGTGAGGTGGAGACAGAGAATGGAAATGATGGAACCTCTTGGGGATACTGTTGTTCTATTGCCCTGCAGTATGAAAAAACCTTATTCCAATTCCAAATCACATCAGAAATTCAGAAAACTTACCCGTTCCTATCAGGAATTGATTGTTACCTCCCCCTTTGGAATCTGCCCTAGGGAACTTGAGAACACATTCCCCATTCAATCTTATGACGTGAGCACAACCGGCAAATGGTCTGAAGATGAAATTGAGGAAACCGGCAAACTAATAGCCAAGTATTGTGAAGGAAAAACAATAGTTGCCAACCTTGCAGGAGGATATCTGGAATCCTGTGAAGCTTATGTTGATGATTTTATAAATGTCTGCAAAGACGAAAGGCCAACCTCCCCTGATTCTCTTTATAATTTGAGGATGGAGCTTAAAAATCATAATAAAGTCAATAGAAGAGAAAAAACGTTGCATGAATTAAGGTCAATTGCAAAATTCCAATTTGGTGAAAATGGCGAGGAATTCATTCCGGATAATGTTAAGACCAAGGGAATGTACCATAAGAGGATATTGTCTGATGGAACCCAACTTGCATTATTGAATAAGGATTATGGATTGTACAGATTGAATTTGCCGGGTGGAGAAATCCTAAAAGATTTGGGGATACATATTGTTGAAATTGATTTTGACCTTACAACAAATACCGTATTTGCGCCGGGAATTGAAAAAGCAGACCCTAAAATCATTCCAAATGACGAAGTGGTTGTTGTTAAAGATGACAGTGTAGTTGGAGTTGGAAAAGCAATAATGACTGGTCGTGAAATGGAAGAATGCGAAAATGGAATAGGTGTTAAGATTAAACACCGTGTTAAATAATTTAGTGTATTTTTGTTTGAAAAAATAACAATGTTTATAAATACCTTAGTTTAAAACTATAAATTACAATAAAAAATAGGAGACTAAATATGTCAGAAGATTTAGTGAATGATATCAAAGATGCCATTTCTGTAATCAATGACCCTCACATGGGAATCAGTATTGTAGAAATGGGAATTGTACAAAATATTACTGTTGATGGTGATCAAGCTGAAATTATCCTTAAACCAACCAATCCTGGTTGTATGAGTATCACTCGTATCGCTGCTGATGCAAAAATCAGAGCTGAAAAAGTTGAAGGAATTGAAAATGCAAAAATCATCGTTGAAGGACATGCTATGGCAGACTCCATTAACGAAATGATTAACAGATAATTTTTTAAAAAACTCAATTAATTCTATATATGACCGAAAGAGTTATATATAGTAATTAATATAAATTAAAGTGTTGACAGTTAACTGTCACACAAATATTATAGGCTAGTGGCACAGCTTGGTTAGCGCGCTCGGCTGATAACCGGGAGGTCATGGGTTCGAATCCCATCTAGCCTACTTCAAACTATTTTTTTAAGTCTTTTCACATTACATGACAATTTTATCTAAAAAATCTGCTTTTTTTAAAACTTTAATATCAATATAATTATATTTCCTTTTCAATGATAACAAATATATACTATATTCTACATAAAAAAACTTAAATGTACAAAAAGTTGGAATGTTGATTAAAATGTGGGAAAAAGTTAATGAAAAATTCAAAAAATACCCTGCAAGAATCAGAGTTGCGGAAAAAATGATTGAACTCGGACTATCACTAAATGAAGATGGAAAGATCTACTGCGGAAATTTGAAAATTAGTGATAAGGCACTGGCCACTGCAGCTGATGTTGACAGAAGAGCTATTAAATCAACTATTGACGTGATAAAAGAAGATGAAGACTTATACAACTTATTCAGCAACATAATACCTGCAGGAACACTTTTAAAAAATATTGCTAAAAACCTAGACCTTGGAGTAATAGAAATAGAAGTAGGATCTGAAAGCGAAGGAATTCTTGCACGCACTACAAGCTTAATTACAGAAAAAGGAATTGGGATAAGGCAGGCTTATGCTGAAGATACAGAACTTCAACAAACTCCTCTATTAACTATCATAACAGAAGAGCCCGTTAAAGGTGATTTAATAAACGAATTTTTAAAAATAGAAGGAGTAACAAGAGTGTCTATTTATTGATTAATTTTTTCAAGATGTTCCATTCTTGCTTTTTCCATTTCTTTATCTTCTTCTTCAAGGAATTCTAAAAGTTCTTCCCAAGCTTCTAAAGATTCTTTAGCAGCTTCTTCAGTTAATTTTTCAATTGCATAACCGGCATGGATTAAAACATACTCGCCAACTTCTACATCTGGTAGAAGATCCATTTTAGCTTGTTGTCTTGCTCCACCAAAGTCAGCAAATAATGTATTCTCTTCTCTATTAATTTCAACAACTTGAGCAGGTGCTGCAATACACATAATTACTATCTCCAAAATTTAATTATATTATTAATTTACAAAGTTAGTATTATATAAAATTATCTAAACGGGTGTTTTAATGAAGAATATTGTAATCGGTTCAGGTCCTGCAGGAAGATTAGGTTCACTAGAGCTTGGAAAACTAGGGGAAGATGTTACTTTAATTGAAAAGAACCATATAGCCGGTACATGCTTAAATGAAGGTTGTATGGTCATTTGCGCATTGACAGATATTACAAAATTCATTGACTCAAACAAGAGATTCAATGATTATGGATTTATTAAAAGTCAATTGGACATATCTTACGAAAAGATCATTGAAAAGATTGTGGAAACACAAGAGGTATTGCGGAAATTAAATCAAATGGAAAACGAAAGTTTCGGAAATAATATAATCTATGGCGAAGCCAGCATAGAGGATGATATCGTTAAAGTGAATAATGAAAGCTTTGAATATGATAATCTATTGATAGCGACAGGTGCCCGCCCATTTATTCCGGACATTGAAGGGAAAGAGTTTGGATTGACAAACAAGGATATCCTGAAGCTTGATGAAATTCCTGAAAAATTGAATATTATTGGTGGAGGCATAATAGCCGGTGAAATAGCCAACATCTACTCAACACTCGGCAGCGAGGTCAATATCCTTGCAAGAAGTACCTTTTTAAAGGAAATCAGTGCAACCACAAAAAAATACGTTTTGGAAAAAATACTTCCTGAGGTCAACATATATGAAAACACCAATGTTGTAGAAGCATTTAAGGATAAAGTATTGACCGATAAAGGCGAAGAATTAGAAGGAACACCATTTTTTGCAACAGGCAGAACGCCCAATAGTGAAATCGCTGAAGGTTTCGTTGAACTGAATCAGGACAGAACCATAAAAGTCAACGAAATGATGAAAACTAATGTTGATAATGTATATGCCGCAGGTGATGTTACCGGAGGATATCTGCTAACGCCAGTAGCTAGAATGGAAGGCATCACAGCTGCAAGAAACATGGCAGGATATGGAAATAAAGTAAGCTATAATTGCATTCCTCAAACATTGAGTCTGAACATGGAAGTCAGCTTCGTTAAAAATGAAGAATCATCATGCACTGATGAGGATAAATCAACAATCGGAATTCCTGGAATTGCCGGTCCTTCCTCATTCTGGAACATTCTGTCTGGAGATACTGGATATACTGAAGTGGAATTCGATAAGAAAAACAATGAAATAAACAGAATCAATTCCATATCCCCGTCATCTGTAAGTGATGTTGCATACATATCCTATTTAATGAGGATGGGCTATGATTTAGATGACTATTCCGAATTTTTGGAAATACATCCTTCAACAGACAGCAATTATAAAATAATAAAAAACATGTGGTTATAAAACCACTATTCTAATCTTTTTAGCATGTCTTCGGCCAAATAGTCAGCGGCCTGAGCGCATTGTCTGCCATAAACTAAAGCATTTTCCCTTAAAGAGTCATAGTTTTCAAAGGCCTCATCAATACTTTGGCAGACATCACTGACTTCAGATTCCAGAATAGCTCCCTTAAACACGCCAGCCATGTTTTGATATCTTCCCCATTTTACTTTAGTAAGCGCAATGATTGGCTTTTCACATGTCAACGCCTCTTCTAGAGACACTCCATCATCAGTTAGAACTGTCAAGTCGGCGAATTTGAATAGATGATTGATCCAATCAATGAATCCAGCATATATTATCTTTTCATCATCGATTTCTTCCATATATTCCTCATGCAATGGAAGGCCTACAAGAACAAGATTGTATTCATCAGTATGATTGGAAACCAAATTGATTGCATCGAGCATGCCTTTAAAGATTGATGAACCTGAAGAGAATACGATGGTCTTCTTATTTTCGTCAAAATTAGGATATTCCTTAAGCTTTGAAAGAGCTATGCTTTCGTCTCCATCTCCAACATTCTCATCCAAAGGATAAAATGCCTTATCCATATTTTCAGGAAGATTTTCCCACCTGAACTTATCCAATTCAGGTAATACATAAGACTGATTGAATTTTGGACATACCATCGAATCCAGGGGGGTTGAAATTAAAGAAAATCCTGGTTTTCTTGCAAATTTGGCTCCTAAAGAACCTACAATTGCACCTCCACCTAAAACCCCAACGACAAAATCTGCCCCTGACTTTTTAATAGCTGACCTTGCCTTAAATGTGGCGGTAATCAGTTTAAAAGCGCCTTTGATAGCTGACAATTTAGTGGCAGAATGGCCTCCGGCACTGGGAACAGAAATCTTATACCATGAATAACCGTTTTTTTCAAACAGAATGCCCGGAGCTGATTCATCCAAAGCAATATCACATACAACTCCTTTTCTCTCAAGGGCTTTCATTGTATTGAGAGCAACTGCCGCATCACCGCCTAAACCCCTTCCGGTGACTATGAAAAACGCTTTTATAAAATCACTCTCCTTTTCCCAATCTAGGTATCTCTCTTTTTACACCATAATCTGCAATGCGTGATGCATGAGGATTGAACAGCAGTCTTCTAAATCCTAAAAAAATCAATATAGGAGATTTGACAACATATTGTTTATCTTTAAGAATCCATTTCCTAAGCAAGTCTCCTAAACCTCCGCCGGTTAACACATCCATGAAATAATCGCCGAATGTCGGATTGTATATTCTTAATTGCTGGGATAAAAATACTCTTAAATTATTTCTTCTGATGAATGCAATAAGTGCTGTTGTTATGATTCCGAGAAGAATGACTGACCATAATCCGCCAACCATGTAGAAAGCCAGACCAAGTGCTATTCCAAAGGTATGGTTTCCAACTTCCCCCAGCATGATTTTTCCTGTAAAATCCAATGGACTATAACCTAAACATACAAAGAATATTAATAATGGCGTATAAACCGCCGGCAATTCACATACATTTGGAGAACCGACAATCAACATCAGGACAATAGTTAGAACAGACATTATCAGTGTAACAATACATGCTGAACCTGGTTGCATATCTGAAATGTTCATTGGCTGAACCATGAGCGCGATGAAAATAGCGGAAATCCAATACCCTTCAAGGATTCCTACAATCATGACCAGAATAATACCGATTCCTCTGGAAAGCTGACCCCATTCAATACCCAAGGGTACGCACTTTTTTCTTCCCATAATATCGTCGATTAAAGCAAAAATACCTATAATCAAAATCAAGGTGTTGCATCCGGGCAGCATGTAAAAAGACAGTATGATGAATGGTATCACTCCGATTGCACGTGGAGTTCCTCCCCTTACATTAGGGTATAAATTGCCGAGATACCCTCGACTTCCTAAAAATCTAAAAATTGCATTTAAAACAGCAGTCCCTACTGCAGATAGGATAAAAACAAAAATAAATGCAAGAATAACCGATGAATAAAACATGCTAATCCCTCTATATTATTTTTAATTGTTTATGATATATAAATATTCTATCAATTTAACCAATTTCATATCTTAAAATTGCCGCCATTCCCCCAAGGCTTTCCAATTGTTTTCCGCCCTCGTGTTCGCTGCTTATAACCATTACTTCCCCTTTCATGTTTTCTACCATGTCCATTGCATCGCTCATGTTTTCGCTTGCAACTTTAGTATCCAATATTAGCAGTTCATCAACTGCCCCCAATTCAATTGCCTTTTTGGTCTCCTTCAAACCGTAGGCCACTTTTGATGAATTCTTAGCAATTTCAGTAAGCAGGTTATCAACGGCGCTCATTTCCATGGCAACCCTATTTTCAGAAGTCAGCTTTTCAACAGTTCCTTTTTTTAGAACTTCACTTATTCCGTTGCGGCCTCCAGATCCTGTTGCCTCAATGATAGATATTTCTGCCAAATCACTATGTTTGTCTTTTAAATAATCGTAAAAATCGTTTTTAACAAATCCTGGCCCTGCAATGACAATATTCTGGATTGAATCGAACTTTTCAATTGACTCGACGACTTTTTCATAAAACCGGACAATGTTTTTCTGCCTGTTTTTATCAATGATTCTTTTGCCGGACACCTGCCCTTTGATTGGGCCGTAATACTCTATTCCAAACTGCCTCATCAAACCTAATGTTGCGGTATCGTCCTCCAAAACAACGATTATTGCAGAAAGCTTTTTGGAAGCCTCAATAGCCTGGTCAAGTCTTTTAATTGCCCATTTCGGCCATCGCTCTTTTTTAATGGTTATTGGGGTGTTGAGCTTAACTTCCAATGTGTGATGTGACCCAAGAGGTATCAGGTCTTCTGGCCCCCTCGTAATTACTCCTGTTAATCTTAACTTTCCTGTGAATAGATGAAAACTGACATTTTCAATGTCCAATCCCAAATAAAAGGTTTTTTTAACTCCCCTGTCGCTTCTAAGCTTATCTCCAGTATTATCCTGAATACGTCTGGTTGTCTTTGAGGACGCATTGTCCCCAATTTCTATGATATGGGACAGATGCCATAAATCATCCAATGTTTCGGGAACAATTTCAACAATCCCTTCCTTTTCATCTTCGTTTATAATCTTCATAATTCACAATAATTTTTCTAGTTAATAATTTATATAGTTAATAATTATAAATTTAGTAATGGTTAAAATGAATGTTGGAATTATTGGAGGTAGTGACGGGTTGGGAAAGACTCTCGTCTACTACTTTAGAGATGAATTTAATGTATTTATAACAGGATACAATCCGGAAAAAGGCAAACGTGCAGCTGATGAGTTAGGAGTAAACTATATAGAATCAAATGCGGGTTTGGCCAATATCAGCGACATATTGGTTATTTCCGTGCCAATACAATATACCTCAGAGGTCATTCGCGAAGTTGCTCCCTTCATGAAAAGCGGTTCGTTGATGGTTGACGTGACCTCCATCAAGGAAGAGCCGTCAAAAACAATGGCAGAGGTACTTCCTGAAACTGTAGAATACATTCCAACACACCCCGTTTTTGGTCCGAGAACAACAAGCCTAGACAATCAGGTCATTGTTTTGACTGCAGACAAAAAGGGCGAATGGTATCCTAAAGTCTACAATTACCTGGCAGGCAAAAACATGAGGATAATTGAAACCAGCGCTAAAAATCATGACTTCATGATGAGCATTGTGCAGGTTCTGACACATTTCTCATTCATTTCAACAGCATCTGCAATTGAAAAGCTAAGCGTTGACATATCAGAAACCGAAGACTATGAAAGTCCCATCTACAATCTGATGATTGATATGATAGCTCGTATCGTATCCCAAAATCCATATCTGACCTATAATATCCAATCCAGAAACAATTACGGACCTAAGGTTAGAAATGCATTGGCCGATTCCGTGATTGAACTGAGGGACGTCATCAATAATGGTGATGAAGAGGAATTCATAGACATTGCCATCAAAGCAACAAAGCATATGGGAGATATCAAAAATGCTTTGGGTAGAAGTGACAAGGCAATCAGCGCATTGAGCTATGAATATACCTATCTGAACAATTCAATCGGACAGGAAGTTGGATTAAAGCATATCTATTCCGGGAAAATCCATGTTGGAATTCTTGAAAGCATAGACGGGAAAACTGCCGTGTTAAAAGATGGAAATAAAACCAAAAAGCTCCGTATAGCAAATATCAGGATTTTGCTTCCAAGTGAACTTTACCAATGGAAAATCGATAATTGGAATACCAAAACCGAATCCATCAGTTGCGTATTTCCAAAGAATGTCCATGTTGAAACAATTGAAGATACAGTTATGAACATTGACAATATCATTGACATTAAATTGACTGATGCCTATAACGGCCCTCAAATTGATGATGATTCCATAAGCTTAACTTTTGAAGTTACCGGCCTTGACAAAGAGGATATTGAAAATGTTAGAAAATTGTTTACCGGATTTGGTGGAATTATTAGATAACTTGTTTTAAACAATACGAACAAATATTAAAGTGTCATAAAGTAATTAAATCTTTAATTTAAATATAACCTTTTAATTTTTATCTATTTAGATAGATTAATGAATAATAACTTTTTTAAGATAAATTATTAATATATCACTAGTTAAATAAAAAATAACTTATTTTAAAATAGTTTTAAAAAATTCATAAAACCGAAACCTTTATATAGTAAAACATACACAGATTACTTTGTCAATAAAGTTACAAAAAGTAACAAAAAGATTTTTGACATTTTATAATTATTACATTATAGCCATTAAAAAGGAGATGATATCATGGCACAAAATGAAATTACACTAAAAGTTGCAGAAGCAATATCTCAAAAAGATGTTGGACAAGGCGTTGCAAGACTTGATCCAAATGTCATGGACGATTTAGACATCAAAGAAAGGGATTTAGTTGAAATCGTCGGAGAAAAAAGAACTGCAGCAATTGCTCTTCCTTCACAAACCGACATTGGTCTTGGAGTTATTAGAATTGATGGGTTAGTTCGTAAAAACTCCGGAGCAACAATCGGCGGTGAAGTCACTGTTAAAAAAACCAAAGCGACAGAAGCAAAAAAAGTCGTTTTAGCTCCGATTGAAAATAACATCCGCGTACAGGGAGATGTACGTGGCTTATTCGCTGGAAAGGTAATGGTGCAAGGAGACATCATTGGATCACAAATCAGGGCACCAAGACCAAGTATGAATATGGGCTTTGGAGGTTTATTTGATGAATTGATGGACTTCACACCTACAATGAAAGAAATCAAATTTGCAGTAGTATCAACAAACCCTAAAGACATTGTAATCGTTGGTCCGAATACCGAAGTCCAGCTTCATGAGACTCCTGTTGACGTAAGCAAAATCGAAGGTGTGGGAAACCTTGTTGATGTAAGCTACGAAGACATCGGCGGTTTAAAAGAAGAGGTCAAAAAAGTAAGGGAAATGATTGAAATTCCTCTTAAAAGACCTGAACTCTTTGAAAAATTAGGCATTGCCCCACCAAAAGGAGTATTGATGCATGGTCCACCAGGTACAGGTAAAACATTGCTGGCCAAAGCGGTGGCCAGTGAAAGTGATGCTCATTTCATTGCAATCAACGGACCTGAAATCATGAGCAAATATGTGGGCGGATCTGAAGAAAACCTAAGGGAATACTTCGAAGAAGCTGAAGAAAATTCCCCTTCAATCATATTTATCGATGAACTTGACGCAATTGCACCAAAAAGAGAAGAAACAAATGGAGAAGTTGAAAGAAGGACCGTTGCTCAACTTCTAACATTGATGGACGGCCTTAAATCCCGTGGCCAAGTCGTCGTGATTGGTGCAACTAACAGACCAGATTCTCTTGACCCAGCACTTAGAAGGCCGGGAAGATTCGACAGAGAAATTGAAATTGGAGTACCTGACTCTGAAGAAAGAAAGGAAGTATTGGAGATTCACACAAGAAACATGCCTCTTGCAGATGATGTAGATCTTGACAAGATAGCAAATACCACCCATGGATTTGTAGGAGCGGATCTTGAATCATTATGTAAGGAAGCGGCAATGAGAGTAGTGAGAAGAATCCTGCCGGAAATCCAAAACGACGAAGAGATTCCGAAAGAAGTGATGGAAAAAATAGTAGTTACTGGAGACGATTTTAAATCAGCTCAAAAAGAAATCCAACCTTCAGCTTTAAGAGAAGTCCTCGTGCAAATCCCAGATATCAAATGGGAGGACGTAGGAGGTCTTGAAGATGTGAAACAAGAACTCAAAGAAGCTGTTGAATGGCCATTAAAACACCCTGATACCTTCCAACGCTTAGGCATTAGACCACCGAAAGGAACATTGCTTTACGGAATTCCTGGAACCGGTAAGACATTGCTCGCAAAAGCCGTAGCAAGTGAAAGTGAAGCAAACTTCATTTCAGTAAAAGGTCCCGAACTTCTATCCAAATGGGTCGGGGAATCTGAAAAAGGCGTTAGAGAAGTATTTAGAAAAGCAAAACAAGCGGCACCAACAGTAATCTTTTTCGATGAAATTGATGCGATAGCCAGCGCACGCAGCGGAAACGATACTGACAGCGGCGTTACCAAAAGAGTTGTTAATCAGCTCTTGACTGAAATGGACGGTTTGGAAGAACTTGAAGATGTTGCAATCATTGCAGCAACCAACAGACCTGACATTTTGGATGCCGGACTTATGAGACCTGGAAGATTTGACAGACACATTCAGGTTAAGGAACCTGATGAGGAAGCAAGGCTTGCAATCTTTAAAGTCCACACAAAAGACATGCCTCTTGCAAAAGATGTTGATCTTAAAAAATTAGCCAAAAACACAGATGGATATGTTGGAGCCGACATTGAAGCCGTTTGCAGAGAAGCTGCAATGTTGACTCTAAGAGACAACCTCGAAGCTAGTGAAATCCCATACAAATACTTTAAAGATGCAATCGATAAAGTCAAACCTGGAAATGACCAGGATGAACAGCTAGTTCAGTATATGTAAGGAAGAAACAGCACCTTTCTTCCTTTTCCTCCTTTTTATTATCTCTGACCATATACGTGGGAAGGACCAGCACTTCCCACACAACCTCTAAAATATATTACAAAACAATTTAAATACTTATTTTAACAATAGTTATATTCATGAGCGAACATATTATTGAAGCATTGGGGAAAAGTAGAATCACAATCAAAGATGGAAAGGTCATTGATGTGACAGAACCTGAAGTCGAATACTGTCCTCTTTTTGATCACCATAGAGGAATTAAGAAACTCACCAAAGAAGTTATTGAAAAGAATATCCAGTTTAGAATCGATGACTTTGGAATGTGCACCCCTGAAAGGCAGCTAAGAATGAAAGACTTCTTAAGCTTCGGAATATCAGAAATAATGTGCACACTGCTTGATGAGAATGCAATTGATTCAGTTGTAATGGTTCTGGAAGGCTGCGGAACAATAATCGTCACAGAACCGGAACTCGTTCAGGGAATCGGCGGAAGGGTATCCGGACTTGTAAAAACAAGCCCCATTCCAGAATTGATACCTGAAATTGGCAAAGAAAATATCGTCAATCCGGAAACTGCTGAAATCAACCAGATTGAAGGGATAAAATTGGCCATTTCAAAAGGATTCAAGAATATTGCAGTAACCATTACACTCGCTGAAGATGCAGATGGAATTGAAAAATTGAGAGAAGAAAATCCTGATGTGAACATCTATGTCTTTGTGGTCCACACCACCAAAAAAACAGCTGAAGAAGCAAGAAAACTATTCGACATCTGCGATGTAACAACCGGCTGTTCCTCCAAGCACATTCGTGAAATCGGCGAAAAGGAAAGCATAAAGACAGTAGGACAATCAATACCAATCTTTGCCCATACTGAAGACGGCAAGAAATTCCTGGAAATGCGTTTGGATAGAATCGGCGGAGAAAAGCCTAAAAAGGATAACCCTGACTTGCCATACCCCCTTATTTAGAGTCTCGGCAAAATCTTATCTTCAGGTACCGCTTCTCCCAAATTATGGTATGGTTGTTGTTTGTATGTAATGAATTCAAATTTTTCTTTACGGCGAATAGGCCATTTAGGATTATATCCAAAAATATTCTTATACAATAATATATCATTACGTTTATCTTTCATAGCCAATGTTACTTTATATAAAGCCTTTGTATCATCAATTGCCCTGTGAAACTTAACTTCTTCAAGTTCATAATAATGTACTGCGTCAATTAATTTATGCGGATAATCTTTCCTGTCTTTTAAAATTGTTAATGTGTCTATCCAATCCACTTTACTAACGATATCATAAGCTTCAGTAGGATAATGTCTTTTTAATAATTGATAAATAAAATGCAAATCAAATTGGCAATTATGGGCAATCATTAAAGTGCCTGGAGTTAATCTTTCTTTTAAATCTTCTGCAATGATATCTTCATAAAGACCTTTATCCATCAAATCATCATCGGTAATGCCTGTTAAATCTGTGATTTTTGGATTTAATTTCACACCAATATCGACAAACTCATCATACTCATCTATTATTTCACCATTTTCAACAGTCAACATTGCAAGCTCGATAATTTTACAATCAAAGCAATTTAAACCTGTTGTTTCCGTGTCAAAAAATATAACTTTTATAACAAACACATCCTAACAAAAATCAATTAAGTAATTCTTTATATTTGAACCTATATAACTAATAGTGATTAGTCAACAAGAGGGATAAATTTGACTCAAAAAAGTGAAGCGCAAAAAGGCAACATTACACCTGAAATGGAATATGTTGCGAAATACGAAAATATCGACGTTAATAAACTTGCAAAATTAATCGACATTGGAAAAGTTGTAATTCCAAAAAACATCAACGGACATTCCAAACCATGCGGTATCGGAGAAGGCCTAAAAACCAAAATCAATGCAAACATAGGCTCATCATCCAAAATCGATGACATCGATTTGGAAATAAACAAGGCCAAGCTGGCACAGGAATACGGTGCAGATGCATTGATGGATCTGTCAACCGGCTCCGATTTGAAATTGTTCAGAAAAAAGATTATGGATGCTGTCGACTTATGTATAGGAACAGTACCTATTTATGAAGCAGGAGTCGTCACCTTGGCAAAAAACAGGGAAATAATCGATATGGACCCTGACGACATCTTTAAGGCTATTGAAAATCAGGCCAAAGAGGGTGTTGACTTCATGACACTCCATTGTGGAATTACAAAAGACCTTGTCCAAAAATTAAAAGACAACAAACGAATGATGGGAATTGTCAGCCGTGGCGGAACATTTATTGCTTCATGGATTAGCCACAACGACCTGGAAAATCCATTATATGAAAACTACGATTATCTTTTAGAATTGTCCTATGAATATGACATTACTTTATCCTTAGGAGATGGCTTAAGGCCAGGATGCCTCTCAGATGCAAGCGATATCCCTCAAATCCAAGAGCTTGTAAACCTGGGAGGCCTTGTCAAAAGAGCACAGGATGCCAATGTGCAGGTAATGGTGGAAGGGCCTGGACACATGCCACTAAACCAAATTAGAGCCAATATGGAAATTCAAAAAACAATCTGCCATGGAGCGCCGTTCTACGTTTTAGGACCCCTTGTGACTGATATCGCACCTGGCTATGACCACATAACTGGAGCGATTGGAGGAGCGATTGCCGCTGCATCAGGGGCCAACTTCCTATGTTATGTAACACCAGCCGAACACTTATCATTGCCTAGCCTGGAAGATGTTAAAGAAGGAATCATTGCATCCAAAATAGCTGCCGAAGCCGCTGATGTCGCAAAAGGACTTGATTCAGCATGGACCAGGGAGCGTGCAATGGCAAAGGCCAGAAGGGATTTTGACTGGGAAGCCCAGTTCGACCTTGCGCTTGACAAATCCAAACCTAGAAGATACCGTGACAAATGCAAGCTTGACGATGACGAAATGTGTGCCATGTGCGGAGAATACTGTGCTGTAAAAATAGCCAAAGGAGAATTCTAATGAAGTATCAGGAATTAGTGGATGTATACTCAGCACTTGAGGCAACAACCAAAAGACTTGAAAAGACAGAGATAATAGCTGAATACCTAAAGAAACTGGATTCTGACACCATTGAAAAAGTGGGACTTTTGATTTTGGGAGTTGTATTCCCGGCTTGGAGCTCCGAAGAAATTGGAATCGGAGGAAAACTCGTGGAAAGAGCAGTTGCAGAAGCTGTGGGAACTACACAGGCTGCCGTTGAGGATGCAGTTCGTGACGAAGGCGACATCGGCCTTGCCTGCATCAAGCTATATGCCAAAAAATCCCAGATGACATTCTTCTCACAGCCACTGACAATCGATTTCGTATTCAACAACCTGCGAAAGCTGTCCACAATCAGCGGTTCAAGGTCGACCAACCGCAAAATCGCGATAATATTGGAATTATTGAGCCAAGCCAGTGCCACCGAGGCCAAATACCTTACCCGTACAATAACAGAAGAGCTGAGAATCGGCGTGGGCGACGGTGTGGTCCGGGATGCGATAGCACAGGCTTTCGACATTGACAAAAGCATAGTCGAAAGAGCCCAAATGCTTACGAATGACTTTTCAGTAGTTGCAAGAACCGCAAAGGAGCAGGGCGCTGAAGGCCTGAAGAAGCTTAACCTGACTCCTGGAACTCCTGTAAAACCAATGCTTGCACAGCTTGCACCTCCGTTGGATGAAATCATTCCGGAAATGGGAACTGCAATCTGCGATACAAAGTATGACGGCATCAGACTGCAGGTTCACAGAAAAGATGATGAAATCAGGATATTCACCCGCAGGCTTGAAAACATCACACATGCATTGCCCGAAATCGTTGAACTGTTTGATGAGCATCTGCCTCATGAGGATTATATTGTAGAGGGCGAAGTGATAGCTACAAGAAATGGAAAGCCGCTACCTTTCCAGAACATTCTGCATCGTGTCAGAAGAAAATACAATGTAGAAGAAGCAATGGAAAACGTTCCTTTAAAATTGTATTTGTTTGATGTGCTCTACTATAAGGTTCCAATGATAGATGAACCTTTAAAAGCAAGAAGGGAAACATTGGAAGACATTGTTGATACTTCCGTTGATGAAATGAATTTGAGTACCATGATAATCGGAACTCCAGACAATCTTGATGAAATCCAGGAGCTGTTCGAAACATCCATCAATGAAGGTCACGAAGGAATCATGATCAAGGATTCAACTGCACCATATATTCCAGGCCTTAGAGGCAAAAAAATGCTCAAATACAAGGCAGAACCTGAAACCCTTGATATGGTCGTCATTGGAGGGACATACGGAAAAGGAAAAAGGGGAGACTTCATCGGGTCATATCTGGTGGCCTTGAGGGATGAAAACGATGACTTCAAAAGCGTGGCTTATGCCGCAACCGGCCTCGACGATGCCACCCTGGAATACCTTACCGGCAAGATGAAGGAAATCGAGATTTCAACCAAAGGAAAGGAGATTGTCGTTGAACCGAAAATAGTTCTTGAAATCGCATTTTCTGAAATTGTCGAATCTCCCGAATATGAAACAGGCTACTCCCTAAGATTCCCTGTTGTCAAAAATATAAGAAAGGATAAGGGTCCGATGGATGCGGACACCGTTGAAAGATTGCTTTCCATGTACGATACCGGAAACTAATCCAGACTTTTCACCTTTGCAATTACGCTTCGGGTAATCGGATATACGATTATTTCATAGACGGTCTTGAACAATGCCTGAACAACAATCATTGTCAATAATGCTTCTGTAGGCATTGTGCCCAAAAATCCGATTGTGATGAAGATTATCGCATCCAATCCTTCACCGAATAATGTTGAAAGGATGCATCTGAAAAATAGCTTTTCTTCATCCCATTTTTTAAGATAGGTCATCATCTTAGCATTTACAAGTGAACCAACCAGATATGCAGCGAAACTGGCCATCAATAATCTGAAAGTGCTTCCCAAAACTATTTCGAAAGCCTGTGAGTTTTCAAAAAATGCAGGCGCCGGAAGCCATATTGTTATGCTGTAGCAAATGACTGCAATAAGATTCATGAAAAATCCAAGCAAAATTACGCGTCGGGCCTTTTCGTAGCCGTAAACCTCTGCCAATACATCATTAACAATGTAGATTATCGGGAAGATCATTACGCCACATGGAAGCGTGAATGAGAAAAAATCAAATGTTTTGCCGGCAATAATGTTAGATATAATCAGGCATGCGGTGAAAATGCCCGTCAATGTTGCATACAGTTCATTTTTAGTTAGATTTTCAAACATGATGATACTATATTTCTAATATTAAATAAATTTTACAAGTCAAAATCCTATCGCCTATTTCTACCTTGAGGAATAACCTAATAACTATGGAAATTACGGATGAAAAGCTATTAAGGATTGCACTGATAACTTCCCTAATTGGAATTATAGGCCTGATTGCCTTTACCCCTTCGGTCGAAGTTAAAAAAGTGGATATAAAAGACATTTCAAGAGCCATGATTGATGAAAAGGTATGCATTGATGGCGTGATTACCGACATTGCCGAGTCCAGTTCAGGCACCAACTATTTTTTAACCATAAGCGATGGCGAAGGCCAAATCCAGTTAATAATCTTTGAAAAGCAAGTGGCGGAAATTCAATCGAGGAACCTGGATATCGAAAATTTCAAAAACCGGAAAGTAGAGGTTACGGGAACCATAACCGAATACAAATCCTCCTTGGAATTGATTTTGTCAAGCGGGGACAGTTTGAGGATGATAAATTAATAATCTATTTATCTATAGAAATCCAAAAATAACTACATTAATGTTTTAGGAATTTTAATTATGTCTGATAAGAAAAGATTATTTGGAACATTTGGAGTTAGAAGAACTGCAAACGATGTCTTAACCCCAGAATTCGCATCAAGACTTGCAGCCTGCTACGGCTCACTGATTAAAGGAACTGTTGCCGTTGGAGGAGATACCAGAACATCCACCCCCATGCTGAAGGAAGCCGTAAAGGCAGGACTTTTGTCTTCCGGCTGCGATGTGGTGGATTTGGGAATCATTCCGACACCCGGCGTTCAGTATGCTGTCCGCAAGTACTATGATGGCGGAGTGATGATTACCGCTTCACATAATCCTCCAAAATACAACGGGCTTAAATTTTTGGATGAATACGGTATCGGAATACCTGATGAAATGGATCTTGCAATTGAAAAGCTATACTTTGATGAGGAGCCTACAAGAGTGCCGTTCTCTGAAATCGGCCAGATTTACCACAACAGCAAAGTCATCGAAGAGTATGTTGATGAGGCCATATCCAAGGTGGATGGCGATGCAATACGCGAAGCAAACCTGAAGGTTGTCGTCGACTGCGGAAGCGGTGCAGGCTGTTTTACAGCACCATACCTGATTCAGAAACTTGGCTGTGAACTTACAACCCTCAACTGTCAGGCCGACGGATTCTTCCCTGGCCGTGACCCTGAACCGATTGAAGAAAACCTGCAAGAGCTCATAAGCGTCGTTAAAGAGTTGAATGCTGATATCGGCCTTGCCCATGATGGCGATGCGGACAGGACCATATGCATTGACGAGAAGGGAAACTTTGTTTTGGGAGATAAGACATTTACCCTTGTTGAAAAGCAAATGCTTAAGGAAAACAATGGCGGAACCATCGTGACTACCGTTGCAACTTCCCAAGCGATTTACGATGTTGCAGATGAATACGGCGGCAATGTAATAGCTACTGCTGTTGGAGACCTGCTTGTAGCACGCAAACTCAAAGATGAAGATGGGCTGTTTGGCGGCGAAGAAAATGGCGGTTTGATATTCCCTGATTTCGTTTACGGAAGGGATGCTGTAATGACCGTTGCCAAAATCCTGGAAATCATTGCAAAAGAGAAAAAGCCACTGTCCGAATTGGTATCTGAACTTCCGGTATACTATGCCAAAAAAATGAAAATCGAATGTCCTGACGACCAAAAGGAAATGGTCATGTCAAGCATTGCAAAAGAGATTAAGGAAACTACTGATTTTGAGCTTGACCTTACAGACGGAGTTAAAATCCTAAAAGAAGATGGATGGGTAATCATAAGACCGTCCGGAACCGAACCGATTTTCAGATGCTTTGCAGAATCCGACTCACAGCAAAAAGCCGATGAAATGACAGATTGGGGAATCGGTTTAATCAAAAAATACAAGGAATAATTTGCTAAAAAATTCTTTCGATTAAATGAAAAATAGCTTCAATTAAAATAGCTATTTTTCAAAAACTTTTTATCATATCATATCTATTTTTAAAATAAAACAAGTCTTGAGTAAAACTAAAAGAATGGGAACTGCAAATCTACATGGATTGCCGAAAATATTCAAAAGTTTTCCAAACATTCCTCTTTTAAGAAAAATGCGTCCTCATTATCAGGATTTCTGAGCAGTACCCTGTTGAAACTATCAACAGCCTCTTCAAATTTGCCCAGTTCCATTAAAACCACACCTTTATTAAGTAAAAAGTCAATGTTATTTTTTTCCAAAGATATTGCCTTATTGAAACATTCAAGGGCTTCATCGAACTTGCCCAAATCAATGTAAGCATTGCCCATCCTATTAATGGCACTGGCATCCATTTCAGAATCATCCAAACAGACTTCAACAGCCCTGTCAAATGATTCAATAGCTTCTTCCAGCATTCCCATATCCGTCAATAGATTTCCACGGGAATTCCAGACCTCAGGGTTTTCGCCGTCAATGACGATGAGCTTGTCATAGACCCTCAATGCCTGGTCATATCTTCCAAGCATCTCCAAAATGAATCCCCTCCAGTAAAGAACAATCGGACTGCTTGGCCTGTAGTTATATGCAATGGTGCTTACCTTATATGCCTCATTGATATTGCCTGAGTTTAGAAGTGCAATAGCCTTATTATTCAGAATGTAGATATTGTCCGGCTCATATTCCAATGCCTTGTCATAACATTCGATTGCATCGATGAACCTGCCCAATCTAGACAAATTATCACCCTGCTTGTTCAGCAGATAAACGTCGCTAGGGTCAAGCCTCAAGGCAGCCTCATAGCACATTGTGGATTTGTCGAACTTTCCGCTGTCAAATAGGATGTCCGCCCTTTTGGTAATCATGGCCTTCTCATCGATCTTATCGCCTTTCCAATCATCAATGTGAATTTTTTCAAAGTATATTATTTGAAACTCTTCTGAAGGATCTATCTTTCCGCCATACATCTTTTTAAATTCTCTTATCATGTCTTTGGAATCCTTAAATCCCTCTTGGCGGGCCAGTTCATCATTGCCTTCAATTTCTTCAAAGGAAATATTCTCAATATCAGTGACAAAGGCTTCAAAAATCTTCATTTTTTCTTTTGAAACCAAATTCCAATAACAGTATAACCTATCTCCAACTTTGAGTGGTGTCTTCCATGCTTTACGGATTGTTCTGGTTTTCTTACCAGTGATAACATCAATATCATTGCTTGAAAATGATAAAATTGGCATTTTAAGACACTCCTATTCTATTATTCTTTCCCCGAATTCCGCTGACTTGACTTTGACTACACCATCGAAATATGGCTTGATTTCCCTAGCCAACTTTTCCAGGTCATGAGGATTTGGAACCTCCACCTTTTCCAAAGCAGGATCTAGAACATTCTTATTTCTGAACTGTTGAATCGTATAGATGTCAGCTTTAATTTCATCGACAAGATTGATTATATCTTTCTTTGTTTGTAACGTTGGAACATAAGTTGTCCTGGCTTCCAGATGAACTCCAGCATCATTTATCAAATCCATGGACTTTTTTACTTGGAAGCCGACATTGGCTCCTGTAATCTTTTTATACTTGGAAAATGTTGTTTTAACATCAAGAGAGACAAAATCCAATAAATCCAAATCCAATATTTTTTTAAGGCGGTCCGGATAAATTCCGCTTGTATCCAATTTTGTCTTTAAACCTATCTGGCGGACATAAGTCAATATCTCTATCACTGCATCAGCCTGCACCAGCGGCTCTCCGCCTGAAATTACAACGGCATCCAAAAAGTCGGCAGAAGAATCGATTTCCTCCTTTACCTTTTCAAATGACCATTCGGTATTGTCCTCCAAAAGTTCGACGTTATGGCAATACCTGCAAGCCAATGGGCATTTGGACATGAAAATGACCAAAGACATATTCCCATGAAATTCAACAGATGATATTACAGTTCCACCAATATACATTTAGCTTAAAACCTCTTTTAATATTTCAATGAATTTCCTATCTTCATCAAGAGTACAAATACTGATTCTAATCCAATACTCATCCAATCCTTTAAATGAAGTGCAATCCCTTACAATGATTCCTTTTTTCATGAGCTCCAAAGCCAATTCACTAGCTGTAAATCCAGTATCCTTTACATTAATCAGCATGAAATTGGATTTTGATGGGAATACATTCAATCCTTCAATTTTTGACACTTCGTCATATAAATATTGTCTTGATTCAATTCCTTTTTTGATGGATTCTTCAATGTAGGCCTTATCTCTGAAAGTATTGAGAGCTGCTACGAAAGACAGTCTTGTAAGGGAGAATACCGGCTTAATCCTGTGCATGTATTCGATTATCTCTTCACATGCAAGACCATAGCCTATTCTCATGCCTGCAAGGCCCAGCACCTTTGACATTGTGCGGATAATGAAAATATTGTCAAAATCATTGATTAGATCTTTGTTTGTGACTTCGGAATATTCAAAGTAGGCTTCATCAACAACAATCAGAACATTCGGATTTTTAGAAGCGATTTCAATAAGCACTTCCTTATCGATTAATGTTCCGGTAGGATTGTTCGGACTGCACAGGAACATCATTTTTGTCTTATCGCTGATTGCTTCAAAAATTGATTCGACATCCAATTTGTTCTCTTCAAGGTCCCATCTTGCATAAACCGGATTTGCTCCATACTGCTTTAATAGATATTCATAATACATGTAGGACGGTAAAGGGACAATGAATTCATCGCCCTCGTCAATGAAAGTCTTTGCTAAAACATCAATGACTTCGTCAGCCCCATCGCCACCGATAATCACTTGTGAATCCTCAACGCCAGAATAGCTGGCAATTTCCGCTACAAGTTCATGCAATTGGGATTCGGGATATCTGTTTATGGATTTTATTTCGTCCTTAATGGCTTCCATGGCCTTTGGGGATGGCCCCCACGGATTTTCATTTGAACCTAATTTGATAATATCCTCTTTCTTTAAGTTGAAATCCTGAGCAATCTCATCCTGAGACCTGCCCGGAACGTATGAATCCATTTCATCTACGATTTTTCTTGCCTTCATAATTTAATCTTCCTTATACTGTTTGGAAAGTTTAACATAATTGTCTGCGTTATTTTGAATAAGCTGTACCTGTTCTGGAGTAAGCTGCTTAACCGCCTTGGCTGGAACACCTAAAATCAAACTGCCTTCAGGGAATTCCTTTCCTTCGCTTACAACTGCACCTGCACCGACAATGGAATTTTTGGAAATGTGCGCTCCATTCAAGACTGTCGCATTCATTCCAATCAAAACATTATCATCCAATATGCAGCCATGAACGACGGCACCATGGCCGATGGAAACGTTATCTCCAATCACAACAGGGAATCCTCGAGTGCAATGGACAACACAATTGTCCTGAACATTGGAATTGTTTCCGATAGTGATTGAATCTGTGTCTCCCCTTATTACGGCACCGTGCCATATAGAGACATTTTCGCCAAGTTCAACATCGCCAAATACTTGCGCACCAGGGCATATTACAATAGAGTCTTCAATATTTTCCATAATATCGCCAATTTATTCTTTTTTCGCTTTTTTCTTTTGGATAATATGATCTTGTTTTACCAATACTCTTGTATCGGAGGGTACATCATCATACAGCAAAACCCCTGAACCTATAGTGGAATTATGGCCCACCTTTACTCCTGGAGAGAAACTGGAGTTGATTCCTGTTTTGACTGAATCCCCAATGATTGAACCGAATTTACGCCTTCCACTATCAATCATTTGATTTTTGATTTTGGTTTTGACTGATTTATTGTCAAAACGTAGGTTAGCAATGTTGGTTCCTGCAGCAATGTTGCAGTTGGAACCTATCACTGAGTCCCCAACATAACTCAAATGGCTAACATTGGTATTTTCCATGATGATTGAGTTTTTAATTTCAACAGCGTTTCCGATATGGACATTGTCGCCAAAGTAGGAATTTCCACGAATGTATGAGTTGGGACCGACATCACAGTCCTTGCCTATGTAAACGTTTCCTTCAATGTATACTCCTGCACGAATGATGCTACCTTCATCCAAAAACAGTTCGCCGTGAATATGGGCTCCATCTTCAACTCTGCCTTTGATTTCTGTCTTAAGATGGCCGATCAGCTCTTCATTAACTTCAAGCAACTCCCATGGGCGGCCAACATCAATCCAATCCTTATTGGTTTTATGTCCGATTACGGTTTTGCCTTCCTCAATCTGCATAGTTACTGAATCGGTAATTTCATACTCACCCCTCTGTGAGAGTCCAGTTCTGTTTATCTTATCAAAAATGTCTTTGTTGAAAACGTAAATTCCTGCATTGACCAGATTGCTTGGAGCCTCTTCCTTTTTAGGCTTTTCCACAATGCTTTTAATGTTTCCGTCTTCAATTTCCACAACGCCAAATGCGGACGGGTCCTCAACTTCTGTCAGAAGCATCAATGTATCGGGCTTCAGATAATTGTATTTCTTAATTAGTTCGCTGATGATTTCCTCATCCAATATAATATCCCCATTTAAAACAATGATGCTATCTTCAATAAACTCACTACCATATGAGATAGCGTTAGCAGTTCCTAAAAAGTCTTTTTGTGTTTTATATGAGATATTGACACCGAATTTACTGCCGTCACCAAAATAATCACGAACCATTTCTTCCTTATAACGAACTATCAATAGAATATCCTTAATACCGTTATTCCTCAATGATTCGATATTATACTGCATGATTGGCTTTCCGGCAACCGGCAACATGGTCTTTGGCTTTGTAAGTGTTAATGGCCTCATCCGTGACCCTTCACCGGCGCTTAAAATAATCGCTTTCATTTTCACTATCCCCTAGAAAATTATCTTATAATATTATATGTTTTTATCTCTTCTTATAAATTAATTTTTCCAATAACAAATAACTAATTATAAATAATAGTTAAAATATACTACAACCATATTAGCTTTGCTGATAAAACAAAAAAGGAGATTAATAAAATGACTATCTATGTTTGTTTACATTGTGAATACAAATTTGATTCTGAAAAAGGTGACCCAGCATACAACATTCCTGCTGGAGCAACTCCTGCAGATATGCCAGATGATTGGGTATGCCCAGAATGTGCAGCCTTAGGTGTTGAAGCATTCATTGCAGAAGAAGAAAAATAATCTTCTTCTATTTTTCTCTTTTTTTATAATAAACTTTTTTTTACTCGCATTTTTTCCATATATTCTAAATGATGTTTGGCATCATTACCATTCATTTCCATGATGGAATCCTGAAAAGAAAATAAGATTCATTAATAATACAGCAAAAAAGTAAAAAGAACTGTGCATATTATTAATGTTATTAATTTTAGTTGTTTATTAGACCAATCAACGCAAAGATCATCAGCTGGAAATGAAAGCGTCATAAGCACTCGCAAGAGCGTAAAAGAAACCTCCGATACATGCTCCCCTGATGCCCAGCAAATACAACAGCATCAGAATGACCAGAACCCAGAATATGAAAAGCAGTATGCCTTTTATTGGTTGCCTGATTGCAAAATGGCCAAATCCCGGAATAATAAATGACAATACCGCCGCACCAATGTTTCCCATTATGATCCTACTCCATTCTTTAATTTAATCTTCTATAGGTTTTCGTTAATTATATTTACACAAGTCTCCTTAATGGATTCCGCTCTGGCTTCATCACGGGACTCTAAAGTAATCCTGATGTAGTCTTCAGTTCCGGAAGGCCTTACCAATACCCAGCTGTCGTCCTCAAATGTCAATCTTACTCCATCAATGGAATTGACATCACGAATATCATCGAATGCGTCCGTAAGCAACTCTTCCATATTTTCCATGACTTTGATTTTGGCCTCTTTGGAACAGGTTATCTTTTCACGTATGTTCGGATATGATGGAATTTGGGCCAACAAGTCGGACAATTTGCCATCCCTTGAAACAATCTCCGCCATTCTCAGACCTGACAAGATTCCATCAGGACACATGCAGAAGTCCGGATGCAGCCAGGTTCCTGAAGGCTCCCCACCGAAAGCGGCGTCCTTTTCAATGATCACTTCGGCAACATTAACATCTCCGACTTTGGTCCTTAGAACCTCGCCTTTTACGGATTCGTCCATACATAATCCTGCATCAACGGTCGTTACGATATCACCTTCGAATTCCTTTGAAATCAGTGCCAAAAGAGAGTCGAATGGGGAAACATTGCCCATTTCATCAACCGTAATCATCCTGTCCGCATCACCATCATGCGCTATTCCGAGGTCTGCCCCAATAGCTACGACAGTCTTCATTAATGTCTGCAGGTTTTCGGCGTTGGGTTCAGGGTTCCTTCCAGGGAAAAATCCGTCAGGCTGTGAATTGAGTGTTGTGACTTCGCATCCCGCTTTTCTAAATACTAAAGGTGATATTTCGCTTCCTGCACCGGATGCACAGTCAATCACTACTTTCAGGCCTTTTTTAATGTCAACCATATCAACCAAATCATCAATATATTGGCCTTTGATTTCTTCATTAACGCTTAACTTGCCGATTTTATCCCATGATACTGAAATGTAATCCTTATTTGTATAAATCTCTTCAATCTTTGATTCCTGAGCTGAGGTGTATGCCATCCCATTTTTATTCCATAGCTTGATTCCATTATAGGGGGAAGGATTGTGGGATGCAGTCAGCATTATTCCTGCATCGGCATCAAGTTTTTCGGTAGCATAGCCAACTAATGGTGTTGGAACCATACCAATCTTTACTACATCGACTCCGCTTTCAAGCAATCCTGCACAAATGGCCTGGTCAAGCATTTCATTAGTTGTTCTTGTATCATAACCCAGTACAACAGTACCTTCATTTCCCAGGTAATATGCCAATGACTTTGCGACATTCAATGCAAGTTCGCATGTGACTTCAGAGCCTATCAATCCTCTGATTCCGGATGTTCCAAATAGTTTTTTGGCTACCATACTAACACCTATGCCCCGAATTTATGAGCATAATTCATCAAGTCCATCATGATGTTCATTACATCCGCGCCCCTGATTCTGTTAAGACCCCCTTTAGCGCAAGCGCGTTCGGAGAATTCCTTAACGTCATCCACTCTCACTTCAGGGCCTCTGATTACAACAGGCACAGGGTCGCCTGAATGGTTCATGACGGAAATCGGAGTTGAGTGGTCGGCTGTAAGGTAAATGTAGACATCCTCAAGTTTTATCAGTTCGCTCATCACTACCCTATCAACCTTTTCGATGAATTCCTTTTTATCCATTGCCTGACCGTCATGGCCCGCTTCGTCGGCACCGTCAATGTTTATCAGGAAAAAGTCGTGGTCTGAATTTTTGACTTGGTCGATTATGGTATCACGAATGTTGTCCAAATTGGTATCGATTCCGCCGGTTACCTCTTCCATTTCAATAATGTCCATTCCTGCAAACCTTCCAATACCCATGATAAGTCCTGTTTCGGCAATGCATGCTGAATTTACTTCATATTTCTCATTTAATGATTCAACAACAGGCACTTCTCCTGCACCACGTGGAATGACTATATTTGCTGGAGGTTTGCCTTCCTCTATTCTTTTTAAGTTTACAGGGTGATCTTTAATCATTTCATAAGTTTTTACAACAACTTTGTTCAATATGTCGGCAGTTTTTTCAGCTTCCAGGGTGTCATCCAATGCCTTAACCTCTTTAGGCTTGTTACCTTCCACTTTAGGGTCAGCATCGCTTACCTTATCAGAGAGTCCTTCTCCCCTTAAGACCAGAACTGCCCTGTGGCCGGTTGATTCCTTGAAAATCACTTTGATTTCAGGATAATCTTCCAGAACCATGGTATTCAATACGTCGACTATTTCTTTAGTGCCCTCTTTGATTCTTCCTGCACGCCTGTCTGTTACAATCAAATCCTCATCTGCAGTTGAGAAGTTGCATCTGAATGCAATGTCTCCCGGAAGCACTTCCAGTCCAACGCCGTTTGCTTCAAACGGACCCCTTCCGGTATAGACCTCAAATGGATTATAACCTAAAATGGACAGGTGTGCTGTGTCACTTCCCGGAATAATTCCTGGAGCTATTGAATCCATAATGCCAGTAATTCCTTCTTCAGCCATCTTATCCATATATGGAGTGTTTGCAGCTTCCAAAGGAGTTTTATTTCCTAATTCTTTAATTGGACGGTCACCCATACCATCCATAATTAAAATAATTCCTTTCATAAATATCACCTAAATTATAATAATATAATTTTTATCTTTAATAGTTAAAATAATTTGTTTAAAAGCCCGTTTAAATTTTAAAATGAAATTAAAAAAAAAGATTAAAGCAATAAAATTCCGACGATAGCACCGACAATTGTTGCCATCAAATTAACATGCTCGTTGGTTATTAATCCCCTGTTTTCAAATAGGGCTCCCAATATACTATCCATGAAACAACCAACTGTTCCTGAGATGATTGAAACGGTAATGGCAATTAATGGATTTGACAAAATCCCTAAGAAGTATGCTGCAACACCAATGATGGCTGCACCGAAAATGCCTATCGCGGTACCTAAAGTTGAAACCGCACCATTTGTACCCGGATCCACCTTCTGCAAAGTTGTTATCAAACGCGGATTTTGATCCAATACCCCAATTTCAGAAGCCAAGGTATCGGAAGTTGCAGTTGCAATGGCTCCAATGAATCCCCCGACAAATGGCAAGTAATATCCTCCAAATGCGGCCATGAAACAGGCGACAACACCATTTGAAATAACATTTTTTGAGGTTCTCCTGCCTTCGAACTGGCCGAGAGACCTTTTGTATTTTTTAGAGTATCTTGTTGCAAGCAGGGACATGACTAAAAACAGGACAATAAGAATTAGCCAGTTGGCTCCCGCCGAGAATATAATAACTACCCCCATGATAATCATGACTGCTGAGCCAAACAGATCCAGGGATTTCCTGTAATATGTAATGAATCCTAAAATAAACAGAAGGATTACATATACCCAATTAATCATTACTGCATGAACCATAGCTACCACTAATAATAATCTTAGTTAATGCTTTGTTTAAAATTATATAAAAGACTTACCCATTCTTAAACAATTTCAATATAAACCCACATGAATTTTAATAATATTTATATCTTTAATTAATGAAATATAACATCATAAAACGATTTGTAGCATTATGCAATTCAAAGATTTCAATTTAAATAAATGAGGATTTTTATGATTTCAAATAGACTTACAAGAAGATTAATAGTATTATTCGCAATAATATCCATATTGCTTATCGTACCTGCATCATTTGCAAGTGAAAATAATACTGTTGAACAAGACCCGGAGATTTTAACATTATCTGAAACGGATAATGTCGTTTTAGAAGAGACAACACAAAAAATTGATGTGGTTTATGTTGATGCATCAACAGGAACCAACAATGGCACAGGCAATCCAGACAATCCAGTAGGGACAATTTCAGAAGGGTTGAGTTTAGTTAATGACGGCGGAACCATTTATCTGAATGGTAAATTCAGCGACGATGGAAATTCAAATATTACCCTAAACGGCACCCCGACTGAAATCACATTCATAGGTGTTGAAAACGCCATAATTGATGGAAATAATAAAAACACATTTGCCATTGTAAATAAAGGCGCTTACTCCTTTGAAAACATTTCATTCATCAACCATCATAAAACAGGCAATGAAACATTTGGAGGAGCATTTTCCAATAGCGGAGGCACATTGAAATTTACCAACTGCCTATTTGAAAACAATGACATTCTTGGCATCAACAAAGGAAATGGCGGAGCAATCGATAACGCGGGACATCTGACCTTAAATAATTGTACCTTCAGGAACAACATTGCAAACGTGACCAATTCATCAGGTTTTCGTAAGAATTCTGCTGATGGCGGAGCAATATCCAACACAGGCACCCTTTATGTTTACAATACAAATTTCATAGAAAATAAAGTTTTAAGAAATGGTGGAGCTATCGCAACACAAGACCGCAGCCACACATTTATAGACAATTGCAACTTTACAGGCAACATTGCAGCCTACCACCTGAGCGGAGGATCATACGGCGGAGCAATTTATACATGGGACTGCGGATTAGAATTATACAATTCCACTTTCAAAAACAATAAAGTCTACGACGCTTCAGGTTATGGTGCTCATGGAGGAGCGCTTTCATTAAACAGAGCTAGCGGAAGCATGAACATTTTCTATTGCCAATTTATAAATAATACAGCAGATGGAATAAAAACCGTTGACGGCCAATCAATTTACTTTGAAAGCGTTGATGCAACTCTTAACTACTGTACAATAGACACCAGCATCTATTCCGCTTCACAAAGCGTGAACCTAAATTATAACTGGTGGGCTGTCAACAATACTGACATTAAATCATTGATTGAAAATCTTCCATCATCTGCAGGCGTCAAAACCTTTGCCGAGCTGAAAATATCTTCCGATTCCGAGAATATCGAAATTGGAGATGATGTCAATGTATATGTTAATCTATGCTGGAACGGAACTGAAAACAAAGACAAGATAAGTTTGATACCTCTTAGAAGTGTGAATCTGGAAAGCGTTGGGGGCGCATTAGGCCAAACCGATGGAAAGTTAGTCAACGGTTCATTTAAAACCACATTTAAGCCGACAAGCAAAGACATTTTAATAATTGCCAATGTGGATAATGTCATTGTCACTTCCGACCTTTCAAAAATGGGTACGCCCCAAATGTCCATTGTTGCCGAAGACATATTTGAAGGAGAGGACGCGACAATCCTCATCAATCTAAAAAACAATCAAACCGGCATTTGCCTGATTGACATTGGTGACGGCAAATATTATGCTGAAATTACAAATGGTAAAGGAAAAGCAACAATTCGCGGATTAAATGTTGGAAAACATGAAATAATTGCTAAATATAATTACATTCAAGCAAATGAAACATTAACCGTCAAAAACAAACTTGATTCAAAAATGGAGGTTAACATCAATGAAAATAATGAAGTGCCAATCATCAATGTAAGATTAGATGAGGATGCCACCGGAACCGTTAGCGTCAATATTAATGGTGTGGAAATCGTTACGAAAGTGATTGGTAAGAACGGCGTGGAAATCCCATTGGAAAAACTATCAAAAGGCGTTTATTCACTTGAAGTCATATATTCAGGAGACGATTATTTTGCATCAAAATCCATATTCAGCGGACTGGCCGTTGGCGACGGTAGAAAAGATGTAAAACTTGAGGTGGCAAGTTCATTTACTCAAGCGGCAGTTGACTACAAGGATGGCGAGAGGGGCAAATACATATATGCTACTCTAAAGGATGAGGATGGCAATCTTCTATCCAACAAAACTGTCCAGATAGCTTTGAACGGACATGTTTATAAAGTTATCACTAATAAGCAGGGAAAAGCTAGCTTACAAGTTAATTTAGCGACTGCAGGCACATATTATTATACCATGTCATTTGCAGGCGATAATCAATGCAATGCTGCGCCATTGGCCGTGACCAAATTGACAGTCACAAAAAAATCAACTTCAATCAAAGCTTCCGCAAAAAAATTCAAAGCAAATAAGAAAACGAAATCAATCCAAGTAACCCTTAAAACTGTCAAAAGTAAAAATGGCAAAACATATCTTAGCAAAGGCAAAAAATTAACCCTCAAAATCAAAGGCAAAACATATACTGCAAAAACTAATGCAAAAGGTGTCGCCAAATTTACCATCAAATCAACTAAAAAAGGCAAATATAATGCTTTGATCAAATTTGCAGGGGACAAGACCTATAAGAAATCCAGCAAAAAAATTAAAATAACAATCAAATAGAGGTTTTTAACCTCTTCTTTTTTTCTTTTCGATAATCTCGATTCAAACAGGAGATTAAATTTTTCTCTAAACACTATGAAAAAATGGCTCCAAATTATCTTATCATATAATTGAAGATATCATTCATTAAATAAGAAGTACCTTAAATTCGATTCAGTTTATTGATTGAAAAGTTTATTATATTAATGTTCGTGATGAAAATGAATAAAAGTATCTGGACAATATACATTTGTTGATATATTTTTGTAAAAAAAGATAAAAATATAGGAAAATTATTTCCTAAATCTTCTGATTTGAGTTGAACCGACAGCCAATAAGATCAGTAACAATACAAGTATCGGATTGCCTGTAGCGTGTTTGGTTAGGTCGACACCATCACCGTGGACAGGTTCGGCATCTTCATTTTCCCCACCATTATCATTGAATGTTACTTCAACGTCTGTTATTGTATCATTGGCCTCGTATTTTTCATCACCGGAGTATGATGCAGTTACATCATAATTTCCTTTTTTCAATCCAGGAATTACGAATACTGCTTTTCCGTCTTTAACTTCGGTTGTGTATTTTTTGCCGTCTATGGTTATTGTTACAGTACCGGTAGCATCGCTTGGAAGTTTTACAACAACGGTTGCTTCTTGGCCTTGTTCGATTTCATCTCCTGTAGCTTTAAGAGGAGTTTTGACTTTAGCTACGTTGAATGAAACAGGGGTTTCGCTTGGCAAGTATTTGTCGTCACCTTCATAGCATACGGTTGCTTTGTATTTGCCGCTAGGAAGTTTTGGAATGACTATTTTGGCTTTGCCGTTTTCAATGTCTCCATAATATCCTACACCATCAATTTTGACGAACACTCTGCCTGTTGCATCAGCTGGGACATCGACTGTTATGATTTCGTATTTGCCGACTGTAATGTCTTTGCCGGAAGCTTTTATTGTTGAAGGTACTTTGGATACTGTAAATTCGGCAGTTGTGGAGTTCTCAACATAGTTGTCATCACCATAGTATTTGACAGCCACGGTCTTGTCTCCAGCTGCCAGGCCAGTTATTTCAAATACTGCTTTTCCGTCTTTAACTGTGGCAGTGTATTCTTTTCCATTGATTTCAACGGTTACGGTGCCAGTAGCTGTGTCTGGAAGAGTTACAGTAACTATGGCTGTGTCACCGACATTTATGTCTTCAACTTCTACGCTTATTGGAGTGTCGTATTTTGGAATGGTTGCAGTTGAATCCTCTTGTTGAGCTTTGTGTGAATCATCTCCACTATATATTACGCTGATATCATGTTTTCCAGGAGTTTCATCAGTTAAGTCTATTATTGCTGTGCCGTTTACGACTTCTGCGGTGTAGGTGTTATCTCCAACTTTAACTGTTACGTTTCCGGTTGCATCTTCAGGCAAGACTACCATGACGCTTCCGTTGCCAAGGTCAACTACATCCATATCGCTGTCAAGTTTAAGAACGCGGAATGTTGTTGTATTGGTACATGGCAGGTATTTTTCATTACCATTGTATTTTACACTTACTGTGTAGTCTCCTTTAGGCAATCCAGTGACTTTCAATTCACCTTTACCTTCAGCTACAGCAACGGTGAATACTTCACCATCATCCTCAGTCACACTCAATGTACCGTCATCAAGATCGTAGTTGTATTCCTTACCGCCAATAATGACTGTTAAAGTGCCGGTTGCGTCGCTAGGAACTGTGAACTTGATTACTTCCACATCTCCAACATAAATGTCTTCTGCAACAGGAATTACGAATGATTCCACTTTAGATACATTGAATGTTGAAGTGTTTGAGCTTGGCAAGTATTTGTCATCACCAGTGTATGTAAGGTTTACATTATAAACTCCATTAGGCATGCGAGGAATTTCAGCTGTGCCTTTACCGTTGGTTACATTAACATAGTATCCAACACCATCAATGTCAATCAATACTTGACCGGTTGCGTCATCCGGAACAGTGACAGTGATAGTTACATTATCGCCCACATCAATATCAGTGATTGTCGCTTCAACAGTTGAAGGACGTTTGGATACAGTGATTTTTGATGTTGTGTGGTTTGCAAGATATTTGTCATCACCGCTGTATTCTACAGCAATTGTTTTGTTTCCGGCGGTTAAGTCTTTGACATTGAATGTTGCTTTGCCATCCTTAATCTCTTCAGTGTATTTTACACCATCAATTTCAATGGTAACAGTACCAGTAGCGTCTTCAGGAACATTTACAACAATTTCTGCAGTGTCTCCAACTTTAATGTCATCAACATCAACGGATATCGGAGCTTCAACTTTAGGAATTGTTGCAGTTCCAGTAGTATTTGCTGCAGTGTGGTTTTCATCACCGGAGTAAATCACTTCAATGTCGTGGGTTCCTGGAGTCTCATTATCCAAATCAATGACTGCAGTGCCGTTTACAACCTCTGCAGAGTAAGTATTGTCACCGACTTTAATGGTTACATTGCCTGTAGCATTGTCAGGAACAACAACGACAACAGTGCCGTTGCCTTGATCGATTACCTTGAGGTCATCGGTTTGAACTTTGGACACTTCAAATTCACTGGAATTATCGCTTCCTTCGTATTTGTCATCACCATTATAGACCGCATCAACAGTGTAATTTCCTGCTTTAAGGCTAGGAATTACTAATGTTCCTTTACCGTTAGCAACAGATACATTGTACTCTTTTCCATCAACTGTTACTGTTACAGTGCCAGTAGCGTCTTCAGGAACGTTTACAGTGATTACTGCCTTATCTCCAACAGTGATGTCATCGACATCAACACTGACTGTTGAAGGAACTTTATCCACTTTAAATGAGTCAGTATCATCAGCTGGGCCATATTTGTCATCGCCAAGGTATCTTGCAGTTACATCATAATCTCCGCTGGTCAAGTCGTCAAGCTCCAATGTTCCTTTACCGTCAGTAATGTTTACATAGTAACCTTTACCGCCAACATCAACAAGAACAGGTCTTGTTACATCTTCAGGTGCGGTTACTTCAATGATTACTTTATCGCCGACTTTGGAATCTGAAACGCTGACAGTGATTTCCGGAGTTACTTTAGATACAGTGAAGTTAGCAGTAGTATGGTTGCCTGTGTAGTTGTTATCACCTATGTAGTCAACAGCTACGGTTTTATTTCCAGCAGTCAAGTTTTCAATTTCAAATGTGGCTTTGCCGTTTTTAATCTCTTCAGTGTATTTAACACCGTCAATTTCAATGGTTACATTGCCTTTCGCATCATCTGGAACAGTCACGACAATTATTTCCTTGTCTCCGACTTTGATATTCTCAACAGCGACATCGATTGGAGTTGCAAGTTTAGGAATTGTTGCAGTTCCAGTAGTATTTGCCACAGTATGGTTTTCATCACCTGAATAAATCACTTCAATATCATAAGTTCCAGGAGTCTCATTCACTAAATCAATAACAGCCATACCGTTTTCAACGGTGGCATTATAAGTATTATCTCCAACTTTAATCTCAACTGTGCCTGTAGCGTTGTCAGGAACAACCACAACAACAGTGCCATTGCCTTGATCAATGACTTTAATATCACTTTCATCAGTAGTCGCTTTGGATACTGTGAATGTAGTTGAGTTTTCAGCCGGTTCGTATTTTTTACAGCCATCGAATGTTACGTCAACTGTGTGATCGCCTACTGCAAGGTCCGGAACAACCAATGTTCCTTTACCGTTTGAAACAGGGACAGTATAGTTTTCGCCATCGATGCTTACGGTTACATTTCCGCATAAATCCTTAGGAGTTTCAACGTTGATTACTGCATTTTCGCCAACAGTAATGTCATCAACAGTCACGTTGATGCTTGAAGGCACTTTGGATACTTTCAAGCTTGTAGCATTGGTTGAATTGAAGTATTGGTCATCTCCTAAGTAAGTTACATTAATTGGATAGTCTCCGCTAGCCAATCCTTTGATTGTAGCAGAGCCTGTTCCGTCATTTACTTTAATTGCATAAGTCTGATTATCAATTTCAACAATTACATATCCTGTTGCGTTTTCAGGAACTGTTACTGTAATAACTGCATCCTCACCAACATCGATTGCTTCAACATCCACTTTAACGCTGGATTTGCGTTTGTCTACTGTGAAGTTAGCGGATGTGTGGTTTCCTGTGTAGTTGTTATCGCCGATGTAGTCGACATAAACTGTCTTATTGCCATAGGTCAAGTTTTCAATTTCGAATGTGGCTTTGCCATCTTTAATCTCTTCAGTGTATTCTACACCGTTGATTTCAATTGTTACATTGCCTTTCGCATCGTCTGGAACAGTTACGACAATTGTTTCTTTGTCTCCGACTTTGATGTTCTCAACAGCGATATCGATTGGAGTTGCAAGTTTAGGAATTGTTGCGGTTCCAGTAGTATTCGCCGCAGTGTGGTTTTCATCACCGGAGTAAATCACTTCAATATCATAGGTTCCAGGAGTCTCATTCACTAAATCAATGACCGCAGTGCCGTTTACAACCTCTGCAGTGTAAGTATTATTTCCAACCTTAACTGTAACATTGCCTGTAGCATTGTCAGGAACGACCACAACAACCGTGCCGTTGCCTTGATCAATCACCTTGAGGCCATCAGTTTGAACAGGAGATACTTCTAAGTCAGTGGAATTGCTGCTAGGTTTGTATTTGTCATCACCGTTATAGGTTACATCAACTGTGTAATTGCCTGCCTTAAGGTCAGGAACAATTACAACGGCTTTTCCTCCAGATACATTTGCTTCATAAGGTTTGCCATCGATTGTAACTGTTACATTGCCTGTAGCATCGCTAGGAACGGTCACTTCGACAACTGCGTCTTCGCCATAGGTAATGTTGTCGACTTTGACTGATACGGTTGAAGGAAGACCGCTAACCTTGAATGAATCATTTTTCACATCAGATTCTGTGTATTTGTCATCTCCAGGATATCTGGCTAAAACATTATAGTCTCCAGCAGCCAAATCCTCAAGTACCAATCGTCCTTTACCATCGGTAATGTTTGCATAGTATCCTATACCATTTACATCAATAAGTACTGGTTTTGTTGCATCTTCTGGTACTTCGACATCTATAGTTGCAGTGTCGCCATCTAAAGTTACATTCAATTTGAGTTCTGGAGTTACTTTGGATACTGTGAAGTTAGCGGTAGTGTGGTTTCCTACGTAGTTATCATCGCCAACATAGTCAACAGCCACTGTTTTATTTCCAGCAGTCAAGTTTTCAATTTCAAATGTGGCTATGCCATCTTCAATCGGTTCACTGTATTCGACACCATTAATTTCAATTGTAATGTTTCCAGTTGCGTTTTCCGGAACAGTAACAACAATGGTTTCCTTGTCTCCAACTTTAATGTTTTCAACAGTGACGTCGATTGGAGTTGCAAGTTTAGGAATTGTTGCAGTTCCAGTAGTATTTGCAGGGGCATAATTTCCATCACCGGAATATATGACTTCAATGTCATGGGTTCCAGGAGTTTCATTATCTAAGTCAATTGTAGCTATGCCATCTTTAATAGTGCCATTATAAGTATTATTTCCAACTTTAATGGTTACATTGCCTGTAGCGTTGCTTGGAACGACCACAACAACAGTACCATTACCTTGATCAATGACTTTAATATCAGTTTCATTAATATTCGCTCTAGATACGGTAAATGTTGTTGAAGAGCTGTTTCCTAAGTATTTGTCATCACCATCAAATGTCACGTTAGCAACATGACCTCCGGTGGAAAGACCGGAAACATTAAATTCGCCTTTACCGTTAACTACAGCAACGTAATAAGGTTTATCATCAACGACTAATTCAACAATAGCATTAATAGTCTCATTTAACACGATAGAAACATGGGCGGCATCTCCATAAGCGATAGGCTCATCAACACTAACTGAAATTTCAATAGGAACCTTATTAACTGTGAAGTTTTTAGAAGTTGAATTTGTGTTATACTCATCATTGCCCATGAATGTAGCAACAACCTCTAGAGTATCATTATTGACTGGAGTGTATTCATAAGTAGCAACAGTATCGTTTGAAACATGCACAGTGTAATTAGCGCCGTTGATTGTGAATACAACATCACCGGTTACAGTTTCATTTAATCTTGCAGTGAAAGTGACAGGAGATCCAACATAAATATCATCTGTAATATCATCCAAATCAACTGCAATATCAAGTTTTTCAACTTCAAATGTTGCAGAAGTCCAATTGCCGTTAAGGTTCTTGTCTCCTTCATAGATTACAACAACAGAATGATTTCCACTGGCAAGTGGATGTATTGTGAAGTTACCGGTACCATTTGTAATTGGTGCAGTGTAGTTTTCGCCATCAATATTGATGGTCACATTACCGGTAGCATTTGTGTTGTTAATTGTAATGTTCATCACTTGGGTCTCACCGACTTTGACTGTCTGTTGAACATCAATGCTTACTGTTGTATTTGCTTTAAATACATCAAAGTCAACAGTTGCAGTTGCCTTAGTGTAGTTTTGATTACCGTTGAAAGTTACTTCAACTATGTATTTGCCCACTTCTAAGTTATGGGCTTCTACAGTAGTGGTTTCATCAGTATTTGGCACTGCCCATCTGGATGCCCTCAATACATGGGTTTGACCGTCTAATGATATTTCATCATACCATAAGTCACCATTTACTTTAATGGTTACATTTCCAGGAGTGTTTACATGTACAATAATAGTTTCAACATCACCATAAATTATATCTTCAACTTCAATTCTGATTTTCGGATCTATTTTTTCAACAGTGAAGTTTGCTTTAATACTGGTTGTATTGGTATTAGTATCTCCATTATAGATTACTTCAACAGTGTAATTTCCAGCAGGCAATTTATCAATATCATATTCAACTTTACCATCAACAATATTGGCTGTATCTAATGTTTCGTCACCTAATTTGATAGTGACATTGCCGGTAGCATTAATGAATGCGGTTATTGTTTCGATTTCACCGTAAGTGATATTTTGAACGACAAGGTCGATTTCTGCAGTGGTTTTGCCAACAGTGAAGTTAGTTGAGTTTTGATTTGGCAAGAATCTGTCATCGCCGTTGTAGGTCACATTAACTGTTTTATTGCCAACGCTTAAACCAGGAACAACAACGCTGATTAAGCCATCAGTTACTCCGACAGTTTTATTATACTCGTCACCGATGACAATTGTCACATTACCTGTTGCATTGGTAATCACTGTAATATTTACAGCTGCAACATCTCCAACGGTAATGTCGTCGACAGTGACAATAATTGTTGAAGGAACTTTGTTGACTTTAATCTCTTGAGTATTGTTGCTTCTTGAAAGGTATTGGTCATCACCTAGGTAAGTCACTTCTACAGGGTAAGTTCCGTTAAGCAATCCTTCAATTTCAACGGATCCTTTACCATTGGTTAAGTTAATGGTGTAATTCTTACCATCGACTTTTACAACCACTTGTCCGGTTGCATTTTCTGGAAGTGTTACATTAACTTGGGCAACATCTCCAACATTGATGGATTCAGTAACATTGACGATTATGTCATATGAATCACGTTTGTTTACAGTGAATTTAGCTGTGGTTGAGTTGAATCTGTACTTGTCATCACCAGGATAGGTTGCAACAACAGTCTTATTACCATAAGTAATTTCAGGTATGTAGAATGTTGCATTGCCGTCAACAGTGCTGTTAGTGAATTCCATACCA
>NZ_JBGUIH010000030.1:0-22350 GCF_045112895.1 Methanobrevibacter sp. | reverse complement strand
CGGTCCATATGCCATGGTAGTTCAGATGGGAGAACGCTAGACTGAAGATCTAGATGTCGCTGGTTCAAGTCCGGCCCATGGCATTCTGTTTTTTTATTATTTTTCAATTTATGGCTGCTTTATCATTAATTTTTAAAAAGAGAATTTTATGGTGATGATGTAGATGTTTTTAATCTTTTTTGGTTAGGGTAATTGGTTTTGGTGTAACCTGTGTGTTTTCCCTTAATTCCTTGTATGCCTTGACAATCTCATAACCTTGGTCACTTCCGACTATGTCTGAACCCGCAGTCAGGATTTGGTTGGCAAATTTATAATCGTCAACCCCGCCGGAGATTTCAATTTTTATTTTAGGGGCATGTTTTTGGATAATATTGATTATATTTACATTCTCAAAAATGTGGTTTGGTGATACAAAGCCGGTGGATGTTTTAACATAGTCCGCTCCACTTTTTTCAGCGACTTTAGATGCATTTGCTATTTGATAATCTTCCAATGCCTTAGTTTCAACAATGACTTTTAAAAGTTTATCTCCAACAGCCTCTTTCATTTGCCTAATCTCGTCTTCAAGCAATTCGTATTTTTCATCTTTCAAATGGCTTAAGTTTAGAACCACTTCAAATTCATCCACACCTTTGTCAAGTAGCGCTTTTGCTTCAGCCACTTTGCTTGGAGTATCTTCAAAACCTAATGGAAATCCGATTACACTTCCAACTTTGATATCTGTGTCTTTCAATTCTTCTTTTGCAAGACAAACATATGTTGGTGAAACAACTACTGAATGGAAGTTCAATTCTTTTGCTTTTTCAAGAAATTCTCTCATTTCGCTTTCAGTAATTATATTGTTTAGGTTAGTATAATTTATTAGACTTGCTAACTGTTTTGAATTTTTTATATTGTATACCATATTACCACTCTCTTATTTAGTTAGTATTTATACGAACATATATTTAAATATTTTTAATCATGTAGGGACCAACCTTTTCATAACCGAATTTGCGATAATAATTTCGTGATCCTATTCCGCTTATTATTGCCACTTTTTCATAATTTTTGTCAATAGCTAAATTTTCAGCTTCTTTAAGGAGTTTTTCTCCAAATCCGGTGTGCTGGCCAATATTAGGGTTTTTATCTCCAATTTTTATCATGCTACCATAAACGTGCAATTCTCTTACAAGCGCTGTTCTGTCAGTAATTTCTTCTCTGAAATGATTTTCAGATGGGAAACGCAATCTTAAAAATCCTGCAATGCTCTCTTCATTAATATCCTCAATGGATAAAAAGTTTTCCTGCCCGCCACATGCCATGTAAGATTCCTTGAACAATTCGAAATCCTCCAAACTGTATTCCCTAGATGTTTTTTTATGCCCAATCTCGCGGCAGCGTATGCATTGGCAATTTATGTGCTCTTCATCCAACCTATTGTAAACAAGTTCTCCAAGATTTGATTTTTTAACGCCCGCTTCAATAAGTGTTGATGGAATATCTCTTTGGATTCTCATGGTTCTAACCCATTTCGGAAGAATCTTTTTAACTTTAACAATTAATTCCACGGCCTCTTCGTCGGTATATGGTGCATATTCTCCTTTAGCCCATAAATCATATAACTCGCTTCCTTTTGTAACGAGGCAAGGATATATTTTAAGCATATCAGGCTTGTAATTTTCATCGCTGAATAATTGTTCAAACATCTTCAAATCTTGCTTTTCGTCTGAAAATAATCCAGGCATCATATGCATTGCCACTTTGATGGCGGAATCTCTCAGAAGTTGATTGGCTTCAATAACGTCAGCTAAAGTATGGCCTCTTTTGATTTTTTTGTATAGGTCATCTGATAATGTTTGAACGCCAAGTTCAACCCTTGTCACGCCAAAGTCAAGCATTCTATTAATGTGGTCTTTTTTACAGTAATCGGGTCTGGTTTCAAATGTCATTCCCACACATCTGACTTTTGAACTTTCATTAGCGCTTTGAACATCACTAATCAAGACATAATCGTTTGGGGGATATGCTTTCAAAACGCCTTTTTCAAAAGACCTTATCTCATCATAATCCAAATTGTATTCATAATTAGTAGGTTTATTTTCAATTATCAATCCAAAATCAGTCATCGCTTTTAGGCATTGCGATACAAACCATTCCTGATAACACAAATCTCTTGAAGGAAATGTTCCTCCCATTATGATCAGTTCAACTTTATCGATTGGATGGCCAATCTTTTTCAATTGTTTTAGTCTGTTGAAACATTGAACGTATGGGTGATATTCATACATCCTTCCTCTAAGTGCCGCAGGCTCTTCGCCGGTATAGCTTGGAGGTGCAATATCACTTTCAGGGCAGTAAAAACATCTTCCATGAGGGCATTTGTGGGGATGGCACATTACGGCAACTATTGCAACGCCGGACATTGTTCTTGTAGGCTTTTTCTTCAGGATTCCTGAAACGATTTCTTTTTCTTCAGGTTTTGCATATTCCAGGATATCTGCATTGCTCATAAATCTTGATAATTTTAAGTCACGACAAAGCTGCCTTTTTTCAACTTCAAGGTCACGTCGAGTAGATATTTTGCCGTCTAAAATATCTTCAATTATCATTCGACATGCTTTTTCCATTATTTAACCTCTTCCTAATCTAATACTTAATTTTTTAATTATCGTTTTATTTAAATATTTAGTGATAAATATATATTTATATAAAATTATAGTAGGTGAAAACTATGAAAATTAAAGAATTTTTAGGTTCTACTGTTTTAGATAAAAATGCATACGAAATAGGTAAAGTCAGTAATGTCGATTTTGACACCGCAACAGGTAAAATTGAAAATATTACCTTAACTTTACAAAAAAACATTTTCTCTAAAGATGAAGTTGAAATCAGTTTCGAGGACATTGCTACTATTGGAGCTTATGTTATTTTAAATAAGGAAATTCCAAAAGAAGCTGATGTGGCTGAAGAAAAAGATGAAGAAGAAGCTAAAACTGTTGAAGTCGAAATCGAAGATGAATAATTAACATAGGTTTTAAAATGGTTTTAGATGCAAGAGACATCGAAATTCCTCTTGGCTCACATGTCAGATATGTCGATACAGGAACAATTGGTAAGGTTGTTGACAAAAAGACACAGGAAGGCATTGATTGGGTGAAGATTGATAAGACTGATCTTTGGTATCGTGCCAAGTTGGTAGAGCTGCTCGATGAAAAAGATATTAAGAGCTCTGCTTATTACGATAGAGAGGACGATAATGAAGTCGATGTCGATGAATTAAAAGAAAAAGCAATGAAATTTGAGGACATGGAATTAAGTTCTCATGTTGCTGAAGGTGGAGGTTAAATCCCACCTTTTTTAATTATTTACAAACAATCTTATTTTTTCTGCAAGTTTGGGTCCAATTCCCTCAACTCTTTGCAGCTCGTTTTCGGAAATTCCAGTCAAATCATTTCCGAATGTGTTAACTAGGTTTCTAGCTCTTTTTCTACCTAATCTTTTAACGCCTACAACTAGGGGGATAATGTCTGTTTTCACGCCATAGTATAATCTGGCAGACAGGAAATCAAACTCTTTTAGGTTGGAATAATTGCCCAGGACTTCAGAAGTGTTTTTTGCAAATTTCACAAGACGGGATGCTTCATAAGCGGACCTTCTAGTTGAAGCGGAATAAACGCTGTACTTGTTTTCAATTTCATATTCACTTCGTTCATCAATCCATTCAATCAATGAAACAGTGGTGGCCTCAGGATTTCCGATATCCACAGCAAACAGGCCGCATTCAGATAATTTTTCACGAACTGGATCTTTTGATTTTCTTCCTTTAAATGAGATTAATGGCAAATCAGGTGTTTCAGATAATGCATAAATGAATTCTTCAACATTTATTTCATTAATGCCTGAAATGTACTCTTTGATTTTGACGGCAGTCTCAACAGCATAATTCGATTTGGCTATTAAATTTCCGAAATCCGTTGTTTTAAGCCCCTCTGGAGTTGCCCTTATAATTCCATTCTGAAGCAGGAAATTCAACGCTATTTCAAGTTCATATTTTAAGCTTTCCTCAGCAAACAATGCCATCGATGGGTTGTTATTCATCTGATATCCATAAAGGGTTTTCCCGAAAAAGTCAGTCAATTCATCTAAATTCTTAGAAAGAGAGGAAGCGATTTGCGCTATGATCTGTCTGTAGATTGCATCTTTGTTGTCGACTAATTTGGAATTTGTCTTTTCAATTTCCCCTTCGACATAATAGTCTTCCAGATTCATGGCCTCGTCCATGGTCTTTGCAATTAAGTAAGAATATCCCACATCATCATATTGCGGTCTTCCGGCTCTTCCAGACATTTGTTCATAGTCAAAAACGGGTATTGGCTGGGGCCCGTTGTTAGTCCAGCGGGTATGGTCTCTGATAATGACGGTTTTTGAAGGCAAGTTGACTCCATACATTAGACTTGGTGTTGCAGTAATCATTAGAATATTTCCTTTTCTAAATTCATCTTCAATTATTTCCTTCTGTTCATTGAAGAGGCCTGCATGGTGGAATGCCACGCCCATTTCAGCAACTTCGGCTAATTTTAGGCAGGTGCTAGTTGGAAGGGATCCTTTCTTTTTCGGAACTTCCAATAGTTTGTCCGAGACTTCCTTAAATCTTTTTCTTTGCTCCTTATTGATTTTTTTATTAATCTTTTTAGCTACGTATGTTGCCAGGCTTTCTGTAAATCTTCTGGTTGAAACAAATGCCAATGCTTGTGATTTGTCTTTAATCGCTTTTTCGATTACTTTAACTATTACATCATTTTTATTCTTTGTGTTAAACATTTCAGCATCCAATACTTCCTTGTGTAAAGGAACCGGCCTAAAATCGTGTTCAACGCAGGTTCCTTCAAGCCAGCCTTCTATTTCCTCAATATTTTTTAATGTAGCAGATAGCGCAATAATCCTCATGCTTGGATTAATGATTTTTGCTCTTGTTATTGCAGCTTCAAGAGTTGGCCCTCTAGTATATTCCCCAATCATATGGAATTCGTCAATAATCAAGGTATCAACATCCCTAAGCACATTCCAGGAGAATCGTGTAAGAGCATCAAATGACTCAAAAACCATAACTGATAAATCTGCGCTGGATGGGTGTTTGCCTACATTGATTCCATGTTCTTCAAATGCTTTGAATTCTTTTACTTTCTCATTCTGGATAGAAAGAAGTGGAGCTGCATAAACTGCTTTTCCACCATTTAATATGGTTTTTAAAGCAGGCAACACTCCTAAAACTGTTTTTCCACTTGCTGTTGGGATACAGATGATATAATTTGATTTGTCATCCAGATATCCTGATTCAAGCACTGCTTTTTGAGCAGGGTTAAATTCTTTAATGTAGGGGTATGCGCTTTTTATTATTGTTCTGACATCATTATCTAAACTTTCCATTTTAATCATTTATTTCTATTTTTTTTATTAATATTAAACATTTGCAGAGAGCATTTGAAATCTATTTTGATAAGTAACAATTATATATTACTAATTATTAAAATAGTTACAAATCAATCTAATAGGAGAATTTACCATGGCAATTAAAGTAGAAGTATTTTCAACCAATTCATGCCCACATTGTCCAGCAGCAATCGATGCCGCTCAGAAAGCTAAAGATAAATTAGGCGATGCAATAGATGTGGAAGTATTAAAAATCGATGAAAGCAAAGAAAATTATCAAAGGGCTATTGATTATCAAATCATGGCAGTGCCTACTATTGTAATTGATGGTGATGTTGCTTTTGTCGGCGCACCTATGGACTTTGAGCTTATTGAAAAATTAGAATCTATGTTATAGGTTCTCTCTTTTTATTCTTTTTATTAAAAATGACTAATGATAATTATACTGGCGTAACAACAGGCACAATAGCTACAGCCTGTTCACTTGCAGCTTTAGATGCGATTCTGGACAGTCCGGATATTGCATGCGTCAAAGTTGAAACTCCAAAAAAAATATTGGATATCATTATTGACGAGTGTAAATTATTGTCTTCTTTTAAAGCATGTGCCGTAGCTCACAAAAATCCATATAATGATCCTGACGTTACTGTGGACTTGGCAATCATATCTACTGTCGAATTATTTGACAGGACTGATGAAGAATCCAATATAATCATTACTGGAGGGGAAGGTATTGGGATAATTACAAAACCTGGTCTTCAAATTCCAGTTGGGGATTATGCCATAAATCCCGGACCGCGCAGTATGATTGTCAAAAATTTATCCGATAAAATTCCTGAGGGAAAAATCGCTAAAGTAACCATTTCTATTCCTGAAGGTAAAGAAATCGCTAAAAAAACCATGAACCCAAAATTAGGTATAATTGATGGAATATCAGTCCTTGGAACAACAGGCATTGCAAGGTCAATGTCTAGCGATGCATATAAAAATTCTATTGTTACACAACTGGATGTGGCAATTGCTTCAGATATTAAAGATTTAGTTTTTGTTCCGGGAAATATTGGTGAAAAATTAGCTATAAAAGATTTGGGAGTTGGCAAGGAACAGATTGTCCAGACAGGTAATTTTGTAGGTTTCATGTTTGAGGAAGCCGAAAAGAGGGGAATTACTGAATTCACATTCTTTGGACATATGGGCAAGCTGATTAAAGTTGCCGGCGGAATATTTGACACAAAACATGCCGTAGCCGATGGAAGGCGCGAGATAATGGTTACTCATGCCGCATTATGCGGTGCTGATAGGGAGCATCTTCAAAAGTTATTCGATTCCAAAACCACTGATGACATGATGGACATTTTAGATGAAATCAATCTTTCCGTTGAGGTTTCAAACAGTATTGCTTCTGCAATTCGTGATAGGTGTAAGCAGCGCTTTGATTTGGATTTGAATGTTATTTTAGTGGATATGGAAGGAACTTATTTAAATAATAATTTTGTTATATAATATTGTAATTATTAAATGGAGTTTTATTTTTATGAAGATAGCTATGGTTGGCCAATTCCCTCCTCATGTGGGTGGCGTTGGTGTTCATATTCATACATTATCAAAACAGTTGGTCAGTGAAGGCCATGAGGTTTATGTAATCACTTATCCCCATAATGACATTAAGGATATTGATGGAATCCATGTTATAGGCACTAAAGGACTGAACATTCCAGGCGTAAGGGGTTTAATGTTTAAGATGAATGCTAAAAAAGCATTGGAGGAGCTTCTGGAAAAAGAGGATATTGATATTATTCATGGTCATTATCTATTCCCCGCGGGGGCTGCTGCTGTAGAAGTTGGAAAGGAGCATGGCATTAAGACATACGTTACAGCGCATGGTTCGGACATGTTTGAATTATATAAAACACAGCCATTAATGAGATCAACCCTTAAAAAAGTCTTAAGGGATGCAGATGGTGTTTTTGCAGTAAGCAACGCATTAAGGCATGAAATTATTGCAACGGGAGTTACTGGAATTGCCAACAAAACTAAAATATCTTGGAACTCAGTAGATATTGACAAATTCTCTGCAAAAAGTAATGATTCATTCAAAAAAGAGAATAAACTTGAAGACAAGCCTATTGTTCTTTTTGTTGGAAATCTAATTAAAAGAAAAAATGTTGATTCTCTTTTGGAGGCTAAAAAAATTGCACATAGCGATTATTATCTAGTAATTGTAGGTGATGGGCCGCAATTTAAAAAACTCAGAAAAAAAGTAGAGGATGACAATATTCATGACGTAATATTTACAGGTTCTAGGAATGATGTTGAAGAAATTATTCCCAGCTGTGATGTTTTAGTTCTGCCGTCATTTTCAGAAAGTTTTGGACTGGTGTTGATTGAGGCTTTGGCTTGTGGAAAACCCGTTATTGGAAGTGATGTTGGTGGAATTACTGAAATAATCAATGATGATGTCGGCCTGCTTGTGGACCCGAATAGGGTATCATCAATTGCTGGAGCTATTGATAAGATTATTAATGATGATGATTTGAGACTGGTCTTGTCACTTAATGCAAGAAATCGAGCAATCGATTTTTCAAAAGTTACGATTCCTTATGAGGAGTTTGAATAATGGAGATAAAAGTTAGGTCGCCCGGTTCGGCAACAATAATAAATGCAATTGCAACAGGCTTTGGCTCTGCATTCGGTATTGGATTGGATATCGAATGTGTGGCTAAAACAGCTTCTGAAGGGATTTCATGTACAAATGATGTTGGAGCGGACAACACATTAATGGAATTGTGTGCTCAAAAAGTTTTTAATCACTACAATATTGATAAGAATGAATTCGGGATTGATTTAAAAACAAAATCAAATTTGCCTATGGCATCAGGATTGTCCAGCAGCAGCGCATCATCCAATGCGGTTGTTAAGGCAGTTTCTTCCATTGTATCAGAGGAATTTAATTTGGAACCTTTAGCTGATTTGGAAGTGATTAACATGGCAATCGATGCATCTTTGGATGCGGGTGTTACAATAACAGGATCATTTGATGACGCTACCGCATCTTATTTTGGAGGAGTTGTTGTCACTGATAATCGGAATAGGAAATTTATTATAAAGGAAAAAATGGATGAATATTCTATTTTGGTTTATATGCCGAACTATTATTCAAAATCAGGCGATTCAAATCCTGACAGAATGAAATTATTGGCTCCATTAGTTGAAATCGCTTTTGACTTGGCTTCTCGCAGAGACTATTTTAAGGCTTTAAACTTAAACGGATTAATTTATTCGGCCACTTTAGGCTTTGATTCAACAATAGCTATTGATGCACTGGATGCAGGAGCAATCGCTTCAGGATTGTCTGGAACCGGATCATCATTTGTAGCTATGTGTGATGAAAATGTAATCGATGATATTAAATACTCGTGGAATAAATATGAAGGTAAGGTAATAGAAACAAAAGTGGATAATATAGGTTGTAGGATATTATGAAAAAAATATATTTGATGCTGGCATTGATTCTATTGATGTTTAGTTTGTCAATTGTTTCAGCATCAGAGGATGTATCCGTTTCTAATGATACGTTATGTATGAGTGATGATTTATCGGTATTGGATAAATCGGTGGATAATAATGTAATGGATGATTCCAATAAATTAATGGCGGAAAATGATGATTCTTTAGGGGTTGCCTCACAGACTGATAAACTTACTGCTTCAAAGAACACTACCAGTGATGTTGCCTCTAATACTACTGTAAATAATACTAATAAAACTAATGAGACTCCTGTTAAAAAAAGTAAACCTGCTAAACCTGCAAAAGTTATTACTAAAAACATTAAATCAGAATATGGTACAGTGGAAAATTACAATGTAAAAGTTCTTGATGAGAATTCAAAACCTATTGAAGGTCAAAAAGTAAAAGTTTCACTTGGCGCAGCTTCTGTTGAAAAATATACTGATGCAAATGGTATTGCTACTTTTACATGCAAGTGTAAGGCAGGTAGTTATGTGTTAAAATATAAAGTGGGCACTTTAACCGGTTCCAATACTTATGTAGTAAAAAATAGTGTTAAATTGGAAATTTTGAAGTGGGGCCTTAAAGGTGATGTTTCAAAAAATACTTTGATTAAGAAAAACATGCCGAATAATGCATGGGTTAAAAAGGCCGTAACCGCAACTAAAAAAGGCATTCCTCTTTTAACTATTAAGGGAGGGTCAGGCAAAGTTGTTTTCATGACTGCGGGAGTTCATGGAAATGAAATCTCCTCTCAAGTCGCAGCAATGAAAATGATTGACTATCTAACCACCCATCCTATTAAAGGAACTGTTTATTTCATGCCTTTTGTAAATGTTAAGGCCATTTCCAAAAAAGTTAGATACACTGATAAGGATTTCAATCGTATTGCCCATAAATCAGGTACAATTCCAAATAAGATAGTTAAGCTGGTTGTTCGATATGAATGTGATGCATATGGTGATTTCCATACTACAAAACCGGGCGGTGTTCCGGGTAAAAACATTGTAATGGGATCTAAAACACCAGCGAAACAAAGTGAAAAGCTTACAAAATACATTGCTAAAAAGTGTAATGTAAATCAGAAGATTTACAAATATGCGGGTGAACAATATCCTGGAGGAATTAATGACAATGTTAACAAAAAAGGTATTCCTGCTGTGATTTGTGAAGTAATGCTTCCGCACAATACTGTAACAACTAAAACTGTTAAGACATCATATAACATGATGAAATACCTGTTGAAATATTATGCGATACTTTAGTGATGATTTTATGAATAAATATAATCTCATCATTTTTCTATTTTTTTTATTGTTAACGATTTCCTGCGTTAATGCAAATGAGAATGCCATTTTAGAAAATTCTACTTTGGGTGCTACAAATCAGGTTCCATTGGATTCAGGCAATGATTTGGTGAATTATTCGCAACCCTCTAAAATCGAAACTAAAAATCTTGTTAAATATTACAAAAACGATTCCCAGTTTGAGTTCAGTGTTTTTGATGATGATAATAAACCAGTTAGCAATGCTAATGTGTTGTTGAATGTTAATGGAAAAAACTATACTAAAACAACTAATAATAATGGTTCTGGATTTTTGACTGTTAATTTAAAGCCGGGCAACTATAAGATAACGACTGCATGCGGGAACAAATCAAATCTCAATTCGATTAAAGTTCTTTCCAGGGTTTCTTCAAAGGATGTAACTTCTACTTATGGCAAACAAACCAAATTCAATCTAAAAGTTGTGGATAAAAAAGGAAACCCTATGGATAAGGAACAAGTTAATTTTACAGTGAATGGAAAGTCCTACAAATCATTCACTAACCCGGAAGGTATAGCTGCCTTGAAGTTAAATCTGAATGCTGGAACTTACACTATTACTTATTCTGTTGATGGCCTTTCCGGCAAAAACAGGTATAATGTAAAAAATTATCATGTAATAACCACTTATAAATGGAAATCCGGTGCTGACATTACGAAAAATAAGAAAATTAAAGCCAACATTCCTGATTCACCACTAGTTAAGAAAATCGTCAAAGCAGCCAAATCAGGAACTCCTGTAATCAAATTCAAAGGAAGCAATGGGAAAGCGGTCTTCATCACTGCAGGCGTTCATGGGAATGAATTATCCTCACAAGTGGCCGCCATGAAATTAATCCAATATTTCGAAAAGCACCCCGTAAAGGGAACCGTTTATATAATGCCTTTCATGAATCCAAAAGCAACCGCCGCCAATGTTAGGGACTATGCGGGTGTCCATTTGAATAAAAAGGCCAACGTTAAGGGAACAATATCCTATAAAACAGTTAAACTAATAACTAAATTTAAATGCAAGGCATATGGTGATTTTCATTGCACAAGGCCTGGAGGAAAACCCGGTAAAGATGTAGCTATGGGAACCTATAAACCTACCGCCAAAAGTGCAACTCTTGCAAAATACATTGCTAAAAACAGCAAAGTCAAGTATATTATTTATAAGAAAGCGGGAACCGAATACCCCGGTGCATTAGAGGATGTTGTTAGTTTAAAGGGGATACCTGCAGTAACATGTGAGGTCATAACTCCGCACGGTAAAATTGCCAAGGGATCAGTTTCAAAATCATTGTCAATGATGAAATCATTTCTCAAATTTAGCAGTTTAATTTAAGATTAAACATATAGTTTAAATACTAGTATTTTAATAAATTATATTATTATCATTATTATCAATTTGGTGATTTTTTTGGATGGAAGTTATGAAGTAAAATCTTTTAGAAATAAAGAAGAGGCAGAAGAACTTCTAAAAAAATCTCGAGATCGTATTGATGAAATTGATAGTGAATTATTTGATTTAATTTCTCAGAGAACTTCTCTTGCAAAAGATATAGCTCTTTGTAAAGAGTATATCGGAATGCCAATTTTCGATAAATCTAGAGAGGAGGAAATCCATAGAAAAATTGAGAAATTTTCTGTAGAAAATGGTCTTGATGTTGATATAGTTAATCAGATCGTAGATATGCTGACTATTTTAAATAAAAATGAGCAAAAAGAAATTTTAAGGAGGAATGCTGATGGGAAATATTAGAACTTCATTTGTTAAACGTTTAGCAAGAGAACTTATTGAAACTCACAAAGGTGTTTTCACTACTGATTTTGAAGAAAACAAGAAATTAGTACAGGAATACTCTACCGTAAGTACTAAACATTTAAGAAATAAAATTGCAGGATATGTTACAAGGCTTGTAAGGTTAGAACAAACCAGAGACTAAGCTTTTTTCATATTTTTCATTACTCTTTTTTTTATAATTATTTAAATTTTATAACTTCAAACTTTTTTTATTCAATATTCTGTTCAAAAGTTTATTAATATGGTCTGATAAAAATATATATGAATATTTTGTTTAGACAATATTTTAACAAAATTTCGTGAATTTTTAGGAAATAGGTGAACTTAATGGATTTGATAGTAGTAAAATTCGGAGGAACCTCGGTAGGTGATGGTTCCAGAATTAAAAAAGCGGCGCAGTCCGTAGTAAATGAGTATATGAAAGGCAGTCAGGTAGTAGTTGTAGTTTCAGCTGTCAACAAGACTACTGATGAGCTCATTGGATTATCTAATGAGGCTATTGGTGTAGGATTAACAGATAAGCAGAAGGCAGAAATTATGGCTATGGGAGAGTTAACTAGTGCTAGATTATTCTCAGCAACTATTGAATCATTAGGTGTGAAGTCTGAATTCATTGATCCTTATAATGAGTTATGGCCAATTGTAACAGATTCTAATTCTTTAGAAGCAAAAATCGATTTAAATACAACTCATAAGAAAATCGATGGAATCAAACATCTTGTTAATCAAGGAGTTATTCCTGTCATCTGCGGATTTTTAGGAAAAGGACCTAGTGGTGAAATCACAACTTTGGGAAGAGGTGGAAGTGATATCACTGCATTTTTAGTTGGTCATTGTTTGGATGCTAATGAAGTAGTTATCGTCACCGATGTAGACGGCGTGATGTCAACTGATCCTAATAAAATTGAAGATGCTGAATTATTGGAGACAATATCTGGTGAGGAATTAAGGGATTTGGCTTCTCATGGAGCGCAAGTTCTACATCCTCATGCATTAAAATATAAAGATCCATTAATAAGTGCAAAGATTATTAATTTCGCTCATGGTGATCTAAATTCAAAGGGAACACGTATCGTTGGACCTTTTGAGGGCGAAATGTTAAAATGTGTCACCCTTTATAAAGATCCTATTTCACTTATAGCTATCGTTGGCGAAGCTATGCTTAAAAAAGTTGGTTTAATGGCTAGTTTAACAACTAGTCTTGCTAATGACAACATCAATATTTTTGGTATATCAGCAGGTCAGAATTCAATAACTGTTTTTGTTGATAAAACAGATTCTAACAAAGCATATCATTTATTGCATCAATTAGTTGTTGACACTGATGTTTTAAGTTCATTATCTCTTGGAAGGGATACTGCAATGATTACTTTTGTTAGTCCGGATATTATTGAGACTCCAGGAATCATATCAGAAATAACAGAACCACTTAGAAAAAATAACATTAATATATTAGAAATTACTTCATCACAAACCGCAGTTGTTTTATTTGTTGACTGGGAAGATGGTGAAAAAGCTCACGAGCTTATTAGCGAGGTTTTAAAATGAATTTTGAAGGAACATATGTTGCAATGGTTACTCCATTTACAAAAGAAGGCACTTTAGATGAGGAAGGATTTAGGTCAAATATTAATTATCTAATTGATAAAGGTGTTAACGGTTTAGTCGGTGCAGGCACTACCGGTGAATCCGCTACAATGTCTCATGAGGAACATCACAGAGTCATTGAAGTTTTAGTGGATGAAATTGACGGTAGAGTTCAAGCAGTTGCCGGAACTGGAAGTAATGCTACTTCTGAAGCATTATCCCTTACCGAATTTGCTTATGATGCTGGCGCTGATGCCGCATTATTAATCACACCATATTACAATAAACCACAACAACATTCTTTGGTGAACCACTATCGTACAATAGCGGAAACTTGTGATATTCCACTTATTGCATATAACGTTCCATCACGTACTGGAAGCAACATTGAAGTTGAAACAGCTGTTGAATTAGCCAAAATTGATGGAGTAGATGCAATCAAAGAAGCTAGTGGAAGTGTAGATAAAGTATCTGACATTTATAGGGCACTTACTCATGAAGGCCTTGAAGATAAATTCAATATTCTCTCTGGTGAAGATTCCTTGACTTTACCTATCATGGCTGTAGGTGGAACTGGTGTAATTAGTGCATCCGCAAATATCGATACTAGAAGAATGGTTTTAATGGTTGACAGTATTTTAAATGATGATTACGAAAGGGCATTGGAGCTTCACTACGAAATGCTTGAATTAATAAGGGCTCTTTTCATTGAAAGCAACCCTGTTCCTGTTAAAACTGCAATGAATTTAATGGGACTTCCTTCTGGACCTTTAAGACCACCGTTATACGAAATGAAAGAAGAAAACTTAGAAGTGCTTAAAAAAGCATTAAAAGATTCTGGTTTAATTTAAGTTGGTAATATTATGATTAAAATTGCAGTAACTGGGGCCGCAGGAAGAATGGGCTCCGGCATTATTAGAAAAATCACTGAGCAAGATGACATGGAAGTAGTTGCAGCTATTGAAATGCCTAATACTCCTCTTGCTGGCAAAGATGCGGGTCTTCAGGCAGGAACTGAAGAGCTTGGAGTTGAAATCGTAGGCGCTGAAAAATTGGAGGAAACTTTGAAATCATCAGGTGCTGAAGTATTGGTTGACTTCACTATAGCTCCTGCAGCTGTTGAAACAATTAAAACAGCTACTGCCTGTGGCGTCAATATTGTGGTTGGAACTACTGGATTTACTGATGAACAAATGGAATCCAACATTAGAAATGTTAAAGAGAATAATGTTAAAGCTGTTATTTCATCAAATATGGCCATTGGTGTTAATGTATTTTTCAATACTTTAAAGAAATTGGCACCGCTTTTATATGATTATGATATTGAAATAATTGAAGCACACCACAATCAGAAAGAAGATGCTCCATCCGGCACAGCCGTGACTGCATTTGAAGTGATTGCTGATGCACTTGAACGTGATCCTGAAGAAGTTGGAGTGTTCGGTAGAAAAGGCCTGGTCGGTAAAAGAACTTCAGAAGAAATTGGTGTTCACGCTATCCGTGGCGGGGACATTGTTGGAGATCATATTGTAATGTTTGTTGGTGATGGTGAAAGGTTAGAAGTTAAACATCAGGCACATACTAGGGAAGTTTTCATCGCAGGTGTAATAAGGGCTATAAGATATGTTCCAACTGCACAAGAAGGTGTTGTCAGTAGTATGAATGATGTTTTAGGATTAGAATAGGTGAGTTATATGGTAAATGTAGGTGTACTTGGTGCAACTGGTATGGTTGGTCAAAGATTTATTCAATTGCTCGAAAACCATCCAGATTTTGAGGTTACAGCATTAGCGGCGTCTTCTCGTTCTGCAGGTAAAAGATATGAAGATGCTACTACTTGGTATATGAATGAAGAGATGCCAGAATCTGTTAGGGACATAAAGGTTGTTGAAACTAACCCGGATGCAATGGATAACGATGTAGATATAGTGTTCTCTTCTCTTCCAGCTGATTTTGCTTTAAAAGTTGAAAAGGAATTTGCAAAAGATTATGTTGTTGCAAGTAATGCTAGTGCACATAGGATGAAGAAAAATATCCCGTTAGTAATCCCGGAAGTTAACCCTGAATGTTTAGACATGATTGATGCTCAACAGAAGGAAAATGACTGGGACGGATTCATTGTAACTAATCCAAACTGTTCAACTATTGCATTGGCTTTGACATTGAAACCGATTGTTGATAATTTTGATGTGAAAGCGGTTAGAGTATCAACAATGCAAGCAGTATCCGGTGCAGGTTATAATGGTGTTCCTTCTATGGCTATTGTCGATAATCTCGTCCCATACATCGGCGGCGAAGAGGAAAAAATGGAAAGCGAATCCCTCTATTTGTTGGGTTCTTTCGATGGTAGCGATGTAATTAATGCAAATTTCAAATTGAGTGCATCATGTCATAGGGTACCTGTTATTGATGGTCATACCGAGGCAGTATTTATTGAGCTTGAAGATGACTTTGACATTGCTGATGTTAAAGATAGTCTGGCAAACTTTAAAGGATTGCCACAAGAACTAAATCTATTCTCAGCTCCTGAAAATCCGGTCATTGTCAAAGAGGAAAACGACAGGCCTCAACCTCGTATGGACAGAAATGCAGGTAATGGAATGGCTGTTACTGTAGGCAGATTAAGAAAAGACGAAGTATTCGATAATAGTTTTAAATATGTTCTTGTTGGACATAATACTGTTCGTGGTGCTGCTGGAGCATCAATATTGAATGCTGAGTTGATAAATGATAAAATCCTCTAATTTTATCAATTTATTTTTTCTATTTTTTTTAAAATTTTCTGATTTTTCTATCTGTTTTCTTATTCTTTTTAATTTTATTTGTAGGTTCATGTAAGGGTTTAATTTAAATAGTATGAATGTTATAATTTATATTAAGGAATTATATTGTACAATATATTGGAGTTTTCAAATTCATAAAAAAATATTAATTTGAAACCGATATAGGGATAAAATTTTTACTAAGGGATAGAATGGAAATAGGAATTGATGCTGAAAAAGATACTTTACAATCTTTAATTCGATCTTGCCTATTAGAGCTTAATAAATTAAAATATGATTTAACTGAGCTTGAAGTGGAACGGGCTAATGATAACACTCCACAAAGGATTAAAGAACTCGAAAAAGATATTGTAGATAAGGAAAAAGAAGTTTCTGTTATTAAATTTAAAGCAGAAGATGAAATTAACCTTTTGAAGAAACAACTTGATGAGAAGGATATTCTGATTAAAAATCAAGAGGATAGGATTTATGAATTAGATTACGTTAAAAATTCTCTTGAGGAAATTAAAGAATATTTTGCTGAACAGTTAAGGGAATACAAGAAAAAAGAGTTATCTGATGTAAATGAAAGATTAAACGAATCTTTCAGAAGCATTGCTGAAAAGGAAGCTACTATTAATTCACTTTCAAGGACCATAGATGACTATAAGATAAAAGTTATTAAACTTGAAAATAACGTGGAATCTCAAACACAGATTATGGAACTCGAAAAACAGCTCGAACTTAAAAACAACGAGATTCGCATAAAAGAAAGTGAAATTAATCAAAAAGACACTGAATTAGATATCTTGAAGCAGCAAACTATTCCTAAAGACGAATATCTTTCTCTTCAAACTCAATTCGAGTCAGAAATCAATGCAATGGATGCTGAGATTACTAGTTTAAAACAAGATTCTATCCCTAAAAAAGATTATGATGATCTCCAATCCAGATTTGATTCAGAAATCAAGATTTTAGATGGTCAAATTAATGTTCTTAAAGAAAATACTATCCCTAAAGAAGAATATCTTAATCTTCAAACAAGATTGGAGAATGAGATTTCTGCTCGCAATAGTGAGCTTGAAAATTTAAGAGAAGAGTCTGTCCCTAAAGAAGATTATCTAAATCTTAAGACTAGATTTGAAAATGAGATTTCTGCCCGCAATAGTGAGCTTGAATATTTAAAAGAAAGATCAGTTCCTAAAGACGAGTATATCACTCTTAAATCTCAATTCGAATCAGAAATTACTGCAAGAGATAATGAGCTTCGTTATCTAAAAGAGCAGACAGTTTCCCGTGAGGATTATATCAATCTTCAAAATGAATTAAACAGAAGAAACGATAAAATCAAAAGGTTAGAGGAAATCAATAACTTCTTCAATGAGCTTCAAGAGGAACAAGAAGCTTATGAAACTCAAGAAGCAACTCCACCTTTCAGATTAGAGAAAAAACAAGGTAGATAATTCTACCTCTTTTAACTTTTTTTATTTTTACAATCTTTTCCTCATTCCATCTATCTATTCCACTCAATTTTAATATTTTTTCAGTTACTCTTTTAGATATTTCATTGATAATCTCATAATTATCACGAAAATGTCAGTTGCTATTTGAATTATTGAAGCATACTTTGATAATTGTGGGGTGTTTTCTCTTGGATTTTTTCATTCATTTCTCTATTATTTGAAATTTTTAACATCATCTAAAATTTTTATCATGATTAAAAATTTTTTACATTTTTTTAAAATTTTATTATTATATTTATTTTTTTTAGAATAATTATAATGTTTATTCATTAAAAAAGAAAATTTTATATTTATTGTTTAATATAAATTATCTCAACGGGTTATAAGTTTTTTCTCACACTTTTTTGTGGGTATAAACTGTAATTCCAAGAGGTGTTAAAAATGAAAAATTATTTCGACATAAAAGATAAAGTTGCTGTAATCACCGGAGGATCTTCTGGTTTAGGATTTCAGATAGGTAAAGCATATGCTGACCAAGGTGCAAAAGTTGTCCTTTTGGCAAGAAGGGAAGACAGATTAAAAGAAAATGTTGAAGAAATCAAAGAAACATATGGTGTAGATGCATCTTACGAAGTCGTTGACGTAACAGACTATGCAAATGTCGAAGCGGCTGCTAAAAACATCATTGACGAATACGGAAGAGTCGACATCCTAGTAAACTGTGCAGGCAGAGGATTCATGGCTCCTGTTCTTGAACAGCCTGTAGAAGAATGGGACAAAGACATAGCAATAGACTTGACCGGTGTATTCTACTGCTGCAAAGCATTCGGCGAATACATGGTAAAACAAAACTACGGTAAAATCATCAACATGGGTTCAATCCACTCCAGAGTGGCACTGACCGGAGGACTAATTACAGGATATGTCGCTGCAAAAGGAGGAGTATTCAACCTTACAAAAACATTGGCTGCTGAATGGGCTCCATACAACATTACTGTTAATGCAATCGGACCAGCATACTTCGAATCCGAATTAACTGCAGATGTTGTTGGCGATGAACAGTTTGATATGTTAATCAAAGCATTCTGTCCTATGGGCAGATGGGGAAAAGAAGGAGAGTTGGATGGTATTGCAATATATTTAGCATCTGATGCTTCCAGTTTCTGTACTGGCCAATTAATCAATATTGACGGTGGATGGACCGCAATATAATTTAGTTTTTAATACCACCTGTGACCTTAAAGTTGCTACTTTAACCATGAAATATGCCCTTTCGGTTATATCTAAATATTTTAGGGGAATTATCCTTTTGATAATTCTTCTATAATATTCTTTTTTTTAGAAAATTTTTTATATCTTATTTTTTAAAAGATATTAATATAATTAATTTTTTACATTATTCGAGTGATGAAATTGCGTGATGAAAAAAGGGGTATTTCTAAGGATATACAGAAAGAAATTAAATTCTTGATTAATTCAGATAACCGTTTAAAAATTCTGGAATGTTTATTTTCATCTCCTCAAACTATAAAATCTATTCAAGCGCAAACTGATATAAATCTTAGTTCTATTTCAATCAATATCAATGATTTAGAAAAGAACGGGTTTATAACTATTAAAAATGATGTTATCAGATTGACGAATAACTGTAAATTGTTATTAATCAATATTTATAATCTAAATGATACCATCAATCTGGTTAATGATAACAAGGATTTTTTAAATACTCATATGGTAAAGAATTATCAATTTAGAGGATTATCTGACTTATCACAATTAAAAGGTTGTAAATTGGTTGAATCAACAGCCTATGATGTATTCAAAACAACCAGAATAATTAAGGATCTTGCATTGTCTTCCAAGTCCAGCAAAACAATCTTTCCTTATATGCATCCGCAACTAATTGAAATGCTTGATTATTGGGCTGAAAATGATGTGGACGTCAAATTGATTTTGGATGAAAAGGTGTCTCATCTTTTCCGCGATGCAATTAAGGAATATGGTTCTCTAAAGGGAAACATTTCTGTTAAAACAATTTCAAGAAAAATAGAGTTCGCCCTAGCAGTTACGGAAAATAAAATGTTTTTAGGATTATACAAAGATGATGGAAAGTTCGATTATAATGCAGTATATATCTCCGAGGACTTAGAAGCCATTAATTGGGCGAATAATGTATTTAGAGAATATGAATATATGAGTGAAGATTATGAGGTTATCAAATGAATTTTGATTTAATGAGATTTATATTGACTTCAGATATGCGTTCAAATCTCTTACTTGAATTATTTGAGAGCGAACAAAATGTTGAAAGTCTTAAAGCTAATCTAAATAAGAGTCATGGTTCTATCTTGAGAGGATTAAAAGAGTTGATTGAAAAGGACCTTGTTTATAAATCTGATAAGTCTTTCTTCTTGTCTTCAACAGGATTTTTAATAACCTTAAATATAATATCCTTATTTGATAATGCACATTCCATTAAGAGCAATGCCGATTTCTTTAAAAAGCATTCTATTGATAAATTGGGAAATCCTTTCTTTAAGAATTTGCACATATGGAAAGATGCACAGCTAATCGAATCAACTAGCGTCGAATTTGTAAAGACAATTAACGTATACTCTGAAAAATTGGCTTGCTCAAACAATATGAATATTATTCTGCCGGTATATTCAAAAGTCTTCATTAACATTTTCGTCAAATCATTATTGAAGAATGACGGAACCTTAAATTTAATTACAAATGAGATTATTCTGGATTTGATTAATGAAAATGATGTGGAGGGCATTTTTCAGAAATTGGTGAGCGAAGAAAAAATAAAGATCTTCTTATCTAAAAATGACTTTAAGGTATTCTTCACGGCCACTGACGTATTTTCCTCTTTATTTTTGTTTTTTGATGAAAATCACTTTGATGATGGTGAAATGCTATTGGTTGAAGATAATATTGAAGATTCATTGGCTCTTTTTGATTCGTATCTTGATTTGGTTAAATAATCTTTTTCTTACTTCAATTTACTTTATACCACAAAGTATTTATATAACCTCAAACTCATGTATTAAGTAGAAAGGTTTAGTCAACACTATAACTCATTTTCTCATGTTGATAATTAAACTGATCTAATTATTTATAAAATTAAAAAAAGGTGATTATTAATGGCACAAGGACAACCAATTTTTATTTTACCGGAAGGTACCAACAGGTCTGTCGGCAGAGATGCACAAAGAAACAACATTTTAGCTGGTAAAGTATTAGCTGAAACTGTAAGAACTACCTTAGGTCCAAAAGGAATGGACAAAATGTTAGTTGACGGACTTGGTGACATTGTTGTAACCAACGACGGTGTAACAATCTTAAAAGAAATGGATATTGAACACCCAGCAGCAAAAATGCTCGTAGAAGTAGCAAAAACCCAAGAAGACGAAGTTGGAGACGGAACTACTACTGCAGTCATCATTGCTGGTGAATTATTGAAAAAATCCGAAGGTTTACTCGACTCTGACATCCACCCAACAATCATAGCTATGGGATACAGAAAAGCAGCTGAAAAAGCTCAAGAAATCTTAGATGAAATCGCAATTGAAGAAGTAGATTCTGAAACCTTACTCAAAGTTGCTATGACTGCTATGACTGGTAAAGGAACTGAAGCAGCACGTGAACCATTAGCAAAATTAATCGTAGAAGCTGTAGAAGCTATTGCTGATGAAGATGGAGTAGACATTGATAACATTAAAATCGAGAAAAAAGATGGTGCTGTTGTCGAAGAATCCAGCTTAGTTGAAGGTGTAATTGTAGACAAAGAAAGAGTACACCCAGGTATGCCAGGATTAATCAATGGTGCAAAAATTGCATTAATCAACACCCCATTAGAAGTTAAAGAAACCGAAACCGATACTCAAATCACAATCACTGATCCTGCTCAAATGCAAGCTTTCATCGAACAAGAAGAAAAAATGGTTAAGGACATGGTCAACAAAATCGTTGATGCAGGCGCAAACGTATTGTTCGCACAAAAAGGTATTGATGATTTAGCACAACACTACTTATCCAAAGCTGGCGTTTTAGCTGTAAGAAGAGTTAAAAAATCCGACATTGAAAAATTATCCAGAGCAACCGGTGCAACTGTCATCACCAACTTAGATGACTTGACCGCTGAAGATTTAGGTGAAGCTGGAATCGTCGAAGAAAGAAAAATCTCCGGCGAAGAAATGATTTTCGTAGAAGAATGCAGCGGCGCAAAATCCGTAACCTTATTCGTAAGAGGAAGTACCAAACACATCGTAGCTGAAATCGTAAGAGCAATTGAAGACGCTATTGGTGTAGTTGCAGCTACTGTAGAAGATGACCAAGTCGTTGCAGGTGGAGGAGCTCCTGAAATTGCAATGGCTAAAAAACTCAAAGATTACGCAGAATCCATTTCTGGAAGAGAACAATTAGCTGTAAACGCATTTGCAGAAGCTTTAGAAATCGTGCCAAAAACCTTAGCTGAAAACGCAGGTTTAGACAGCATCGAC
>NZ_JBGUIH010000029.1:0-41221 GCF_045112895.1 Methanobrevibacter sp. | reverse complement strand
ACAATCTTCATTCAAAAACAGAAAATCTGTTGCTGAATGTTTAGCTGATGAATTAATTCTTGCTTCTGAAGAAGATTCAAGAAGTTTTGCTTTAAGAAAAGCTGAAGAGAAAGAAAGAGTTGCTAAAGCAGCACACTAATTAATATCATGTTTATTTAGGTGGTTATTTTGAGTAGAAGAGACAAAATGATTGCAAAAATCAAAGAATTAATGTATGAACCTGATCAAATCAGAAACATTGGTATCTGTGCTCACATCGATCACGGTAAAACCACTTTATCTGATAACTTACTTGCAGGTGCGGGAATGATTTCCGAAGAACTTGCTGGTGATCAAAGATTCTTAGATTTTGACGAACAAGAACAAGCACGTGGTATTACTATCGATGCAGCTAACGTATCTATGGTACACGATTACAAAGATGAAGAATACTTAATCAACTTAATCGATACTCCAGGTCACGTTGACTTCGGTGGGGACGTAACTCGTGCTATGAGAGCTGTAGACGGTGCTGTAGTTGTAGTTTGTGCTGTAGAAGGTATCATGCCTCAAACTGAAACTGTATTCAGACAAGCATTAAAAGAAAACGTAAAACCAGTTTTATTCATTAACAAAGTTGACAGATTAATCAACGAGTTAAAATTAGAACCTGAAGAATTGCAAAAAAGATTCATCAACATCTTCATGGAAGCTAACAAATTAATCAAAAACATGGCTCCTGAAGACAAGAAAGATGAATGGGCATTGGATTTCACTGATGGTAGTGTAGCTTTCGGTTCAGCATACCACAATTGGGCTATCAATGTTCCAACCATGCAAGAAACTGGAATTAACTTTAAACATATTATTGATTACTGTAATGCTGACAATGAGAAAGAATTAGCTCAAAAAGTACCTTTATCTGATGTATTATTAGGTATGGTAGTTGAACACTTGCCTTCTCCTAAAGTAGCTCAACAATACAGGGTACCTAACATCTGGGATGGAGACATCGATTCTCCTGCTGGTGAATGTATGATTAACACTTCCCCTGATGGACCTTTAGCTGTAATGGTTACCAACGTATCTGTAGACAAGCACGCTGGTGAAATTGCAACCGGTAGGGTTTATGGTGGAGCTATTGAAAAAGGTACTGAAGTATTCTTGGTTGGTTCTCACGGAAAATCCAGAGTACAACAAGTAGGTGTATACTTCGGACCTGAAAGAGTTAACACCGACAGAGTTCCTGCTGGTAACATTGTATACATTGCCGGTGCAAAAGGAGCTATTGCTGGTGAAACCTTATGCGATCCTGAACACAAAATCAAAGAGTTCGAAGGATTAGAACACATATCCGAACCTGTAGTTACTGTTGCTGTGGAAGCTAAAAACACTAAGGATTTACCAAAATTAATTGAAGTATTAAGACAAGTAGGTAAAGAAGACCCTACTGTAAAAATTAACATTAATGAAGAAACCGGTGAACACTTAGTATCTGGTATGGGAGAACTTCACTTGGAAGTTATCGGTTACAGAATCGGTGAAAAAGGTGTAGACATTACAACTTCCGAACCTATTGTTGTATACAGAGAAACCGTAAGACAATTATCTCCACAAGTTGAAGGTAAATCCCCTAACAAACATAACAGATTCTACATTACTGTTGAACCTATTGAACCTAGCCTCTTTGCTGCTATTCAAGAAGGGGACATTAAAGAAGGTAGAGTCAAAGGTAAAGAAGCAGCTGCTGACTTCATGGAAGCTGGTTTAGACAAAGAAGAAGCCAGAAGAGTTTGGGCTGTTCACAACAGAAGTATCTTCCTTAACATGACTCGTGGTATTCAATACTTGGATGAAGTAAAAGAACTCTTGCTTGAAGGATTCGAATCCACTTTAGAAGGAGGTCCTTTAGGTGAGGAAATCGCAATGGGATTAAAATTCAAACTCCATGATGCAAAACTTCACGAAGACGCAGTTCACAGAGGACCTGCACAAGTATTGCCTGCAATCAGAAACGCTATCTTAGGTTCCATGATGCTTGCAGAACCAGCATTACTCGAACCAATGCAAAAAGTAGTTATTGACACTCCTAACGATTACATGGGTTCCTGTACTCGTGAAATCCAAAACAGAAGAGGTCAAATTGTAAACATGGGTCAAGAAACTGGAGATATGGCAAGAATCGAATCTAAAGTGCCTGTAGCTGAAATGTTTGGTTTCGCTGGTGACATCAGATCTGCTGCTGAAGGTAGATGTTTATGGTCTACTGAAATCGCAGGATTTGAACCGCTCCCACGTGAGATGCAACATCAAATCGTAAAAGAAATCAGACAAAGAAAAGGCTTATCTGCAGAACCATTCCCTGCAAGCCACTACTTAGGTGATGTATAAAATTAAAATTTTTAATTTTTATATTTTTTATTATATTTTTATAAAAAAACATTATCTATTTATATGTTAAAATATAAATTAAATTTAAGCTAACATTTAAGCTTACTAATGTTTGTAATATATATTTAAAATGAGGTATTATAATGGCAAAAGAAAAAGAACATCTTAATTTAGCATTTATTGGACACGTTGACCACGGAAAATCCACTTTAGTTGGACACTTATTATTAAAAGCTGGTGCAATCGCTGAACAACAATTAGATGACGGAGAAAACAAATTCAGATTTGTTATGGACAAATTAGGTGAAGAAAGAGAAAGAGGAGTAACTATTGACTTAGCTCACCAAAAATTCTCCACCAACAAATACGACTACACTGTTGTAGACTGTCCTGGACACAGAGACTTCGTTAAAAACATGATCACCGGCGCATCCCAAGCTGACGCAGCTGTATTAGTAGTAGATGCAAAAGACGGTGTTATGCCACAAACCAAAGAACACATGTTCTTATCCATGACTTTAGGTATTAAACAAATCATCATTGCAATCAACAAAATGGATATGGTTGACTACAGTGAAGACAGATACAACGAAGTAAAAGAAGAAGTAGGCGTTTTACTCAAATCTATCGGTAGAGACCCTGCTACTGTACCTTTCATCCCTCTTTCCGCATTTGAAGGAGACAACATCAAAGAAAAAAGTGACAACATGACTTGGTACAAAGGCGCTCCTCTCATGGACGAGTTAGACAAATTAACTCCACCTGAAAAACCTGTAGACTTACCATTAAGAATTCCTATTCAAGACGTTTACTCCATTACTGGTGTAGGAACCGTACCTGTAGGAAGAGTTGAAACCGGTATCATGAAAAAAGGTGAAAACGTTATCTTCGAACCTGCTGGAGCTTCCGGTGAAGTAAAATCTATCGAAATGCACCACGAAGTATTTGAAGTTGCTGAACCTGGTGACAACATCGGATTCAACGTAAGAGGTGTAGGTAAAAACGATATCAGAAGAGGAGACGTAGCTGGACACACTACTGACGCTCCTACTGTAGCTAAAGAATTTACCGCACAAGTTGTTGTATTACAACACCCTGGTGTAATTACCGTTGGATACACTCCTGTATTCCACTGTCACACTTCACAAACCGCATGTACTTTCTTAGAATTAACTTCTAAATTAGACCCTGCTACTGGTCAACCTCAAGCTGACAAACCTGACTTCATCAGAACTGGTGACGCAGCTATCGTACAAATCAAACCTACAAAACCAATGGTTATGGAAGAAGCTAAAAACATTCCACCTATGGGTAGATTTGCTATCAGAGATATGGGTCAAACTGTTGCTGCAGGTTTATGTCTTAAAGTTACCCCAGCAAAATAAGTTTGTAAACAATAACTAGAAAGTATTTTTATACTTTCTTTTCTTTGTTTTTTTGGAGGTTAATATAAAATGAATCAAGCAAGAATTAAGCTTACAGGAACTGACCCAGAAAAATTAGCATACGTATGTGATCAACTTAAAAAAATTGCTGAAAGAACTGGTGTTGACTTATCTGGTCCTATTCCATTACCAACTAAAAAACTAGTTGTACCTACTAGAAAATCCCCTGATGGAGAAGGTAAAGCATCTTGGGAAAAATGGGAACTCAGGATTCACAAACGTTTAATCGGTATTGGAGCTGATGAACGTGCAATGAGACAAGTTATGAAAGTCAACGTTCCTGATAATGTAAGTATTGAAATTGAACTTAAAGGATAAAATATTTAGATTCCTTTTCTAAATATTCCTTTCTATATGCCGAGATAGTCTAGTCTGGTAAGGCGCAGGACTTGAAATCCTGTGAGGTAACCCTCGCCTGGGTTCAAATCCCAGTCTCGGCGTTTATTTAATCTATTTTTTTAAAAAAAGTTTTTTTAGTTTATAGTCTAATTCATCTAGATTAGACGCCATGTCCTTTTTATCCACTTCTTTTATCACTGGTCTTTGTATCATGATTACTGCTATATCTTTTTTGTTTGCGGCATCGATTTTATCGATGACACCGCCGATTTCGCCGCTTTCCTTCGTAATCATTACGGATGCATCATACTTTTCGATCAGTTCGATGTTCTCCTCTGCACTTGCGGCACCAGTCATAGGAATGATATGGTTAGGATCAACATTAAGTTCCTCACATTTTTCAAGGGAACTTGGAACCTTCAGGATTCTTGGATAAAATCTTTCGCATGAAACATATTTCAACACATCTTCCATGGTGTTCGCTCCTGCAAAATGCAGGACATTTCCTTCGCTAAATTCGCTAGCTATTAACTTTCCAGCTTCAACAAAGGAATTTACATAATGGATGCGTGATGTATCAATGTTTTCAAGGTTGGTGATAGGTCTTTCAAAGCGAATATATGGAATCTTCAGCTCTTTTGCAATGGTGGCGCTGGTCTGTGTGATATGTTCTGCAAAAGGATGTGTCGCATCAATCAAAATGTCAAATTCCCCATCAAGAATTATCTCAATAATCTCATCTTTTAGAAGGGGGCGCGCTATCGTATCATCCGAACCGCATTCACGAGCCAATTTTGCACCATATTCTGTTGTGGTTGTTGTTAGGATATATGCTTCGTAATTCTTTTTGATAAATTCTATGATGTTTGTAGAATCCTTTGTACCGCCTAATAGAAAGATTTTCATTTAATCACTTTGTCCATTATTTTTTGAGCTATTAATATTGTTGAAGCCACAATTATTATAATTATCCAATCAACAAGGTCGATTGCAGTTGTTCTGAATAATATCTGCAATTGTGGTATGTATAAGATCAATAATTGAAGCAGGAATGAGATGATGATTCCTAGGTATAGGTATTTGCTTGATTTATATGAGTTCGCCCTGCCATTAAATGCATTAAATAATTGATAGACTACGAATAATGTAAATGCCACTGTCATCGCTTTTGTTGTTGAGACTCCTGAATATATTTCAAATGCAAATACGCAAATGGTTCCTATTGCCATTACAAGGCCTAAAAGCAGTATTTGAAGTAACGTATTTTTAGTTAGGATATCTCCTTTTTCAGGCGGTCTTTCCATTATGTCTTTTTCAGCACCTTCAATGCCCAGCATCTGTGCAGGCGGACCGTCCATCACGATATTGAGCCATAACAATTGTGCAGGGTTGAACGGCAGCGGCATGTTTAAAAGTGAAGTTCCAATAATTGTAAGTATTGCCCCGACATTGGTTGAGACCTGATATTTGACAAATCTTTTGATATTGTCATAAATCTTTCTTCCGCCTTCAATGGCTTTCACAATTGTGGTGAAGTCATTGTTTTGCAGAATCATATCTGATGCTTCTTTTGCAACGTCACATCCATCACCCATTGAAACGCCGATTGATGCTTTTTTCAATGCTGGTGCATCATTTACGCCGTCTCCAGTCATTGCAACAATGTTGTCCAGTTTTTTAAGAGTTTCAACAATTCTCATTTTTTGAGTCGGCTTCACTCTGGCGTAAACCTGGATATCTTTCACGATTTCCATATATTCCTCATCTGAAAGCTGGTCGAATTCTTTACCGGTAATTACTCTTCCAGTCGTTAGGATGCCTAAATCTTTTGCAATCGCACGGGCTGTTTTTTCATGGTCTCCTGTAATCATTATCACGTCAATACCTGCGTTGATACAGTCGCTAACAGCTTTTTTAGCATCCCTTTTTGGAGGATCTATTAGGCCCAATAGGCCTGTAAAGGTCAAATTAGATTCATCTTCATTTTCATCTTTGAGTTTATATGCAAATCCGATTACCCTTAATGCTTGCGCACTCATTTCACTAATTTTTTCAAGTAACATTTCCTTTGTTTTAGAGTCAAGCATTTCAATGGTCCCATCATTATCTATGTATTTGCATAAGTCTAGAATTATTTCTGGAGCACCTTTTGACAAGACAATATCTTTTTCATCGTCTAGTCTATGTATCGTAGTCATCATTTTACGATTACTGTCCAATGGTATTTCATCAACCCTTTCCAGCTCACAATCATAATCTTTACAATATTTCAAAATAGCTCCATCGGTTTGATCTCCAATGATTTTATCATTATTAAGGACAGCATTATTGCATAATTTTCCAATTAAGTAGGTTTTATCCTTGTTTGTGTAAAAACTGTCCACTACTGTCATTTTATTTTCAGTCAAGGTGCCGGTCTTATCACTGCAGATAACTGTACATGAACCTAAGGTTTCAACGGACAACAGCTTTCTCACGATTGCCTTGGATTTTGCCATTTCGTTCATTCCTAAAGCTAAAGTCAAAGTTAAAACTGCAGGAAGACCTTCGGGGATTGCTGCAACAGCAAGTGACACGGCAGTCATAAAGGTTTCAACAATAGGAATTCCTTTGAGAAGCTCTAGAATAAAAACAGCAATACAAACGGCAATGGCTATTGCAGATAGGATTTTTCCAAGTTTTCCAACACGTTTTGCAAGAGGTGTTTCGTCATCATCCTCCTGAACAATTTGAGCGATTTTACCGATTTCCGTTTTCATTCCGATATTGGTTACAACGCATTGGCCGTGACCTGAAAGGATATTTGAATCCATATAAACTCCGTCATCAATTTCTTTTTTAACGGCTTCGGATTCGCCGGTAAGGCCTGATTCATCACAGCTCAAATGGTTAGTTTCAATCAGTGTCGCATCGGCTGGAACCTTACATCCCTCTTCTAGGATTACAATGTCTCCGATTGTCAGGTCTTTTGCATTGATTTGTGTGATTTCATTGTCTCTTTTAACAATGGCGGTTTTGGTAATTAATCCTTTTAGGCTTTCAACCGCTCTTCTAGACCTATATTCTTGAATGAATCCCATAATTGTATTCAGCAGAACTGCAAGAAGGATTACTCCCGCATCAATAATGTCTCCAATTGCAAAAGCGGCAATGGCAGCAATGATTAACAGGCCAATTAGAATATCTACGAATTGTGATAGGAATAAGATAATTAATGGTGTAGGTTTTTTCTCTTTGATTTCATTTAAACCATATTCGGTTTGCCGTTTCTGAACTTCATTTTTGTCAAGTCCGTTAAGTGATGTGTTGTATTTGGATAGTATGTCACTCATCATGTCACCTTAGAATGTAAAAACTTGCTTTGTTGAAATTTTTTAGTTTCATTTTGACTTCAGGAGTATTTAAATCTTCGTTTGTAAGCGGTTTAATGATTAATTGTGAGCCGATTATCCGAGCCAATTTCACAAGGTATGGCTGGAGTTCGCTAGGTGGTCTGATTGAATAAATAATATCCACATCATTGTATAGCTCCAAATTAGGATTTGTAATGTCATCTTTTATTACTGTGGCATCAGCAGGCAGAATGTCCGTTTTGATAAGTGTGATATTGTCCTCCTTTTGTAAAATGTCCGCAATTTGTGAGAATTTTCCAATACCTACTTCAGCTATTTTGACTTCCCGGCCTTTAGTTTCATTCAAAATATATTCTGCGAAATCTTGCCACATATCTGTCACTAATTAAATATTATTAATCCAAACTATTAAATATATTGCATTTAATATTTAAATGTGTTATGATTATTAGAAAGTTTGTTCCAACAGATTTAAAAAGAGTTTTTGAAATAGAAAACATGTCATTCAGCCAATCTTATGGAATAAACATGTTTCAACAGTTATATGAAATGGGAATCGGTTTTTTAGTAGCTGAAGAGGATGGCTATGTTATAGGCTATGTCATGTTTTGGATAAAATATGAAAATCAGGGCCACATCATTTCCATAGCAGTTGATAAGAATTACAGGCGGCAGGGTGCGGGAACCCAGCTGCTTGTCAAGGCCATTTCCATATTGTCTCTGCTCCATATTGATGCAATCTATCTGGAAGTAAATGAGAATAATTCCGAAGCAGTCGAGTTTTACAAAAAGTTTAATTTTAAGATAGATAGGGTAGTGCCGGGCTATTACGAAAACGGTGACGGTGCAATAATAATGTATATACCTCTACGGAAGGGTAAAATTACCAAGGACTAACTGTTGGTAGTTGGTAAAAACTTCGGCCGGAATATTTCCGGTTGCATATAATATTCCAATCAAAGCTATGTAAAATACGAAGATAGCCAATTGGATAATTCCATGTTTTCTTATGTTTGGATCTTTTCTGGTAATAAGATAAATTGCGATAATCAGACCTATAAGACCGCCCAAGATTGAAAATAGATAACCAAAAATGATTAGCCATTTCATGAATCCGCTTGATTGTGTGGAGTCTGGACTGCTTGTTACGGTTTTCTGAATGATAATCGGATTTATGGATGTGTTGCTCTGTGGAGATTTCATGAACATAAGTGGAGTTCCACATTTTACACAGAAATCAGCTTCATCAGGATTTGGGTATCCGCATAATGGGCAGATGCGTTCTCCGGATTTGGCTTTTGGAAACTCCCATCCACATTTTATACAAAAACCATAAATGTCATCGCCAGTTGCGCCACATTGTGGGCATCTTCTTACTACCATACTATCACTTAATAAATAATTAAGAGTAATAATTTATAAAGTTTTGTTTTAATAGTATATTTAATGGATAACACTTAAAATCCAAAAGCATTTCATTGATATTTATGATTGAAAAAATTGAAATTACGCAAAGGTTTAATTTTAAACGCCTAAACAGGCACTACGAATGTTTTACTATTGATTTTACCAATAACAGTTCATATTATAAAATTTCCGAGAGGGGCAGTGGAGATAAATTTTTAACTGAAAGCAGTCTTTGTGATGATTCATGGATTGATATTCTGGTTGATTTGAGACGCAAAATGACTAGTGAAATCCGCACATTCGATTTTGAAAAGGCAGATGAGTTTTTGCATAATTTCAATGAGTTGAAACTGTTCGACGATTTTGAAGGCGAAGAATTTTCATACTTTGAAAAGATAGAGCTGATTTATTCATGCAATGTTATAATCTATTCAACAGACAATTTTGAGGAATACAGCTTCAAAACCAATTTCCCTAAAAACTGGGTGAAATTCGCAAAATTGTTGTCTGACTTGGTTGGCTTTGACGTGCTTCATTTAAACTATCAAAGACAGATTGTCACTCCACTATTTTTTGACATTGGAAAGGATGGAATTTATGTTGATGGTGAAAAGTTAGGCATTAAAACTATTGAATTCGGGCACTATCAAACCTATCCTTACGATATTCCCAAGCCGAGGCTGATTATAAACTTTGATTCATCAAGAGTTGATGGTTATATTGACAGGGATTTGTCTGAAGGAGATTGCAATTTGATATTAAGCCTTTTGGAAAGGCATCATGTTTACAGATGGATTTTTGACGAGTATCACAGAAAGTCGAATACCCGCGATCCCGATGACTTGGAAGGCTATGACTGGTATCTTGAAATAGTCTTTGAAGGCAATGTCATTTGGCATTTGTTCGGGTATAATGAATATCCCGACACTTATGTTCACTTGGGTCGTGAGATTCGAGAGATTACTGGCATGGATCTTCTTGAAATTGACACGATTTCAAGCAATGACTTGGAATTATTTGTGAAGTTTGGCGAGTTGCTCCTGCTCTGATTTTAGATATTCGTCCAATAGCTCAAATATTTCTTCTTTTGAATTCTTTTTGAAAATTTGTGGCTTTATGTCTCCGCTTCCGTATAGTCTTTTTAGATAGTATGCCGTATGGGTTCTCATTCGGGATAAAGCCAGTTTTGGAGGCTTTGTCTGCTCAAGCAGGTTAGCATGCCTTTTTGCCATGGCTATCTTTTCTTCAATTGTAACTTTTTTGGGTTCAATTTGACAGTCGAGGTATTCGACGCATTGCTTTATAAGCCATGGATTTCCAAGTGTTGCTCTGCCGATCATGACCGCATCACAGCCGGTCTCATCAATCATTCTTTTGGCATCATAGCATGTGCGGATGTCTCCATTTCCAATAACAGGAATGTTTACGGTCTCTTTGACTTCCTTGATTATTGACCAGTCTGCGGCGACATCATACCTTTGCTCCCGGGTACGGGGATGGACAGTGATTGCGGACGCCCCGGAATCTTCAACGATTTTGGCGATTTCAATGGCATTGATGTTGCTTTCATCCCAACCGCTTCTGATTTTCACTGTAACAGGTATTGGAACTTTATCAACAACGCTTTCTACGATTTTTCCGGCTTTTTCAGGGTCCTTTAAAAGGGCGCTGCCGGCTTTTGATTTTATGGCTACTTTCTTTACAGGACATCCCATATTGATGTCGATAATGTCAGGTTTCATGTTCTCGTAAATGTATTTTGAAGCTATCTTGAAGGATTCCTCTTCGCATCCAAAAATCTGTTGGGCTATCGGGCGCTCTGAATCATTCATGACCAACATTTCCTGAGTTTTGTAGTTTTCATACATGATTGCTTTATCAGACACCATTTCCGTTTCAATAAGTCCGCAGCCCATTGATTTTATGATGCTTCTAAATGCAGTATCACATATTCCGGCCATTGGCGCTAGAACAACTTGATTTTCTATTTCGACATTACCGATTTTCCATTTCATCACACAATTATTTATTTTAATTGATTATTATGTTTTTTGTTGAATTTTGTAAAAATAAGCTATTTTTTCATTAATTATTTATATTTAAAAGTAGATATTTATTACTATTATATTGATTTAATTATTATAGGGATAACATGTCAGAAGTATCATCAAAAGAATTATATGAATTTAAGAAGACCTTAAAGGAATTAGCAGAAAAAAGAGGTAGAGGTACTGAGCTTGTTTCCGTTTACATTCCGCCAACCAAACAATTGAGTGATGTCGGTAAGCACATGCGTGATGAGATGGGTCAGAGTGCCAACATCAAGAGTAAACAAACAAGGAAAAATGTACAGTCTGCTATTGCGGTTATTTTAGAAACTATCAAGTTATACAAGCAACCTCCGGAAAACGGGCTGGTCATATTTGTGGGTATGATTCCTAAAGGAGGTCCAGGTACTGAAAAAATGGAAAAGTATGTTATAGAACCTCCTGAGCCGGTTACAACCTATTGGTATAAATGTAATAATGAATTTTTCGTTGAGCCGTTGGAATTCATGATTGAAGAGCGTGATGTTTATGGTGTTGCCGTTATTGATAGGAATGAAGCAACATATGCTACTTTGAAAGGTAAAAAGGAAACTATTCTTGGTCATTTGACCAGTGGGGTTCCCGGCAAGCATAAGGCAGGTGGTCAATCCCAAAGAAGGTTTGACCGTGTTATCGAGGATCTTGCTCACCAGTTCCTGAAACGTATTGGGGACCACATGAATGAAGCGTTCTTGCCTTTAAAGGATGATTTGAAAGGCATTATTCTCGGAGGTCCGGGATTCACCAAAAAAGATTTCTATGAAGGGGATTATCTTCAATATGAACTTAAGGATAAGGTCATAACTATTGTGGACACTTCATATACTGGTGAAGAGGGCATTCGTGAAGTCATTGCCCGTGCAGCCGATGATTTGGAAAACCTTGATGTAATGCATGAGAAAAAGTTAGTTCAGAAATTCATTCAGGAATTAAGAAAGGATAAGGGATTATGCTCTTATGGTGAAAAACAGGTTAGAAACAACCTGATTATGGGTGCAGTTGATACATTGCTCTTATCTGAAGATTTGACAAATATGCGTAAGAAATTTACTTGCACTAATTGCGGCTATGAAAAAGAGATTACTGTCAAGACACAGGTTGAAGCGGATAATCTCGATGAAAAATGTCCTGAGTGCAATGATGTGATGAAAGAAACAGATTCTATGGATTTGGCTGATGAGTTTGTCGAACTTGCTGAAGAAATGAATACTGATGTGGAATTCATTTCCACCGAAACTGAAGAAGGCAATCAAATCTATAGGGCATTCGGTGGAATTGCTGCAATATTGAGATATTATGTAGATTATTAATTATAGTGGTTTGGAGCTTTATCCAAATTCTCTATAATGTTATTCATCTTTTTTTCTTTTTTTGTATAATAATGATTCAATCCTTCCTCTTGTCTGATCTGATTGATCAATTGGAAAAACAGGTGTTTGTTGATTGTAGTTTTCTTGTTGATTTCAACATATAATGAATGTAGGCCCCAGTTTTTAGATAAGTAGTTATTTTTTAACTCTTCATAATGACTTTTAGTTATTTTTGCATACATTAATTTCAACCTAATTTTGTTATTTTGTATATCGAATTTTAAAATTCGGTATACATTAATAGTTACTTTAGTAATTATGATATATAAAGAGATATGCTTTTTTAAAATGTATATAATTTTGTTTAAAATTTATTTCGGGATTGTTTAATATGTTCGGATTTTCTGGCTAAAATGCCATATTTATTGGACATTTGTTCTTTCATTTTTAGGTGGCAATCATTTTCCGACTTTGTACATTTTTAATAATTTTAATTAGACATTTTGGATTAATATCTGAAAAGAGATATTTAATTAAACATATTCTTTTGAATATTTTATAATTTGTTTAAGATAAATCTAATTTTATTTGAATAATATTCGGAATATTTTATAAATATTGAAAAATATTTAAATATAAGAAGATTCAAAAATTATATTGTATTGTTAATAATTCTCACAAAAGTTGGAATTTAATGATATTGAAAATAATCTAAATTTATAATTTGGAGGAATATTTTTGTCATACGTAGACGAAGTAATTGAAACTATTATAGAACAAAACCCTTCCGAACCTGAATTCCACCAAGCTATACGCGAAGTATTGGAATCATTGAGGGTTGTAATTGAAGAAAACGAAGAAGAATACAGAAAAAATGCACTTCTTGAAAGATTAACCAATCCGGAAAGACAATTAAAATTCCGTGTTCCATGGATAGATGACAACGGACAAGTACAAGTAAACACCGGATACAGAGTACAGTTCAACAGTGCAATTGGACCTTACAAAGGAGGATTACGTTTCCACCCATCTGTAAACTTAGGTATTATCAAATTTTTAGGTTTCGAACAAATTTTCAAAAACTCCTTGACTGGCCTTCCAATCGGCGGAGGAAAAGGTGGATCTGACTTTGATCCTAAAGGAAAATCCGACAGAGAAATCATGGCATTCTGCCAATCTTTCATGACAGAATTATGCAAATACATTGGTGCTGACACTGATGTTCCTGCTGGAGATATTGGTGTAGGCGGTCGCGAAATCGGTTACTTATTCGGTCAATACAAAAGAATTAGAGGATTATACGAAGGAGTATTAACTGGTAAAGGATTATCCTTCGGTGGATCTTTAGCAAGAACTGAAGCTACCGGTTACGGATTATTATACTTCACAAACGCTATGTTAAAAGCTAATGACATTGATATTGCAGGAAAAACCATTGCAGTATCCGGTGCGGGTAACGTAGCTATTTATGCAATCGAAAAAGCTCAACAATTAGGAGGTAACCCGGTAACCTGTTCCGATTCAACCGGTTGGATTTACGACCCTGAAGGAATCGATGTTGAGTTATTAAAAGAAATCAAAGAAGTGAGAAGAGAAAGATTAACCGCATATGCTGAAGCAAGGGAAAGCGCTGAATACCATGAAGGAAAAGGCGTATGGACAGTTAAATGTGACATCGCTCTTCCATGTGCTACCCAAAACGAATTGCAATTAGAAGATGCAAAAACCTTGGTTGAAAATGGTGTTGTCGCTGTTGCTGAAGGAGCAAACATGCCAACCACTATTGAAGCAACAGAATTCTTGCAAGAAAATGGCGTATTGTTCTCACCTGGTAAAGCATCAAATGCTGGTGGAGTAGCTACTTCTGCATTAGAAATGTCCCAAAACTCACAAAGGTTATCCTGGACATTTGAAGAAGTTGATGAAAGACTCCAAAGAATCATGGAAGACATCTTCGCAAATGTTGCAGATGCTGCAGCTGAATACGGCATGGACAAAAACTATGTTGCTGGAGCAAACATTGCAGGATTCAAGAAAGTTGTTGACGCTATGAACGCACAAGGAATCGTATAGATTTCTTGTCTTATTTTTTTTATAGTCCCTTATTTAAATGAGTTTGTCAGCAGTTTCAAAATTTTTTTTAAAAGCATAAATAATTCATCGATTATATATTAATATGATGTTCACATATCCCAAAGTATTAAGGCCAAAAGATTTAAAGAAGATTTCTAAATATTCCTGTGATGGCCAAATAAAAGATGCATACATTAAATATTTGACAAATTATTCTTTTAAAGAATTTGTCGGATTCTGTGAGGATAATGAGGGGAATTTGGAAAATCTGATTTATAAGTTCACAGATTTGCAATTGGAAAAATTTGAACCGAATTCCTTAATTTGGGTTTCTCATGTGCTGATCAACTTTTTGATTTACTTTAATGTCAATTTGGATTATGAGAATTATTATGATGCCTATGCTTCAGTTCTTCAGTTCACGGTTCTATTTTTTGCAATGAGGATGTTGGTCGCAAAAATATCTTTTGATGAGGTTGATTTGCCCGAACATTCAAGAATCTGTTTTGAAAAATTTTTCAATAAATGTCCTGATTTTAAATTTAACTTAAAAACTGATTGTAATTTAGCTTATAAGTCATTTAATAATGATTTTGATTTTACAAGTGATGAATTTTACATAAAAATTAAAAAACACTTTGATGAATGTAATTATTGATTGTTTCATTAGAGACAGTATATGAGATATTTTTTTTAACAGACTTTTCAGTAACATCGTTGCAATTTATAAATTAAAATATTTTAAGCAGTAATTTCAGATATTAAATCATGGACACGAATAGATTCGAAACTTTTATGGATGCAGTTTTAGCAATCATAATCACTGTTTTGGTTTTGAAATTAACCCAACCTAGTGAAGCGGCTTGGGGAGCTATTTTAAACTTGAATATGAGGTATATATCTTATTTCATCTGTTTTCTAATCATTTTTAACACTTGGTATAACGACCACATATTATTCATGCTGGTCGATAAGATAGATAATGCTGTTGTGATGGTTTATGGAATTTTATTGTTTATAATTTCTATTTTGCCATATTTTGCAACATGGGTTTCACTGCACCCGACATCTGTTCCTGCCCAAACAATGTTTGGTCTGATATTTTTAGCGGTTAATGTATGCTACACATTGTCAACTTATTTAATCCTTCGCGCAAATCCCTATAATGAAAAACTTAAGAAAATTAATCTAAAAGATTATAGGAGATATATTTCAGTTGTTATTATTCTAATAGGGTTTATATTGACTTACACTGTTTATGTTAAGGGAATTTATATTTCATGTATTCTAGCTACTTTATATTGGTTTTTATTAGCTATTAAGGCTAGGGCAGATATAGAAAGTAGTGACAGATTCGAGGCATTCTTTGATGCGATTGTAGCCATTATCCTGACAGTCATTGTTCTTGATATTGGAATGGCAGTAAATGGTAGTTGGCAGGCTTTATTTGACTTGAGAACTGAGTTCATTGCTTATATTATTAGCTTTATCGTTTGTTTTAACTATTGGAATTATAACAATAATTTGTTTTCTATTGTAAATAAGATAGATCTTAGGGTTATTTGGTCTATAGGAATATCAATGTTCTTCTTATCATTAATTCCGTATTTATCCACTTTTGTTGCTAAGAATTTCTATTCGTTTGTGGCTCAGGCATGTTATGGAATCGATTTTATCATAGTCGCATTATTGTCAATAGTAACTGCCAATGCATTAAAAAGAGTCGATAAGGGTAATATTGCACTTTTACTTGCTTTGGAAAGCAATCTCCAATTTATCTCAACATTGGTTGTGGTTGGAATTGGTATTGTAATGGGCTACTTTTTCTATCCTCCAATAATTATTGTGTCATGTCTGCTTTCAATTTTCTTAGTTTGGTTAATTCCAAAACTTCAGAAATATTAATTATAAATGAACAACTAATTAATTATTAGGTGAAGAATATGGTTAATTTCGACACGGTGGAAAGTGCAAGGGAGTTTTTTTACAAAGACAAATTCGCAGTAACAACAGGCATAACCTTAGATGAACTAACTCAGGATGAAGCAATTTGCTCTCTGGGTATAACAGATGACCACAGAAATGCTTATGGTGGAGTAATGGGTGGTGTAATCTTTACACTTGCTGATTTTGCCTTTGCAGTTTTGTCAAATCAGATTCATCAGTTGACTGTTGCCCAACAAGTTGATATTCACTATTTGTCTGCTCCAAAGGGAGAAAAGTTAATAGCTAGGGCGACTTGCAGAAAAAATGGCCGCACATCATCTGTCATAAATGTTGATGTTTGTGATGACACTGGTCGCGATGTTGCACAATTTATTGGAACCGGTTTCAAATTACAAATGTAAATTCATTTTCATATGGAATAATCGATTTTCCGATTAATTATATTGATGGTTGCTTAAGGACTATTGATAATTTTTCACTTTACTTTTTATATTTTAAGTTGGGCCGTCCATCTTAATGAATTGTTTTGGTCATACGTATATCACAAAAATAAAAAATATAATTTAGTTAATTTTTTCAATTAACCTGCAAACCTTATCCCCTTCATTCCAATCAACAAAAAGCAATATTTCAGTTTTTGTAACATTGATTAATTCAGCTTCGATATTATTTATAGCCAATGCTTTACTGATTTCAAGCTCGTCAAGTTCAGGACCAGTCAAACTGATCATCGCAAGGTCATGGCTTTGGGAAATTGAACTTAAGTCCTCATTTTTAACAACATAATCATGATATAGGGGAAATGCCTTTGCACTATCTTTCTTATCAATAAAAACAGTAATCGAATTGTGGTGAGGATTTAACTTAAAAAGGTTAATGCCATTATCAAGGAGTATGTCTGTGAGTGTTGCTATTATTCCAATCTTTTTAAGAAGATTTTTGCCAACAATGGTTATTGATGTAACTGGATTTTCAAACATGTCAATAGGTATGACTTCTTTAGGTCCTGTAATATATGTTCCTTTGCTATTCAAATCGCCATATTTGAAATTAATAATTTTTGCATCAATGTGGGCCCTTTTATAGTCAAGAGCATTTGGATGCAATACTTGCGCACCATGTGTTGCAAGAGCCAACATCTCTCCAACAGTAATGCTTTCTAAAAGTTCAGCTTCTTTGATTTTTCTCGGGTCTGTTGATAACACTCCATCAACATCAGTTACAATAATCACTTCTTCTGCATTTAAACACTCTCCAATTAAAAATGCAGTAATATCACTTCCACCCCTACCAAGAGTGGTAATCTGTGTGCCGGATTTTCCTAAGAATCCACAAATAACCGGAACAATTCCCTGATTCAGAAGTTCCTTTAGTTCTTGAATCTTTTCATTTGTTTTTTCAAAGTTAATTTTTGCTTCCATATAGTTTGAATCGGTAATGATGGGCCATAAATCGCTGTAAGGATCTATAAAAATGGATTTCACTCCTAAAGATTCAAGAGTTGCGCTGAATAATCTGACGCTTGTTCGCTCCCCCATTGCAACAATTTCGGCATGCTGTTTTTCAGTCAGGTTATTTGGAATGGCATCATCTGTAAGGTTAATTAAATCATCAGTAGTTTTGTTAACGGCAGAAACCACAACAACCATTTGTGTCCCTTTTTTATGTTCATTTGCTACTGATGTGGCGGCCTTTCTAATTCTTTCGCCGTTCCCAACAGAAGTTCCTCCAAATTTTGCTACTTTAACATGCATTAAAATTCACCTAACTAATTAATATTTGTCTAATATTTTTATTAAACTTTGTTCTTAAAAGAAAGTTGGGTAACATAAATTCATGTTGCCCATTTAAGCTTTCTAAAAAATAAGCGATATATGCTCTATTTTGAATTAACGGAGGGATTCATTAAAATAATTATTTTGTTCTCTATTTTTAGGCATTGCTTTTAATGATAATTCAGAAACTTTTAAGTATTTAATAAATTGATATATTATTAATAAACTTTTTTTAAACTCTCGGGTGGTTATTTGATTATGGCTGGCGATGAATTGGAGTATAAATTTAAGTTTGCTGTTGTAATGGCAATCTATAATACTGGAAATTATTTATCAAAAGCTATTGATTCTATCATCAACCAAAGCATTGGTTTTAAAGATAATGTTCAATTGATTTTAGTCAATGACGGCAGTGAGGATAACTCCGAACAGCTCTGTTGGGAATTTTATGATAGATATCCTGAAAACATAGTTGTCTTAACTCAGGAAAATTTGGGTCAGGCTGCTGCAAGAAACAATGGATTCAAGCAAGTCAATGCAAAATATGTGACCTTTACTGACAGTGATGATTATCTATCATTAAATGCTTTTGAAGAGGTTTATAACTTTTTTGAAGAGCATTTCAATGAAACAGATATTGTTTCCATCCCAATTACATTTTTTGAAAAAGTTGATGCGCCTCACATGTTGAATGATAAATTCTTCAAGTCCCGTATAATCGATTTATCTAAAGATCCGGACAATCCTCAATTACATGCAAATTCCGCTTTTATCAAATCGGATGTTTTTGCCGAATATGAATTTCCGACAAATGTTATATCATCAGAAGATGTTATTGCAGTCAATAAGATTTTGCTTGAAAAAAAGACGTTGGGTGTTGTCAATTCAGCAGAATACTTTTACAGAAAACGTTATGATGAATCTTCAACTTTAGACATGGCAAATTCTAAAAAAGAGTTTTTTACAGACAAGCTTAGGGATTACTATTTGCATTTGTTTAATTATGCAAAGTCTATTGAAGGGAATGCGCCGGCTTTCTTGCAATATTCTTTAGTCTATGATTTACAATGGATGCTGAAGGAAGACTTAAGTCTATTGTCTGATGATGAAGCAGAGGAGTTTTGGCTTTATTTTAATGAGGTTTTAAGCTTCATTGATTCTAAAGTAATTGTTAACTCAAAGCATATAAAAGAGGAAGTTCGAAGGCATTTCCTTTTATTTATAAAAAATAAGGATTTGCACACGGAAATTAAAGATGATGATGTTTTGATAAAAATTGGAGACAATGAACTTGGATCCCTGGGATCCCACAAATTTTGGTTGGATATTGTCGATATAAGAGATTATGCTTTAAATATTTCAGCTTCTCTCACTAGTTTTATAGATCCGAAATACATCTCAATTGAGGCGGTTAAATTCATCAATGACGTGGTTACGGATAAATTCAAAGTTGATTATGTGAAGTATGATGCGCGAGGAGACCTATTCCTCTTATCCATTCCATTCCAGTACAAATATAATTTTGATGTTTCCATTCCAATCACTCCGGGCGAGATATCTAAGGTTAAACTTCAAGTTACTTATCACAAAGATGGAAATAATGAAAATTTCAATAAGGACAACATTGTTGAATTGATGTTAAGACTTGACCGTACAATTCGCGTCAATATATCTGATTTAAGCAAATATCAAGCTACTGACTTGAATATTCTTTATTTTAATAATAATTCATTCCACATTATCCCAAATTCATTCAAATCAAATGTAAAACGTGAAATGGATAATATAGAATTACTTAAAAATCAATTGGATAATATTGATGAAATAAAAAACGAATATGGGCTTAATGAAAATGATTTAAAGGAAATCATTAGATTAAGGACAGTCTATTTAATGTCATTTCCATTTTTTAAACTGTTTTTAAGAAATAAGGAAATTTATTTATTTGAGGACAGGATAGGCATTGCAGATGATAATGCATTACAGCTTTTTAGGTATGCAAACACGGTTAAAGATAATGTAAAGAAATATTTTGTTTTATCTCGTGAAAGTAAACAATTTAGGGAAGTGTCCAAAATTGGAAAAGCATTGGCTTATGGTTCCTTTAAACATAAGTTATTAATGCTTCACGCTGATAAAATCATTACAACACATCCTCATGAATCATCCATCAATCCTTTTTACTCTAAAGAACGTAATTTAAGGCCATTGATTGCAGGGCTATTGAATTATAAGGTATATTTCTTGCAACATGGCGTAACAAAGGATAATATTTCATCATGGCTGTCTAAATACTTAATAGATTTATCTCTGATTACTACAGTTTCCGAGAAAGAATCAAAATCCTTCTTGGATGAAGGATATGGTTATGATGAATCCATAATTCAAAATTTAGGGTTCCCAAGATTCGATAACCTCGAAAAAAAGGATAATAAGCAAATATTGATTGTTCCAACATGGAGAAAAAATTTAAGTGAAAATCAATATCTTTTTAAAGATTCAGAGTATTTCCATAATCTGAATTCATTTTTAAACAATCCTGACTTGCTTGGAATCTGTCACGACGATTATAAAATTGTATTTAAGCCTCACCCTGAATTAGATAAATTCATTGGTCTGTTTGATATTCCAAAGGAGATTATTGTGAGCAGCGATGAATCTTATCAGGAATTATTGAATAATTCTTCGATATTGATTACGGATTATTCTTCTGTGTTTTTTGATTTTGCCTATCTTAAAAAACCGGTAATTTATTATCATCCAAATGAGGATTATCATTATGAAAAATCTTATTTTGATTATAAAACAATGGGTTTTGGTGATATAGCCAAATCAGAAAGGGAAGTAGTTGATAAGCTTAATGAATATGTTAATAATGCTTGCAGGATGGAAGATACATATCAGGAACGCGTCGACGAATTTTTCACATACACCGATAAAAACAATTCAAAAAGAGTTTATGATTGGATTTTTAGAAATTGAAATGCTAATATGTCAAAAATCGACATTTAATGTTATTTAACATCTAATTTTGACATGATAAAATCAATTTTATTTTCTAAGCGGGTAATTCTATTGTCCAAATCATCAAAAGATACTGATTCGGATTTTTTAGCTATCAGATAACTATCATACCATGGCTTTGCATCGTCACTTACTCGTGTTCCTGTTTCCAATACTTGAAAATTTATATATTTTGCCATTGACTTCATGCCGTCTTGATTAAATCTGTAGCAGTCATATGGATTTCTGTGAACTGGTCCGGAGCTTGGAACTATTAGGCAGAACAGGCCTTCGGTTTTTAAAACTCTTTTAATTTGTTCCAATGTAAGCCAGAAAAATTCAATATGTTCAAATGCCTGACCAGAGACAACTACATCGAAGGCTTCATCTTCTATTTCTTTCCAGTTATAGGGGTCTTCAACAACAATGTCAACATTATTCCCTTCTTTCAAATCCAGTCCTTTGTAAGTCCATTTTTCTTCATTTAGTATCATGCCGTAATTATAATCCCCATTTCTATCAAAAGAACCTACATCAAGTATTTTTAGGTCATCATCAGGATTTAGATAATTATCTTTAAAATATTGCATTTTTAAAAAAGAGCTTCTGTGCATTTTTTCACTTCTTTAACCATTTTTTACAAATTTTCTTTATTTTTTGGAAAGACTTAAAAGCTATTTTCTTTATTCCAGTTCTTTCCCCTTTAATACGTGAAATCTTTTTTTCAAGTTTTTTATCTGCTATCTGAATATTATTTTTTTTCTTTCTATCACAATAATCGTTTATCGAATCGAATTCCTTATAATCACTTGATAAAATTACATTATTGAATATGAATTTCAAATCTTCATTTAACATATTTTCAAATTCTGTATTTTTAAGTTTTTCATAATCCTTTTTCATTTCGATGAAAAATAGTTCTTTATACTTTTCCTGAATCTGATTATACCTATCGGTAATCCATCTGATCTTGTAGTTATAGAGCTTAGATTTATAGTTGTCTAATTGCCCATGCTTGATAAAAAGTTTTATGATGTCATTTACAACTCCAATGATATCGATATGGCCTTTATCACCGGAAGATGTTAATGATTCGCTGTATCTTTTTCGAGTATAATAAAACTCATCGACGAACAGTATTCTTTTTGCTTGAAAGATGATGTCCCAAAAGAATTGATTGTCGTGGAATTTTGAATTTTCCCTAAACTGGGCGCCGGAATTCTTAATGAATTCCCAATTGTAAAACTTGCACCATGGGCTGACATTAAAATCGAATAATGCATCTCCCAAATCTTTGTAGTCAAACACATTATCTTTCACAATATTTGAAATTGAGCTCATGTTTTGATATCCGGTTTCAAAATAGTGGTCTTTTTCAACGCCATAATTTGTTGCCTTGAAAACTAAAAAATCAAGGTCTTTTTCTTCGCAAACAGGATAGAAATCTTCAAAAGCATTTGAATAAAGAATATCGTCGGCATCCATCAGATATAAGTATTCGCCAGTGACTTGCTTTAAACCATAATTTCTAGCATTGCCTCCGCCCTGATGATTTAAAGAGAATACGCGGACTCTTTTATCATCATTAGAAAATTTCTGCAGAATTTCCAACGAGCTGTCAGTGGACCCGTCATCCACACAAATCAATTCCAAATCATCGAATGTCTGGTTTAGAATAGAGTCTATGGATTCATTCAGGAATCTTTCGGCATTATAAACGGGCATTACAACAGATATTTTGGGCATATTATCACGGTCTATTTTGGTCTACATTGAACAACGGTATCTGCTAAAAAAGGCCATGGTTGTTCTTTAAGTAAATTGAATTCATATTCTAAGTCTAAATTAGCAATCCATGGAATAATCTCAAAGAAATCGCTTACCTTATGATAAATGCTGATGTTCAATATAGGCCTTTGCGCTTTAAGAGTGTTTAATGCACCTGCTAATAGGTCCAGTTCTGCGCCTTCAACGTCAACAGTGATATAGCCAACATCAAGATTATTCTCTTCAACGAATTTATCAATGGTCACTTCTTCTACTTTTATCTCTTGATCATAGTCTCTTGCATCTGGATTTGTTGTAATTCCTTGGAAATTGTGGCCTGTCAAATATAAGCTTCTTTCACCATTCCTATTTCCTAAAGACTTTTTTACAGGAACAATATTTTCAATGTTGTTTGCTTTGATGTTTTTTTCCAGAAGTTCGAAGGATTCATCAAAAGGCTCAAACGCATAAACATTTTTATTGGTAATGTCGGATAATGGGATTGACGTATCCCCTGTAAATGCTCCAGCATCAATGATGTCCTTATCCCTAATATAATTCCTGTCTTCAGTGTTCAAATTTAAATTAATGAATGGATGCAGATTATATTGTCCGTAAAAGGTATATCCTGCAATTTCGTTAGGACCTGAATTTTCCTGTCTAAACTTTAGGTATTCTTCTTGATTTTTCAGTTCATGCTTAAAAAAAAGAGAATCTTTCTTCATCACATTAATTGCTAGAACTCTCAACAAGTACCATTTGTACCTGATTTTGTTTTTTTCATCAAGATTTTTTGTAACGTTCATTAGCTTTTCTTCAAAGTCATCGCTAAAATAACAGCTCATATAATTCCAATTACAGAATCCCAGGGAATTAGGATATAGTTTAAAAAGTTCATCACGTAATGTTGTTTGTTTTTCTAATTTGAGTTCTTCTAATTCCTTCTTTAATTCTTCATTTTCTTTAAGTAGTTGCTCAGTCCTGTCTTTATAAAAGTTATAAGAATTACTTTTGGATAACATTCTTTCTTTAAAACTCATAATAATCCCAAGTTCAGTACTTCAAATTTAAAATTGCATTATAGACTCTTTCACAATTATTTTTGTCATTATATTTATAAAAGCTATTTACTCTTTTTTTATATTCATCTTTCATTTTGCATCCATTATCCAAATATTCTCCAACTGTGTTTACCAAATCCTCTTCACTTTCAACGACTTCACCAAAGCCCATTGTTTCATATTTGAAATAACCTTCTTCAAAGTTGTAATCGTCACCATATTGGTAGTAAATAACAGGCTTTTCCATATAGGAGAAATCAAATGCCACAGATGAATAATCCGTAATCATTAAATCGGAATTTTTAAACAACTCCTGATATGTGCTATCTTCATCGATGTCCACATAATCATTTGTTTCAAACAATTCAATATATTCATAAACTCTTGGATGCGGCTTAAAAATTATGTTATATCCATATTTTTTACAAATGCCGATTAATTTCTCATTGTTTATCAAGGAATTGATTCTTTTGAAGAATTCAGATTCAATAATATACTCGTCTGAGTGATAAAGCAATTTTTTTCTCCAGGAAGGCATGATGACAATGGTATTGCTGCATTCCTTAGCTTTAGATAGATTGTCAAATCTTGGAAAACCCAAAACCTGAATGATTTCCTCATCATAGTTGTAGCCTGGATCTAAGAACGATTTTTTCTCTTCATCTGAAACGGTAACAATTAATTTCAGGTTTTTTTCATATTTGTAAAGCCATGAAGAAACGTTATCCTTAGTAACTCCATGCTGCAGGAATATTTTATCTGCATTATTTAAACCTGAATATGATTTCTCATTTTTATTGATGAAAGGGTTCAATATCTCTTCATCAGGATGGGATGAGATAATCTTTTCCGCCAATAGATAGATTAATCTATGTTTTACAGAATCAAATGCTAAAAGGTTTGGAATGTTGCCAAGCCTTTTGAAGTCTTTTGAGTCTTTAGATACAGTAAAATATTTTTTTATTCCATCTTCTTTATTCATTGCATATTTATAGAGATGTTCGGCATTGTCATCTGCATTTTCTACCTTGTCCATGAATAGCCAGATTCTTTTATTCTTATAGATCGGATACATTAGAAGATAAAGAGTTCTTATTAATAGAATTGAATCCCAATATTCCTCTCTTCTTTTTAAAACTCTAAGCAGTACTGGAATTTCTGATTTTAACATTTTTAAATAGTTATAACTGACGATATGAAATGTTTTCCCCTTTAATTCTAAAAAATAGCTTTTATAAACGCTGTAATTGCTTAATGTTGAAAGTCTAGCATAATAGGAAAAATCAACAGAAAGCTGCCAGATGGAATTTTGGTTTGAATTTTTTCCTGTGAATCGGGTAAATATTTCAATTGTGCAATTCTCGTTAATTGGTATTTCCGCATCAAAATTGTACCTGTCCTCAATAGTACATCCCAGGAACTTTTTAGCGGTGTTTTTATAATACACTCTTTTTGCAGGATAAACCTCTTTATTGCCGTCTGTTGTTCTGACAATTTCAATTTCAATGTCTTTATCATTAAAAAATGACATCAGATATCCCGAAAGGTATAATGTATTTTCCTTGATTTCAATTATGTCTATCCAAATTTTGTGTATGTCCAATTGGTCAATTTCCTTGTCCGCCGAATATACTCGAGCAATTTCGCCATCATAATCAGAATGGATGTCGCTACAGCTTACATCCCCATTCGAATCAACATCAACATCACTGTATTTTAGCGCCAATAGGTGATGAACTATGTTTACATTATCCTCCCTTAAAGATAAGATGACTTCATCATCCAAATAAGATAGGATATCCTTAATAACAGCATAAGCTTCTGTAATTTCATCATTTGATAAGATTTCACCAATATTCTGAATTCTAAACATCCATTGAATATCATAGACAGTCAAATATTGGATGAATTTTTTAACTTCCCCATATTTTTCCAATGAATAGTTGATTAGCTCTTTGAAGTATCCGTTTAGACGGTTTAAATAAAACTCTTTCTTATAAAGGGCAGAATCTAGGGTGGATGAGTTATTGTCACGTTTTCTATAGAAATATTTTGCATTGCTTACTAAACCATAAACCGGATTATCAATTAAAATTTTATTGATCATCAATGCATCTTCCGAAGATACGAGGTTTGTTGCAAACTGATATTTATCGAAAAGGTTTGATTTAAAAAAGCTTGCATTTGCATGTAATTGAGGATAATCCCAATCCTCAAATAAATTGACTATTCTATCGTCTGTAAATTTATAGTTAAGAGGATGGTGTCCTTCTTCATTATCAAAGAAGAAAATCGGAACGGTAACAAAATCAATGTCTGCTTCATTGTTTTTAAAGAATTCATAAACTAATTGAAATGAATCCGCGCTGAATTTATCATCGCTGTCAAGGAAATTAACATATTTTCCGGCAACATATTTTAAACCTAAATTGCGTGCGGCACCTTGGCCCTGATTTTCCTGGTAGATGTAGGTGATGTTATTTGGATACGATTCAATGTATTTTCGACAGATTTTTGCAGTATCATCTGTACTTCCATCATCAACCAGAATTAATTGGATATTCTCTTCAAATGATAAAGTTTGATTAATCAGGGAGTTTATGGTTTCATCTAAATAATCTTCACAGTTAAAACAAGCCATTACAACGGAAAAAATCATTTTGGATTGCATTATATTATTGTCCAAAACAGGAGAGATATCATGTTTTTCATTAGTTTCTGATTCAATAACCATATCATCACTATTTCCGTTATCTTTTTGAATTCGCTTATCAAGCAATCTTTTAAAAGTTAATTTTTTTTAAAGGTTGCTTATGATATTTTCAAATTCCTTATAATCTTTTGAGTTTAAACCGGCGTTAAATATTTTAATTGATTTATCATCTAAGATTTCAAAAATCTTTTCATTTTCATACTCTTCTTTTTTGTTCATGCAATCCTCTTTTATTTTTTCAAAGAATCTTTCTTTATAATTTTCAAATGTTTGCAGGAATAAACATTGTATCTGCCTGTATTTTCTTGAATAAATAATGAATTCATAACCTTCATAATGGTTATATCTTTTAGCCAGATCTGCAATCTGGTTTCTTATTTCAATAATGTCTGCAAAATCATGTCCTGGCAGTTCTAAGATGGAATATTCCTTTTCTCTCTTATTGGCCAAAGATTTATTGCAGTAGTAAACTCTTTTAGAATTAAATAACGCTTCGATAAAAAAGACATTATCCTCAAATTTAAGTTTGGGGAATTTCAGGTTCTTTATAGTTTTTGTTCTAAAGAAGAGTGATTCCATACTTGGTGATAATTTATAGGCATTTGATCCAATTTTTTTATAATCAAATGCTACATCTTCAAATCCTTTTAAAAGTTTCGGGTCAATGCTGTTTTCAAATCCACTCAAATCATTTTCATCATTATAGGTCATTAAATTAAACTTCAGCAAATCCAGATTTTTCAGTTCTGCTTGTTGATACATTTCATTTAGTCCATTTAATTCCATATAAGTATCTGAATCGATAAAATAAACATATTTGCCCTTTGCCATTTCCAAACCAGCATTCATAGAATTGCCTCGGCCGTTATTAATCTGAGTGACAATCTTTATTCTGGAATCATTTTGAGCATATTCTTTAATTATATCAAAAGAGGAATCATAAGATCCATTGTCAATGCATATTATCTCAATGTCTTTCAGTGTTTGATCAACAACACTATCTAAGCATTTTCTAAGGTATTTTTCACCGTTATAGACTGATACAATAACGGATACTTTGGTTTTAAAATTATTGAATTTGTAGATATCAAATGTTTTTCTGTTTTCTGAGATGACATTTTCGTATTGGGAGCCATTAAAGATTACATTTCCAATGTCATGGGTTTTATCGAATGAGAAGCTATTGTCAATATCCTCTTTGATTCCGGTATCTTTTTCAATATAACTAAAATGAAGCAGTGCCTCTTCAATGAAGTCAGAATCTGAATTTAAATCCACAAAGCTGAAATAGTCGTTTTCATCTAGCTTGATTTCCGATAATTGATTTTCCAAAATAGTATTTGGCAAATAAAGCAAATCTTCTGTTGCAATAATTTTCATTTGCTTATACGGGTATTCAATTGAATAAAAATGATTGTAGATGTTTTCTATTTCATTCAAATCTTTTAATCTGTAAAAGAGGGTTATCCTTTTGATGTTAGGACTGTATTTTATATTAATGGTGTCTAAAATTTGTTTAAGTCTATTTGAATAAGTATGATTCTTCAATACATTATGCAAATTTTCCCTTTTAATTTTTTTTAAGCCCATACCATCCGGATTATTGCTGCAATCAGAATAAATGACATTATTTTTAAACTCTCTATAGAGTATCTCCCTATAATTCGAATAAACTAATGTATTCGATGACATCAACTCAAAAATATTGCCATCGATTATATTTTCATCTTCATTTATTACCAATCCCCTTTCAGATTCATTATAGATTTTAGGGATTTGCGAATGGCTTTCCGCGATATCCATATAATTATGATATCTTACAGGGAAAGTTGTGTTATTTAAGTCGTTAATAGAATCATAATCGAATATTCTTAGCTTGTAATTATTAGCTATTATTTCATTTAGATTTTTTGATATCAATTCGCATTGCTTAGAATCGCCTTTATCCCAAGTTCCAATGAATGCAACGCTTTTTTTCAATTTAGGGCATTCATTTATGGGATTGAACAATTTGGGTTGGGTTGCAAACATTAAATACTCAACATTATCGCAGTCGTTAATGCAATAGTAATCGGCATTTTCTTTATAGGCGGTAAAGATATAATCAAAATTAAACATTAATCTTTTATGATCTTTTTGTTTAAATGCAGAATTTTCCCAAAAAATTGATGGAATGCCATTTTTAGAGCAATATTCTAAGATTTCAGGCAATTTTTCTTCATTAAAATCTTCACAGTAACTTGAAGTTAATAAGAACAGGTTCGGTTTTTCATTTTTCAACTGATTTAACCAATCATCCGGAATCAGCTTGATTAAGTCACACTCGAATTTAAATGAATCATATGTTTTTGAATCACATAATGCAGCGATTTTAATTTCATTTTGTTTAGGGAGATCTTCACCATAAATCAAATATAATGCGTCTTCATATTTTCCATGAATAATGTATTTGAATAATGCAGGCAAATCATCACAGCTAATGGATAGGTTTTGTTTCAACAAGTCGAATAATGGATTTGAATAGATTAAAAGGTCCAATAGGTCATTAGCTGCTAAATTGCATTTAAATAAATATTCATTTATAAAATAATTCAATCTATCCAAAAGGATATTGTCTTTGAATAATTGGTTTTCGTCATTTGAGCAACTGGAATAATACATTTCAAAAGTCTCATCTAAAAACCCTTTTAGCATTTCTTTAGATGGATCTTGATGGGTTGGATGTTTCACAATTTCTGAATTGATTAATTTAATTTCATCCGTATTTAATAATGCATTGAATAAGAATGAATCATCGGATTCTGGGCAGTTTTCTATGAATCTAAGATTGTTTTTGGCAATAAACGATTTTTTAAAAAGATTAACACATGCATTTAAATTTTTGATAATAAAATTTTTAGTTTCATGTGAATCAAAGCTTAAATTTGTTTTTTCGTAAATATCTCTGTCAATATTAGCTCCACAAACAATATCATAATCTTTTTTCAATATTTCATCGTATAATGACTTGCATGTATTTTCCATAAGTCTGTCTGAAGGATTTAAAAACATCATATAATCGCAAACAGAATGTTTCATTCCAATGTTGTAAAGTTTGCCGTTGGTGGGGTTAATATCGTTTAGTTCTACTGAAATTACATTGGGATATATCATTGGGTAATCATTCACAATATTGTCAGATGCAGAATTAACAAAAATTACTTGCAGATTCTCAAATCCAATTGTTTGATTTTTTATACACTCAAAAGTTTCCAAATATTCTTCAATGTCTGTTATTGGAATAATGATTGTAATTTTAAACACATAAACACCTTTATCGCTATTGTTTACTCTCACAAGTTAAAAGATAATCTAACAGTTCTTCTTTTGAATGTCTATTGAAATATTTTTTATTGAATTTACGATTTTCATCAAATCCCTTACACACATAATGCAGTTCAGGTGAAAAATATTTAATCCATTTTCCTTTCTGGACATCTGTATTATTATTTAAGTAATAACCAATATCAAAGCATTTGCTATTGTTTAAAGCTTTATATAATTTGATATTAATAGGCAATTCCTTAGGTTTGGATTTAAAAATCAAATAAATGTAAGAAAAAGGAGATAGTATTTTTCTAATAAGGGATTTGTTTTTAAGATAGTCAATCTCCAGATGATTATTAGTAATTTCTTCTTTAAAGCAAGTAATGCAGTATTCTTTGGTGTCTAATTTATTAATTTGATGAGTATGACTCCTTTTGATAGTATTTAATAGTTTTTTTGTAGATTCCATTTCTGAATCTAAATTTTTGAATCTGGAAAGTTGATTATTTGCAGTTTCCAGTTGATTTCTTAAATCCACTTCATTTTCTGTAAGTGTTTCAATTTCTTTATTTGCAGTTTTAATTTGCTGATTTAAATCCGCTTCTTTGTCTTTTGCCATTGATGTTTCTTGTTCAATCTCATTTTTTAATAGTGAAATCTCTTTATTGGCTGAATCAAGTTGAATTTCTAAATCATTGATTTCATTTTCTTTATTTACAAGTTTTGATTCGATATTTTTAATTTCCAGATCTTTTAGGCTTAATTTACTATTAACATCAATAATCTGACTATCTTTAAACTGGAGTTGACTGTCCTGGAGTTGAATTTTATTCTTATAATTGTTCATAGTATTTATATCTCCGATTATAGCTTCGTCCACAGACAGATTATATTTTTCAATATAGTCCACTAACAGTTTATTTTCGTTTAGTTTATCGGATAATCCTTCATAATTTAATTTTTTATCTTCATTTTCTCGTTTTACATTATCGATTCTAATGGTGCTTATGGTATTTTTCGGGCATAATATGGTAATTTCTTCTATAAAATTCATATCTAAGATGCCGATATGAGGATTTTCAGCAATGAAATCTTCGATTGCGGTTAACACTCCATTTTTAGGGGTGTCTTCGTTACATGCATGATAGTAGTCATCGGCGATAACTATTTTTTTGTTATTGTAGCAAATAGGCAATTCCTTAACATTTTTCTGGAGATACTCTTGAGGAATAATGTCTGGATCGGAATAGGAGTCCCTGCGTTTATGAGGGAATCTATTATTGCATATAAAGACTAATGGGAATTCTTTATTTGTATTTTTGATGATATTCAATTCGTTGTAAAGAGTATACCAGTTAGGGTCATCATTGATAAATATTGCTTCATAATTTTCTTGAGAAGGAAGAATTTCTAAAGGATTTCCATTTATTGTATCAATAACGGCATGAGTTTTATTTATATCGATTGCAGTAAATTCAGCATCATAATTCAATACTTCATTTACTAAATTTTCATCTTTTAATCCAGATATGATTACATTTTTCACTTTAAAATGTTTTAGTAAAGATGGAAGTATACTTAATTTATAGAAAATCAACATATTCTACCTGCCTTTTAATGTGTCAATTGTTTTATCTTTTTCGCTGATAATTGATTTTAAAAGATCAATTTCTTTAAATAATGAGTCAATATTGGAATTATTCTTTTCAATAGTTAACTTCAAGATTTCAATTTCCTCGCTCATTGTTTTGTTTTCATCGATTTTATCAGTTAATTCTTTTTCCATGTTATTTTTTTCTTGAGTTATCCCTTCGATTTGAGCTTCTTTTTTGGATATTTCCAATTCCGATTCTTTGATATGGGATTCATATTCGGAGGAAATTTTATTGTTGTCGGTTTTTAAGGTTTCAATTTCAAATTGTTTCTCTGAAATCAAATCAGATAATTCTTTTGCCTTGTTATCCAAATCAGCATTTTTATTGTTAAGTTTTTCAATTTCTTTATCAAATTCGATTTGATTTTGTATTTTCTTTTCTAATTCATTAATCTGAACATCTTTAGAATTAGATGAATTAGTTAACTCTTCAATTTTAGAAGTTAAATTGAATAAAATATTGTCTTTTTTAATAATCATATCATTGAGGTTATTTATTTTATCTTCTTTAGAATGAGTTATTCTTGAGATTTCCTCATCTTTTTGAGCAATAATATTGTTCAATTTGTTAATTTCATAATCTTGATTTAGGAAATCAGTTTGATTGTCCATAATTATATCGATATCATCATATCCTTTGCAGAATATTATTAGATTATTATTTTTTGATAATTTTAAAATAAATTCATATTTTTTATTGTTATGGATTATCTCTAGCCCAAATGGTTTGTCAAGGGGAAAGTTGTAAGTTGTCATGTTGTCAAGGTCAATTTTTATGACTTCATCTATTAAATCATCTAACATTTTAATCCACTATGCCTATTTTTGATTATTAGTTTTACTGAATAAATTTTAGCCTTGCTTTTAAATAAAACATAATCATGATGTTTTATATTAATTATTGATTTAAAAATTTGTATTAAATTAATTATTACAATTATAATTATATTTAAATTAATATATAAGTATAATTTATAATTATTACATGAAATCTGATAATTTTACTTAATTTTGATAAAATTTGAGGGGTTAGTTAATCCATACTGTAAACTATATTTAAATAATAGTAATTACTAAAAGTTTAATAAAAAAGGGACCATGTGGCTTTATGAATTTAATAAATAGAAATGAACTTTTTTTATTGGAAGAAATTGTTAAAAGAAATTTCGCATCTAAATATAAAGATTCTGTTTTAGGCGTTCTATGGAGTGTATTAAGACCATTGCTAATAATGATTGTTTTAACAGTTGTATTTTCCACATTATTTGATAAAAGTATTGATAACTATCCTGTTTATTTGTTATGTGGAAGATGTATCTATGATTTTTTCACAGGGTCTGTAGGTGTTGCAATGAATTCTATTAGCAGCAATAGGAATATTCTGCAAAAAACTGCTGCACCTAAACACATTTTCATTATAGGAAGTATCTTATCAGAGTTTATTAATTTTATTATTACGGTAATAATTTTATTGGGCGTAATGTTGGTAACTAGAGCACCGTTTTATTTATCAATAATGCCTTTAGCAGTCATACCGGTAATTTCCGCGTTAATATTGTTTACAGGTGTTGGATTTATGTTGGCGATTATGAGGGTTTATTATACTGATATTCAACATTTATGGGGCGTTTTGACAATGATGTTAATGTATGCTTCAGCAATATTCTATCCGATGAGTATTATTCCTGAACCATATCATGATCTTTTAATTCTAAATCCGATTTATTGGATTATCGATCAATTCAGATGTTTGATGTATCAAGGTACAATTCCGTCTATACATTATATGGCTAATTCATTATTGTTGTCTGTAATAGTATTGGTAATTGGAATAATAATCTATAAGAAATATGAAAAAAGAGTTACAATGAAATTTTAGGAGGATTTAGTTCATGAATCAAAAACCTGTTAAGTTTGATAATACTGTTAATAATGATTTGAATAGTGAAAAAAGACAAAATCCTCAAAATTCGTTAGCGCAAAAAAGATTGCTTGCAAAAAGAAAATTGATTTCAAAGTTCGGGGTCTCTGAAGAAGAGGCTGAACAAATTTTAATTGATTTTGAAAGAAAGGCAATGAGTGATGTAGAAAGAAAATCAAGATTAAATCCTCAAATAGACAACGACCAAACAAATCAATCCAATGATAATTCATTATTGCAATTGAAGAAAAAAGAATCTAGAAGATTAATTAAGGAAAAAGAAAATCAAGAAAATATTCAATCACTTAAAAGAGTAGATTTAAGAAGTGGAAGGGAGTATAAAGGTGATGATTATGTTATAACTCCTCAACACGAACCAATTGAACAAAAAAATGAAATCAGTGGTTTTAAACCACAAATGGATGAAGACAGTCCATATAATGTCATAGCTAAGGATAAAGGCTATAATCCTAAACCTCAAGTCAAACCTCAAGTTGAACCTAAGGTTGAATCTAAAGTGGAATCTAAGGCTGAACCTCAAGTTGAATCTAAGGTTGAATCTAAGGTTGAATCTAAGGTTGAATCGGCAGTAGTTGAGTCTGAACATGTTGTTGATGATTCATCTTTGGTCAAACCTGTTGTTGGCGAGGCCAAACTTGTTATTGGTGAGGCAAGGCCGGTTGTTGACGAGTCTAAGCCTGAAACCGAGGAATCATCTGAAACTAAAGAGGATATTAAACAAGAAATACAAGAACAGCCTACTAAACAAAAATCTCAATCACTGGATGTTGATGATATTCTTTCAGACATAATTCCTGATTATAATCAGCATATATCCATTGAAGTAGACCATGTTGATTTAACTTTTGAAGTATCTAATGAAAAAATTGACACCATTAAAGAATCATTTATCCGTACAATAAAGAGGAATAAATCTAAAAAATTAGAGATTCATGCATTAAATGATGTTTCATTTAAAGTTTATAAGGGTGAAAAAGTAGGTATTATTGGGTATAATGGTGCTGGAAAATCAACCTTATTAAATGTTATTTCTGGAATTTACCCTCCTGATAGTGGATTTGTCAAAACAAATGGTAAGATATCTCCATTGCTTTCATTAGGAGCAGGATTTGATCATAATTATTCTGGACGAAAAAACATCTTGTTAAATGGTGCTGTTCTTGGGTACGATAAAAAATTTTTAGAATCAAAAGTAAATGAAATTATTGAATTTTCAGAACTGGGGGAGTTTATTGATATCCCTATCAAAAATTATTCTTCAGGAATGCTTGCAAAATTAGGTTTTTCAATTGCAACCGCTGTTGAACCAGACATATTGATAATTGATGAAATCTTAGGTGTGGGGGATGTTAACTTTGCCAAAAAAAGTAGGGATAAAATACATTCCTTGATGGATGGCGGAACTACTGTGTTGCTTGTATCTCACTCAATACCTCAAGTTAGAGAGTTATGTGATAAAGCAATTTGGGTAGATAAAGGCGAAATAAGGGAAATTGGGGAAGTTAATAAAGTCTGTGACAATTATCTTAAAGACGCTGAAAAGGCAAGCAACGAACAGCTAGCAAATATACAATTTAGATAAGTTAATAATGCTTATTTAGTTAATCTAAACTTTTAAATATTCTTAAATTAGAAATATTTACTTATATATAGGAGATTTTTTTATGCATAAAAATTCACATTCAAAAATGGAATGGTTTAAAAGCACTTATTTGGATATTTCACAAAATCTTGATATTTTAGATGTTGGATCATTAGATGGTAAAGGCAATTATAATTACTCCGATATTTTTGATGAAAAGAATTGGACATATACAGGTCTTGATTTCCAAGCCGGAAATAATGTGGATATTGTCGTAACTGATATTTACAACTGGTTTGAAGTAGAGGATAATTCATATGATGTTGTAATTTCAGGTCAGTTTTTTGAACATTTAGAATTTTTCTGGCTCACCATGTCTCAAATTGAAAGAGTTCTTAGGCCTGGAGGTTATGTCTGTATTATTGCACCATCAGCAGGCCCTAAACATGGTGGAAACATGTTGAATTGTTATAGGTTTTATGAAGATGGGCTCAGAGCGCTTGCAAAATATGTTGATTTGGAAGTTATTCATGTTTCTGTCGATTCTAGAGATGAAGCTGCTCCTTGGCATGATGCATGTTTAGTTGCTCGCAAAGCAGGTTCAGTTTCTAGTGAGAATACAAAGGAACTTGAAGACAGAATAAATAATTTAGAGAATAAGTTAGATTCAATTTTGGAAGCTATTAATAAAAACTAATCAGATGATTATATATGGAAACTGTAAAATCATTAAAAGATATTGAAAAGTTGGAAAAAAATAGGATTTCTGGAAATCCTGAAATTAATAATTCGACAATCACTTTTAAAGGCGATAATAATATATTGTATTGTGAAGGTAATGTAAAACTTGTAAATGCAAAATTTACATTTAATGGAAATAATTCAATCGTTTATTTATCTTCAGCTTTAAATTCTCAATATTCTTTTAACTTAGTTATTTACAATGATTCTACATTTTTCATAGGTAGAGAAGGAAATATGAGTTCGCCAATTAATATTAACATTCAGGAAAATCAGAATGTACTTATTGGATCTGAAGTAACTATATCCAGTGGAGTTAATATACGCACTGCTGATATTTATCCAATTTATGAAAATGAATCTAAGGAAAGAATTAATTATGCCAGAAGTGTCTTTATAGGCGATCATGTTTGGCTTGGGCATCTGGCATATATTTCAAAAGGTGTTAGAATAGGTTCAGGAGCAATAATAGGCAATAATTCTTCTGTTCAAGATTATTCTCATGTACCTTCTAATTCTTTAGTGATTGGAAATCCTGCAAAAATAGCGGAAACAGATGTATTTTATGTTACTAACTTTTTGGCACATCATAAAGCCGAATCTTCCTTAGATACTAAAGATTATAAAAGTGATGTTTTCATTTATGAGGTCTTAACTCAAGAAACACTGGATTTTGATAAAATCGACCAAATTTTAAAGGATTTGGATGTGGATTCTAGATTAGAATTTATTCAAAAGTTATTTGTTAGAAATAAACGCAAGAATAGATTTTCAATAAGGTGAAATTGTGCAAATAACTGATGGAAAAGAACTTCTAAACTTAAAAGATAACAGATTTGTTGGTGAAATACCTAAATTAGATAATTCTCAAATAAATTTTAATGGTACAAATAACATTCTTGTTTGTGAAGGCGATGTTACTCTCACAAACTCCATAATTGATTTTAATCAAGATAATTCTGTTTTATATTTATCTTCAAATAGATTCAGATATTTAGTTAATATTTCCATAAATGGCAATAATGTTTGTTTTATTGGAAAAAATAACTTTTTCAATGGTAAAACAACAATCGTGTTATCCGAATCAAAGAACATCATAATTGGGGATGACGGTCTTTTTTCATATGGAGTTTTAATTAGAGTATCCGATGTTCATTTGATATATCATTCAAAATCTAAAGAAAGGTTAAATTATTCCAAAAGCATTTATATTGGTGATCATGTTTGGTTAGGTCAGAGCGCATTGATTTTAAAGGGAACTAAAATAGGGTCTGGCGCTTTAATTGGTGCTGAAGCCATTGTTTCAAATAAAACTATTCCATCAAACACAACTTTTGCAGGTTCGCCAGTAAGATTAATTCATGAAGATTCATTTTGGGTAGGGTATTCGGTTCATCCTTGGAGTGATGAAGAAACTAAAAAATACTCTAAATATGAGTCTGATAAGTTTATTTATGATTTAGATGGGGATACTCTTGATTTGGATGATATTGAAGAGGATTTAAATAAATTTTCAAATCCTGAAGATATAGTTGATTATATAGAATCTAATTTTTTAGATGTTGGTAAAAATCGATTTACATTAAAATGATAGTATTTGTAAGGTATTAATATGGAATATGATTATTTAATTGTTGGTGCAGGTCTTTTTGGAGCAGTTTTTGCATATGAAATGAATAAGTATGGTAAAAAATGTTTGGTTATTGAGAAAAGAAATCATATTGGTGGAAATGTTTTCACCGAGTTAGATGAGAATATCAATGTTCACAAGTATGGGGCACATATTTTCCATACCAATAATAGGGAGATTTGGGATTACATTAATAAATTTGCTGATTTTAACAGATATACTAATTCTCCAGTTGCTAATTACAAGGGGGAATTATATAATTTGCCGTTTAATATGAATACCTTTTATCAGATGTGGGGTGTAAAAACACCTGAAGAGGCTAAAGCAAAAATAGAAGAGCAAAAAGCTGAAGCTAAAGTTGAAAACCCAAAAAATCTTGAAGAACAAGCTATTTCATTGGTTGGAAAAGATATTTATGAAAAACTTGTTAAAGGATATACAGAAAAGCAATGGGGCAGACCATGCAATGAATTGCCTTCATTTATTATTAAAAGGCTGCCGGTAAGATTTACATTTGATAATAACTATTTCAATGATTTGTATCAGGGAATTCCAATTGGGGGATATACTAAAATTATTGAAAAAATGTTGGATGGTGTTGAAGTTAAATTGAGCACTGATTTCTTTGAGGATAAGGAAAAATGGTTAAATTCTGCGGATAAAATTGTTTTTACTGGAATGATTGATCAATATTATGACTACTGCTATGGCGAACTTGAATACAGGGGCCTGAACTTCGAATTTGAGACATTGGATGTGGAAAATTATCAGGGCAATGCTGTAATCAATTACACTGATGCGGAAGTTCCATTTACTAGAATTATAGAACATAAACATTTTGAAAATTCTGATTCTCCAAAAACCATAATTACAAAGGAATATCCAAAAGAATGGTCTAAAGGTGAAGAAGCATACTATCCTTTAAATGATGACAAAAATTCTGAATTGTTCAATAGATATGTTGAGCTCTCAAAAAAAGAGGAAAATGTTATATTTGGTGGAAGATTGGGTATGTATCAATATTTTGATATGTGGCAAGTCATTGATGAAGCACTAAAATTAGTCAGAAATTTAAAAGAATGATTGCATATTTTTTCACTTTTTTTTAATTTAAATAGAAATATAGGAGTTTTAAGACTCCTACATTTATGAATATAGTTATTTGTATTCATGTAATGATTTAACTAAATAGTTTATTGTGTTGTCTGTGCTGCCGTCGCCTGTAAAGGTGTAAACACAGTATGTTTTATCATTATCAACAAACCAATAACGAAGGTAATTTTCTTTACCGTCAATAGTTAATTTTTCAACGAATGTATTTTCAATTGAAAAATTTGAAACAATTGGTTTAAGATTTTGGCTTTCTACATATTCTAGTGATTTATTAACATATTTAGTTAGATTGTTACCGTTATATTCTACCAAGTAAAGAGTAGTATTTCCATTGGTTAGATTTACTTCCCCATCGTTGTGTATATCACTAATGTTATAACCTTCAGGTATAGTAAAGCTAGCTTCACCGACTGAAACCTTTTCATGAGTATCCTCATTATTGGTGGTAGGTTGATTGAAAACTAAAAAACCAATAACGCATAATAAAATAATAATTATTACGCCCATTAAAGCAAATTTTTTATTCATTATTAAACCTCCTAATTAAATATCTTCAATAACACAATAATATAATTTTAGATTTATTTTTATTAAAGTATATTATTTTATATTATTAATTACTTAAATATTATTTATAGTTGCAATACTATTTTAAAAATAAATTTTATGAGGATTAAAATGTCTAAGAACTCATCTTCCGATGAATTAAATGAAGAGTTAAAACAATATAAAGAAGATTTGTTAAATTTACAAAATGTATTAAAAGCTCAAAATGATAAACTGGATGATCATTTCAATGAGTTAAATTCATTTAAAAAAGAATTAAGTTCTGTTAAAGATATTAATGATAAAACAAAAGATTTTTTACTATTGGAATTAGAATCTAATTTGGATAAGCAAAAACAAGCGCAGATTAAACAAGATTCAAAATTCAATTCTCTTAAAGAAATAATTAATTTGTTAAAAGTTGAAAATAATGAAAAAATTGAAATCTTATCTTCTTTAAATGAGGAATTAGGCAAGTTTAAACAGGCTTCAGTTGATAAGGACAATCGCATTAAATCATTAGAATTGAAAAATGAGGAATTAAAACAGAAAATTACAACTAAAGATGCTGATTTAGGTTCATTACGTGAAGAAATTATTGGTCTAAAAAAGGATCATGAAAACAAGTTAGAGAGTATTTCTTCTTTGAATGGTGAGGTTGAGTCTCTTAATAGGGTTTTGGTTGATAGGGATGAGGTTATTGCTGGTTTGAATGAGGAGATTGGTGTTAAGGATTTGAGTATTTCTTCTTTGAATGGTGATGTTGAATCTGCTCGTAAGGAGTTGGATGATAAGCTGGAGATAATTTCTGGTTTGAATTCTGAGGTTGAATCTCTTAATAATGTTTTAATTGATAAAAATAATGATATTTCTGATCTGAATGAAACTATTGGTGTTAAGGATGAGAATATTTCTTCTTTGATTTCTGATTTTGAAGCTGCTCATAAGGAGTTAGATGATAAGTCAGAGGTTATATCTTCCTTAAATAGCACCATAAGTTCTTTAAAAAATGTTTTGGTTGATAGGGACGAGGTCATTGTTAGTTTGAATGAAACTATTGGTGTTAAGGATGACAGCATTTCTTCTTTGAATGGTGAGGTTGAATCTGCTCGTAAGGAGTTGGATAATTATTTAGAGGTTATTTCTGGTTTGAATGGTGAGGTTGAGTCTCTTAATAAGGTTTCGTCTGATAAGGATGATGTTATTTCTGGTTTGAATGGTGATTTGGAAAGTTTAAATCAAGAATTGATTGAAAAAGATGGAAGAATTGCTAATATGGATAAAATTTTGGCCGATAGGGATGATGTTATTTCTGGTTTGAGTGGTGAGGTTGAGTCTCTTAATAAGGTTTTGGCTGATAAGGACGAGGTTGTTTCTGGTTTGAGTGGTGAGGTTGAGTCTCTTAATAAGGTTTTGGCTGATAAAGATGATGTTATTGCTGGTTTGAATGGTGATTTGGATAGTTTGAATCAGAAATTGCTAGTTAATGATGAAGAAATCAATAATATTAAAAATGTTTTGTCCAATAAAGAAAAAAAGTTCACCAGTTTGAATCAGGAATTAGATGTTAAGAATGCTGAAATTAATAGACTTAACAATATAATAGTGAATGATGTTGATAAAGTTAATAAATTAAAAGCAGAATTAAATAATATGATTATTCAAAACAATAAGATGCGTAATTCTCTAAATAATGGTTCAAATTCTGAAATAACTAAGTTAAAGAATGAATCTACGTTATCCTCTTTAGAAAATAAAATGAATATTCTGGAAGAGGATTTAAAAGTGAAAGACAAAAATATTAGTTCATTAATGGATGAAATAGATGTTTTAAAAAATATTATTGATGAGAAAGATAAAACAATTAATTCTTTAAAAAATTAAGAGGTTCATGTAATTGATGTGATATTATGACTAAAGTTTCCGTGGTTATGCCAGTTTATAATGCAGGTGTCTTTCTAAAAGGCGCTATTGATTCTATTTTAAATCAGACTGTGAGTGATATTGAGTTGATTTGTGTTGATGATGGTTCTACCGATGGTTCTTTAGATGTTTTG
>NZ_JBGUIH010000028.1:0-13307 GCF_045112895.1 Methanobrevibacter sp. | reverse complement strand
AACCTACCCTCAAAGAAAACATCGAATGGATGATGGGTGGAGAAAAAATGGCTAACGCAGAAAAAAGAGAAGCTTCCGAAAAAGCTGCTGAAGCAGGCATTGAAACTGCTGCTGATTTCTTCAGAGAAAGTTCCAAAGACGAAGGCCGCCACTACAAAATCTTAGAAGGAATCTTAGCAAGATACTTCTAAACACCTTGAATTGAAAGAATTTAATTATTCTTTCATCTTTTTTTATTTAAAAAATAGCATTTTTTAAAACATTTTTATTAAATCACTTCAATTTGATTTAAAAATGGGAAATTAGTTAAAAATAAAATTAAAGGAAACCAGCCACAAGGCTAAATATGATTATCATTGCCATTACGGCAGACAATGCATTGACAACCGGTTTGACTGACTCTTCTGAAAATTTATAGCTTAACAATATCTCAAGCATATAACCGCCATCCAAAGGCTTGAGCGGAAGCAGGTTAAACAATCCGATTCCAAGGTTCAGCATGAATATCCAATCAAATAAATCGAATAGCTCAAACAAGACCCATGGGAGCGGACCTAAACTGTCATCGATTAGCTTGAAATGCTTATTTGCCTGAATTCCAAAGAATCCTACAGACTCATTGTTCGGATTTTTGCCGAGGGTTATCGAATAGGTGCCCTGATCTGTCTGGACCGAAATGTTATCTCCAGGCTTAAAAGAGCCTACGATATTGGTATAAGATTTGGAATCATTAATCTTATGATTGTCAATCGCTTCCAAAACCATTCCGCTTTTCAATATCCCATCTGCCGGAGAATCTGGAACTACCCTGTCAATAGCTATTCCATCTTCTGCAAAATAATGAGGAATTCCCATTGATATTAAGGACACTAACAGAATTGCTATGATGGCCAAGGTAATGTTTGCAATGGATCCCGCCGCATAGACTCTCAGTCTTGAAGATTTTTTAGCGTTTTTGAGCTCATCCTCATCAGGTTCGACAAATGCCCCCGGAAGGATTATGAACAACAAAAGCCCTATTGATTTAATAGGTATCTTTTCTCCTACTGACTGAATACCATGTGAAAACTCATGAACTATCAAAACTGTTGCAAGAGCAATCAAACCATAAAGGAATGGAACGTATATTTGGGAACCCGGAATGTCCACCCCTGGAATCACGATTGAAACCGCAGGCGTTTCAAAAACTGACGGCAGTGACGAAACCAATAAGTATGTAATGAAAATCATAGCCCCAAATGCTACGAAAATTCCAACATTCATGTACCATCGCCAGAATGTTGGTGAAAAATTAGAAATTCTAGATATCAGCCCCCTAAGCCTTTGGGTTTTCCACATTATCACAGGAAAGTTCAGCTCGACTCCGTGATTTGACAATTTCTCATGGAAAATTCCGACCAATATCCAGATGATAGCAAACGCTATCAGATAATAATAAATACCATTCATTAAAATACACCTTTGACTACCAAAGTAGTGAATCAAAGAAGACTACGTCAACTATATCGCCCTTTTGATATCCTTCATCATTTTCGTCAATAATGATATAGCTGTTCGCATCAACCATTGAGCGAATAATACCAGAACCTCTATTCAAGACGTGCCTGGTATATCCTTCATCAGTATATGAGCGGATGAAATCAGTCCTTCCAAGCTGTGAAGGTATCTTAAGTTGAGATTCTTTTTTAACAATGCTGAAGTCAAATGCCCTTCCTTGCATTTCAAAAAGATATTTCCTTGCAAAAACATCAAATTGAGCCATTGCCGCAACAGGTTGACCTGAAAACGTGAATATGATTTTATCATTAATAATTCCTGCACCTGCAGGTTTGCCCGGCCTCATTGCTACACCATGGAATAAAATCTCACCAAGGTCTTCAACAACATCTAAAACAACATCCCCTTTACTGATGGCTGTTCCACCAGTAGTCATGATTACATCAAAATCTTTAGAAGCTTCAAAAATAGCTTCCTTTACTTCATCAAAACTATCTCCGGCATGCCCGATTTCAGCAATAGCACCGGAATCTTCAATCATTGCTTTAATTGTGAATTGATTAGAGTTAATAATTTTGGCTTTATCGATTTCCTCTTTAGTTGGCTCAACGAGTTCATTACCTGTTATGATAACTTTAACTCTTGGTTTTTTGAAAACCTTAACAGTATCATATCCTGCTGAAGCAATCAAACCCAATTCCTGATATCTGATAAAGGTGTTTTTATCTAAAATCTTATCACCTTTCCTAATATCTTCTGATTTTGGACTTATGTTTTCACCTGGAGTGACCTGAGAATAAATTGTCAAATCATCCCCATCGGTGGTTGTGTACTCCTTCATGATGACTGCATTAGCCCCTTCTGGAATAGGAGCTCCTGTGGCGATTACGATAGCTTCATTTTCCCCAACAGTCTTGTTTGAGAAATCTCCGGCACCAATTGCATCGATTATTTTGAATTTCTTAGGAGCTGATTGTGATGCGCCAAAGGTATTTTCTGCAATTACGGCAAAGCCATCCATTGCCGATTTATCAAATGGTGGTGAATCATGATAAGCCATGATATCTTCAGCTAAAACTCTTTTGTGAGCATCGTGAATAGAAATTTCCTCAACATCAGTGAATTTCTGATTATCACCTATTAGCTTCATGGCATTTTGTAAAGAATCCAATTTAGATAAGAACATTTTTTAAACTCCCCCAAGTTAATTATGCCATATATTGTTCAATAACACCATGATATGCATTATCTAAATCTTCAAAACTAAATTCATGACCGTTAATATTTAATGAAGTGCCTTTTACTTCACCGATGACTGCAACATCAACATCAATTTTTGCCAAAATGTCATCCACTGCATCGGCTTTAACAGTTAGGATGTATCTGCCGTGGCTTTCTGAGTATAACAATTGAATCTTATCCAATTCATCATCCTTCAATTCCACTTCACATCCAAGTCCTGATTTGATAACCATTTCTGAAATTGCAACGGCAATTCCACCGGCTGAAACATCGTGAACTGCAGTGATGTCCTTGTTAACATCCTCATCGATTAATTTTAAAACAGTCTGCCCATTGGCAAATTCCTCATCGATTCTGATTCTTGGAGCGGTTCCCACTTCCAAGTTGTGAATGGTTCTGTGGTATTCTGAACCTGTCAATTCATCATAAGTCTTTCCGATTAAAAGGATTTTATCCCCTTCATTCTTAAAGTCCATGGTTCTGATGTTTTCAATATCTTCAACACCAATCACTCCCACAGCAGGAGTAGGATTGATTTTGATTCCTTCGGTTTCATTATAGAAGCTTACATTTCCGCTGATGACTGGTGCATCGAATTTTTCAGCTACAAGACTCATGCCTTCAATGGCTGTCTTGAATTGCCATAATATTTCTGGAGTTTCAGGATTTCCGAAGTTTAGGCAGTCTACGACTGCATAAGGAGTCGCACCCATTGAAATAACATTTCTGATGGCCTCTGCAACACATCCTGCACCTCCATCGAATGGAGACAATTTTGTGTGGATAGTGTTTGAATCTGTAGTGAGCGCAATGGCAGTATTCTCATCAATTCTTAAAACCGCCGCATCGTCTCCAGGTTTTACAACTGTCCTTACCTGAACTTCATGGTCGTATTGTTTGTAGACCCATTCTTTAGAGGCAATATTTGGGCTGGACAGCAATTTAGGCAAGGATTCGTAAACTCCAGGTTCTTTGAGCTCAATTTTTTGGGTGTCTTCTGGAATTTCGACAATAGGCCTGTCAATTGAAGGCGGATCCGCCAGCAAAATTGTTGGCAGGTTAGCAATTTCCTCGCCTTCATCTGAGACAATCATATTGTTTCCGTCAATTACTTCTCCAATGACGGATGATGCGATTTCATGCTTATCGCAAATCTGTTTGGCGAGTTCAACATCATCAGGGTTTATGACAAATACCATTCTCTCTTGTGATTCTGAAAGCATGATTTCATAGGGGGTCATTCCTGTTTCCCTTAAAGGAATTGCCCGTAAATCCACCAATGCCCCGTTGCTTGAAGAATCAACAAGCTCTGAAATACAGCAAGTAAGGCCTCCGCCGCCTAAATCTTTAACACCGCTGACATTGATCTTTTCTAGAATTTCCAATGATGCTTCCAACACTCTTTTTTTGGTAAACGGATCAGCTACCTGTACGGCCGGCCTGTCTTCGGTTTCTGAGTCGGATGTTAACTCTTCTGATGCAAATGTAACCCCATGAATTCCGTCACGTCCTGTAGTTCCTCCCATCAAAAGGAATACGTCGCCAATGTTAGGCGCTTCGGCACGGACAATTTTATCCTTTTCAACAAGGCCTACGCACATTACATTAACAAGAGGATTTGTTCTGAATGATTCGTCAAATTCTATTTCTCCTGCAACGGTCGGGACCCCTACACGGTTGCCGTAATCGGAAATTCCTTTTACAACATGTTCAAATAGGTATCTTGATTTTTCATCTTCCAATGGTCCGAATCTAAGTGAATCGAGGAGTGCTATAGGCATTGCTCCCATAGAAATGATGTCTCTTAAAATTCCTCCAATACCAGTACCTGCACCACCATAAGGTTCAATAGCTGATGGGTGATTGTGAGATTCCATTCCTACAGCTAATGCATATTTGTCGGTTACGGATACAAGTCCGGCATCGTCTCCCGGACCTAAAACAATGTTTTCTCCTTCAGTTGGGAAAGCTCTTAGAAATGGCCTGCTGCTTTTGTAAGAACAATGCTCTGAAAACATCACATCAAGCATTCCTTCTTCTAATTCATTCATCTTCCTACCGAGGATTCCTTCAATATATTCAATTTCAGAATCGGCTAAAGTCATGTTAACACCCTTAATTTTTAATTGAAATAACTACTTTTTCTCCTTCAATATCCCATTCTTTGGTATAATCTTTAGAATCTTTACTGCACTCTTCTGTATCAGTTATTATTAAGCTTTTAGCTCTTACTTCGTGAGATATGACTTCAGATTGCGGTACAATAAAATCCTTGAATTCTGCTGAAGTTTCAACATCGACATTGATGTTTGCTTCTACATCAAGGTCCAAGTCCTTTCTCATGTTCTGAATTCTTCTTATCAATTCACGAGCCATAGCTTCCTGCCTGATTTCCAATGTAATGTTTGTATTTACAAATACGTTTCCGCCAGAGAATTCTGATGAAACAAAGTCGTCTGGAAGTTCTGAATCGAATAATACTTCTTCGCTTGACAATTCAATTCCTTCAATGGTTACGCTTCCGTTAGCTTCCAAGTCCGCTTTAATCTGATTGCCGTCAGCTGCCTTCAATCCTTTTACGACTTTGCCCATGTCTCCTTTGAGCTTCGGACCTAAAATCTTAAGGTTTGGCTTTGCAATGAATGATAATTTGTCAAATTCACTGGCTTTTAAGACTTCTTTAGAATTTGATTGGTCTTTAATAATGTCTTCCAACTCTCCAATAGCTTTTAGGACATCATCATCCTGAGATACAACAGTGATATCTGAAACCGGCCATCTAAGCTTGTATTGTGCCATGTCACGTGCCCTGATTGATGCCTCAATTACTTCACGGGCGACATCCATTTTCGCTTCGAGTTCACTGTCGATTGCATCTTCATCATAGCCCCAGTCATTCATGTGGATGCTTTCCGGAGCATCGCAATTAACGCCTTTTACAAGGTTTTCGTAGATTTCTTCTGATATATGAGGAGCTATCGGACATAAAACTGAAATTAACTTTACAAGCGCAGTGTATAAACTGTAATATGCACCTAATTTATCAGGATCATCGCTTTCAACCCAAGTTCTTCCACGAATGAGCCTTACATACCAACGGCTTAAATCCTCCAAAATGAAATTATTTATTTTTCTTGTCGCTTCGTGGAAGAATAATTTATCAAGATCTTCAGCAACCTCCTTGACTAAGGTATTGGACTTGGATATGATCCATTTGTCCTCTGGCCTTAAGATCATGTCATTTTCTGTTAATCCGACAGGGTCAAAGCTATCCAAAGACATGTAGGTAGTTGAAAATACATAAACATTCCATAATATGTTGAACATTTTATTGATGTTCAGGAGTTCTTCCCATACGAATTTCAAGTCATCCCATGGCTTTGAAGCCCATAACAGGTAGAACCTTAAGACGTCCGCCCCATACTTTTCAATTACCTCTTCCGGAGACACAACATTTCCTAAGGATTTGGACATTTTATTTCCGTTTTCATCCAATACAAATCCATGCATCAATACTTTCTGATACGGGCTTTTGCCCATAGAGATTACTCCAGTACCAAGTTGTGAGTAGAACCATCCTCTTGTTTGGTCGTGCCCTTCAGTAATGAAGTCATATGGGAACCAGTCTTCGAACTTGTCCTTTTCTTCAGGATAGTAGAGTGAAGCCCAACCTGCAACTCCTGAGTCGATCCATACATCCAATACGTCTGGAATTCTTTTGATGGTCTGACCGCATTTGTCACATTTCACTTCAACTTCATCTACAAATGGCCTGTGGATAAGTTCAGCATCGCTGACATTGATTTCAGTCAATGCTTCTGCTTTCAACTCGTCTAAAGAACCGATAACCTTGATTTCACCACAATCAGGACATTCCCAAATAGGAATTGGAATACCCCAGAACCTTTGTCTTGAAATTGTCCAGTCGCGAGCATTGTCCACCCAATCGTGGAATCTGCCTTCACCTGCCCATTTAGGCACCCATTCGACGCGAGCAATTTCATCCAACATTTTCTGTTTGATGTCTGTCACTTTCAGGAACCATTGTTTAGTGGCACGATATATGATTGGGGTTTTGCATCTCCAGCATACCCCATATCTGTGTTCAATGGTTTCGGAGTGATACATCAATCCTTTGTCTTCCAGATCTTTGATAATCTGAGTATTTTCATCTTTTGTAAATCCATCAGCATATTTTCCTGCATCTTCTGTGAAGCATCCGTCCTCTCCGACAGGACAGAAAATAGGAATTCCATTAGCCTGACCCACTTCGAAATCGTCTGGACCGTGTCCTGGCGCTGTGTGTACCAATCCAGTACCTTCACCAAGCTCTACATGGTCTCCGGCCAAGACCTTATGAACCGCATCAATCTCATCAAATTCCGCATGTTTTGGAACTTCATCCATGAGTATGTAATCATATTCCATTCCGATTAGGTCTTCGCCTTTAACGGTTTTAATGACTTCATACATTACTTCTTTTTCTTCCACAATTGTATCCTCTTCACCTTCCTTTTCTGCAGGGATTTTGGTTTTGTGGATTTTGACCTGGCGGCCCAATACTGTTTCCATTAAGTTTTCAGCTAAAATATAAGTTTCGCCATCTTTCAACACATAAACATAATCAAATTCAGGGTTTGCACAAATTGCCATGTTTGCAGGCAATGTCCATGGAGTAGTTGTCCAAACTAAAAAATAAGTATTTTCCTCGCCTTTTACCGGGAATTTAATATAAATGGACGGATCTTCCTTTTCTTCATATTCAATTTCTGCAGCTGCAAGCGCAGTTCCACAGTGAGGACACCAGCTGATTACCCTCTGGTCGTTGACAAGCAGATTCTGCTCGTTTGCCCTTTTGAGTGTCCACCATGAAGATTCCATGTATTTCGGATCCAAAGTCATGTATGGATTTTCCCAATCCATCCAAACGCCCAATTGGTCGAATTGCTCTTCCATAGCTACCTTGTTTTCCAAAGCAAATTCTCTACATTTGTCAACAAATTTATCGATACCGATTTCTTCTATTTCCTGTTTGGATTGAATATTGAGCAAATGCTCTACCTTATTTTCGATTGGAAGCCCATGCATATCCCATCCGGCCTGTCTTCTTAAGCTAAATCCGTTCATTGACTTGTATCTGAGATATGTATCTTTTATGACTTTGTTCCAGGCTGTACCCAAGTGGATTTTTCCACTACAATAAGGCGGACCATCCAAAAATGAATATCTTGGACCTTTTTCTCTAAGTTCATTAACTTTCCTGAAAGTATCCTCTTCTTTCCAGAATTTTTGCACTTTCTTTTCTATCTTATTGTGATCGTATGATTTTTCTGCCTCTTTTATTGGCATTGTAACTCCTCTGAAATTAATATTATGTGTCTAAATAAAAAATGAACAGCTCAACAGATAACGCTGAGATGTACTCTATGAGTACTGCTCACATATATAACATTATACTATATATTATCTACAACATACTATATTAACTTATCATGAGCCCGTTTTTATCCAGGAAAAATTTGATATAAAATAAAATCAAAAATAGTAATATGGGATTTCACAGAAAATACAATTCACTTTTCAAGGCTGTAGACAATATGATAAAGCTATACAAAATCGCCAAAGAAAAGGATGAAAAATCTAAAGATGATAAGAAATGAGAATAATTTATTTGATTGATTTCAACTGCCCCTATTCCTACATCGGATTCGAAAGAATTAAGAATGCATGTGAGAGCCTAAATTTGGATGTGGAATGGGAAATGAGATCTTTTGAGCTAGAATCTGAAGCAGGAAAAAGGCCTGCAATGAGCACTACAGAGAGATATGCCAGCAAATATGAACTGTCTCTGGAAGAGGCTTCAAGCAAAATTGCCGAAATCGAAGAGATTGCCCATGATGACGGTTTAAACATTAACTTTAGGGATATGCCTCTCACAAGTTCCAAAGATGCGCTAAGGCTAACTAAATTTGCAGAGAATATGCATCCCGAAATTACCCTAAATCTTGTAGAGAACATATTCCATTCCCGCTTTGTCAAAAACGAAAACATTGCTGACAACAACGTTCTCACCAGGATAGCAATCGAATCAGGGCTGGAAGAGAGCGATGCCAAAAAAATTATTGAAAACAATTACTATAATATAGAAATTTTCCTTGATAAAGAGGAGGCGCTTTCAAATGGAATCACTTCCACACCTTATTTTATATTAGAAAAAAACGAAGAGCGGCTAATAATCCCCGGAGTATTTTCAGCTGAAGAGTTTGAAACTGCCTTAAAAGATTTTAACAGTGGAGACATTAAAAACAAAACTTTTATTTAAGTCAATATTGATTTAACCTCGTTAAAAGCTTAAATATTATAAAACAAAAATATTTAATTCATGATTTTAAATAAAACAACCAATGAAGTAATTAATATAAAAATTATAAATGCAAACAGCTTTTTTAAGCGTTTTAAAGGATTGATGTTGAAAAAAGATATTGATTTTGCAATATTGTTCTACAATTTAAAGGATTCGTGTGTGCACACTCACTTTATGAGATTTGAAATAGACGTCTATTTTTTGGATAAAGACAAAATCGTTTTTGAAAAGGCTACATTAAAACCCTGGAAATTCCATAAGCCAAAAAAGCGAGCCACATATATTTTAGAAACTAAAAAAGATGAGTTAAAAATAGGAATAGGAGATAGATTAGAATTTGTCTAATATATCTTCCGGTTTTTCAAAGATGTGAATATTATCAAAACTTTCCAATTTGCGAGTATTTTCGATATCAATATCTCTCATATAGATTGTAATGATTTTTCCTTCTGAAATTGCATCATGCGGACAGGTATTTCTGCACATGCCGCAGCCAATACATTTTGTCAGGTCTATTTCCTGATGGGCAATGATTGCACCTTGCTGGCATGCAAGAGCTGCAAAACAATCATCGCATCTTTGGCATTTGGACAATTCTATTTTTGAAGGTAAAACCGTATCAACAGGACCCGGATGAATGTCAACTGGGACCATATAGACAGGAACGGCACCCTTGCCGGATTGCGCCACTGCATTTGTAACCAATGTGTCTGCAATTCCATGAACTATTTTTGAAACTGTATTTGCGGTAGTTGGAGAAACAATGAGTAAATCGTACTTTCCAATTGAAAGACGACCGGTAATTGGATATGAAAACTTTTGATTTGAATCAGTAGCCAATTCACGATATTTTCCACCGGTTATGCGTTCAATTCTTTCGTAAAGTCCATACATCTTAAGGACTTCTTCGGCCGCTCCTGATAGAAATACTGTGACTTCATGCTCCTTAGCCAATTTTTCAGCCAAATGTACTGATTCACGTAGTAAATGACCAGCTCCAGTAAATGCAAATCCGATTCTCATTTTAATCTAAATTGTGATATTGGTATGCTTCTCTGTCTGAGAATGCATAGTCAAGTCTTGTGTATTGATTCATGAATTCAGCCACTTCATCAGCAATGTCTTCCTTATCGACTGCAACACGTTTGATGAATTCTGCAACTTCATCCATCTCTTTTTCTTTTAGACCTCTTCTTGTAATTTCCTGGGTACCTATTCTGATACCGGATGGATCATCGGAATTATCCCTGTTATCGCCCGGCAAGAGGTTTTTATTTAAGATTACATTGTTGTCAGCTAATTCTTTTGCGATATCTGATGCTGATCTGATGTTGGTTAAATCCACAGCGATTTGGTGTGATTCGGTAAAACCTAATTCTTCGCATAATACATTAAATCCTCTTTCATACATTGCTTGACCTAATGCCTGTGCGTTTTTAATGATCTGTTTTGCGTAAGCTTCACCAAATTCCAACATTTCAGCAGTTGCAATACCCAAACCAAGTAAATGGTGTAAATGGTGATTACTTACAACACCAGGGAATACGGCTTCGTCAATGCGTTCCTCATTTTCTTTGTGAGAAAGAATAATACCTCCTTGTGGACCAGGGAATGTTTTGTGGGTACTTCCCATCATCAAATCTGCTCCTTCTTTAAGAGGTTGTTGGAATTGGCCTCCTGCAATAAGACCCAATACATGTGCTCCGTCATACATTACAGTAGCTCCCACTTCATCAGCAGCTTCACGAGCTTCTTTGATTGGGTGAGGGAATAGGAACAGACTTCCACCGAATAAAATGATGTTAGGTTTTTCCTCTAAAATCTTTTTGTTCATTGCATCGATGTCAATGTTCATTACATTTTTGTCTAATGGGTGGAAAACGGTTTTAAGACCACGAATACCTGCAGCACTTACATCAGCGTGAGAAATGTGACCTCCTGATGGCACTTCAAGTGCCATTACCTTATCACCAGGTTTTCCAAATCCAAAGAACGCTGCAAGGTTTGCTGTTACACCGGAAACCGGTTGAACATTAGCATAATCACAGTCGTATAATTGACAGGAAAGCTTTTTGGTCTTATCTTCTACCAAATCTATATATTGGCATCCTTCGTAAAATCTTTGGAATGCTTGTCCTTCTGCGTATCTATGAGCAAAATCAGTTGCTACCGCTTCGGTTACCTCTACACTTGTTACGTTTTCGGAAGCAATAAGATTGATACTGTTTCTCATATATTCAGTATGTTTTCTTGCAATTTCTTCAAAGTTTATAATCTCATCATGATAATTAGTCATTTACTACACCTAATATCCAATTATATATTTATGATTTAATTTTTGTAAATCATTTAATATAATAGTTATGAAAATTATTCCTAAAACAATGAAAATTAAAAATAAAATGAAAAATAAAGTAAAAAAAAGTATAAAAAACTAACCTCAAAAGAGGAAAGCTTAATTAATTTTTGATGTATTTTTTCAAGTCTTCAACTTTATCAGTTTCTTCCCATGGAAGGCCTTCAATACCTAAATGACCATATTTAGCGGTTTGTTTATAAGAAACATCCCTTAAGCCTAATGATTCGATAATTCCATCAGGAGTTAATTTAAAGTTGTCACGTACAATTTCATCAAAGGTCACATCACCGATATCGGCTTCAGTTCCAAAGGTATCAACCATTACTGAAGTTGGTTCGGCAACTCCGATTGCATAAGATAATTGAATTTCACATTTTTCAGCTAAACCGCTTGCGACAATGTTTTTTGCAATGTATCTTGCCATGTAACATGCGCTTCTGTCTACTTTTGTACAGTCTTTACCTGAAAATGCTCCACCACCATGTCTTGCATATCCTCCATAGGTATCGACGATGATTTTACGACCGGTTAGTCCTGAATCTCCATGAGGGCCACCAATTTCGAATTTTCCAGTTGGGTTGATGTGTTCTTTAGTGTTTTCAGTCATCAATTCCGCCGGAATGACTTCTTTAAAGAGTTTTTCACGAATGTCTGCTTTTAATTGTTCCTGATTCTCGGACATTGTCTCATCATGCTGGGTTGACAATACTACCGCATCAAGTGAAATGACATTTCCCTCTTTATCATAATTTACAGATACCTGGGCTTTACCGTCAGGCCTTAAATATGGGATTTCTCCGCTTTCTCTAAGTTCGGTTAATTTATTGGTTAATTTACGGGCAAGATCAATTGGATAAGGCATTAATGATTCTGTTTCATTAGTTGCAAAACCAAACATCATACCCTGATCGCCTGCTCCGGTTTCTTCATCCCCACGGTCCACTCCTTGATTAATATCTGGAGATTGTTCATGAAGTCTGTTTTCAATCTTACAGGTATGACCGTCAAATTTTAAATCAGGATTATCATAACCGATTTCAATGATTGTATCTCTTATGATCTTTTCAATTTCATCCTTTGAGAGGGTGGCTTTAGATGTTATTTCACCAAATACCATACAAAAATCAGTTGTTACACAGGTTTCACATGCAACATGGGAATATTTGTCTTGTGCCATGTATGCATCCAATATAGCATCAGAAATAATGTCTGCAACTTTGTCAGGATGCCCCTGAGTTACTGATTCTGATGTAAATGTCCTATATACTTCATTCATGTTATCACCAATAGTCCATGATAAATTCTCATAATAATGATTAAATTCATTCGAATGTATCATATAATTTAAACTAGTCTATATTATCTATATCCTAAATATTATATAAAAATTGTTAAAAGTCAATGGTAAAATGAGATATTTTTAAATTTTTATGAATTATTAAATCACGAAAAAAAGTTAAATCAATTGGAGCTTGTTATAAAAAAAGAAAAAAAAGAAATAGAGAAATTAATCTCTAAATCTATTTACCTAAGTCTTCAAGAGCAGCACTGATTTGTGCCATAATTTGCTCGGTTTTGAAGTGTTGTTGGTTCATTGCACCAGATGGACATGCACCTACACAAGTACCACATCCTTTACATAATGCGGAGTTGATTTGTGCAAATTCTTTTCCACCTACGCCAGTTGCGATAGCAATAGCACCGAATGGACATAATTCAACACATACTTGGCAAGCACCACAAACGTTTTCGTCGTTAGATGCAATAATAGGTTCGATTTCTACTTCTCCTTTAGCCATTGGGATTGCTGCTCTGGATGCTGCAGCTGAACCTTGTGCTACGGAG
>NZ_JBGUIH010000027.1:0-7371 GCF_045112895.1 Methanobrevibacter sp. | reverse complement strand
GACATCCACGCAGCACTCGAAGTGGCAGACAGAATCGGAATCTTCTACTCAGGATACGTAATCGAAATCGCACTCAAAGAAGACTTCACAGGCGAAGGAGAAAACCTCCTACACCCATACACAAAAGCACTCTACAAAGCACTGCCAGCAAACGGATTCGAACTAACCAAAGGACACCAACCACTACACGGAGAAATCCCAACCGGATGCCCATACTACGACAGATGCGACATGCGCTTTGAGCGATGCAAACAGGAAAGACCTGAATTGATTGACCTTGGAAAGAAAAAAATCAGATGCTTCAAATATGAGGAAGGTGCATAAGATGGAACTTAAAGCAACAAACATTTCATTCAAATATCCCTCTGCTAAAGATTACCTATTAAAAGATGTCAATCTTGAATTGGACAACAACAAAATAATGGGTTTGATTGGGGACAGCGGAAGCGGAAAATCAACATTATGTAAAATACTCTCAGGCTATGTAACAAAATATGAAGGAAGCGTTACATTTGATGGCCAACCCCTCACAAAAAAAGGATTTAAACCTGTCCAATTAATATATCAACACCCTGAAAAGGTGATGAATCCAAAATGGAAAATGCAACAGGTATTGGCTGAATCTTGGGATGTTACCGATGAAGCCTTAAAGGAATTCGGTATTCAGAAAAGCTGGCTTACACGTTTCCCACAGGAATTATCCGGAGGGGAACTTCAAAGATTTTCTGTTTTAAGATCTCTTAATCCAAATACAAAATTCCTAATTGCTGATGAGATGACTACAATGCTTGACGCAATCACACAAGTGCAAATCCTGGATTCCGTATTGAAAATTGTCAAAGAAAGGAAAATGGGATTCCTGCTTGTAAGTCACGACATGGATTTGGTTGATACCATCTGTGATGACAGAATATACTTAAAAGATATTAATGGTGCTCTCCATTAATATTTAATATTTTTTAATTATAATTTATAAAATTGAATAATTAATGCTTTTTTAAAAATTTTGTAAAATAAACAATACACTTTTTAGAAATATTTAAATAAAATTTAATTAATAAAATTAAATTAATTGTTATTAATATATGTAATATTTTTTAAAAAAATAATAATAACAATTGGAATTTTAAATAAATTAGGAGAAAAAAAATGAATCAAAAGTATATAATTGGAATAATTGCTGTACTCTTAATCGCTATTATTGGTGGAGTCCTTTTCATGAGCGGAAGTGGAACACCTGAAAGAGCAGATAACGAATTAATTGTATCAGCATATTATTGGGGTGGTGAACCATCATCAGGTTTTGACCCAATGTATGGATGGGGTTCTTATGGGGAACCTTTAATTCAATCCACATTATTAAAAATGAACAAAAACATGACCTATGAAAATGACCTAGCTACTAGCTGGGAAGCAAATGATGACTTTACAGAATATACAGTGAAAATCAGAGATGACGTCAAGTTTACTGATAACACAACTTTAGATGCTGAAGATGTAGCATTCTCATTCAACCAAGCTAAATCCACTGGTTCAACTGCTGATTTAAGCAGTATGGATAATGCAACCGCAGTCGATAAAAATACCATTAAATTCACATTAAACAGACCTGACTCAACTTTCTCAAACAAAATGTTATATGTAGGCATTGTGCCATCCGACTCATATGACAATGAAACTTACGGAAGTAACCCTATAGGATCAGGACCATACAAATTCTTACAATGGGATAAAGGTCAACAAGCAATCTTAGAGAAAAATCCGGATTACTACGGAAAACAACCAGAATTCGACAAATTAACAATTCTCTTTAAAGAAAATGAAGCTGCATTCGCTTCAGTTAAAAACCATGAAGTTGATATGGCTTCAGTTCCAATTTCATATGCAAATGAAACTGTTGACGGATACCACAAATTCATATCAGATTCTTATGATGTGAGAGGTATCTCATTGCCAGTGATACCAAATACTGGTGAAACCAACGAAGACGGCATTCCATTAGGTAACAATGTAACCGCAGATAAATCAATCAGAGAAGCATTGAACTATGGAATTAACAGAACAGATATAGGTAAAGGAGCTTTAAACGGTATTGGTTTACCTAATTACGATGGTATTGCTCACACATTACCATGGTATAATAAAGAAGCAGAGATTGAAGATGGAGATGTAGATAAAGCTAAACAAATCCTAAAAGATGGCGGATGGGAAGATACAGATGGTGACGGAATCGTCGAAAAAGACGGTCTAAAAGCATCAATCAACTTATACTATACCGCAAATGAACATGAAAGAGAAGCTATTGCCGTAGCAGTTGCTGAACAAGCAAAAGAACTTGGTATTGAAGTTAATGTAACCGGTTCCAACTGGGACGAAATGGACAATATCAAATTCAGTGACCCTATTGTATGGGGATTCGGTTCTTCAGATCCATACACCATGTACGGAGAATACTACAGTGACCAAGCGGGTATCGGATACAACAACCCTGCTCTTGTAAACAATAGTGTTGTAGATTCACATATGGAAAAAGCAATGTCTGAACCACGTGAAGCATCCTTTGCAGACTGGTCTGCAGTTTCTTGGGATGGAACAACAGGTATTTCACCAAAAGGTGACGCAGCATGGTTATGGGTAGGTGAAATTAAATGTGTTTACTTCATAGATGATAGTTTAGACATTTCCGAAGATACTTTCAAAATACAACCTCATGTAGGATATGACCCATTCGGAAACATCTATGATTGGACTCGTGTAGCTTCACTTAACGAAACAAGTTAAAAAAATATCAGAGTTGAATAATCTAATTCAACTCTCTCTTTTTTGATATTACATAACACAGAACATTAAATTCGTGTTCTTTATTAATCTTCAGTTTTGTTAAATCAAAGCCAACATAATATGAAAAGTAATACTCAACTTATAAGCAATTTTACAAATTATAATAATTTAATAAAATTTTATAAAAAATCATGAAAATGATAATACTCCTTTTAGAAATATTTAAATATACTGGAATAATAATATTTAATTAATTGTTATTAAATATAATAATACTATTTTATAAATTCATAATAACAATTAAATTTTTAAAAAATAATGGAGAAATATAATGGATCAAAAATACATTATTGGAATAATTGCTGTACTCTTAATCGCTATTATTGGTGGAGCACTTTTCATGAGCGGAAGTGGAACACCAGCAAGAGCTGATAATGAGTTAGTAGTAGCTGCTTTCAGTCACGGTGGCGAACCTGAAGCAGGTTATGACCCAATGTACGGTTGGGGTGATCGTGGAGAACCTTTAATCCAATCTACATTGATGAAAATGAACAGAAACATGACTTATCAAAATGATTTGGCTACTGATTGGCAAGCAAATGATGACTTTACAGAATATACTGTAAAAATCAGAGATGACGTCAAATTTACTGACAACACAACTTTAGATGCTGAAGATGTAGCATTCTCATACAACCAAGCTAAATCCACTGGTGAAACTGTTGACTTAAGCAGTATGGACAATGCAACTGCAGTTGATAAAAACACTGTAAAATTCACATTAAACAAACCTGATTCAACATTCTCAGACAAATTATTATATGTAGGTATTGTACCATCTGACTCTTACGACAATGAAACCTATGGAACCAACCCTGTAGGATCCGGACCATTCAAATTTGTACAATGGGATAAAGGTCAACAAGTAATCTTAGAGAAAAACCCAGATTACTACGGAAAACAACCAGAATTCGACAAATTAACAATTCTCTTTGAACAAGACGAATCTTCATTCAACGCTGCTAAAAACCATGAATTGGATATTGCAGCAGTACCATTAGAATATGCAAATGAAACCATCGACGGATACCACGCATACTTATCAGAATCTCTTGACGTAAGGGGTATCTCATTGCCAGTACAAAACAACACTGGTGAAACCAACGAAGATGGCCAAGCATTAGGTAACAACATTACTGCAGATAAATCAATCAGAGAAGCATTAAACTACGGTATTAACAGAGAAACCATCTGTAAAGGTGCTTTGAATGGTATTGGTGTACCTAACTACGACGGTATTGCACACTGGTTACCATGGTACAACAAAGAAGCTGCTATTAAAGACGGTGATGTTGAAAAAGCTAAACAAATCTTAAAAGAAGGCGGTTGGGAAGATACTGACGGTGACGGAATCGTCGAAAAAGATGGTCAAAAAGCATCAATCAACTTATACTACCCATCAAACGCAAATGAAAGACAAGCTATTGCTGTAGCAGTTGCTGAACAAGCAAAAGAACTTGGTATTGAAGTTAACGCAACCGGTTCCAACTGGGACGAAATGGATGCTATTAAATTTACCGACCCAATCGTATGGGGATTCGGTTCAACTGACCCATACACCATGTACGGAGAATACTACAGTGACCAAGCAGGTATCGGATACAACAACCCTTCACTTGTAAACAATACCGCTGTAGACAAACACATTGATGACGCAATGTCTAAATCACGTGAATCATCCTATGCAGACTGGTCTGCAGTTTCATGGGACGGATCCACCGGTATTTCACCTAAAGGTGACGCAGCATGGTTATGGATTGGTGAAATCAGATACACTTACTTCATAGATGATACTATAGACATTTCCGAAGATACCTTCAAATTACAACCTCACGGAGGAGATGCATTCGGAAACATCTATGATTGGACTCGTGTAGCTTCACTTAACGAAACAAGTTAAAAAAAATATCAGAGTTGAATAATCTAATTCAACTCTCTCTTTTTCCCTTTTTATTAACATAGGAGTGTAGTTATGTTAAAAAATGAAAAACTTCTAAAATTTTTAGGTAAAAAAATAGTTAGATTTATAATTTTACTGATTGTTGTTATATTGTTAAGTTTCATACTTATTGACATGTCCCCTATAAATCCTGTGAAAACATACATTGCAAACCTTGGATCAGTCTCCCCTGAAAAAATAGCAATTCTTGAAGCCTATTGGGGCGTTAATGAACCCATTACTACAAAAATGATTAACTGGCTTACAAATATATTGCACGGAGATTTCGGAACCTCATTAATTTTCAGAGCACCTGTAATTAATGTAATTGCAGAAAGATTTACTGCATCTTTAGTATTGATGCTAACATCATGGCTATTTTCTGGAGTTATAGGGTTTATATTAGGAGTAATTGCAGGATTTAAAAAAGATACCATCATTGATAAAGCAATTAAAGTATACTGTTATATTCTACAATCTGCACCAACTTTTTGGATTGCATTGCTCTTCTTAATGGTATTTGCCGTTTATTTAGGATGGTTCCCAACAGGATTGGGAGTTCCGGTAGGGACATTAAGCGAGAATGTGTCATTTTGGGATTGGTTGCATAGATTAATCCTTCCTATGGTTACATTAAGCGTTGTCGGTATAGCATCAATTACATTATTCACACGTGATAAATTGATTGAAGTAATGAATAGTGATTATTTCTTATTTGCAAAAGCCAGAGGTGAAATGGGCTGGGACTTGATTATGAGACATGGTATAAGAAACATTTTACTTCCTGCAATCACAATTCAGTTTTTAGGATTTTCAGAATTATTCGGCGGTACTGTACTTGTAGAACAAATATTCACATACCCTGGAATCGGACAGGCAGCTGTAGCGGCTGGATTAAATAGTGACGTTCCCCTTCTTTTAGGAATTGTAATATTTAGTGCAATATTTGTATATTGCGGTAATTTAATAGCGGACATTTTATACAACTTTGTAGATCCAAGAATCAAAGAAGGTGAAGAAAATGAGTGAACAGAATAAGTTTACAAGCATTTATGGGCCAATTGCTAACATGAATTTAAGGACCAAAACATTATTGACAATTGCCATAACCGTATCAATATTGGTGATTGTTGTAATCTCAAGTTTATTAATTAATGCTACAGACATTACCACTAATTTCGATGCAATGAGTCTTCCGCCATCTTTTGAACATTTATTCGGTACTGACTGGCTCGGTAGAGACATGTTTACACGTACCTTAAAAGGATTAGGTTTGAGTGTCCAAATTGGTGCTGCAGCATCAATCTTAAGCAGTATCATCGCAGTCGCTTTAGCATTTGTAGGCAGCGTTAATAAAAAATTAGACACATTCATTGCATGGTTGGTTGATTTGTTCCTGTCTGTTCCACACATCCTATTGATTATCTTAATTTCAATTGCATTAGGTGGAGGAGCATTTGGTGTTACAATGGGTGTAGCTGTAACTCACTGGACAACCCTTACAAGGGTATTGAGAGCAGAAATCAAACAGATTCAAACATCAGACTATGTTAAATTGGCTGAAAGATTTGGAAAATCCAAATGGTGGATTGCAAAAAAACACATCTTGCCATTAGTTATAACTCAAGTTATTGTAGGAACTATTTTGATTTTCCCACACGCAATTATGCACGAAGCTAGTGTAACATTCTTAGGATTTGGTTTAGCACCACACGAACCTGCAATCGGTATTATCTTATCTGAATCCATGAAATACCTTGCGATTGGTGACTGGTGGCTAGCACTGTTCCCTGGTTTAGCATTATTAATCTTAGTGCTCTTATTTGATATTGCTGGAGAAAACATTAAAAAGTTACTTGACCCTACAAGTGCAAATGAATAAGGTGATAATATGGAGAAATTATTAGATGTTGAAAATGTTTCAATTTCATTCATTCAATATACAAAAGGATTAAATCAAAGAGACCTCAAAGTTATCACCGATTTAACCCTCGACATATCTGAAGGAGAAATATTAGCAGTATTGGGTTCAAGTGGATCAGGAAAAAGTTTATTGGCACACGCAATATTTGGAATCCTACCGGAAAACGCAAACCTAAACGGAAAAATCAAATACAAAGGAAAGGAACTATCACAAAAAGACAAAGAAGAAATCCGAGGAAAAGACATTGTACTCGTGCCTCAATCAGTGAACTTTTTAGATCCTTTAATGAAAATCTCAGATCAGGCAATCGGACACACCGAATCTGATGCTGAGAAAAAAGAGAAAAAAGCAAAACAAAGAGAAATCTTCGAACGCTATAACCTAGGTCCTGAAGTAGACGACATGTACCCTTTCCAACTATCAGGAGGAATGGCAAGAAGAGTGCTCGTATCAACAGCACTACTATCCAATCCTAAACTCGTAGTAGCAGACGAGCCAACACCAGGACTCGACCAAAAAACAGTAGAAGAAACACTAAACCACTTCAAAAATATGAAGAAAGACGGAATCGGAGTATTATTGATTACACACGACATCCACGCAGCACTCGAAGTGGCAGACAGAATCGGAATCTTCTACTCAGGATACGTAATCGAAATCGCACTCA
>NZ_JBGUIH010000026.1:0-17398 GCF_045112895.1 Methanobrevibacter sp. | reverse complement strand
AGAATGCCATGGGCCGGACTTGAACCAGCGACATCTAGATCTTCAGTCTAGCGTTCTCCCATCTGAACTACCATGGCATATGGACCGAACGAGATTCGAACTCGTGATCTCCTCCACGTCAAAGAGGAATCATACCCCTAGACCACCGGTCCTATACAACATACTATAATTTGAAAAAAGTAATATATAAAGTTTTCTTAGTTGAATAGAACAAGGAGTAATAAAATAAAAAAATAAAAAAAATTGACCAAGAAAATGGCCAATAGATTTTATTATCTAAGCTTTTTTTTGAAAATAACTAATTAGTAAATCTATTTGATTGCTAATTTGATATCTTCAGCTTTTACAGTTTTTCTACCAGCGTGGCGTGCGAAATTAACAGCTTTTTGTGCGATTTCGTCACCTTTTTCTTCTAATGCTTCAGCTAATGCAATTTTTGCATCATCACTAATTCTTTGTGCGCCAGCATTTTTTAAGATACGACCGACTGGTGCGATTGGTAATTCACTCATTATGACACCTCCAATTAAATGATAGTACACGATAGTATATAAAGGTATCGGTAAAAATGCTTATTATTCCCCCATATTTTAACATATGAACTGATAGAATATGCTTTTCAAATTTAGAAAAAAATATAAGAATTATATAAGATTAAAGGATAAAAATTGACAATAATCTGAAAATAAGAATACATACAAAAAATAAAAATTAATCGTTCAATAATTCGCTTTTAAGATATGTGGCAGTTGCTTCGGTTATTTTTACTTTAACAAAAGTACCTAACTCAACATCTTCAACAATAACTGGAATATATGAATCTGTTTTAGCAATGAATCCTCCTTTAGAGCCTACTTCAACAACCAAAACATTTTGAATAGAACCAATCAAATCCCGGTTCTCATCTTCTGTTATTTTTGATTTAATTTCAGATAAAAATTTTGATCTTTTTCTCATGATTTCGGGTGGAATTTCACGAAGTGAAGATGAAATTGCCCCTTTTCTATGTTGATATTTTGATAAATGAATTATGCTTGGCTTAATTTCTTCAAGCAATTTCACGGTTAAATCAAAATCGTCATCACTTTCAGTAGGATATCCAACAATAATATCTACAGCCAAGGTTATATCTGGAATCTCTTTTTTAAATTTTGATACAATTTCCAAGTATTGAGACAATGTATGGCCTCTTCTCATATCGGATAAAACTTTATCACTTCCGGATTGAACAGGCAAATGAATGAAATTATATACATTTGGATGTTTCATTGCATCGATTATTTCATCAACATCATTTAAAATATTTTTAGGATGCATCATTCCAACACGGACACGGAAATCTCCATCTAAATTGGCCACCTCTTTAATTAAATCAGATAGTTTCTCTCCACTGTCCCGACCAAAAGCGGCAGTGTCTTGGGCAGTAAGCTGAATTTCACAAGCGCCATTTTCAATAGCTTTTTTTGCTTCGGCTTTAATGTCCTCAATCGGATAACTATTTAATGGTCCGCGAGCAAAACGAGTGCAGCAAAATGTGCATGCTCCCAGACAACCTTCACAGATTTGAATAATATGAATTAATCCATCATCAGTTACTTTAGGAACTCCAACTTTAGATTCTTTTGAAAATCCGCATTCACGAATGACCTCTCCACAATAAGCGCCGCTGACAACATCAAAAGCCTTATTCAATTGATGAGGACCTATCCATGAACAGTTAGGTCCAACCTTATCCAGTTTCTCAGGATCGATTTCAACCATGCATCCACCGATGATGATTTTCTTATCCGGAAACTCCTCCTGAAGTTTTTGAATTCTATACGTTACCTTATTCTCAGTAGGCAGTTTAACATAACAGGTATTTACAATAACAACATCCGCTTCATCGATAGAATCGACAATATCCACTTCATTTTCTTTCAGATTGCCAGCAATTATCTGTCCATCGGCTTTGTTAAAGGTACATCCATAAGATTCAATATATACTTTCATCAATTTCACTCTATGAAGTCTTTTTAAAAATGTCTTTTGTTAAATCATAATCAAAATTACTGAATTTAACGGGTTTTGAATAAACTCTTTTAATTACACCCGCTTTTGCAAATCCTGAAGTCAATTTTCTCTCTTGAGTTTTGATAACATGAACTTTGACGATATGCTTATCAATTTTTACAATATCTCCTGGAGCAATTTCAAAATCCCTATCCAAATCTAACTTATAGGAATCAACTTCCCCATGTAAATCCACTGAAAATCCTATGCGTGCCGGAATTTCAATAGATGAAGCCCAAATTGTATCCACATCTTCAAGTTTAGCTTCGCTAACCCTTTTGTCTTTAATTTCTATGCCTGTCACTTCAACTTGACCCAACTCAGTAAGCAGAATATCGCCACATTTCAGTTCATCACTTGGAGACAAATCAATAGTGGTCTTACGTGATTTTTCTTGCTCTGAAATGATTAATCTATAAGGTTTAGGTTTTTTTGCTGAAATGACATCTTTGAAAACATGACCGCAATCCTCACATTTCAATAAATATTCTTCCATGAATTTTTTCTTGGAGGATTTCTGCTTTGAATTCAAAACTTCAAGTTCATCAGAACCGCAAATAGGACATTCCATTTTTCTGCCTCCTACTCCTCTTTAAGATAATGGTTGACTAAACCACCATCCTCCAAAATATTTAACATAAAGTCTTTAAAAGGTTCGAAAGTCTTAGATTCGCCGGTTGTTTCATTGACCAGAATCCCTTTTGACAAATCAATGCTTAAAATATCCCCGTCTTTAGCTTCAATATCGCTAACAATAACGGGCAAACCAATGTTTATTGCATTCCTGTAAAAAATCCTTGCAAAAGATTTGGCGACAATTGCATCTACACCTGCAGTCTTAATGGCCACAGGAGCTTGTTCTCTTGATGAACCGCAACCGAAGTTTTCATCCGCAACAATAATGTCTCCTTTCTTAACATTTTTAGTAAAGTCGGGACGTTCTCCTTCCAATACGTGATCCGCTAAATCTTGAGGGTTGAATGTTCTTAAATATCTTCCGGGAATAATCACATCTGTGTCGATGTTTTCCCCAAAAGTCCATGTTTTTCCTTTAATAATATCCATTTATACCACTATAAAATTGATTTAAAAAAATGAGTATTTGGGAGAACCCCAAATACAAAATAAGTAAGGTGATTTAAAAATTAATTTATTTCTTTTGTTTTAAGGGTGTTGAAAATTCCTGTTCTACTCCTTCACGATACATAGAGTTCATAGTACAGAATGGGATAATTCTGCCGTCCGGTGTTGCATAGTGAATAACACATTTTTTAACTCTGTCTTCATCAAAGTTGAATGGATCCATGAAATGCATACATGAAATAAGCATTGCATCTTTGGAAAACTCTCCTAAAGCTTCATATGACCTTTTATAGAAAACATTAATAAGAATTTTTGTGAAATCTAAGTTTTCAGGAGATCTGCTCGGATGCACCAATCTTGGAATCCATTTGGCTGCACTAGCTAAAACTTTCTTTTTAGCCCCGAATTTTCCTTCAATAATTGTATCGGCATATTCATCCAATTTATTAAATAAGTCTTCAACATCAACAAAGTCAGTGATTGGTATTAACTTATCCTTACCCGGACCTTCAGTTTTTTCTCTAAATATGTAAGTACCTACACCACAGTGTTGGTGGCAGTTTAAAGTTACTTTAGGCACCTCACAACCGTCTAAAGCAGATATGAACCTTGCAATCGGTTCAACAGCAGAAGGTGGGTAAAATGCGTCATGTGAAACCTGACCGTCAGTTTCTTTTTCAATGATGTTTATGAAATCGGGAATAGTGATTCTTTGAGATTCGACCTCATCAGCAGGAGTTCTTCCAGAAAATGAAACCGGTTGGAAGTTAACTCCATAAATTATATCATTATTGTCAAATGCAAACTTGATAATTTCACCAACTTGTTGGTCGTTGACTCCTTTAATTAATGTAGGGACAAGCACTACACCCAAATTTGCTTTTCTACAGTTTTCAATAGCTTTTAACTTTATATCAAGCAAATCTTTTCCTTTGTTTTTGATATATGGTTCTGAAGTAACTCCTTCAAAGGATAAATAAACTGTGTTTAATCCTGCTGCTTTTAATTGTTCTGCAAGATTTTCTCGTCTAGCCAGCCTTAAACCGTTTGTAGCGATTTGGACATGGGAAAATCCTTCTTCCTTAGCCATTTCAATAAGCTCTATGATGTCTTTTCTAACGGTTGGTTCACCGCCGGCATATTGAATTGCATGGCAGGGGTTAGGTTTTAAACTTCTCAAATTCTTAAGCATTTGCCTAATTTCTTCTTGAGTAGGTTCATATAAGTATCCTGCAGCCGCTGCATTTGCAAAACAAACCGGGCATTTTAAATTACACCTATTAGTCACATCAATTAAACCTAAAACTGTTGAGGTCTCATGTTTAGAACATAATCCGCAGTTACTTGGGCAAGTACCAGTATCCTCAACATTAGGATTTTCTACAGACAAAACTGATGGTGTGAAATTTTCTGCCCTATCATATAAATCCTTATCACCCCAATAAGTATTTACAAACTCCCCATGTTCGTCACAAGTTTTTTTAATGAAGACTTTGCCATCCTCATCATACACTTCTGCATCAAGAGGTTTGCCACACTCTGGGCATAAACTTTTTGTATTTTTAATTTTCAAAAAATCACCTTAACTAACAAAATGTTAAAATTATTAGTATTACTATTATAAACTATTATATATTTGAACTAATTTAATATTTAAACTTAATTAATATATATTAGTTTAACAATAAGTATTAATGTGAAAAAATAAAATAGAATGGAGAAAATTCAATGATTAACATTCAAATGTTATTAATTGCATGCGTTACAACATTATATTTCATTCTCCCCGCATATTTTTCCAACGGTAGCGGACTACTATTTGGAGGAGGCCTGCCATTGGACTTTGGAAAATCCGATAAAAATGGAAATCGATGGATTGGAGATGGAGTTACCTGGAGAGGATTGGCAGCCGGAACTATAGTCGGAACATTGACCGGTGCAGTTCAAGGAATTATCGCCCCTTACATAATTCAAACATTTGGCCAATATATTATGACTCCAATAGTTACAAACCTCCCTGAAGGAATCTTGATTGGATTTTTACTTGGTTTTGGAGCTCTTTTAGGTGATGCAATAGGCAGTTTTTTAAAAAGGAGACTTGGAATTGGGAGAGGAAACCCCGCTCCATTTTTAGATCAGCTTGACTTTATAATCGTCGCATTGATTCTGGTTTCATTTGTTGTGAAACTTGATTTATTGGTTATTGTACTTGCAATTATCCTCACATTATTTTTCCATTTGCTAACAAATACCGGCGCTTATCTGCTTGGTTTGAAAGATGTTTGGTACTAATTTTAAAAAAAGAGTTTAAGAGGATACAATCCTCTAATTTAAATATTTATTCATCATTATTGCGGTTCCGACTGCAGGTGCAACGACACACTCTTCATCAGTCAGTATATCACCCATAGATTTAACTTCCAAACCTAAAGATTCCGCTGCAGGTTTATCTAAAATATCTTTTCCAAGGCCGGTTACTACAATCAAATCAAGGTTTTGGGCTTCAACAACTTGTTTTAAACCGTCAGCGATTTGAGAGATTTGCTTTTTGTGAATGAATTTTGAGATTTCAACAATATCGTCCATTGATAACATATCTAAATCAGCACATACTACACGTGCAATCCTTTGGGCGCAATCAATTTTTGATTTGCTGTCACCATCAAAAGTGTCGCATACATAATCTTCAGGCTTAATCAGGTCCAGGACTGTATAAACATCAGCAGTTTGTGCAAATAATTCAGAAGCCACCCGATATTCTTTTCCATCAAATTCAATCTTATCCAGAAAGCTTGCAAGATTGGTTCTTAACGTTCCGGTATAAACCAATTCACCGGTAGCGGACCTTTCAAAGTCAGATTTTCCGATTGCACATTCCTTACCGTCCTTAATTGGAATGATGTCTGTTGTTGTGCTTCCGGTATCTATGAATATGCAATTATCGGATATCAATGTGGCTATTTGAACTGTTGCAATCCAATTTGCGGCAGCCGCTTTAAGTGGAGTCTCATTAATCTCCTCTTTTGACAGCATTCCATCGATTCCAACATAGGCAATCGGGCAGTCGAATGTTTGTTCACATTTTTTAACAACATCCAAAACGCCTTCTTTTTTAGTGTCATATGCATCGACAAGTTCTGCAGTCATTGAAATACCCACTGCATCAATCTCCGAAATCGGACATATCTTTTCAATCAGTTCGACTAGAACCCTTGACAAATCATCATTATTGCTCCACATTGGAAGATATTCGAAATCGACTTCGATGCTTTTAATTTCTTCCCCTTCGAAGTCAATTACTGCAAGGTCAGTATTTGCACCGCCAATATCAAATCCCGCTACTTTCATTTTATACTCTCCTAATCACTAATGAATCGCCAGATTTTTTAAATTCGACTTCGCCATCGAGTGAAACATCCAGATCTTCAATGCTTATCTCACCGTCAAGCAGTTCAATAACGGTTTTTCCAATGTTGAAGTTAGCAATCTTATTCAATCCCACATATGGAGTTGTGAATCTTGAGTTTATTTCCAAAAGGTAAACTGAATAGATATCTTTTTCATCAGCATTAATCAATAAATCCACACCAACAAATCCTTTAATCCCATCAATAGCTTCAACTGCCTTTGTTGCAATTTCAAATGCCTCATCCTTATATTTGCTTTCATAAGGCAATTTACCGCCAACATATACTCCCTTATCACCTGTAAGTTCAATGAATTGTTTGTTTAAGCTAATCGGAATTGCCTTTTTGCCGTCGGAAATCAGGCTAACGCTTATGTCTTCACCTTCTATATACTCCTGAACAAGGATTCTGGAACCCGGAACAAATATCTTATCTAAATCCAAGGTCAAGTCTTCAATATTTTCAATAAGAATGATGTTTTCACAATCAACACCAATTAATGGTTTTATGATTAATTTTAAAGGAGTTAACGGGTCTTCAGCCTGCCATCTTTCATGCAAATTTTCAATTGCCCTTTTCCAATATCCTTTTGGATCTATCTTAAACTTGAATGACCTTGGCTGCGGAACGATATTGAAAAGCTCTTCATAAGTTTGATATTTATCCGAAGATTTTAAACATGCCTCAGCTGAAGAGGTATATGTCCTTACATTGTTTTCTTCCAGAATTCTAGTGATGTTGTATAGATTGTTATTGTTTTCAGCCGCTATGAAAATGGCTTTATTAAACTTTGATGCATTATCTTCAAGCCATTGAATAATGTCTTCATCTATTAGAATAGCATTGACATTTTCATAATCCTTTACAATATCTTCATAAGAGCTGTTAATGACCAGATCAATATTGTAATCTTTCAAATCGTTTACCAAGTCAAAAATCAATGCTTCAGCTTCGGAGATAATGGATCTGTCCTTTTCGCCTGAAGCAGTGAAATACTCAAATACTAAAATTGAATCATTCTCGTTTGTCATAACTAATCATCATACCATTTAAATTTAATTCGTCATTTGGAAATATCATTTCCTCTCCATCAAATACCATATGAATCAAGGCATTTTCCTTTTCTTCAAATTCATTTACAGTGATATCCTCTTTTATCTCTGCCATCTTTCTTGTAAATGAAGTCATTATATCTTCTGGAGCCTTGATGTCTAATAATCCTTCATCATAATATCTTTCAATTGCATCAACTGTCAATTTTGCAGCATTGCCCTGGCCATAAGGGTTAGGGGCATTCTTCATCCTGTCTTCAAATTCCTTATCGGATAAGATTCTTCTAGCATTTTCCAATATCGCTTCTTTATTAGTGCCGACAAGAATGTTTCCTCCTGCAGTCACGGTTTCCGGCCTTTCCGTATTATACCTTAAAGTTAATGCCGGAACATTCAATGTGATTGCCTCTTCCTGAAGGCCCCCGGAATCTGTTAATATCAAAGTTGATTTGGAAGTTAAAAGTAAGAAATCCAAATATCCTAAAGGTTTTATAACATGAACATGCTCCAGATTGTTTAATTCATCAAACAGGCCGAAACTCTCCAATGTATTTTTGGTTCTTGGATGGATTGGGAATATAATATTCATGTCATCCAATTCCTTAAGGGCATCGATGATATCAATTACTCTTTCTTTTACATCAACATTTTCAGCCCTATGCATTGTTAAAGTTAAAATATTATACATATTCTCAATATCTAAACTCTTTAGAGATTCATTTTCAAATCCTCTTTTTTCGGCCAGTTCGAGATGCCTAAAGCAAGCATCAACAACCGTATTGCCTGTAATGAATAAATTCTTATGGGAAAAACCTTCAGCTAAAAGATTGATTGCTGATTCTTCAGTGGGGATGAAATACATTACCGAGCAGACATCAGCAACTCTGCGGTTGATTTCTTCAGGCATTGTCATGTCAAAAGACCTGAGTCCTGATTCAACATGTCCAACAGCAATATGCAGCTTTGAAGCAACTAATGCACCAGCTAAAACCGCATTGGTATCTCCTTGGACCAGTACAATATCCGGCTTTTCATCTAAAAGAATCTCCTCAATTCCTTCCATCATCAATCCTGTTTGCTTTCCATGAGTTCCAGATCCAACATGGATATTATAATCAGGAGTTGGAATTTCCAAATCCTTAAAAAAAGTATCGGACATCTCATCATCATAATGTTGGCCGGTGTGTAAAACAACTTGATTGATATCCCTTTTAGAGATTTCATCGATTATAGGAGCCATTTTAATAATTTCAGGCCTAGTCCCTAAGATAGTTGCTATTTTCATAATATCACTAATAATACATTATATACCTTATACTATAAATACAAAGGAAAGATTTCATGAAAATTTTATTATATGACAATCCATCAAAGATAATAATTGATGAAAACTAGAATCCAGTATATCGACACGCTACGATTTATTGCCATAATCTCTGTTATTGCAATCCATAGCTTTGGAATATGCAGCGGCGAAATACTGAATTTTGAAACTAAAAGCCTGAATCAAGCTTTTCATTTTGCTGTTCCACTTTTTCTAATGATTACTGGAACCCTATTTTTAAATAAGGACATCAATTTGAAGGAATTCTTTAAAAAAAGATTTGTAAGGATACTGATTCCATTAATGTTTTTTACCGCAATTGTCTTCATATTATTTAATAGGATTAATGTATTTTCATATTATTGGTATTCCTGGATGATTTTGGGCGTTATTTTTGCAATTCCCATTATCAATAAATTCATCCAACATGCCACAGACGAGGAAATCACATACTATATTGTGATTTTCATAATCTTTTCAATAATACAGCAATTATGCGGCATTTTTAAAATCAGATATGCGCTGGACATATCATTTTTCATAACTCCAGTTTCCTATTTGATTTTAGGGTATTGTTTAGCTAATGTGAATATTGAAAAACATCAAAACAAGCTTTTGATAGTTTGTATCGCATTATTTATAATATCCACATTAATTAAAATCAGAACAGGCAGTTTCAGATTTACAGATGAAATCTATACGTATTTAGATTTGAGCTTGCTTCAGATAATCCAAGCATCATCCTTGTTCTTATTTATCAGATGCCTATACCAATATAAGATCTCCAAAGGCATATTGGAAAATAACGTTTTGAAAAGATTTATTCTATCCGTAAGCAGATCAAGCTATGGAATGTATCTGATACAGCAGCCACTGATCTTTCAAGTGATTTATCCATATACAAAAACATTGCATCTGACCGGAAGCCAATCATTGGCATTGACCATTTCAATAATAATTCTGGTGTCACTGATATCATGGATTGCTGTTTTGATACTCTCAAAAATCCCCATTCTGGAAAAAATATCCGGATATCACTGATGCAAGTCATTCAAACTTTTTATCATGGACTCACGAATGGCGTATCTTTTCTGCAAGTCACTTAAAGAATCAACCAAGTCACGCCTGAATCTCTCGCAGGCATAATCATCATATGTGAATTTGATTCCGTCATACTGTATATCCATCAAAATCAGATATTCAGCTTCCATGACTTTAATATATGCCCTTGGTTCATCTTCTGTAGGATTTAATAATCTTTCCACTTCATCCAAATCCATTTTCCCGATAGCCACATCCACAAAGACCCTCATCATCTTTCTGACCATATTCCATAAAAATGACTCTCCATAAATATCAATGAATATTGGAGAGATTGTATCATGAAGATTTGGGAATTCCCTTTTGTGATAATCATCCAGATTAACCTTTGTAATCTTAATATCATCTATTGTTCTTGTAGTTGTCTTTTGAAACCTTTTTGTAAAATTAGTGAAGTTATGGGTTCCTTTAAACAGCTCTGCAACCTCATTAAGCCTATCAATATCCAAATCCTGGAACAACATATAGCGATATTGCCTCATTTGAGCATATCTTGGCTTGAAGGCATAACGAACTGGAGCACTGGCTAAAATCTGAATATCATCCGGCAGGGAATTGTTGATTTCATTAACTCGAACTTCCTTTTCTGATTGAAAGCTGATTACATTGCCCAGACTGTGAACACCTGCATCAGTTCTTCCTGCTATTCTAAATCGGGACTTCTTCAAATCATCAATGTAGTCGAGTTTGCGCAAGTGATATATCAATTCCTCTTCGACAGTCCTTAAATCCGGCTGTCTTTGAAACCCGTGAAAATTAGTTCCGATATATCCGATTTTTAGTGCTGTTCTCTTCATTAATATAATATTTGGCGCAATATAAAATAAGTTTTTAGGAATTAATCCTAAAATTAAAACAGATTTTTCACCATGTGATTGGTTTCATCATAGTCGTCTTCTTCGACAGTTATTTCATAGCCTATAGATTTCCAGAATGCCATTGCTGCCTCAAGATATCTGTGAGTGTTCAGATATATCCTAATATAATGGTGCTCACGAGCAAACTCCTCTATAAGATTTACAAGCCTGCGTGCAAGTCCGTGTCTTCTATAATCTTCGTCAACCATCAGTCTCCAGATGGCTGCAGTATTCTCTTTTGTGTATATTCCTCTAAAAAATTCATAATCCTTATCATAGGCTCTGATGGCTGCCGTAGCAACTATTTTATCACCATCATAGGCTGCAAAAAAGGCATTGTCTGGAGGCAATACATAATATTCCATAATCCCTTCAATATCATAATGAAATTTAGGAGTGGGACCAATGCCATAAACCTTCCTAATTTGGCAGTATAAGAACTTTTTCGCCTCTTCAATATCCGAAGGATTGTCACTGAGTTTCTTAATGGTAAAATTCATAATATCACTTAAAATCTAAAAAAATAATAATAGAGAAATTATGAAAATTTCTCTTATTCTTGTGCAGTTTCAGGATTGAGTAACTTTTCAACATTTTCCCCAATGAAGTCAAATAACAATACAACAATCAATAATGACATACCTGGGTAAAATGCCAACCACCAATATCCGGAGGATAAGTAGTGCATTGATTCAGACAAGATTACACCAATAGCAGGCTCATGAGGAGGCAAACCGAATCCTAAAAATGTGATTGCCGCTTCGTGCATGATAGCATGAGGGAACATTAAAATAACTCCAACAATAATCTGGGAAACTATCAATGGGAGAATGTGTTTTGTGGCTATCCACACTTTTGATCTGCCTAGATTTTCTGCTAAATGAATGTACTCTTTTGTTCTGATTTCCTTTACTTCAGACCTTAAAACCCTTGCAAGCGGAGTCCAATGTGTCAAACCTACACCCATAATTACACCAATAACTCCTCCACCGAACATGATGGAAACGAGAATAATCAGAAGGATGTGAGGTATTGAACCGAACAGATCAATGATTCCTGCAACACATTCGTCGGCGAATTTATTGAAACTTGAAAACAATCCAAGAGCAATAGAAATGAAAGTACTTATTACAGATGCAATGAATCCCACCATAATACTTAATCCAAGACCTGCAATGGTTCTCTGAAACATGTCTCTTCCCATCCAATCGGTACCGAAAAGATGTTGAAGTGAAGGCATTTGATTAGCATCAACAAAGCTTGTCGGTATGTCTCTAATGAAATAACCGGAAACAAATATTGTTATGATAACCAATGCTGAAAGAGCAATAATGACAAGAGTCTTTGTCCTGAGATTTGCAGAGTATACAAACCACTGCTTTTTATCATCAGCTTCTCTTTTCTTAATCATTGAATTCACTCTCCTTGATTCTTGGGTCAATTAAGTAATAAGAGATATCTGCAAGCAAGTTACCGACAAATACAAATATTGCACTGAATATTACAATTCCTAAAAATAGCGGAACATCACTGTTAAGACCTGCCGCTACTGCGGTCTGTCCGACACCTGGATATGTGAATACCTGCTCTACAAGAACTGCTCCTCCAAACAATTCACTGAAAGATAAGAATTGTAATGTTACTGCAGGTAACAAAATGTTTCTTATTCCGTGGTTCTTTACTAAATCCCAACCTTTTTCTCCTCTGGATTTTGCAAACAGTACATAATCAGAAGATAAGACTTGAATTAATTCATTACGTGTATACATTGCAATCGGCGCTAATCCCACAAGGCTCAATGTTAACGCAGGAAGCACTAGTCTTGATGCCCATTCCATAAATGTCGCATCGGTACTTTTTACACCTATTGGAACACCGAATCCTATTGGGAACCATCCTAAATAAACAGCAAATACCATCAATACAAGCATTCCTACCCAAAAGGATGGTGCGGATTGAATTGCATAACAGTAAATTTTTACTGCTTTATCAATCCAGGACCCCTTGTTTTTACCAGCTACAACACCCATTGCAAAACCGATTAATCCACTGAATATCCATGAAATGGCCATCAACACCATGGAAGCGGAAGCCTTATCAATTATGATGTCAATAACCGGTGCACGGTATATCAAAGAGGTTCCTAAATCAAAATGTATTAAATCCATTAACCAATGGAAAATTTTTGTAGTCAATGGGACATTAGTACCAAAATAATTTTGAAGGATTTGTCTTTGCGCTTCTGATACTGCAGCTTGCCTTAAATAAGCATTAACCGGATCAATAGGGGATAAATCTATTAATATGAAACTAAAAATTGAAACAACCAGCATTAAAACTATAAAACGTACTAACTTGTAACCAAAAAATTTTAATAATTGCTTTCTATTCAAGTAAAGAGACCCCCTTCAACAATTTTTAAAAAAAAATAAAAAAAAGGAAAAAATATTTAATTAAGCTGTGGAATTGGTTCTAGTCCAATCACAGATGTTAATTAATATATCGTTTCCTAATCCATCAGGTTGTTCACCAATATCGATTCCATCTTTAATGAAGTAGTTGTAGTCGTAGTTGACAAGCCATGCGAATGGAGCATCACCAGCAGGACCCCAACCTCCGCCGTTAACGAGAGCGGATTGAGACCATAATGTGTTAGCTGCATCCAAATCACTTGAATGCATTGCATCATCCATTAATTTGTCGGAAGCTGTATTATTGTATAAGTTAGGGTTCATGTAGAATCCGTCAGCTTCTTTACTGTGATATTGTTGATAGATGGATTTGTATGGGTCTGGAGAAGTTTGTTGCATTACTGCAGCTGAAGAGTACATATTATTATAAATAGTATCCCAGTCAGCACCAACTAAGTTAACTTCAATTCCAATGTCTTTTGCTTGTTCAGCAAATACTGTTGCTAAAGATTGTCTGTCAAGGTAATCAGGTGGGTAGTATAAATCGAATGATGCTTTTACACCATCTTTTTCGACAATTCCGTCACCATCAGTGTCTGTCCATCCGCCTTCTTTTAAGATTTCTTTTGCTCTATCAGGATCGGCATCTTGTACTTTAGCATCAGGGTTTGCATAGTCTCTTGTATCTACACTGGTATATTCAGGAGAAGCGTGTCCAGCGAATATGTCATCACACATTTTCTGACGGTCTACACCGACATTTAATGCTTCTCTAATTGCTTTATCAGCAGTTACATTGTTACCTATTTTGACGGTTCCGTTCCAAGTTTCTCCAGTGTCATTTTGATAAGGGAAGGAGATACCTTGTGCCCTACCGGCAGATTTTTCAACAAATTGGTATCCGTCAACAGTTTGGTTCAATGCAGAGGTTGCTACAGGAACTACATCCACATCACCGGATTTAGCTAATTCTAACCAAGTTGCTTCTTCAGGGAATAATACAGTAAGTTGAGTGAAGTATGGCTTTTTATCATAATAATTATCATTTATTTTGAATATAGCTTGTTGACCTTTATCCCAGTGGTCTAATACATAAGGTCCGGTACCAATTGGTTCAGAACCATAAGTTTCATTGTTATATGAATCAGATGGTACGATACCTACATATCTTAAATCATAAATGAATGTTGATCTAGGTTCAACTAAAGTGAATTCAACAGTTTCATTGTCAGTAGCTTCGACTTTTTCAATGTTTGTTAAATCTAATTCGGATTCTGTTTCTTTTGCAGTGTTAAATGTAAATGCTACATCTTCTGCATCAAAAGTAGAATTGTCTGAGAATTTAACATCATCTCTTACATGTACTGTCCATTTCTTTCCATCATCACTAATTGAGTAATCAGTGGCAAGATCAGGGACAATATCACCATCTTTATCTGTTTTAAATAAACAGCTTTGTACTAAAGGATTATAGTTTTGGTGTCCGCATCCCCAACCAACAAGCGGGCTGAAACCTGCTTCTGGTTCCTTAATGTTACTGTGTGCAGCTACAGTTAAGTGAGTAGGGTCATCATCATGATTTCCACCCATTAAAGCCATAGCGCAACCAACAATAACAATAATTGCAGCGATAGCACCAATAATCATCATTGTTTTTTTATCCATAACTTTTCACCATTATCCGTAAATCATATTAAAATAAAAGTATTACTTTTTTCAAATAAAATGCTTAATTAGTAATACTTTTTAATATTATTTTAATATTATTTTATATTTTATAATAATACGTATAAAAATATATTTATTACTTTTGAAATTTGATTGATTAATAAAAACTTATTAACAATAACTGGAAGAATGTAAACAGTTGAATAACTTAATTATAATGAAAGTTATACACTCTAATAAAAAACTAGTGTAAAAAGTAATATAAAAAAGAAAACCCGTTTTATGAAAAGTAATACAAAACCTAAATTTAAATACGATTAATTTTAAAATATCGCTTATGGCTCTATCTCTTAAACTTAAAAGATTCTTATTAAAAAATGGCGCAACGGAAGTGGGCTTTGCAGACATCACCAATTTTACGCCAAAACCTGGATTAAACACCGGAGTTGTCTTTTATATAACCTATCCAAAAGAAATTATAAGAAATATGCAGAATGCACCAACACCCGAATATCTTGAAGAGTTAATTAGTCTAAATTCCAGATTGGATACCCTTGGAATGAAATGTGAAGAGTTTTTAATAGATGAAGGGTATAATGCATATGCCCAAACAAAAAAAAGATTAGGAACTGATTTTGGAGAATTCAACTCCTTTGAACTGCCCCACAAAACCATTGCTACACGTGCCGGACTTGGATGGATTGGGAAATCCGCCTTGTTTACAACAAAAAATTACGGATCCGCATTAAGATTATCTTCAGTTCTAACGGACGCCCCATTGGAAATCGGAAAGCCCATACTAAAATCAAGATGCGGAAAATGCATGGACTGCAGGGATGCATGCCCAGGAGGAGCAATAAGCGGGAAAGAATGGAATTATAGGCTTAAAAGAAATGAATTTTATGATGATAAGAAATGTGAAAAATATGCCCTGCAAGTCTCCGAGGAAAATCTGGGAAAAGCTGACACAGTATGCGGAAAATGCATCTACGCCTGCCCCCACACACAAAAATATATCAAAAAATTATAATGTTACGGCATACTTGAAATCATCTGCCTGGGGATTGATTTCCAATTCATGAATCTGTTTATCCATATGGACTGTTTCAAGCTCATCATTTGAATCTAAAGCAACAACAAAACCCATTTTTGTCCAGAATTCGATAGCTCCATCCAGATTTTTATGAGTATGCAGATAAATGTCATTATAACCTGCCTGATTTGCAAAATTTTCAGCTATAGTGAACATTTTTGATGCAAGACCGCAACGTCTGCATCTCCTATCGACAAAAAGTCTCCAAATACTTGAAGTTGTGTCTTTAGAATACAAATGCCTAAATTCTGGGAAATCCTTATCATAGGCCCTTATACCAATAGTTGCTATGATTTCACCAGTTTCTTCAAAATAAGCGACATAAAAGTTATTCTTTTCGGGATTAATATAATATTCATCTATTTCAACAATATCCTGATGCCATTCAGGAACATAGTCATAACCAAATTCCTTTTTAATCATGCCGAATAAAAATTCTTGAACATTATCAATTTCTTCTGAGTCATTTGTCAATTCCCGAATAATCACATTCATTTTAAACACCAGTTGAAAGTATTACTTAAGACGCGTATTTTATTCAAATAGTAATACTTTTTTATAAATTTTGAATAACTTTTAATATTGATAAGGTACAAAATAATATATAAAATTTATCATTTGATTATCTCAAAATGATTTAAGGTGATTTAATGGATAAGCTATTAGACGTTGAAAATGTTTCAATTTCATTTATTCAATATACAAAAGGATTAAATCAAAGGGACCTAAAAGTTATCACCGATTTAACCCTTGACATATCTGAAGGAGAAATATTGGCAGTATTAGGTTCAAGTGGATCAGGAAAAAGCCTTCTTGCACACGCAATTTTCGGAATCCTACCAGAAAACGCAAACCTAAACGGGAAAATCAAATACAAAGGAAAAGAACTATCACAAAAAGACAAAGAAGAAATCAGAGGAAAAGACATTGTACTCGTTCCTCAATCAGTAAACTTCCTTGACCCGCTGATGAAAATTTCAGACCAAGCGATTGGACACACCGAATCTGATGCTGAAAAAAAGGAAAAGAAAATCAAACAAAGAGAAATCTTCGAACATTACAACTTAGGTCCTGAAGTAGACGACATGTACCCATTCCAACTATCCGGAGGAATGGCAAGAAGAGTGCTTGTCTCAACAGCATTATTATCTGATCCTAAATTAGTCGTTGCTGACGAACCGACACCCGGACTCGACCAAAAAACAGTAGAAGAAACACTAAACCACTTCAAACACATGAAAGAAGATGGAATAGGAGTGCTACTGATTACACACGACATCCACGCAGCACTCGAAGTGGCAGACAGAATCGGAATCTTCTACTCAGGATACGTAATCGAAATCGCACTCA
>NZ_JBGUIH010000025.1:0-32109 GCF_045112895.1 Methanobrevibacter sp. | reverse complement strand
AATTTCAGGGATATAGAATGTTGCATTACCATCAACAGTACTGTTAGTGTATTTCATACCATTAATTTCAATGGTTACATCCTCAGTTGCATCGCTAGGAACAGTCACAATCACTTTAACAGTATCATTAACATAGATGCTGGTTTCATTAACCACAGTAATATTGATTGAAGGATATGTTTTGTTTACTGTAAATAAGGTAGTGAAGTTGATATGTTCAAATTCTGTATCATTTACATATGCTGTAACTGTGTAAACACCTTCTTTAAGTCCTGTAATGTTGAATGTAGCTTTATTATCAGTGAATGAATTATTTCTGTAGCTTTTTCCATCTACCCAAATAACCACATCATCAACATTGTCTGGAACTTCAACAGTGATTATCTCATCCTCGCCGACAGTGATGTTCATTGCAGTTACATTAATACCGTAATTAGTAACTTTTGGAGGAGTGAATGTGTGTTCCACTCTAGCATCAGTAAAGTTCTCATTACCACCATATTCTACAATGATAGTGTAAGGTTTAATTTCTGTGAGGACTTGGGTTATGAATTCTTCATCAACGGAAACATTAGGATATAGCACACCATCAACAGTGACATTTACCACTTTTCCATGAATCTCATCATTGATATAGATTTCCACGGTAGCATTTTCATTAACAGTGCCGCTGACTATGAAGTCCAAACCAGGATCTGCCTTTTTAACTTCAAATTTGGCAGATTCTGTATCATTAATATTATAATCATCATTTCCATTGTAAGTTGCATTGACTGTGTAGTTGCCAGCAGCCAAACCTTCGACAGTCCAAGTGACTTTGCCGTTTTCAATCGGCAAGGTAATGTTTCTTCCATTTGTATCATTGAGTTTGAGTGTAATGTTGCCTGTAACACCTTCAGGAACTGTTACAACAATAGTGGTGGCATTTCCATATGTTACGTTGTGGGCTTCAATTGATACGGTAGCATTTATCTTGCCTACTGTGAAGGTAGTGTCGTTTTCTGCTGTTGTGTAGTTGTCAAGAGCGTCTCCATAGTATTTGATATGTACGCTGTATTTTCCAACAGCCAAGTCATCAACAATGACTTCGGCAACACCGTTTGTGAATTCTTCTGCATCTACATAAATAGGGCGTTTGGTGAAGTTTCCACTTAATACAACAAATCCTGTTGCATTTGCAGGAATGTTGATTGTTATTGTGGTTGCTTGGTCAACAGTGACATTTAAAGCTGTCACATTTACTTTTGGATTTCTTTGAGTCACGTCAAATTCAGCCATTGATCTGTTTCCTGTTAGGTTTGTGTCCCCATCATAGAATACCCAAACGACCTTGTGTCCAACAGCTAAATCGGAAGTATTGAATCTTGCGATTCCATTCTTAATTTCGGCGGTATGATTAACGCCATTAATATTAATAGTTACATTGCCGGTTGCATTAGTGATAATATTGCCGGCAGCATCTTTAATTGTAATATTTATATATTCTGTATCCCATACAGGAATGTCATGCACATCAACATCTAAAACTGTGCCGATTTGCAATACGTTGAAGCCATCAGTCACTGTAGCGTTGGTGTAGTTTGCATTTCCACTATAGTTAGCAATGACCACACAATTTCCAACAGCCAAACCACTGACAGTCCAATTGACTTTACCATCAACAATTGGTAAAGTAATGTTCTTATCAGTTCCATTAATCTTAATTGTTATATTTCCTGTTACACCATCAGGAACTGTCACGGTAATGTTTGCCTCTTCACCATAGTATATATCTTCAACGGTTATATTAAGCACTGGTTTTGCTTTATATACTGTGAAATTGGTGCTGTTTGTATTTACTGTGTAGTTTTCATCACCATTATATGTGGCCTCAACAGTGTAGTTTCCGGCAGGCAATATGATTCCAGGCATTGTTGCTTTTCCGTCTGTGAGGTTTTGTGTGTCAAATACATAGTAAGTGTCATTTATTTTGACGGTTACGTTGCCGGTAGCGTCTTCAGGAAGTGTTACGACGATTACAGTTTCATTTCCGTATGTCACATTGTCAACGTCAATTATTATGGTAGGTTTAGCTTGTGATACGTTGAATAAGGTTGAATTGGTTGAATTATAGTATTTCTTATCTTCGTTAAATCTTACGGTTACATTGTATACGCCAACATTCAATCCGGAGATTGGCACGCTTGCAGTGCCGTCAATGATCTCGACAAAGTAGGAAGTTCCGTTTACAGTCACATTCAAGATTCCGGTTGCGTCATCCGGAACGGTAATGTTAATGACTTCTGTCTCTCCGCGAGTAATGTTAGTTGTACTTATTAGAACAGTTGAATTGTACTTAATTACGTTGAAGTGGTCTTCATCCCAGGAAGGTGCGTACAATTCAGTGCCGTTATAAGTTGCAAATATGTAATTTGTTCCATCTTTCAGTTCAGTAGCATTGAATTCTGCAAAGGTTTCATTGTTTACAGTTATTAAAGGCAAAACATGAGGTTCGCCGTTTATGTAAAGTGTAATGTTTCCTTCACCTTCAGGCAATATGTTCACTTTGATTGGAACGGTTTCATTAATGTAATAGATTTTTTCGTTGTCAACTTCGATTACAAGAGCTGTTATTGTTTTCTCTGTAATGTTTGCATCAGTTGAATTGGTAACGTTATAATAATTATTGTCACCATTGTATGTTGCATTTACGGTGTAGTTTCCACTAGGCAATCCATAAATGATAGTCATTCCCTGACTGTTACCAAGGAATATTGTTGCGGTTCTGCCTTCAACTTGAATGGTTACATTTCCAGTTGCATCGGCTATTCCATATTCTCCATCCATCACGGTTACGTTAACAATTAAATTATAGCCTAAACTTGTGACATTAATCAACATTGTCGGAGTAATCTTTTCAATCTCCAATATGGCAGTTGTGTTGGATTTATCATATTTAGCGTTACCATTGTAAATAAAGGAGAGAGTGTGATTGCCTACTGGCAAGTATTTACCTTCAATTAAAGTGGAAATATTCATGGATCCTGTAGAGTGGTCTAATGAAATATTTCCAAGGAATGTATCATTAAGGTAAACGGATACATTACCTGTTGCACCTGAAGTCACATTCACATAAACAGTTGAATTTAAGTGGTATTTTGTTTTGTCTGCAGATGCATTGACTTCTGAAGGTAACCTTGAAGTTAATTTAATAATAGTGTAATAGTCATCATTAGTTAATTCCGCTTCTACGTAAATTTCATTATATTTTTCCTCAGGTACATTTGGCACGAGGTCATGCAAGTCTAAGTGGATTTTACCATATTTATCTGTTATGAAATATTGTTGGTCAGGATTCAATAAATTGCCCGCATCATCATATACTCTAACAGTTATGTTTTGACCCGCTTCAGGAGTTGGATCTGCTGCATTCGGCAATGTAGTTGCACTTGATCCGGTGTTAGCCTCGCCGTTTTCATTCCAGTAAGTCACATTGGTACAAGTTGGCCTATTTGAATTTGTTATATATATCGCATTCAAGTACTTATCTTTACCTTTGAATAATATTACAATTTCACCGGTTCCTTCGTTGTAAGTATCAAATGTGAGTGAACTTGAATTTGCTTGGTTTTCAATTAGATATGAATTAATTATTTTGAATGCTACAGTAGAATAGATTGCTGAACCTGAGAATGCTTTGTTATCTGTCATGTTCAAGTTTGTAAGTGAAGCTCCTCCTTGAGCAATATAGATACCTCCACCTAGCTCTGCGGTGTTATTTATGAATGTCAAGTCATGAATATTAAGATTGTTTTTATTCACATAGAAACCTCCACCGAGATTTGCAGTGTTATTATAGAATTCGTCGTCCTGCAAGTCAATAGCTGAGTCGGTCCAAACAGCCCCACCATTATCAGTAGCATTGTTGCCTTCAAAAGTACAGTTATAGAAATCAATCTTAGTTCTAGCTTTATAGGCAGATACTGCTCCACCATTATTTGCAGTGTTGTTTATAAATAAAACATTATAGAAATGAACATTATCACATTCTTTAACTTGAACAGCTCCTCCACCAAAGGAATTTTGGCCAAACGCTTTAGCAACATTATTAATGAATGAGGTATTATTAATTATAATCCTGTCTGTCAAGCCATTTTTAGTTTGAGCATATAGTGCTCCCGCTTCTTTATCTGATACTGAATTTTTAAATACGCTGTTATTAATAATAAACTCAGAATCGGCTCTTAAGTACAAAGCACCTCCTTGAACCCAAACATTACCTGAGTTAGATGTAGTGATATAATTGCCGTCAAATACACAGTTATCAATAAGTGCATGGTTACTTCTATCCCATAAAATAGCTCCACCATCAGCCTTATCAGAAGATTGGACAGAATTGTTGATGAATTGGGAATTTTTAATTGTACCATGATCTCCGTTATCGGACCAATAGACAGCTCCACCACCTCTAGTATTTGAAGCGAAATTAGCTGCATAAACAACATTCTCTAAGAACATACAGCCATCAACAGTATTATATTTAGATTTGGTTCCTCCATACCAGTAAATAGCTCCTCCGTTTCCTCTAGCAATGTTGCTTGTAAAGTTAGAATCTGTAACGTTAGAATATGAACCAGTGGAGTACATTGCACCACCATCCAGATAAGCATAAGAATCATTAAATGTGGATGCGTTAACAGTACAATAATCACCAGCCAAGTATATTGCTCCACCTTGGTATGCACCGGAAGATTCGAATTCAGAACCATTAATAGTAGCGCGATTACCTTTAATATATATTGCACCACCTAAGTTATCAGTAGTATAAGAAGATCCTGATTTTGCATAATTGTCCTTGAAGGATGAATCTATAATGGTTGTATCAACACCGTCAATATATATCGCACCACCTACTTTTGCAGTGGAGTCGCTGATGTTGGAGTTCTTGATTGTAGCGCGGTCACCGGTAATATATACTGTACCACCATTAATAGCTTCACAATCCTCAAAGGTACAAGTATCAACTAAAGTATCACTACCGATAATGTACATTGCACCACCATAAGGCAAGTCATCACCACTAGGTGTAGCACTAGTATCAGAAGTACAACTGCTAAAGTTACAGTTAGTGATGTTCACATTATCACCAGTAATGAACAATGCACCACCATTAAATGTAGCAAAACTGTCTGTGAAAGTGGACTTGTCAATAACAGTATCGTCTCCAGTAAGACAGATAGTACCACCTTTTGAAGTAGATGTACCTGAACTTATACCCCTATTATTGGCACAGGTAATATTATAGATATTACCTTGAGCACCATTCCAGTATATTGCACCACCATCATCACCAGCAACATTATCTGTAAAGGTGGAGTTATGCACAATACATTTCTTACCATCAATATATATTGCACCACCATCTTTAGTAGCTTCATCATTAGTGAATGTGGAATTATTGATTATAGCACTGTCACCTAGTACATATATTGCACCACCATTAATAGCTTCACAATCATCAAAGGTACAAGTATCAACTAAGGTATTATTACCAAGAATATACATTGCACCACCATAAGGCAAGTCATCACCACTAGGTGTAGCACTAGTATCAGAAGTACATTTGCTGAAGTCACAATTAGTGATGTTCACATTATCACCAGTAATGAATAATGCACCACCATTATATGTGGCAGAACTATCAGTGAAAGTAGACTTATCTATACTAGTATCATCACCAGTAAGACAAATACTACCACCTTTAGAAGTAGATGTGCCAGAACTAATACCTCTATTATTGGTACAATTAATATTATAAATAGTACCTCTAGCACCATTCCAATATAATGCACCACCATCATCACCAACAATATTATTAGTGAATGTAGAGTTGGCTACAACACAGTCTTCACCATCAACATATATTGCACCACCATCTTTAGTAGCATTATTATTGGTGAAAGTAGAATGATCAACTTTAGCACTATCACCTAATACATATATTGCACCACCATAAATAGCTTCACAATCATCAAAGGTACAAGTATCAACTAAGGCATTATTACCTATAATGTACATTGCACCACCATAAGGCAAGTCATCAGCATTAGGTGTAGCAGTGATATCAGAAGTACATTTGCTGAAATCACAGTTAGTGATGTTCACATTATCACCAGTAACGAACAATGCCCCACCGTTATATGTGGCGGAACTGTCGGTGAAAGTGGACTTGTCAACGGTGACATCATCACCAGTAAGACATATGGAGCCTCCTTTTGAAGTGGAACCGTCGGAACTGATACCCTTATTGTTCACGCAGGTAATATTATATATTGTTCCAGCATCACCATTCCAGCATAATGCAGCACCGTCATCGCCAGCAATGTTATCTGTGAAAGTGGAGTTTGCTACAGTACAATGATCAGCATTGACATAGATTGCACCACCGTCTTTGGCAGCGTATGAATTTTTGAAAGTACAGTTGTCAACGAGTAAGCCTTCTGCACTAGTATATATAGACCCTCCGTTAGTTACAGATGTGCTTCCACCGTTAACAAAATTAATTCCAGTTAATGTTACGGTACTTCCAGTTGTTATGTTAAATATTCTCGCAGAGCTAATAGCATCAATAGTAAAGTCATTACCTCTAATAACTATATCTTTTGAAATAACAATACCGTTTGTCAATCCGGCATCTGAACTGCTGTTATAAGCATAATTCTTATCCAGACTAATAGTGCCTGTAGTATCATTATTTATCCGTTCTTGTAATTCCGAAAATGATCCTGCGCCATCATTTTCACCCCTTACTATTGAATCATCATCAGAGAGTGAATATGACGAAAGATCATTACTTATGCTGACAGCATCATCAGTTTGAACTGTCAATATTGTATCATCTGTTGTATTTACATCAACATCGGCAGCAGAAACTGCTTGAAGTGAGAAAATAAAACATATGATTAAACATATCATTAATATCTCTTTCTTATTCATAATACACCCCCTCCATTTTATAACATAGGTTATATTTTAACCTAACATGGAGAGTCTATCGTGATATTTATTTTAGACAATCATAATATATAAAGTTTCTTTTTTATAAAAAATATAAAAAAATTAAAAAATATTCAAAATATATTAGAAAAAGTATACATAACTGAAAAAATAAGCATGTAAAAAATAGAACAAATCCACAAATAATGAAAAATCGTGAAATGAGTTTATTTGAAGCTTCACAAACTAAACAATTTCCATAAAGGATACTTCCAACTTAAACACAAGAGCACTATGGAAGATAAAAATAATCAAACTACTAATTAAAATAAACATATATGAAAAAATTTCATAAAAATAGTAAAAAACTATAATGCTTTTAAAAAAAAAATGCCATTTTAAAACAGATTAAAATCACGAAAATGCTCAAAAAAGCATAGAGATTAGTCAATTAATCAAATAATGCGAATGTAAATTAAATTTAACTTAAAAAAAAGAATATGAAAGTAATCTTATTTGATTACTTTACTTTTGATAATTTCCACCCTTTTAAGTGGGTAGATTTTTTTAGCATTGTGATAAATTTCAGATGCTAATTTACCGTTTACAACAACTTTGACCAATTCATCAAAGGATTTTTCAGCTGCAGCTTCGACAAGCAAGTCTTCAATTGTTTTTCTCATGTATCTTTGTTGGGAAGATTTTGCTCTTCTGATGGTTACTGCAAGTACTTGAAGTTTTAATTTGCGGCCATCTTTGGTTTTTACGATTGCAGAAGCGTCGATTCTGGAAGTTCCTCTTCTGATCATGCTTCTTACATAATCGGTAGTTGTCTTGTGTCCGGTGAATTTGGTGTTTGCAACTTCACCTGCAACATTATCGATTTCAAACCTGAGTTTGATGTATTGTTTTGAGAAGTCTCCGGTCAATTCTCTCATAGTAACTTCTACGCCTCTACCAATGAGAAGTTCTGGATCTTTTGCTGGAGTTTCTCCAATTTCTTTATCTTCAAAATTCACTGGTGTTTTGATAGTATACCAGGATTTTTCTTTCCATGTATCACGTACTCTACGTCTTGCTTTTGATTTTGCCATTATATCAACCGTTAAAATTTATATTATTATATATAGTAATTTAGCGTTATCGCCATAAAATTTTATAAAATAGTCTCTAAATTAAATATAAAACACAAACTAAACTGTAAAAATGATTTTAAATAAGTATAGTTTTACAATCATTTATTAGACTATAGTGAGCTTTGCTCACGTTATTTAAAGAAAATATATTTAATTAAGTTTTAATTTATAAAACCCGCCCATTAAGGTTGTTATTAGTTATTTTATTCATAATATATAAAGATTATTGAAATTTTAAAAATAAGCTAAACTTCTGGACATTAAAAGAAAAAAGAAATTTCAAAAGAAATTTCAAAAAGAAAAAACAAATGGCAAATTGAACTTTAAATCAAGAATCAAGCCATTCTGATTGAGATTTTAAAAAAGTTCAAATAGATTGAAAACAGTATACAATATATTTTTTTGCCTTGTAAAATATTAGATTTTAGATGAAAAATCCTAATTTTTCATGAAATTGACATGATCAATGTATCTTTTCAGGACCTCATCAATAGGACCTTCGTCTTCCACCAATTTTATTCCAGCATCTTCGGCCTTGATTTTAGACTTGAATCCATATTGAACTGCAATCAGAACATCACAATCCTCACATGCCTTTATGACCTTGCCTCCCTGATGTTTTGAATCCTCTGCAATTTCAATATCCCTTCTTTCTACAAAATCGACATCCTCATCATAGTCATATACATATACTGACTTTCCCTTTCCGAGATGCAAATCAACATTTTCACCATCTGATGATACAACAGCCAAACGCATAATCAATCTCCTTTATTATTATGTACAATTTCCGCACTGCCCAGTGCATGGTGGCATCTGCAGTCCTTTGAATCATCGAAATTTCTTATGAAATTATATATCAATTCAAAAAGTTCGCCCTTCTTTTGGCTCATGATTTCGAAAACTTCATCCGTTGACAATTCATGCTGTGATATTCCCGCAGCAAAATTGGATACTATACATATTGAACTGTAGCATATTTCCCTTTCACGTGCCAAAGTGACTTCAGGAAGCCCTGTCATTCCGACTAAGTCTCCTCCAAGCATTTTAAACATTCTGATTTCAGCCGGAGTTTCAAATCGAGGACCTTCTGTGCACACATATGTTCCCCCAAGAATTACATCACCTGATTTGTCCAGAACATCCCTTAAAGTTGGGCAATATGGTTCAGTTACATCTATATGAACCACCTTATTTTCAAAGAAAGTTTTGGCCCTGTTCTGTGAAAAATCCAGAAAGTCGTCTGGAATCACGAAAGATCCGGGAGGCATGTTTTCGTTCATTGAGCCTACTGAGTTTGTAGCGATTATCTGCCTGACACCGATTTTCTTCAAGGCTTCAATGTTGGCCCTGAAGTTGATTTTATGCGGCGGAATGGAATGGCTTTTAGCATGGCGGGGGATGAATGCAACCTGTTTAGAAAACATTTCCAGAATTGAAACCTCTACTTCCCCATAATCAGTTTCCACTACCTTTTTAGTGCTTGAATCGGCATTTTGAGTGATTTCATACACTCCACTACCGCCAATTATTCCAATCATTTTAACTACCCTTTGCAAACGGATAACGGTTTGACTTTTGCAACAAGTTTGGCAATGCCAGTTTCATCAGATACACGAACAACACTGTCAACATCCTTATAGGCGCCAGGCGCTTCCTCTTCGATGACATGCTTGCTGGTAGCTTTAATCTTGATGCCTTTTGATGCCAAATCATCGGTAATCTTGTCTGCATCATACTGCTTTTTGGCTTTGGACCTTGACAATACCCTTCCTGCACCATGAGATGTGGAGCCGAAAGTCTCTTCCATTGCGGTTTCAGTACCGTGGAGGACATATGAAGCGGTTCCCATAGTGCCCGGAATCAATACAGGCTGTCCGACAGCCCTGTATTTTTCAGGAACTTCCTCATATCCCGGACCGAACGCACGGGTTGCTCCTTTTCTGTGAACCAACACTTCCATTTCACGGTTATAAACCTTATGAGTTTCCATTTTAGCGATATTGTGAGCCACATCATAAACGATGCCCATTTCCATGTCCTTTGCGGATTTTCCTAAAACATCCTCAAAGGTTTCACGAACCCAATGAGTCATCATTTGCCTGTTTGCCCATGCATAATTGGCCGCAGCAGCCATAGCTTGAATATAATTCTGTGCTTCCTTAGAGTCAAGCGGAGCACATGCCAATTGCCTATCTCCAATGTTGATTTTGTATTTTTTATATGCCTTGTCCATTACCCTCAGATAATCTGAGCATATCTGGTGGCCGCAGCCTCTGGAACCTGAATGAATCATGACTACAATCATTCCCTTTTTAAGGCCGAATACTTCTGCGACTTCCTCATTGTAGATTTCATCAACAATCTGGACTTCCAAAAAGTGATTTCCTGAACCGAGAGATCCCAATTGAGGAATTCCCCTCTTTTTGGCCTTATCGGACACTATGCTTGAATCAGCATCAACCATTCTTCCATTTTCTTCGAGAACTTCCAAATCTTCAGGCCATCCGTAGCCGTTTTCCACTGCCCATTCGGCGCCGTAATCCAATACATCGTTGATTTCGTCCTTTTGAAGCTTGATTTTTCCTTTGCTTCCAACGCCTGAAGGAATGTTCTTGAATAGCTTTTCTGTAAGCTCGTCGAGATGTTCCTCAATATCCTCCAGGGTCAGGTTTGATTTAATCAGCCTGACTCCGCAGTTGATGTCAAATCCTACTCCTCCAGGAGACACTATGCCGTTTCTTAAGCTGAATGCGGCAACGCCCCCTATTGGAAATCCGTATCCGAAGTGAATGTCCGGCAGCCCAATGGAATATCTTTGAACGCCCGGAAGGCAAGCGACATTGACTATTTGCTTGACGGCACCTTCCTCCAGTTCGTCAAAATGTTCATCAGCAATGTAAAATCTTCCGGAAGCCCTCATCTTCTTGTCATAGGCTCCAGGAATTTCATAAACGTTATCCCTAACTTTTTTAATTTCATCTTTGATACTCATAAAAATCACTAAAACATTATGGTTTAATATTTAGTAGTGGTGTTTAAATAAAGTTTTGGTAATCTAATGCAGTACATCAAACATGACTCATATATAGAGTCAATTCCATATATTTGGCCCTGCATATTAATGATTGTAATAACCTGAGTAATGCCTAGATACTTCTTTAAGACTTAAAGCGGATTTACCACTAAGATTGCAACTTGTTTCAAATATAAAGAATTCTATACCCAAATTAAGTTTTAAAACTAACTCATCAATTTCTTGATTAATTAACTTAATTTCTTCCTTAAAACCATTATTAAAATCATGGTCTAAAGCTTTTACAACCAAAAGCAGTTGGGGAGTAAATAATGGATCAACATCTAATTCTAAATGAAACGATGCATAAGGAACATGTTTTTCTAGAAGGGGTTTAATTTGATTTAAAATAACAATCAAACCCCTATGTTTACAAAAAAAATTATGAATTTCATCATAATTCTGGAATGGAAAAATATCTTTGATTTTACTGAATTCATTTTCAAATAAAATATCATCTTTATCCAGACGATTTACAAATTCAATTTCTTCTTTAAACCCCGTATTTTTCATTAAAATGCCCCTAATATTCTGGATGATTTTTAAAATAATCAATAGCACCGAAAGCTATTTCTAAATCTTTTTTATTATCCTGCAAAAATTTCTTGAAATGTGAAACATCAAAATCCCCATCATAATCTGCTTGATTGCGAACTACCCTTAATCTATTAAAAATATTATAGATTTCCTTTTGTGTACAATCATCAGAGCTCCTAAGTTCTGCAGATACTTTACGGTGAACATTTCCTTCCCTGCTTTGCAAATCATATTTATGATTTACATTAATTAGATATCTCCTAAGCACGCCAAATAACCCATAATATTGCCTACTGATACCTGAACGGACATATTCTTCACTATCTTCACTCAACAACAAATACCCCAATATTATAAATTTTTTCCAATCGAACATTATTTCACCATTTATTTTACTAAATAAAATTGCCTTTACAAAGAAATATTGCTCTCACGTGAGAAAATTTACATCAAATAGAAGTAATTTTGCTTGAAATTTCAATCTAAGATATAATATGGAATTAATAATTAAAAAAGCTTTTGTTGTATCCCAAAACAGGATTATGATGGAAAATCAATAATATAAAAAAAGAATTATTTTCTAAACAGTGCGGATATGCCCGCAATAAGCAAAAATATTGCGCTTATCACATTGATGTAATCGGATCCGACAATGACGAACATGGTTGCTATTATGAATCCCACTCCTGCCAATTCGGTGTTCTTTTTGACGTAGTAGCTTGATGCAATACCTAAAAGGGATGCAATAATAGCCACCAATCCTAAAAAAGGAGTGTGCACATGTCCAAAGCTTTCAAGAAATATCAGAAAGGAACCTGACAATATTCCGATAATCGAACCGATTATGCCCAATACCATTTCGAAGTTTCTTGATACGGTTCTAGTTCTTTTCATGCTTATAAATATGTTTCCTATATTATATATATTATAAGTCAACTATCGCCTGAAGTTCGACATGATCTGATTTTTTTACATGCATTTCATGAAATGTTATGGCCTTTATTTCGGTTTTCCTCTCATGCTTGTCCCAATCGATGGTTTCACCTTTGATTGTTGCCTTCAAATGGAGATTTTCATCGATTTCAACATGAAATTCGCCAAACAGCATGAATTCGACTTCATGGTAGAACAGAAGCTCTTCGAGATAGTCATATAAAAGAGATACGTTGTCTTCTGAGGTTATTTCAAATGATATTTCATTTTTAGAATCTATATCCTCAGTATCTGAAATTATATTAAAAATGGCCAGTCCTGCATTTTCAAATGCTTCATTCAGGTTTTTGCCATATGCCCTAAAGCCAATATCGGCAGTAACTTCAAAATACTCAAATTTTTTCATGGATTTTCCTCAAAAATATTACTTTTCAAATGCTCTCTTGCTCTTTTTTTATATATGGTCTTTCAACAATTTAAAAATAGTGATTAACATGTTCGGAAATAATGACACCACAATTCAAGCAGATTTAAGAAAAAGAAGCAGCATAAAAGACGAAATTATGTACAGCGGCATTGATGTTCAATCTTGCATGGTAATGCTTGCAGTTATAGCAGTATTACTTTTATCAGTAATTTCTGTCGTAGCAGCTCAAAATCCCTACATTATCTAGTGGATTTGACTGATTTTAAAATACCAAACCCTTAGCTGCTGCCACATTAGATTGCAGGCTTGCCATGCAATCAATCTAATGAAGAAATTCAACTCCATACAGGAAAACTAGATTCCATAATCTTCGGGGTTAAAACGCAATATGATTTCTCTGGAATTTCCCCTAACCCCTTTTCCTGTAAATTTGGTATCAACTAGCCTTACAAATTCCAATTTATCCAAGGTTCTGTTAAAGGAAGCATAGCTGGAACCTGTCTTTTCTATATACATTTCACCCAATTCGCCGGCTTTGCAGACGCCATCCCAATCAACAATTATTTTCAGCAACTCGGTTTCCGCATCATTCAGAGAATTCAAGGTTTCTCTGACATTGATTGAAACCAGGGAATCTATGGCCTTGTCAAAGTGCTCTTGAGTAATTTCACGGCTTGCTGAAGCTTCTGCAATATTTCCGCAGGACTTTAGAAGGTTTATTCCAATTCTCAAATCACCGTTTTCTTCAGTGTACATTGCAACTTGCTCCAAAATATCATCAGGCAAAACATTTGGGAAGAATCCTGCCTTTACCCTGTCTCTTAGGATGTTTTCGATTTCGGAGTATGTGTAGAGCGGAAAATTGATTTCCTGAGGAATGAATACGGTATTTACATTCTTGTCAAAGGCATATTTGAATTCCAAATCGGAAAGGATTGCAAAAATGGATGTTTTTACACCAGGGTATTCCTCATATGCCCTTAAGACATCATAAAATACTTTGTTAGCAGTTTTTGACTGGAACAAATAATTGACATCATCAAATGCGATAATCAGGGATTTGCTTTTTCTTTGAAGATCCTGCATGATTTGGTCGTAGATTCTTGAAAACGGAATGCCTGTTTCGGGCGGGATATGTCCGAATATCTTTTTGTAGACCTGTGAGAATATTCCGAAACGGGTTGTGTGAATTTGACAGTTAATATAAACACAGACTACCTTTTCAGTGTTTTTTTCAACAAGTTCAAAGACTTTTCTGATAGCAGTTGTCTTTCCTGTTGCGGGAGATCCCAAAACAATTGCATTTGATGGCTGGCCTCCTCTCATTGCAGGCCTTATTGACATTGCCATCGCTTCCATTTGTGTGTCTCTGAAATTATAATTCGGAGGCATATAATCCGGATCAAAAGCGTTTATATCTTGAAAAAGACTTTCATCATACATTAAAATATCTTCGATTCCCATGTTATCATATTATATATAAACTATTATTTATTATTAATCAAATTGATTATTTCAACCGGCTCGTTTTCCTTAATCCAATCGATCAGCATTTCTGCATATCTCAATTTCTTCTTTTTGAAATCATCGGCCTGAGCGGTTTTAGTGGTTAAGTTAGGCCTTGAATATTGAGTTACAATATTGCCGAAGTCCATTCCGGCCAATGTGATTTCAGATGCTCCGAGGGCCACCGCCAAAAATACTGCCCTATCACCATCGGTAAATCCGCCGAAGTTGTAGAGGTTTCCAATAGGCTGTGATTGTGTAGTGCCCAGTATATTGGTGAAAAATGGAATTAATGTTGCAATTTTGTTGATGTTGTCTGCATGGGCATGAATGACAACATTGGCGCCTTTCAGGTTAGCTAAAACTATATCGTCAAGATTCCCATCCAGGTCGGTTGCAATGACATCCGGAATTATCCTCTCTTCAATCAGTGCAGTTGTTGCACCGTCTGCAGGAAGCAGAACATAATCCTTAAGGTCATATTCATCTTTCAGCAATTGGATATGTTCCTTTATGGACGGTCCGGCACCGAATACTATGAATTTGTCTGAAAAGCTTACAAGCTCCCTCAATTCCTCCAGGGTAAGGCAGCCTTCAACAGACAATATCTCGTCCAATAGCTTTGCTGATTCCTCATCACCGCTTCTTGAAAAACCGAAATCATCAAGAATTTCCTTATAATATTTTTCCCAAAGTCCGAATTCCATATCTAAACCTCACTATATTAATTTTAGCTTTTAATAAATTAAATAATTTATTGTTGACGGAAATCTATTTATGGACAACATTGATTTGCCTGCCCGTGATATGCCTATACAGATTTGAAATCTGCCTTAATGTAAATCCGACAAAGAAAGCAGAGATTACCGTACCGATATATACCGCACCAAACACGTTTGTATACCATAGCCAGCACATTATCAAAGCCAACGCAACTACCGTAGCATCAAATCCGATTTTGACTGAAGAAAATCTCCATCCGGTTACAATGGATATCGCCTCAACGCAGCCTTCGCCAGGAAGGGGGGCGATGTTTGAAGGCAGATAAATGAATATCCCCAATGCGATTAGGAAAATGCTTAAAACAAGATATGCGAAACACATCAAGACTGACGCATCAAAGGGAATGGATGAGACAAAATAAAGGGCCACATCCGTAAAATAGCCGAATACAACACAGTTAATCAGCTGAAGCAATCTTTTCTTTTTGAATTGGGATTGCAAAATCAGGAATTGGACCACTATCAATCCTGCATTGAATAGAAAGGTAGTCGTTCCGACACTTAAATTGGTAATCAATGCCAATGCATAGGCCATGGAACTGATTGGAGTTGTTCCAAGTGTAGATGTGATTGAAAATGCAACGCCGAATGACATTACGAACAGTCCAAAAACGAATGTAAAAATTCTCTTAAATGTGAGCTCTTCTCCATTAAATTGCATATACTATCATATATACTAATCACTGTTTAAAAAACTTACTTCCAATCTAAACATTGTCCTGAAATGTACAATGGATTTTCCTCATAACTGAATAAAATAACAAATGGAAAATATTTAATAACTATTAAGATTAAAGATAAAAAGTAGCTTGAAGTAAAGCTAATGTTTTATATTGGAGGAATGTAATGAACGATATCTTATTAATGCTTCCTGGACCGACAACAGTACATCCAAGAGTGCTTAATGCAATGTCAAAAGCTGTTGTTAACCACAGAGGCGCAAAATATGGAGAAATATTAACTGAAACTACTGAATTAATGAGTAAAGTTTTCCAAACCCCAAATGATTCTTATTTATTAACCGGATCTGGAACTGCTGCTATGGAAGCGGGTATTGCAAACACCGTAGCACCTGGAGAAAAAATGTTGAATGTCGTAGGTGGAAAATTCGGAGAACGTTTCATGAAAATAGCTCAAACCCATGGAATCGATGCTCAGGAATTAGCTGTCGAATGGGGAACTGCCGTTACACCTGAAGCCATCAAAGAAGCTCTTGAAGCTGACGAAGACATCAAGGCAATCAGTGTAATCCACAACGAAACTTCTACCGGCGTAGCTGCACCTATTGAAGAAATCGGTAAAGTAATGAAAAACTATGATGCATTGTACATCGTGGACACCGTATCTTCCCTTGGAGGAGATTATGTGGATGTCGAAAAGTTCGGCATTGACGTTTGTCTTACCGGATCCCAAAAATGTTTGGCCGCACCACCTGGAATGGCAGCCATTACCTTAAGCGACGATGCATGGGCCGCTGTTGAAAAAGTGGAAACCAATACATTCTATTTAGACTTGAAAGCAGCAAGAAAAAGTGGTTCAAAAGTGCCTCCTCAAACTCCATACACCCCATCCGTTTCATTGACTTATGCAATGAACGAAGCTTTGAAAATGGTTATGGAAGAAGGACTAGAAAACAGGGTTGCACGCCACCATAAAGCGGCTAAAGCCAGCGTAGATGCTGTTAAAGCATTAGGTTTAGAACTCTTTGCAGACGAAGCGGTATCATCAGCTACCGTAACCGCTGTCAAAATGCCAGAAGGAATTACCGATGACCAATTCAGAGGAACTACACGCGACAAATATGGCGTTGAATTGGCAGGCGGACAAGACCACTTGAAAGGAAACATTTTCAGAATCGGACATATGGGAAATATTTCCTACAAGGAATTGACTCAAACCTTTGCTGCAATCGGTATGACTTTAAAAGGCTTAGGCGTAATCGACGACGCTGGTGCCGGTGTAGCATCAATCGCAGAATCATACTTATGATTCTGTTTTCCTATTTTTTTTGATTTTATATTTCATTATATGTTATGACTTTCTGATTTTTTCATTTCAGGGAATATATTTTTTACATTGAAGCTTTCGTTATAAGTTATAATCAAGAAATTATGTAATAAATTTTTTACATCATGATTTTGTTATAAGTTATACCCAATGTCGATTTCCAATGAAAATTGCTTATAAGTGATAAGTTACACTTGAAATGGATGTCTAAAAAACATGACTTACAACTTATAAGAAAAAAGTTACACTTGAAACTTATGTCTATATTTTAAAAAAAATATTACTCTCCATAATTCGGAAAAATTTTTTTAATATTAAAGACAAATATTAGTTTACAATTCGGATGTGAAAACTATGTCAGAAAATATTAGAACAACTGTCGAAGAATTACGTAAACTTATTAATGTGGAAAATGTAATTGGAAATCCAATAGAAACCGAAGACAAGCTCCTGATTCCTGTAATGAGAATGGGAGTAGGATTTGGAGCTGGATCAAACATAATGGGTAAAGATGGAAGCGATGCCGCCGGTGCCGGTGCCGGTGTGGAACCGATTTCAATGGTATTGATTCCTAAAAAAGGAAACGATGCTGAAGGCGTTCGCGTACTTGACTTGAGCAAAGGAAATGAAACAAACAAGGCATTGTCTGATTTAGGACTAATCATAAGCGACCTGATAAAAAGTTATACCGGATCAAAATCCGATGAGGAATACGACGAGTCAGAATATATAGAACCGGAATTCACCACTAAAATAGACATAGACGACTAGGCACAAAACATGTTGAACATCCTACTGATGATTATCCTTATAATCATCTCCTTTATTATTATCCTGCTTTTTATTGGAGTTAAAATCGCCTTGATTTATGATAAAAAAGGCAGCAAACTTGAAGGATGTTTGAAAATACTTATTTTAAAAAGAATCAAAGTTTACTCTCTTGAATATCCTGGAGAAGATGAACAGGAAGAACTTCCCGAATATGAAGAGGATGAAGAAGAGGATTCAAGAGAGCTTAAAGAGATATTGGATTTAGCAAAACCTTGTTTTGAAGACTTTAAAGAATTTTTAAGCTCATTTGTTGATTGCATCAAGATCAAAAAGCTTAACAATCATCTTATTTTTGGCCTTGACTCCTATGTGGATACCGCAAAATACATCGGATACATTTGGAGCCTATTCATCATTGTAAATGAAGCCCATAAAAATGCGAAGTTGAGTGCAGAGCCTTCATTTAATGGAAGCATATTTGATGCCAAAGGCATTAATGAACTTGACATCAACATTTTGAAGTTGATTCCACCTGCCATAAAACTGATTTCAAAAAAAGAGGTTCGTACATTGATAAGGGGTGCTATGAATGGATGAGCATATTAAAAGCCTCGCAGAAGTGCTTTTTGATATTGATGAAATCACAGAATATATCTTTCATGAAATCTGTGGACTGACATTTGTGTTCAAAAGCGAAATGCTTTTGATGAAAAGCCGCATCTCATCAGCAACGATTATACCGGTCGGAATAATATATGAAGAAAATGGCGAATATTACCTAGCTCCCCTATATGACACTATCAATATTGATGAAATTATTAAAAGTTATGTTGAAAGTTGCCTAAGCCACTGATTTTTCAAAGCAGGACCACCTATAAAAATCATTTAGGAAGCGGAATATTTTCGCTTTCCACTACAATTTCAACAACGATAGGACCATATAAATCTTTTTCTAAAAGTAGCTCCAAATCATCCAGATTATCAACCCTTATGGCATCAATTCCATAGCTTGAAGCCAATTTTGCAAAATCAGGATTGTTCAGCCTTACCTGATATGGATCCATGTCATAGAAATCCTCTTCCCATTGCCTGATGATGCCAAATTCTGAATTGTTTAGGATGAATACTATGACATCCAAATCATTTTCCCTTAAAGTAGCGAATTCCTGGATGTTCATCTGGATATCGCCATCCCCATTGATGACAATTACCTTTTCGCCTGTTGCAATGCCCGCTCCTATTGCTGCCGGAAGACCATAGCCCATAGGCGCCATTGCTCCAGGAAACAGGAACTGTCTTGGCTTATGTGATTTTTTAAGAAGTGTTGTCCAGGTCGTATGGGATCCAGCATCCGAAACGACAATGTTATTGGAGTATTTCTCCAAAATCCTTTTGATGGCCGCCTGCGGTTTCAGGTCATCATCAAGGCCTTCGATTTCAATTGCATTGTCAATCTCAAGAATTTCGCCCAACCAATCTGAATCCTTAAATCTGACTTCAAGCAAAAAGTCTTCGACTTTGCCGTGAATCGGAAAGTCCCCTATTAAGACATCCTTGTTAATGTTTACATGAATCAGATTGTCCGGAATTACCGGCAAGGTTCTCTCAGATGCCTTTATGCCCAATGCAATTATGCAGTCTGAGTTTTCAAATGCATATTTTGCCCTTGGCGTTGAGCGTATTCCCACAAGGCCCAGATTCAGCTCATCGCTTTCCGAAATTATTCCCTTTGCATGGAATGTAGTGGTGATTGGGATTTTGTGCTTGCGGGCAATCATTTCAATATTGTCCTTTTGGGTGATTGCACCTGCCCCCAAGATGAACAGCGGCCTTTCGGCATTGTCAATCAGCTCCTGAGCCTTTGTGATGTTTGACATGTCGTCCTCACATAGGTAGCATAATTTGAAGTCCTCAAAATCCTCCTGAAGCAGAACATCCTTTGACAGGTTGATGTGAATCGGCCCTTTTGGGATTGTCTTGAGCTCATAGATTGCAGCCCTTAGGGTATACATCGCTTCAGTCCCATTCAATGGGTTGTATGATGCCCTTGTAATGTGGCTGAAGATATCGAATTGAGGAGTTGTCTGGAAATGATCGGTATTTCTGTATTTCAGCTCGTTGTCACCAGTTATGACCAGTATCGGAACATTGTCCTTGAATGCTGTGGCCAGCGCCATTGTAAAGTTCAGGGCTCCTGGAGATGCGGTTGCAATGCAGACACCTATCTTGCCGCTTGACCTTGCATAGCCGTCGGCTGCATGTGCTGCCGCCTGCTCATGTCTTGTTAGGATGTGATTGATTTTTGATGTGGACAATGCCTTATAAAGAGGCATTATCTGTTCGCCCGGAATTCCGAAAACATCTTCGATTCCTTCCTCTTCAAGGATTTCAACAAATTTGCTGGCTACGTTCACTCTTCTTCCTCCTGATAGGAACCGTCATATTCTCCTGAGCCTTCCACTGAAAACACTACCGCCTGAGCGATTCTGTCGCCTGATTTGATTCTATACTCAAAATCCCCATGATTGTAAATCATGAACATCAAGGTTCCGTAAAAGCCGGGATCTCCAACTGCCGTTTGAACGGAGATAAAAGACCTTAATAGGGTAGACCTTGGAAGGTAAAGCATTGTATATCCTTTGGGGATTTTAACTTTCCTTTTAATGCTGGCCAGATAAGCCGTATGGGGTTTTAATGTGTAAATGTCGCCTTCAAGTTCTTCGAGTTCAGGCAGGTTCTTTTCATTGTCAATAAGTGAACCTGAGGTTTTTTGAATGTAAATCTTATCCAATTCTAAATCAATGCCAGAAGGCTGCACCAAATCAGCAAAATCTGGAAATAGCTTAACGAGTTCTTTTTCACCGAGCATCATATCAAATCCTTTTAATAATTTATTTATACTCAATACTTAATATATTTTAAATGGTGATAAAAAATGCCTGTAATTACAATTGCCGGAAACGACGGAATATCAATAGAAAAGAAAAGAGAAATGGTTAAGAAAGTATCTGAAGTTGTGGCTGAGGGATATGACTTGCCGATTGAAGCCATAACCGTGCTTGTTCAAGCCTATCCAAAGGAAAGCATTGGAGTGGCCGGTGAACTTTTAAGCGATAGAAAATAAGAATCATATTGGATAGGGGAGAAATGACAAGACTCCCCTTTAGTTCAAACCAAAAAAGAACTTGTATTCAATTTCTTGAATACAATTTAATATTGTCTTTTGAAATATTTAAAAATTTGTTTTGGAAAAACACTCATCATCTGTCTTTTCAATCAGATTAAGGTCAATCAGTTCATTGATATTTTTTTCTATTTTTTGAGTGAAATTTTTTGACTTATACCTTATAAGTGACCTTTCGATATCGCTGACGCTTGTGTTTTTGCCGATTGAATCATAAACTGACTGCTGGAATGGAGTCAGATTGAAGATCACTTGGCTCAGTATGGATTCGTTTTCATCGATGTTTTCAAATGACCAATTGTCATCCTTCGTTTTGACCTGAAACTTCTCTTCAAGCTCCGGAATCCTGTCCTTCAGCAGATCCAAGTGAGGATATCTTGCAAGGCCATATTTGTGCTTGGATATCTTTGCCAGAAATTCTTCATAAACCTTTTCAAGCTTTATTCTGCTTTTAAAGTTGAAATTGCCCAAAACATAAACATTGTCGTCGATAATGCTTACGACCCTATAGGAATGTGTCTCGTCATCAAACTCTATTTCCCTGAACGCATTTACATTCCAGTCATTGTCAAGGAGGAAATTCCTGACGAAGCGAGCATCTTCGAAGTTGTCATAATATCCGAAAACATAATCATCGCCGGCAATCTGCTTTTTGATTACCAGTGTGTCAAAGACCTTTGTGATGTTTAACCCGTATTTTGAATTGTTAGGGTTTCTCTTGAAGTTCTTGATGAGGTTTAGGATTGTCAGGGTGTTTGGCTGGACCTTATATTTGGCAAGCAGATGCAGCTTTTCGTCAATTACAGCCAAAACAAGGTAATCATCATCCTTTTTGATTGTCTGAGGTATTTTGTTTAGGTCCCAATCATAATGGATTAATAAATCCCTAATAAAAATGGCATCATCCAAATCTGTTATCTTGGCATAGATTTTGGATTTCTTGACAATATTAAAAGAGCTTTTGTTTTCGCGAAGATACTTTTCTGCCATAATAATAATTTTGTCTTAAAAATTAATAAAAATTGCGGATATGGACTGAAAAAAATAAGAAAAAATGGAAGATGACTCCCATTTTTAAGGTTTATCTTGTTATTACAACTGTGCTTGTGACATTGCATGGGTTATAGATATCGCTGCCTTCGATGAAAGCATTAAATGCATATTCACCTAATCTTAGTTTAATAGGTGCATGAATGTAGCCTTCAGCGTCGGTTTTGTATTTATAGGTTGCTACAGTATTGTTTACCTTAACAATTACACCCGCAATAGCATTGCCGTTGATGTCTGTTAATCTTGCTGTGTAGTTGGTGCCGTCCTGGAAAGTCATGTCAATGTCATCAGCGGTCAAGATGGTGTCCACTTTATTTACTTTGACGGATGCGGTTGTGTTTGCTGAACCGTACACTGAAGTCTCATCGAAGCTGATTGTGTAGTTGTATTCGCCCGGTTTCAATTTGACAGGGGCAGATGCTACACCGTTGCTGTCAGTATGGTATCTGTAGGTGCTTGTTCCGGTTGTGAACTTGACTGTAGCTCCAACGATTGCGTTGCCATCGGCATCGGTTAATCTGGCTGTCACATTGCCGTTCTGATAGGTTACTTCGGTGTTTGCCGCTTCAAGATTAACAATGGCTTTTTCAACAATCAATGTTTTTGTAATGCTGGCTGCCTCATATAGGTCGTTTCCTTCAAAACTGATTGTGTATGGATATGTGCCCGGTTTTAAAGTGATTGGAGCGCTTGCAATACCATCAGCATTGCTGCGGTATCTTAATACTTTAACTGTATTGTTGATTTTGACTGTTATTCCTGATACAGGATTTCCGTTAACATCAGTCAATGCTACAGTGAAATTGAATCCGTCCTTATAGCTGACAGTCACATCACTGTCATCCATGAACAATGTTGCTTTGTTGACGAAAACAGTACCTGAAGCTTCAGATGCCTCATAGATTGCGTTTCCGTCATAAGATACTGTGAATGCGTATTCGCCTGGTTTTAAAGTGACCGGGACATTGGCAACACCGTTCTCATCAGTGCGATATTTTAAAACTTTAACGCTGTTGTTGACTTTAAGTGTAACGCCTGAAATAGCATTGCCGTAAATGTCTGCAAAGCCAACAGTATAATTGCCATTTTCCCTATAGGCTACTGTAACATTGCCAAGAGAAATGACAGTGCCTATCTTGTTTACAACCACGGTTTTGTCAACAGAGACTGGATCATAAATATTGTTGCCCTCATAGCTGATGGTGAACTCATATTCTCCAGGTTTTAGCTTAACCGGAACTGTGGCGACACCATCGCTATCGGTTTTGTACTTGTAAACTCCAAGAGTGTTGTTTACATAGACAAGTGCGTTGGCAATAGGATTGCTGTCTTCATCAGCCAATGTTATGAGCAGTTCAGGGTTATCTCCGTAGGTCATAACGTCGTCTTCAACTGTCAGGACCGCAGTTTTCGTAATTTTGACAGTGACATTCTTTTCAATCACAAGAATTTCCTCATCGACTATGTAGTCATCAATTTCCCCCTCTTCAGGTTCTCCAGGAACATGTGTGACTTTGATGTTATATGTGCCTGATGCATCGATGTTCAAATCAGTCGCAGACAAGTACAATTCAGGACATCCCATATTGAAGGAAGTCATGCGGAAGAGCTCTAGTTCGCTTCCGAACTCATCTTCAAACATGGCTCCTAGGATTGAAACCTTTTCGTCCTCATCCAATTGATGGAATTCTTCCGCATCGATGCCAAGTGAATCCAGATATTCGTCATCATCTGTAGTCAATACCCCGGAGTAATGTATCCAGTTGTATAGGAGATTTCCTCCCAATCCTTCGACCTTTACATCATCCACATAGACATTGAACTGACCTGCACCGACATCAATGTAGATGCTTTGCCTGTTTGCCTCATCGGTTGCAACGATGCTTACGGCAGTGTCACCTTCACTGGAGAGGTTATTGTCGGTAATATCAACATAGTATAAACGGGCTATATCGTCAGGAGTGTTGATTTTATATACGTAATCTCCGATTCTTACGCGTTTGAATGTTAATGAATCGCTGCCATAGTTCAAATTGACTGTTACAATGCTGTTTTCCGGAAGGGTCATTAAATCAAATTCATCTAAAGTGATTATGTATTCCTGACCTAAAACTTCATAGTTGTATGCAGGATTTTCAAATTCATCGAATGATTTGTTATATAATGTGCTTTCATCATCACTGACAACAATGCTTCCTTGGCTGACATCATATCTGTCCGGCACGGAAAATTCAATGAACATTCCATTAGGGCGCGGACCCATCATTTCAGGATCATTAAGGTCTCCTGTAGTGATATTGCCGTAGAACACATAATAATCCACATTTTCATAATAGCCGTGGAGCAATACATTGGCGTCTGTAACTTCAACGGCATATGTCCAAAGACTGTTGTCCTCATCGAAGCAATCGACATTGATTTCAAAAATGTCCTTGTCTTCAAGCTGAGTCAAGTCCAGATAAATCGGATATTTATAGGCTTGTCTGGATTCATCATAGGCAGGTTCAATATCAGAGGTTGCTACGGTAGCGAAAGGTTCATAGTTTCTAGTAAATGTAACGATTACATCAGTACCGTCATTTTCAGGAATCATCAAGTAAGCCACTTCTACATTATCTCCTCTTTCAAAGGAGATTACGTCTTCATCATCACCTTCGCCTATATAGAACTCAATGCTTTCTAAAGGACCATCTTCTCCATCATCACCGTCGCGATAGAAAGTCATGTTTGCGCTTAAGCTGATTGAATTGCCGCCTTCTCCATTGTAATAATATCTTACGGTAACTTCATAAGGGCCAGGTTCCACACCATCGTCAGGCACGTAAATGCTGGCTGCGTAAACATCTTCATCCTCCTCCAGAGAATAATAGAATACCCTGTCATTTCCTTCCTCATCTGTGAAAGTAACCTCAATGATGACCTCATCCTGTGAAGGGTCGCAGATGGTGCCTGCTTGGCTGAAGTATTCGGCAGTCACTACTGCAATGATGTCTTCCTCATCGCCGATACAGTGGTCATCATAGTCAAAGAGTTCTATGCTTGCACCGTCGGATTCAATGATTTTCCTTTCGACAAATCTGACTTCACTTGATTTGTCAAAGTATATTCTGCCATTCTCTTCATCGAAGTATGCGGATAAGTTATAGGTGCCTTCGGTGACGTTCCAATCCAATTGGGAATCAAGGATGTAGTATCTATTCAAGACGCCCTCTTCACCATAGAACTGATAGTCGATTTGCTGTTTTTCTGTTAGGACATTTAGATTGTCTACAGTGTCATTAAACAATACAGTCTCTTCATCACCAGTTATTACAACCCTTCCTTCAGTTCCGTTTGGAACAACCAAATAAAGTACTGTAGAAGCGTAAAAATCATTGGTTCCAATGATAGCTCTTCCAGGGAATTCGAATGGATTTTCAAATGTATAATCATAAGTAGAAAGCAGATTCAACCATTCATCATTGTGTGAACCTAAATATTTGACTTTATAAAGTATGAATTTATAATCACCGACAGTGTCAATTTCTGTTAAATTATCAAGACTGATTTCAAAATATTTTCCCCTGCTATCCCCGATGTTGAAATAAAACCAATAATTTAAATCCCATTCATTCCACCACAGGTTAATACATGTGTCATTTGCATCTGAGTCAATAGGACAATAAACTAACAGTCTGCCATTTTTATCAAGAAGGGATGATGATTCTATTTTCATTCTGAATTTAGTATTGTCTACAATAGTCAAATGCTCATTCAAATATCTGTTTTTCCAGTAAAAATTATAATGGTCATTTTCATTCTTAGGTTCAAGATAAAGTATCTGCCCATTCATTTCACCAATGATATATTCCTGGCATTCTTCAGGCACATCATCAATGTCTTCGACATACCTGAAGTTAAAATCATCAAAAGAAGCGTAGCGTGCATCAAACTCATAACTGCCTACAGTATTGTTATTAAAACCAAAATCGCCCATTGGAATCTCGATTTCATTGCCCAGCATGTTTTCGGTGATGTTGATTACCATATATGATGGCATGACCCACTTTTCGTCATCGTCTTCGTCCTGTTCAGGAGCCCAGGAAATTACTAAGGAACCATTGTCGTATACTTCAAAGACATGAATGCACATAAGAGTTTCATTATGCATATTAAAGTCAAATTCATCATTTTCATCCCTATGAATTTGGGATATGTAGTCAAGATGGACTGTTGTCTCCACACTTTCATTCAAATCCCCATCCTCATATGAGACAACAAGGTCGTATGTTCCTGTTTCTGTATTGTTCAAGTCTTCCTTAAAGATGACATAACCGTCGTATTGGTCGAACTTATATCCTTTCATCTGATAGTTGTATTCCATTTCGGATACGTTTTTGCGGAAGTATACCTCTCCGCTGTTCTTATCCCTAACGACCAATATGCCTGTTGCATTGTCTCCAACTCTACTGTATCTGAGTTCTACTAGCTCCCTGAATGTTATTAAATCACTGTTTACGTCAAAAAAGCTGTCCTCTTCCTCATCGCCGTACCAGTCACTGAGCCTTATGTAGCTGTCGCCTTTTTCGATTTGAACATCTCTTGTACAAGGATCCTCACCACCATACCAGAATTCAAACCTGAAGGTATCTCCGTCGTTAAGATTATCAAATGATATGTCCCTAAGACAAACGTCATATCTGAATTCTCCATTATCCAATTCAATCCATCCGGTTTCATTATCAATGTCCTTAATGAGTACAGATTCGTCTTCACCCATAGCCATTCTTAAGCTGCCAGGTGTCGGTTCGGCGAGCGGATAAAGGCTGACAACAGTAACATTTTCATCATAATTTTCATTTTCTTCATCGGTGATGATTTCATCATGATTGAATTCCAAAGGATTGAATTCATCATCAGGATCTTCATCATCACCAACAGCAACATCCGTATCTTCAAAACTCAAAATTTCGTCATTCTGGGCAGGAATTTCGCTAACAGCAAAATCATCCTCCCCTGATTGCGTAGCTGCCAGATCATCTCCACTGTCGGAAGCGCTGACAGCACCAATTGTCAAAATAGCCAGCAACAACAGGCTGACCATTATTATCTTTCTGTATTTCATGATTCAACAACCCTTTAATTAAAAGATTTAATTGCTATACTTATATTTCTAATAAATTGAGTATTTATAATTTTAAAAAAAAAGTTGAATAGTGGGCAACTCATTTTGAAAACAATGAACAAATCAATATCATTAAATGAAAAAAAAATAAGAAGAATAGAGAAATCAATCCCTATCTATAAATCTTTACAGTTTTCTTAACAAAAGCCTTTGAATAGGTGACTTTGTAAATGTATTTTGCACCCACTTTAAGCTTTTTAAGCGCTGACTTTTTAATGGTAAACTTGGCAACGCCCTTTTTGCTGGTTTTTGCATAGTAGTTTTTGCCGTTTAATCTAAGCGTTAGCTTTTTGCCTTTGAGGTATTTGCCGTCAACCTTCTTGAGGGTTGCGGTGATGACCACCTTTTTGGCTGATTTTTTGACCTTTCCCGCTTTTGTAGTTATAATCTGCTTTACGGTTACCTTTTTGGATGCAGATTTGCCTAAAGCGGTAGCTTTTATTGTATACTTTTTGTTAGGCGCATATTTGGCAGGTATGTTAAAGCTGGCTACACCATTCTTGTTTGTCTTGACTGTTTTAACAAGCTTATTATCAATGTAAAATTTGACAGTTGTCTTAGCTGCAACCTTGCTCTTTGTTTTATAAACCTTCACTGAATATTTGCCAGTATACAATACGCTGGCGGCTTTATTAAAAACTATTTTTGGATAAGGAGCCACTACATTAAATTTCACTGTTTTTTGAGCGGATTTGAAGTATTTATCACCTGCAAATTCCACTTCTACAGAATAAGTTCCCGCAGCCAATCCAGAAATGGTTTTGCTTGCCTTGCCGCCTACCACTTCAACCTTTTCACCGTTGACCGATACGTCGCCGGTGACATTTTCGTTGATGGTGATTTTGACAATTGCATTTTCACCCGCCTTAATGTCAGCCACACTTACGGTTAATCCTGAATCTGCTTTTGCATAGACAACCACATTTGAGGTTTCAGAGCCATTCAGATATATATCATCACCATAATAGATGACAGATATCTCATGTTCCCCAATTATCAGTCCAGAGATTGTATCATTGGCTTTACCGTCAACTAAGGTAATGTTATTTCCATTGATTGAAACGATACCCGTAGCATCTCCGACTTCAACGCTGACCAACAGCTTTGATCCGACTACAATCCTTGCTTCATTAGTGATTGAAATTGTTGGGGCCAACTTATTGACAGTCACATTTGATGTTACCGTTACGGCTTCGTAATTTTCACTTTCAGGGATGGTGGTGACATATAAGGTGTAATTACCTATATCCAAACCTGAAACGGTAATCACATTGCCGTCAACACTTACTGCATCAGGATATCCTTCAATGTAGGCATTGATGCCTGACGCTCCAGTTAAGACCGCAGTTGCATTGCCTGAACCCTTATAGTCAAAGACTATATTCGGCAGCGCTACTGTGGAGTTGATCTTTTTGACAACAAATGTTGTATAATTTTCACTGGCAAGGAATGATTCGCTAGCTTGTATGATTGCCTTAGCGGTGTAGTTTCCACTTGCCAAATCGGAAACTGCAGTTGTTCCACTGCCGTTTGTTACACTTACTGTGTAGTTATCATCCGCAATCTGAACTAAAACTTCTCCTGAGAATGTTTCGTTAGTTGAGATAACAACAGTTGCATTACAGCCAAATTCAATATCATCAACATTAATCTCCAATGCAGGATCAATTGGAACTATGGCTTCGGTGCCGTTTCCCGTATCATTGGCATCAGGTGTTCCTGTACCGTTGGTACCGTTTCCTGTTGCGTTATTGTCCTCTTCAAAATTAGATGAATCATTGTTTTCAGTCCCATCGCTTAATGCGTCAACATGAATAGAATCTTGCAAAAGAACCTGATTTCCTGCATCCTCGCTAACCGTTAAATTATCGGCATCATCTGATGCGTTAACAGCACTAATCGTTAAAATAACCAGCAACATTAATGTTACCAGAATCTTTTTATAATTCATAGTACAACCTTCTGTGTTAAATCGATATTCAAATGAATATAGTATTATTTTTGACAAGAAAGCTTATATAAATTTTGATTATCAATTTTGAAAAAATAGGAAATAGTGTATAAAAACACACGTCTGTAAAAAATATTTACCTTTTGAGCCTAGTGGTCTTTATGATTGAAGTTTTTAAATAACTGACGCTATAAGTGTACATTCTGCCGACTTTAAGCTTTTTGAGTACTGATTTTTTAACGGTTACTTTTGCAATTCCCTTACTGTTGGTCTTTGCCTTATATGATTTTCCTTTAAATTTGAAGATGACATATTTGCCCTTGACCGGCTTTTTGCCTTTCTTGAGGGTTACACTGAGCACGACCTTTTTGGCGGACCTTTTGATTTTTGCTGTATTCAGGCTTAAAATCTGCTTTACTGTGAGTTTTTTGGTCACTTTTACTCCATCACAGATTAGTGTCAGAGTGTATTTTCCAGGCTTCAATTTAGGCAGGTTGAATGTTGCAACGCCGTTTTTGTTTGCATACTTGCCGTATGTCCTTTTGCATATCTTGAGGGATACATACATTCCTCCGGCCGCTTTAGGTCCTTTCATGATCTTGACGCTGTACTTTGCGGCATCGGTGTAGTATGCCTTCGCGTTCTTGGCCTTGATTGTAGGTTTGAGGGGAACGTAGATTTCTGATTCTTCCTTATCGACCTTGAAGTCGCTTCCTGTGTATTTTGCTGTGATGTTGTGGTACCCTGCCTTTAGACCAGCAAGAGAAATTGAGGCTTTGCCCTTGTTGAGCTTTTGGCTTTTGAAAAGCTTTCCATCTACATAAACCTTTAAAGTGCCTTTTGCATTGCTTGGCAAAGTCAAGGAAACCTTTGTGTATTCATCGGCAAACCAGTCGGGGACTTTGATTCCATAGCATATTGTGAAGCTGTGGGTCAGGGAATAGCTGTAGTACTTCTCATCGCCCTTGAAGTCGAATGAAATTGTGTGGTTTCCGGCGCTCAGTTTGGAGACGTCAAGCTCGATCCAACCTGAATTGTCGATTGTGAACTTCTTGACTTTAACGCCGTCGATTCTGATGTCAATCAAATCCTTGTTGAAGTCTGTCGGAACGACTATGACTACGTCATCCTCATCGCCGTATATGAATCCGTTTCCCCAGGCTTCCACATAGTAGCTGACGTTTGCCAAAACCCTTTTGGATTTTGTAAAGTTGCCTGCGGTGTATTGGACTTCAATCCATTGCTGGCCGCATTTTACGTATTTGAATAAGGATTCCAAAAATTCGCCGTTCTTGTCTAGCTTTCCTGTCAATGCTAGCTTTGAATCAATGAAAACCTTTAGGGTTCCATTCCTATTCTTCAAGGTTTTTGCAGTCAGGCAGTCGTCATGCTCCAGAACTATGTTTTTCGGGATATTGATTATCATGTCGACGACCGTGAAATTGAATGTCCTGTCTGATGAAAGATAATAGTCATCACCTGAATAAATCACTCTTGCCGTGTGATTGCCCAATTCCAGTGAGTTGAAGTTTGAGATGTTTGGATGTGTGAAAATGGTTGTATTGAGCTTTTCTACAGAAACTCCGTCAATGCATATCTCTACAGTCCCATTTGCGGTTTCCGGGAAAATCAGAGATGGAGTCTGGTATGTTGAATTGTCATCCTTTAGAATCTCCTGAGGGATGCCTGACCCGTAATCATGTTCGGGCCTGTACTTCATGAGCTTCAGGTCATGAGGGATGTCAAGTGCAATGTCGTTGTAGAAAACACCTATTTTGTGTGAAGTGTGGTCTGTCATCCTGTTTACCACAATATAAGGCAATTTGGACTCCGGAATGGTGACCGGTATCCTGACTGATTTGTTTACAATTTTTTCATTGTAGATTTCGACCTCATCGACTGTCGCCTTCAGATTCCCTTGGGCGTTTTCCGGTAGATTCACTTCAATATCAACCGGATCCTCTTCATAAACCTTTTCTGGAAATGAAACGCCAATGTCTTCAGCTATCTGGCTGTCGTCCAGTGTAGCATTGTCTTCAGCGCTGACTGCACCGACAGTCAAGATAACCAATATGACTGATAAAATTAAGAACCTGTTTAATTTCATGTTTAAAGTTTAGTATATAATATAATATATAGATTACAATTGGTTAATAAAAAAAGAAAAATAAGGGAATAAATTCCCTATTTTTTGACTTTAGCTGTCTTTTTGACAGTATCTTTAAGATAGGTTGCCTGATAGGTGACCTTTTTGCCTACTTTAAGCTTTTTCAAGACTGCCTTTTTGATGGTGACCTTTGCAACACCTTTCTTGTTTGTTTTTGCCTTGTAGGTTTTGCCGTTGAACTTGAAGGTCACTTTCTTGTTTTTGAGTGCCTTTTTGCCCTGCTTTAATGTTGCTGTTAAAACCAGCTTTTTGGCGGATTTTTTGACTGTGACTGTCTTTAAGGTTGCAACGTGTTTTACTGTCAGTTTTCTTGTAATTTTGACTTTGCCGTATTTTGCAGTAATTTTGTAGCTTCCAGGTGCTTTTGTGATTTTCAGGGTTGCATAACCGTTTTTGGTTGTTTTTACATTTTTGACGTATTTTCCGTTGATGTAGAATTTGAC
>NZ_JBGUIH010000024.1:0-7772 GCF_045112895.1 Methanobrevibacter sp. | reverse complement strand
ACCATCAATAATAACGTTATCTAAGTCAAATACTACAAGTTTAATCAATAATACCACCAATTATATTAAATCTAGCTCACTTAATCTATCGTAAGCTCTTTCGACACCTAATTTAGCGTCGCTTTTGGTTTTAGCTCCAGTACATACAACTTTACCGGAACCAAATAATAACAAGACCACTTTAGGGTCTGATAATCTGTATACCAAACCTGGGAATTGTTCAGGTTCGTATTCTGTATCTTCAAGTTCTAAAGCTACAGCTTCTAAATTTAATGTGGATTCTAAATTTGCAGAAGCCACGATGTTTTGAATTTTAATCTCGAATTCATGAGGAATTTCAGTGTCGATTGTCCTCATCAAATCGACTGTCTTTTTGATTGCCAATTTGGAATCATCTATAGATTTTGCTCCAGTACAAACAAGCTTACCAGAGCTAAAGATTAATGCTGCTGTTTTAGGATCTTTCAGTTTAAAAACTAATCCCGGAAACTGTTCACGATTAAAATTAACCCCTTCCAAAGCTTGAGACACTTCAGTAAGAACAATGTCTTTACCAATGCTTGCAGAAGCAACAATGTTTTCAATTTTTATATCAACATCGGTCAATTTAAAACCTCCAATTTTTATTAAAAGTAGAATAGTAAAATTTAAAAAAAACAAAAAAATGCGTTAAATTTTTACTATTAAAATATTTAATTTAAATAGTATATAAAGGTATGTTTATTTAAAGTATATAAATAAAATTTATAAAAAAATCAAATTTTTTAAATTTTGATAAAAACAAAGTATTTATAAACAAATTGCAAATCCTTATTAGAGATTACTTATTTATAAATGTTACGGATTTTAAGTATTTTTTTAAAAAAAATAGTAATTGACATTAATTTTAAGAAAAAAATTTTATAAGAAATTTTGTTAGAATCATTTATAAATGAAACTGCACTCAGAAAGCATATGGATTAGTCAAAATTCAATTAAGAATAATTAATTTTTTTAACCAAGTAATACAAATTTTTAATTGGTTGATTGTCATGATTGAAGTTGAAGTAAAAGCAAGAATTAATAGCTTTAAAGAAATGGAAGAGAAACTAGCTAAAATAGGTGCGAGAAAAACAAAAAAAGAATTTCAGGAAGACATATATTTCAACAGCCCGATAGTGGACTTTGCAAAGACAGATGAGGCACTGAGAATCAGAACAACCAAAGAAGATGATGACACAAATATTTTCATAACATATAAAGGCCCTAAAATTGATGAAAAGTCAAAAACAAGACATGAAATTGAGATGGGAATAGAAAACTCCCAGAAATGCTCCGGCATATTTGAAGCGATCGGATTCAAGAAGGTAAGGGCCGTAAGAAAGAACAGGCAGTACTACACCTATGAAAACTTCGAAATATCCCTGGATGACGTCGAAGGATTGGACCCATATATGGAAATCGAAATCGCTTTGGGCGATGGTGAAGACTATAGCGAAGCCCAAAACTCTATTTTTGAATTATTTGAAAAATTGGGCGTCACTGACGGCTTTGAGAGAACTTCATATCTGGAGTTATTAGAAAGCTTATATATAACTAACTAATAATTATTATTATCAATTAAAATATAATTTATAAAGAAGTGATTATATTGCAGTATTTTATAAGCCATTATAATAAGGAATCCGAATTGACATTTCCAGAGGACATTACAATTTACGACACCACTTTAAGGGATGGGGAACAAACCCCCGGCGTCTGTTTCAGTTATGATGAGAAACTAGAAATTGCCCGCAAGCTTGACCAGTTCAAGATTCATCAAATCGAAGCAGGTTTTCCAATCGTTTCCGAAAAAGAAAAGGAAACCGTAAAGGCAATTGCCAATGAAGGCCTTGACGCTACAATTCTCGGTTTGACCAGAACAAAGCCAGGAGATATTGATGCGGCGCTTGACTGTGACGTGGACGGTATCATTACCTTTGTGGGAACATCCGACATCCACCTGGACCATAAGATGCACATTACAAGGCAGGACGCAATCAACCTATGTGAAACCGCTGTGGACTATGCAAAAGACCACGGATTATTCGTTGCATTTTCAGCGGAAGACGCTACAAGAACCGATATCGAGTTTCTGAAAAGAATCTACTCTAAAGCTCAGGAATGCGGTGCCGACAGGGTTCATATTGCCGACACAACCGGTGCAATTACACCTCAAGGCATAGACTATCTTGTAAAGGAGCTTGTAAAGGACATCGACATCGACCTTGCCGTACATCTGCACAATGATTTCGGTCTGGCAGTAATCAACTCAATCACAGGTGTTTTGGCAGGCGCTAAAGCCGTTTCAACAACCGTGAACGGTATCGGTGAGAGGGCAGGTAACGCATCACTTGAAGAACTTATAATGGCAATGAAAATATTATACGGCAAGGATTACGGCTTCAAAACAAAATACATCAAGGAATTGTCCGATTTGGTATCAAAAGCAAGCGGACTTCCGATTCCCTACAACAAACCGATTGTTGGAAACAATGTATTCAGACACGAGTCCGGAATCCACGTTGATGCCGTCATTGAAGAGCCTTTATGCTACGAACCGTATCTTCCGGAATTGGTCGGTCAAAAAAGGCAGCTTGTTTTAGGTAAGCATTCAGGATGCAGAGCCGTAAGGGCAAAATTGAACGAATGTGAACTTGACGTGAGCGATGAAGAACTTATTGAAATTGTAAAGCAAGTCAAAAAGTCAAGAGAAGAAGGAAAATACATCAACGATCAAGTATTCAAGGACATCGTCAAAAAAATCAGCAAAAAGGAATAGGTTAAAATGAACATTACCGAAAAGATCTTATCTGCAAAGGCGGGTCATGAAGTAACTCCCGGAGAAATCATAGAAATTCCCGTTGACCTTGCAATGTCACACGACGGAACCTCACCGCCGGCCATCAAAACATTCGAAAAGGTGGCTGAAAAGGTGTGGGACCCGGAAAAAATAGCTATTATTTTTGATCACAACATCCCTGCAAATACAATCGGCTCTGCCGAGTTTCAAAAAGTCTGCAGAGATTTCATCAAAACCCAAAACATTACCAAAAACTTCATTCATGGCGAAGGAATCTGCCATCAGGTCGTTCCTGAAATGGGATTGGTCGAACCTGGAAAAGTAATTGTCGGAGCCGACTCACACACATGTACCTATGGTGCTTTTGGAGCATTTTCAACAGGAATGGGTGCAACAGACCTTGCAATGGTTTGGGCAACAGGGAAAACCTGGTTCATGGTTCCTGAAGCAATTAGAATGGAAGTTACAGGTGAATTGAATCCATATATTGCACCTAAAGACATTATCCTAAACATTATCGGCGAAGTGGGGATTGCAGGTGCAACCTATAAGACTGCCGAATTCTGCGGCGAAACCATAGAGGGCATGGGCGTGGAAGGAAGGGCAACCATGTGCAATATGGCAATCGAAATGGGTGCAAAAAACGGAATCATGGAACCCAACAGAGAAGTCATTGAATATATCTGTCAAAGGACCGGCAAAAGGGAATCCGAGTTGAACATTGTAAAATCAGACCCTGACGCAGTCTACACAAAGGAAATGCACTTTGACATTGCAGATATGGAGCCTCAAATCGCTTGCCCGAATGATGTGGACAACGTGTGCAACATATCTGAAATTGAAGGAACATCAATTGAACAATGCCTGATTGGTTCCTGTACCAACGGAAGGCTTTCCGATTTGAAAGATGCAGCTGAAATCCTGGAAGGCAAGACAATCAGCGATGACATCAGACTTATAATACTTCCGGCTTCAAGAGAAATCTACAAGCAGGCTATGCATTTGGGCTATATCGATACATTCATCGATGCTGGAGCAATCATCTGCAATCCTGGATGCGGCCCATGTCTAGGAGGGCATATGGGAGTTCTCTCTGAAGGGGAATCCTGCATTTCAACTACAAACAGGAATTTCAAGGGCAGAATGGGGGATCCGGCCTCATCAGTATACTTATCAAACTCAAAAGTGGTTGCAGCCTCAGCAATTACAGGAGTTATTACAAATCCTAAAGATCTATAAGTGATTCAAATGGCAAATGACAAAAACGAAGCAAACAAAAGACTTATTGAAAAAATAAATGACCTTGAAAAAGACTATGGTCAAACCTTTTCAAATACGCAGAAAATTCTATTAACAACCGACGGATCAATCACTGCAATTTTAGATGTCCTTTACGGCAAGATTACCCTGGACACACTAGACCAGCACCTTGAAAATGCCGATGAAGAGCATGCAAAACTGGTGAATGTTGAAGCGGGAGAAGAAATCAACTTCAGAGAAGTCATTATGCATAAGGACGAACAGCCGCTGATTTATGCAATATCACATGTTCCGTTGGGAAGATGCTCCAAAGAGGTTTGTGCAGACCTGCTTAGAGCGGACATTCCAATCGGCAGAATCTTGAAGAACTACAAAATCGAATCCAGAAGGGAAGTCGGGAACATCTTTATTGAAAAGCCGAACGACACATTAAAGGAACTGTTCAAAACCGATGAGGACTTCCTGGCTCGTGATTATGTGATCATCAACAATGATGAAATACTGATGTGGATTAAGGAAATGTTTCCTGTAAGCTATTTTTCTGAAATATAGGTGTGTGAAATGGGAGTTAAGCTAAAGGATATAATTGAACCGAAACAGATTGACTTTAAGGATTTGGAAGGAAGAAGCGTGTCAATTGACGCTTTCAATACGCTCTATCAGTTCCTATCAACAATAAGGCAAAGGGATGGAAGGCCATTGACCGATGAAAATGGAAATGTCACATCCCATTTAAGCGGCATATTATACAGAAACTCCTCAATGATTGAAAAGGACATCAAGCCCATCTACATCTTTGACGGGCAGGCTCCGGAACTCAAAAGCGAAACCCAAGCAAAAAGAAGGGAAGTCAGAAACGAAGCTGAAAAGATTTATAAGGAAGCCCTTAAAGAGGGAGATACAGAAAAGGCACGTAAATTTGCAATGAGGTCATCCAAACTATCTCCGGAAATAATTGAATCCTCCAAAAAGTTGCTCACATTAATGGGAATTCCCTATATTGAAGCGAAGGGCGAAGGTGAAGCGCAGGCGGCTTATCTTGTCCAGAAAGGAGATGCATATGCAGTGGCATCACAGGATTATGATTGCCTTTTGTTCGGAGCAAAAAGAGTCGTGCGAAACCTTGCAGTCAGTTCAAATCTTGGAAACCTGGAATACTATGAATTGGACAGGGTCCTAAGAGAACTGGACATCACAAGAGAAGAATTGATTGACATGGGAATCTTAATTGGAACCGACTTTTGCGAAGGCATGAAGGGAGTGGGCGCTAAAACTGCACTCAAGCTAGCTCACAAAGGACAGCTGAAAGAAAAGATAGCCGAGCTTCAAAAGGAATCGACACATGACCTTGATGAAGTCCGCGAAATATTCCTAAACCATAATGTTAATACTGATTATAAGATTAAATGGGAAAAGCCTAAGCAAGACAAAATCATTGAATTCTTATGCTATGAACACGGCTTTTCAGAAGACCGCGTAATAAAAGCATCAGACAAGCTTAAGAACTTAAGTTCCAGCCAAGGCAGCCTTGATGCATGGTTTTAATACGGAGGGAAATCCTCTCCGAATACTTTTTTTGCATATCTCATAGCCAATTCAACCTGCTCGGAATAGCTTTTCATCATTTCAATTTCGAAATAGTTTCTAGAAGGGGATTTCAAAATTAGCTTAAGAAGCTTTTCATAAGTTTCTATGGCCAGTTGCTTATCAAAACCATATTTTTCAATTATGCCTGGAGTTAATTTTTCAAAACAGGGAAATTCCAATGTTTTGCATACTGTTTCAGTAGAAAAATAGGTCATTCTGATTAGAGGAGATACTGAAGAGACCAAAACATGATTCCCCAATTTGATAAGCGGCGGAATGCCTGTTTTCCTGTATCTCTCCATGGAAGTTAGCTTCTCATAATTTTCAAGATTGTAGCAGTGAAGCTCCGTGTAGAAATCAGGCTGGAAATATTCAATCAAATCCAGAATCTTTTGGCCAATCTCGGAATCGTAATATTCCTTTTTGATTGTGGAGATATACTCGGTTCTGTCAAAATTATAAAAATAGAATTGTCCCGGAGATAAGTCCTCTTCGCTGATTCTTTTAATGAACCTTAATGAAGTCAGGCCCTCATTTCCATGAACTCCACCAATGAACAATTTGGTTGGTCCTTCACCATTGTCAATGTATCTGAAATAAGACATAAAAAAAATAAAAATTGAAGGAAATCTATGTTCCTTCCTGCCAGTTTGACATGTATGCTTTTTGCTTGTCTGTCAATGAATCGATTTCTATTCCCATAGCCTTCAATTTCATTGTAGCTACGTTGTAGTCGATTTCATCAGGCGCTTTTGTAACGCCTACCGGCAAATCGTTTTCTAGGATGTGCTTTGCAGACAATGCCTGTACTGCAAAACTCATGTCCATGATTTCAGCAGGGTGTCCCTGTCCGCGTGCCGCTGACAAGTTTACTAAACGGCCGTCAGCCAAAAGGTAAATCTTGCGTCCGTCTTTTGTAGTGAACTCTTCAATGCTTTCGCGCACTTCCTTAACGTCGGTTGAAATGGCTTCAAGGTCCGGACGATTGATTTCAACATTGAAGTGTCCTGAGTTTGCAAGCATGCATCCGTCCTTCATGTATTTGAAGTCGTCGCCTGCGATGATATCAGCGTTACCTGTTACTGTAATAATCAAATCGGATACCTTTACCGCTTCACGGATTGGCATTACCCTGTATCCGTCCATACGGGCTTCAAGTGCACGGATTGGATCAACTTCAGTTACAATTACGTCAGCACCTAAACCGTCTGCCCTGAGTGCTAATCCACGGCCGCACCAGCCGTATCCGCATACTGTTACGGTTTTTCCTGCAATCACCATGTTGGTTGTTCCCATGATTGCATCAAAACTTGACTGTCCGGTTCCATAACGGTTGTCGAAGAGATATTTGGTGTATGCATCATTGACGGCGATTACTGGGAATTTTAACGCACCGTCGGCATGCATTGCCTGAAGTCTGTGTACCCCAGTTGTGGTCTCTTCACAAGCACCTTTGATGTGGCTTAGCAATTCTTTTCTTTCGTTGTGAAGCACCATAATCATGTCTGCTCCGTCGTCGATGATTATGTCCGGCTTGTGGTCGAGTACCATATTGATGGTTTGATAATATTCTTCATCATCCTGTTCTCTCCAACCGTATACGTTTAAACCCAAATCGGCTGCTCCTGCAACTGCATCGTCGTGAGTGGATAAAGGATTGCATCCGGTCATTGCGACTTCCGCTCCACCGGCCATTAATGTTAAACCTAAATTGATTGTTTTAGGTTCCAAGTGTAAACATGAACCGATTGTGATTCCTTTGAAAGGTTGAGTTTCTTCATATTCTGCTTTGATGTGTTCTAAAACAGGCATGTGTTTTTGAACCCATTCGATTTTCCTGACACCTTCAGGTGCCAAAGACATGTCTTTTACTTTACTCATGATAATTTCTCCTTAATAGGAATGAATATTAATAGTATATTTTTCATGAGTATTTTAAATTATCCTTTTTTGAATAATTTTGCAAAAAAACCTAAAAAATCAAAACCTTTAAATGTAATGATAAAATAATATATAATTGTTAGATGCCGGGGTGGCTCAGCTGGTTAGAGCGCACGGCTCATAGGGTAATAAAGCAGTGCTCTGACTTATTCCTGGGATACCG
>NZ_JBGUIH010000023.1:0-115791 GCF_045112895.1 Methanobrevibacter sp. | reverse complement strand
CCGCATACGGGACATGAATTTAAGTCTAATACAATTGGTGCATGGTCAGAACCCATTTGGTCTTTTAGGATATATGAGTCAACCAATGTATTTTCAAAAGTGTTGGATACTAAAAAGTAGTCAAATCTATATCCTTTATTTGCTTCTCTAGCTCCTTTTCTGTTTGACCACCATGTGAAATTGTCTCCGTCTTTATGGAACTTTCTAAAGGCATCGACATATTTGGCCAATATCTCTTTAAACCATTCCTGCTCTTCTGGTAAGAACCCTGATTTTCCTTTAATGTTTTTAGGATTCTTTGCATCAATCTCGGCAGATATTCTGTTGAAGTCTCCGCAGATTATTGAAGGCTTGTTTGATTTGTAAACATATTCTGTGAACTCGTCGTAGAATCTGAATTTACAATCAAGTCTTTCAGGTGAGCTGGCACCTGATGGACAATAAACGTTATACAGATAAAAGTTTTCAAACTCCATTCTGATGACTCTACCTTCAGCATCAAATTCCTTATCGCCAAAACCTTTCCTGACAGAAAGCGGTTCAATCTTTGTATAAACAGCTGTTCCATATAGGTTAATCAGTTCAGATGCAGGATAGTTGTAAGAAATATAATTTTCAATTTCAGGTATTTCAGTTGACTTAACTTCTTGAAGACATAATATGTCAGGGTTTTGAGCTAGTATCTCTTCTAAAAAACCTTTTTCAAATATTGATTTAAGTCCATTAACATTCCATGATATAATCTTCATTGATATCGCTCAATATAATATTGTTGTTAATAACTTATGTTAGTTGATAAATTTATAATTAATGTGAAATTATCATTAACACATACCCACCAACTTAATGATTTTAGGTTTTTTATTTTATTTTCATTACAACATTTGTCATGTTCAATATAATTCTTAATTTTTATTATATTGAATAACTAATTGTAATAATTATTAAATAGCCAATCAAATTAACTCTCGTGAACATTTTTCCAAAAAATTAAATAACAACTTCAGATAAAATTTTATAACAAAGTTGATTGAAAAGTACGTGTAAGTGGTACGACTTTTTCATAAGTTTCAATATATCTGGGTTCTCTTACATCCTTTACATCACTAACATTGCTATTGTGGAGAATCCTGATTTTGAGCTTAAAACCAACTTTAGTTTTCCCATTTGCTCATATACCACTTGTTATCTATTTTTTCCATTGATTGAACGGAATGCAATGTCCATGTTCCTTTCATCCCATAAACTTTCGCATCAAGAGTCACATCCGCTTTGAGAATGGCTTTAGTCTCTTCCAATATTGTTATTTGTGGATTGTCGATGATTGATTTGTAATAGTTCAGCGTTCCGTCCATGATTTCATCAATGTATTCCTGCTTGGTTTGTGTTTTTCCGGACATGTGGGTTAATGTATAGCTTTCGCTCATGATTTCATCAAGTCTGACGGAATCCTTTTCTATCATTGCCATTTGAAATTCCATGAATCGCTCAAGCACTTCTTCTTGAGTTTTCGTGAAATCTTTTTTGTTTATAACTTCTACTTTTGTCATAATATCGCATTATTCCTGGAATTTGTCTTTATCTAGGGTTTTAACCACTTTTGCAGGCGCACCCACTACGACCGCATAGTCAGGAACGTCCTTGGTTACGATTGCACCGGCTCCTACAATCGCATATTTTCCGATAGTGACGCCCGGCAAAACGCTTGCTCCGGCACCGATCCATGCCCCCTTTTTAATCTTGATTTCATCACAGACAAGCACCTGCCTTTCGTATTCGTCATGATTGTTTGACAGCAATTGCACATTACCGGCAATCATTACATCATCCTCAATGATGATTCCCCCTCTTGCCATTGCAAGACAATTGTTATTGATAAACACATTGTTTCCAAGTTTCATCTTATTGAATGCCGCTCCTGCAAATGGCGCTGTTATTGTGCTGTTTTCTCCGATGTTGCCGTCAAGCAATTCGTTTAGCAGGTTCACATATTCTTCGGTAAAGGGTTCTGTGTGGTTGAATTTGAACAGCAATTTTGACTGTTTTATTGACAGCTCAAATTCTTCCGGTGTGATTTCATCTAGATTTACTCTTTCCATTTTGATTTCTCCTTTAATATTATTTTGTTGGTTGAAGCAATGGGACTCCTTCCCAGAGGCTCAATTCCTTAATTTCAAAAACATACAATATTATTCCGTCTGAAATATTTTGTTTTAATGATTGAAAAATTATTATTCACGTTTTTAACATGTTATAACGGCAGACTTTTCCTTTTAAACACTTCTATTCCTATAACGTACAATACTATTCCTATGGCTGCCAGAAGAATAAAATCACCAATATAATCGCTTCCGCTAATGATGTTTGACGTGTTGAATAATGTAGTCAAAGTAGCATATTTCAGGACTTCCAAGTCCTCTGAAATCTTAACAAGCAAGTTTATTATAAAGAAACACAGAGGTATTCCTCCACCGATGACAAGTGAAGTTTTGGAGCTGTTGAATATGCAGGATGCCGCAAAGCAAATGGAGCTTATTGCAAAGTGATACAGAAATGCACCGGCATTAAGCATCAAAAACGTGTCGATGTCCAGAGAGTCCGGCTGGACGATTTCGGCAACTGTTATCCCCACTATGCTTGCAATAATCCACATCAATGCCAATGACAATATCAGATAAAGGGCGCTGGAAACCACAATTTTGCCTCTGGATACTGGTGTGGACAGGTAATTTGCCATGCTGCCGTCATCCACTTTGGAAGCAATAAGATTATTGCCCACAATAATGGAATAAAGCATCGGGAACAGTATTGCCATAATGGCGTAAAACGAATTGGAGAGGAATTCCACAAAGGTATTTCCTGTTATTATATTTGAGGCGAATGTCCCATTGACTGCGGTTTCTATTCCACTCATTGATGTTGGGGTGAAAATATTGCATATCACTGTCAGAAAAGCACATAATATGGCAGTAAATCCCAAAAACAACAACAAATTTGATTTGATGGTCTGTTTAAGATATGGAATGCTAATCATCAGCATCACCTTCATAGAATTTCATGAAGTATTCCTCAAGGGACTCCTCCTTTTCTTTGAGATATGCCAGATTGCAGGTCGACAAATCCCTAATGAACCTGTTGATATCATTATCGTTTATTGTTATGATTGTTTCATCATTGTTTAAATTGGCTTCGGGGTACAATTCCATTATCCTATTTGCATCATCATCATTTTTAAACCTTAAAATGTAGGTTTTCTCTTCATTATTTCTCAAACTGCTCATTTCAAGTTCCTTGATTAGATTCCCATTTTTGACTATGCCTACCCTGCCACATACCTTGCTGATTTCTTCGAAAATATGCGATGACATGAAGATGGTTTTCCCCTTTTGCTGTTCCTTTCTGACCAGTTCTATGAATCTTTCCTGCATCAATGGGTCCAGCCCGCTTGTAGGCTCATCAAGAAGAATCACTTCGGGATCATGCATGAATGTGGCTACGATAGCTATTTTCTGCTTCATCCCTTTGCTCATCTTTTTAATGTTTGAATTTGGATCGATTTCAAAATATTCAAGCAGTTCCTCTGCATAATCAAAGGATTTCATTTTCCTCATTTTTGAAATCAGCTTTAGATACTGAAGCCCTGTCATGTCATTTGGAAGCGAAATCTCGCCCGCCAAATATCCGATATTTTCCTTTATTTTTACCTGTTCTGTCCATGAATCCAAACCATTGACTGTGATGCTCCCGTTGTCCGGTTTGATGAATCCCATGACATGCCTCATTGTTGTAGATTTTCCAGCCCCATTGGGTCCAAGAAAACCATATACCTCCCCTTTTTTGATATTTATGGTCAAATCAAATATTCCCCTGTGATTGCCATAATCTTTTGTCAGATTGTCAATTTTAATCACAGACATAATAACACCTCACAACACCCTTTGTCCAACACCTATTTTCTAAACTTCAAACCTACTTTAAATGCCTTTGCTATTCGATTGCCAAATTCATAATAGCTATGAGTCACATCATCAAACACAACTGGATTTAGCTTTTCAGGGATTATCCTGCTTTTTTCATCCAAAACATCCTCATCTGCCTGGACATTAACTATTTCGCCAGTGATTTGGGTGTGGCTTCCAACTTCTGCAACATGAATTACCTTGCATTCAAGAGAAACCTTGAATTCATTAATGATTGGTGCGTTGACCATTTCTGCATCCGTATATGTGAAATTCACATCTTCTATTTTGTTGGTATCATAACCTGATGCAATGCCCATATAATCTATTTCGGCCACATGCTCAAGGCTCGGAAAACCCAAGCAAAATTCCTTAGAATAATGGATGCTTTTAAGGGTTTTTCTCTTTAATGTCGTGTTGATAGCTATCATTACTGCCGGAGGACGATGAGAGCACATTGTGGCAAAAGCGAGTGTGCAGCAGTCAGCATTGCCTTCTTCATCATACGCTGATGCAACTACGGCTGGAGCGGGATACATCATTGAGCGTGGTTTCAGATTTACTTTCATATTAATATCTATTCATTTCCTATTTAATAAAGGAGAACATTGCAAATAAGAAATTGAAATTAAGCTATTTCCAAAATTTCCTTATACATCTCCTTCAAGTCATCCTTTTCATAATCTGAATAAAACTCATTGTCCTCATCGTTTTCGATTGCAAACAAAAGCAATTCATAAAATACCCTGTTGAATGACCTTCCCTTATCCGTTAGAAAATACTGGGTATTTCTGGAATCGTTTTCATCAATGACTTTATATATCAAACCGTTATTTTCCATCGTTTTAAGGCATCTTGACAGTGATTTGTTGTCCAATGACTTTCTGTTTGCCTTAAATTCATTGAAACGGCTTTTTCCTAAAAACAAATCCCTTAAGATATGAAGAGTCCATTTGTTGCTTAAATATTTGACGGCCTCTTCAACAGGATTTCTTTCATATTTCCGCTCATAATATTCCAATTTCCTTGGATTTAAAGTCATGTTAATTAATATATGAGTTCAACAATTTAATTTTTCCTCAAATGACATTGATGCCACCTTATCTTTAAATAGTGAAATTATGAAATAGCTAATCAAGTGATAATATGGAAAACAATGATTCGGTGAAAATGACAACATTCCTGGCAGTTCTATTTGCCATATGCTCAGGTTTGGCAATAGGCAACCTGTACTGGGCTCAGCCTTTATTAGTGGCAATAATGGAAGGTTTCGGCCTGCCTGCAGCCAATGGAGGATTGCTGGTTACCGCAACCCAAATCGGTTATGCAAGCGGCATCCTATTGATTGTGCCGTTGGGAGACTACGTTAGACGAAAAAGATTGATTACAATAGTGATGGGCCTAACCGTGCTGACCCTGATTTCCTGTGCGCTATCCCCATCCTTCATGATACTGTTACTGTCCCTGTTCTGCATGGGCATTGTCACAATATCAGGACAGGTCATACTGCCTTTGGCGGGGGATTTGAGCAGCCCTGAAGAGCGCGGAAGAATTGTTGGAATAGTGTCCTCAGGAATAACGACCGGAATACTGTTTTCAAGGTTTGCAAGCGGGATTCTTGCAGGATTATGGGGATGGAGATCAGTTTATGTCATTGCAGCCATTCTAAACCTGATTATGGTATTGGTAATCATTTACGTTCTTCCCGAAATTCCACAGAAAAACAAGCTCAAATCCTATAATGGACTAATTGCAAGTGTATTTACAAGCTTTAAGCGGTATAATGTGCTTCCCAAGATACTGCTGCACAGCGGATTGATATTCGGCCTGGCATTCAACATGTTCTGGACATCCTTGACCTTCCTATTGTCCGGAGATCCCTTCAATTACGATACTTTCCAGATAGGCCTAGTAAGTCTGGCGGGACTTACGGCGGCAGTATTTGGAGTTGGCCTTGGAAAACTGCAGGATAAAGGCTTAAGCGTGCCGGCATTGGGAATATTTGTTTTGACAAGCGCAATTTCAATGGTTTTGGGATTGATATTCAAGGAATCCATAATAGCCATAATCATTATTGCAGGAGTCTTTTCAATAGCCGTGCAGGGAGTGTCCGTTTTGGCCCAGGCAAGACTGTTCAACCTGTCAAATGAAGAGCGCAGCAGACTGAATACAGTATTTGTAGTCAGTAATTTCATTTTTGGAGCCATTGGAAGTGCACTGGCATCACTTTTATGGTCCTTGGGTTCCTGGGAATATGTCATGGCCGGATCAACAGCCATATCAGTGATAGCCTTGATGGTTTGGTTATGGTCTAGACAATCCTTCAATGAAATGGATGAAAAATCAGTAGTTTAAAATAAAAAAAATAAATGTTGGGTAATTATATGATGTTTTTACCCACTTCTTTTGCTTTTTCAAGTTGGTCTTCTTTTTCCTGAATCTCACCAGGAAGCATATTGCCTCCTAAAGCAATTATGTCTCCTGTTTGGAACCCTAAAGCTCCAAATGCCTGCATTTGAGTATTCAATGAACTTTCAAAGGCTTCCAATGGCGCACCGCCGTTGGTTGTGATAATTGATACCTTTTTGGTTGAGAACAGTTTAGCAAACTCCTCATTTCCGAAGTAGCAGTACAATCTGTCGATGACTGCTTTAGCCTGTGCTGTTACATCAAAGAAATAGATTGGGCTTGCCAGAATGATGCCGTCGGCCTCTTCAATCTTTTTGTAGATATCCGCCATATCATCGTTCAATCCACATTCGCTGTTGTTTGCCTTACAGTAATTGTCCGCCTGACAAGGAGAGATGGTTAAAGGATTTACATCAATGATTTCTGTTTCTGCCCCTTTTTCTGCTGAAGCTTCCAAAGCGGCTTCAAGGGCAAATCTCACATTACTGTTTTCTCTTGGACTTGTATTTATTCCCAAAACTTTCATGATAATACCTCAATTAATATTTTAATCAAATTATTTAAAATAGATTTTGTATTGAAGAAGTAACCAAAACCGTTTGAATTCCACAAGGACTATTGGTTAATGCAATAAATTCTGAAATGCATGAATGGAACTACTTAATCTGTATGGGTCAATATATTTCAAATCGCTTTGGTATGCTTGGCCCATACCTTATCGTCATCACCTGCGGTAACCTTATTGTCTGCCATGACCCCAACAAGGTCATGTGCAACATATGGCTCCTCCAGATAACCAATATCATCATTGGACAATTCCAGATCCACTGAATTGACAGCACCCTCAACATGATGTGTTTTGGTGGCCCCGACAATAGGGGAAGTCACCTTGGTCAAAAGCCAGGCCAGAGACACTTCAGTCATTGAAACGCCATAATTCTGTGCCAGTTCGTCAACCCTTTTGATTATCTCCAAATCCTTGGATTCGTTTGACTCGTATTTCAGTTTGGCATAGAAATCCTCATTGAGCCTTTTTGATTCGACACCGGGAAGCCTTGAAAGCCTTCCTGAAGCAAGCGAACTGTAGGGGGTTGTTGCAATGTTATCTGTTTTACAAAGCGGAATCATTTCACGCTCCTCTTCTCTGAAAATCAGATTGTAATGGCCCTGAACAGAGACGAATTTGGCAAATCCTTCAGATTCTGCAAGCACATTTGCCTTTGCAAGCTGCCATGCAAAACAGTTTGAAATGCCAATGTATTTTACCTTTCCCTCATCTATGACCTCATTCAAGCCTTCGAGAATGTCATACATTGGAGTATTATAGTCCCACATGTGATAGATATAAAGGTCAATGTAGTCAAAGCCCAAATTTTCAAGGCTCTTTTCAACAAAATTGTGAATGTGCCTTTGGCCTGAAATATTGTTTTTGATTTCCTCTTCAGATCTCGGCAGAAATTTGGTTGCAACGACAATATCATCCCTTACGACATTTTCCCGTATTGCCTTTCCCAGGTACTGCTCTGAAGTTCCGTTTTGATAGCCTATAGCAGTATCGAAAAAGTTTATTCCACTGTCTAGCCCCTGAGTGATGATTTCAATGGATTCCCTTTCGGGTAATGTCCAGGTATGCATTCCGTTATTCGGGTCTCCAAATCCCATGCAACCCATACAAACCTTACTGACCTTCAAATCCGAATTTCCCAACTTAACATATTTCATATTACCACACAACAGTATTTAATTAAATAAAGGAAATTATTTCATTTCCATTTCCCATATCATTTAAGGTTATTTGATAATCCAAATGATTAAAATCAACTCATATCTATTTTAAACTTAGCTCCAAGACCACATCTCCGGCGCCCAAAATATCTTTTAGCTGATTTGAATCAGCATTTTGTATTTTGCCTATTTTTGTGTAGCTCCATGAGTGTGAATCGTAAAATAATGATATCTGATTTCCCTGATACAGCACAATGTCTCCCGGAGAGGTATTGATGTTTTCATCGTTTGTCGGGAGAGTGAAACCCAAATTCCCAACCTTTTCAAAATTTCCATAGTCTGTTGCATTTACAGTGACATTGCTTTTCTCCAATACCTTCAACAGTTCCTGTGTTGCGGAATTGTTTTCCAACTTAACATCAAAGACATCATCATTTATTTTTATTTTAATCATATTATCATCCATATCCTTTGCACCGGCTGGAGATAAAGCAATCAAAGTTAAAATCATAATGATTAAAGTGATTTTTTTAAATAAAAACATGTTAACTCCACATTATTTTTTTATATTTGAATTTATATATAATACTATATTTATTGTTGGCAAGTGCAACATTTTAAATATTTTGTTTAAGAAACTGACATCAAGTGATAATCATGAAATGTGAAAATTTAGTACTGACAGAAGAATGGGACAAGGTCTTTGACAAATCCGACAAGGTGCACCATGAAAAAGTAACATTCATAAACCGTTACGGAATAACATTGGCTGCAGACTTATACAAACCATTGGATGCCGATGGTAAGTTGCCGGCCATTGCATGTGCAGGACCATTCGGTGCGGTTAAGGAACAGGTTTCAGGGCTATATGCACAGACATTAGCTGAAATGGGATTTTTAACAATAGCTTTTGATCCATCATTTACCGGAGAAAGCGCAGGCGAACCACGCTTCATGGCATCCCCAGACATCAACACCGAGGATTTCCAGGCTGCAGTAGACTTTTTGGCAACCAATGACGAAGTGGACCCAGATAAAATCGGAATCTGCGGAATCTGCGGATGGGGAGGAATGGCATTGAATGCAGCATCCTTAGACACCCGTATCAAAGCTACAGTTACATCTACAATGTACAACATGACCCGCCAAATTGCAAAGGGATACTATGATGAAGCGGATAATGCCGATGCAAGATATGAAATGAAAGTTGCCCTGAACAATCAGAGAACCGAAGACTACAAAAATGGTGAATATGCAAGAATGGGAGGAGTGGTTAAAGAAGTCACTGACGATTTGCCTCAATTCGTAAAGGACTATCATGACTTTTACATTGAAGAGTTAGGCTACCATCCAAGATCTCCCGGCTCAAATGACGGATGGAACATGACCGGCTGCATGTCATTCATTTCACAGCCTATAATTGCATACTCCGATGAGATCAGGTCAGCCGTCTTAATAATTCACGGTGAAAACGCACACTCCAGATATTTCTCAGAAGACGAATTCGCCAAATTAACCGGAGACAACAAGGAACTGATGATTATACCTGATGCGGTTCACACCGATTTGTATTATAAAACAGATGTGATTCCATTTGAAAAAATTGCAGAGTTTTACCGTGAAAATCTATAATTAGTTTTTAAACTAACTTAATTATTTTGTTAGGAAAAATTATAGTGATTATTATGAAAAGCATTTTTGAAAGAGAACTCGCAGGAGAGGTAATCTCAACCGATGACCTCGAATATGAAAAAATATTGAACATTATCTTGGAAACCATGAACATCTGCCGTGAACTGAACAGCGGAATTCACACAGCAGAGGAAAATCTAGAATATCTAAGCAAAATAATCGGAAAGGAAGTGGATGAATCAGTGTTTTTCATGCCGCCATTCTACGTTGACTACGGGAAAAACATAACAATAGGAAAAGGCGTTGTAATCCAGCAACTATGTACATTCATGGACCGTGGAGGAATAACAATTGAAGACGGGGTTTTCATAGCTCCAAAAGTGAACTTGACTACCTTAAACCACGATTTCAACCCAGAAAACAGAAGTGCGACAATTGCAAAACCTATCCACATCAAGAAAAACGCATGGATTGGAATAGCTTCAACAATACTTCCTGGAGTAACAATCGGGGAAAATTCAATAGTTGGAGCGGGAAGCGTAGTTACAAAAGACGTTCCCGACAATTCCATAGTTGCCGGAAATCCCGCCAAATTCATTAAAAGAATTGATGAATAACAGCTCATCAATCTTTTATTTTTTTAAATATATTATTTAAAACAGCGAAATATGCTCTTTTTTTAGTTTACTGTGTAACTTTAACATCAACTCGATTTTACTATTTGAATCATATTTTAAACAGCAGCATGGAAATCTTTTTTTGATAATGTTTTTGAAATGCAATAATTCTTTCAATGCAACCATATTGAAACTCCCATGTCCTTTTATTTCGTTTAAATAAATTTTCATTATTTTTTATTCCCATTATCTGAAATCCTGATTTTTGGAATATGCTTTTCATCCAATATCATTCACTTATTGTGAATAAAAATTCACATTTTAGCAAACTTTAAATAGTCCAAAATCATTGTTCTTATTATATGCAAATATGGAAATGTTTGCATTCACAATAAAATTTCTTTGAAGTTAATTTTTTAAAATTAATTGATGGAGATGATTTTTAATGGCGCGGAGCGATAAGACTTTAGAAGATATTTTAGATGTTATTTTTTATGATAAACCGGCTACTCAAGATGAAATTGCTGAAAAATTAAAAATCAGTCGTAGATATGTTACTCAATTGCTTAAACCATTAATTGAAGAAGACATTGTCAAAAGGGCTTATGTCATCGATTTGAATAAATATGATGAAATATATGGTTCTTCAAACACCATTTTCAATATCAAACAACATTCAGCCTTTTTTTTAATTGAAAACATGCTAAGCAGCATGAGCGAACACGTTAAAAAACAGGTTCAGATGTCTTTTGATGCTATTCTGAATAATGATAAGGAATTAGCCGAAGAAGCTTTAAAACTGGATTTTACCACAAATAATATGTATGAAAAAGTTCGTGCCTCTGTCGAAACTATCATTGATGTTGATCCCCATTCCAAACTTTCTAAAATTTTATTATTCAGCGAAGCTGCATACAATTATGAACGCATTGGAGATTATTCAGGCCATATTGCCAAATTTGTCATTAATGAGAAGTCTCCCGTCGATGATGAACTTTTAGAGATATTAAAAAAAATGCATAAATATACACAAAAATCAATTTCATATGCAACTGATGCTTTTATCAATGGTAATATCGAATCACGTGGAAATTTGAAGGATACAGAAGAAAAAATTCATGAAACTCAACAAAAAGCTATGAATCTTATCGCTAATCAAATGGTTGAAACTTCTTTTGAGGATATTGAAATGTCTAATTATTATATCTACATATCACGTGTAGTGAAATCATTCGAAAGAATGGGCGATATCTCAGTGGAAATTATGGATTTGGCCGCTGAATTTCATAAGGATATTCCAAGACCAACAACTCCACGTTCATTTAGAGAAAAAATTTAAAAGACAATGACAAATTTCTTTTCTTTTAGGAGGAGATTTTATATCAGATAATAAACCACAAGAGACCTTTAGGGGAAAAACTGATAGGGCAATAAAGAAACGACCCCCATGGAAGGAATATAACCTGCACATAGTTTGTTTTGTTCTAGTTGCCATTTCAATGGCCATTGGAGTTAAAGAGATTAGAATCACTGATACCATAAGTGTTTTATTATTGCCTTTGATATATGCTTTAATTATGGGTTTGGCCCTCTTTTTAGCAAAACCTATAAAGTTTGTAGGTAAAAAGCAATCAAAAGTAGCTGAAGGAGCCATGGTTTTATTTATAGGTGTTTTAATTGCCAAATTAGCAATTTCAAGCGGACAATCTATTGATATTATTTTTAATGTCGGCCCTGCCTTGATCTTACAGCTTTTGGGGGATTTAGGTACTCTTATAGCATTGCCTGTTGCTTTGCTTTTAGGATTTAGAAGAGAAGTAATCGGTATGGCAAGTTCCATTTGCCGTGAACCTAACTTGGGAGTCATTATTGACAAGTATGGTTTCAAATCCCCTGAGACTCGGGGAGTTTTAGCCATTTTTGTTATAGGATCCATTATCGGCACTCCGTATATCAGCTTTTTGTCAAGCATAAGCATTTCACTCATACCTTACCATCCATATGCCTTTGCAATGGCTTCAGGTATAGGAAGTGCAAGTATGAATGCTGCAGCGTTGGTTCCATTGGTGCATATGTACCCTGCTATGGCTACCCAATTGGAGGCCTTTGCGGGATGCAGTAACATTCTTTCATTTTGTTTGGGCATTTACATGTGCATATTCGTTTCCTTGCCTCTTGCAGAAAAATTGTATAAATGGCTATCTCCAATCATAGGCAAAGGTGAGGGGAAAACCATTGATGACGAATATGCTATTGAAGGAGTAAAAGACGACAAATATGCCACTTCTGAGGATTTAAGTTCAGGTAAGATTGAAAGATGGGCCACTTTCCTTGTACTGTTCTCAATCATTGTCACAGTTGGAAATTTCATAGGTTACCATACTCCTTTGCTTGATGTATTCATTGGAATGCTGATCATTTCAATTATTACCCTTATCGGAATGTGCCTTGAGAGGATAATTCCATGGGATATCCCATCAATCATTTATATAAGTTTAATTGGTATTTTTTTAGCCATTCCGGGAGTTCCAACCTCAGACATCATAATTCCTTATGTTTCCCAAATTGAATTAACTACAATCTGCACTGCATTTTTAGCATATGTCGGTATTGCAATCGGTAACGATTGGGAAGAGTTTAAAAAGATTGGTTGGAAAGGAATCATTATAGCAATAATTGTAATTTCCGGAACTTACCTTGGTTCTGCAAGTATTGCAAATCTGGTTTTATTTGTAACCGGCATGATTTAAAAAATCAATTTTTTCATTATTTAAAACTAAAAAAAGGCATATCCACTATCCTCTTTAAAACAACTTTTTTAAGTTAAAACGAATATTTTCAATGCAAAAGATAAAATATATTCGCGCCACACAAAGGCTTTCAAAAAATATTATATAAAACTGAAAACTTTTTAATCGGGAAAATTAAAAATAAGCTTATAATAAAATCGTATTAGTCTATTTGTATGACTTTAGAATACCAAATTATGAGATTTTGATAAGATTCTTGTAAGAAATTGGTGTTGCATATGGAAGCCAAACTGGAAAGAAAATATACTTTTTTACAAAACAAATATAATGAGCTGCTATTGCCCACATTTTTAATGGTGATGTCTGAAAAGGTCTGTGCGGTAATCGATGTGATTATCATAGGTTTCATATTAGGCTCTGCGCAATTATCAGTGATTAATTTGGCATCCCCAATGATCTACATTACGGGCATATTCTATATTTTATTTGGTCAGGGAGGTAACCTGCTGGCGTTAAGGGCCCAATCACGGCTGGAACATGAAAAGGCGAATTTCTATTTTACCATAGCAATTTTAGGAATTTGTCTGGTGTCCATAATATACATTCTTATAATATTCCTTTTCGTTGACAACATATTGATGTTTTTCAATACTCCCGCAGAGATTTTTGACCTCAGCAAAGAATATCTATTGATGCTGATGTTTTATTTCCCGCTGAATTGTTATATCCTGGTCATTTCATTTTTCATTCGTTCAGACGGATTTCCAAAAATGCCTTTCTATGCAGTATTGTTAGCAAATATCCTAAACATATTCTTTGACATATTATTTTTGAAAGGATTGAATTTGACAATTGCATATACAGCTTTGGCATCCGTATTGGGATATCTTGCCGGTGCAATCTATGTTTCAACATACCTATTCAAGAAGAAAGGTTCCTACAGATTAATCCCGCTGGCCAGATACAAACTCAATGAGATAATTCTTTCAATCAAGGAATTCATGCTCAATACGCCGGAAGTTATCGGAAAAATATTTTTCGCCCTGAAAATGAGCGTGTTGACATACTTATGTTCCACATATCTGGGCGTTGCAGGACTTCTGGCATTTTTAGTATATGACAACAGCGAAACTTTCGTCTACATATTTCTATCGGGAATCATGAAAACCATGTCTCCAATTGTAACTGTTCTTCATAAGGAGAATGATGCTGAGGCTGTGCGATACATTATCCTACATTCAATGAGGCACGTGTTATTCATTTCCGTGCCGGTAAGCATATTATTATTCATCTATCCTGAAATATTGCTGAAATTATTCAATGTTGTTGATCCCCATCATGCCCAAGTGGTTTCTTTGGCCATACGCATAACCGCCTTTTCCCTTGTTGGCCGCTGCATGTCATATCTTTTGGCAAATTATGCCCAAGCAATTGAACAGAATAAGATTTCATCCGTTATTACATTTTTAGAGGAATTTTTATTTGCAGTTGTCGGTGCGTTAATATTGACAAGGATAATCGGCGGAATAGGCATCTGGATTTCAATAATTATGGCTGAATGTATACCTGTAATAATATACTTCATTTACACGATTCGACTTAGAAACAGCTACAAGGACAAGATCAACCGATTTTTCATGATTCAAAATTCAAAGCTAATCACATGGACATATAACAGGGAAAGTGAGGGCAATGTCGACAAATATCTCGATGAAGAATCCGAGGAAATATTGCTCTGCATAGAAAAATACATGAAAGAGGATTCGGTGACCATTTCAAATTCGATAGCCGACATATGCAACGACATTTTTGAAAAAACCGATATCGATGACATAGACATTACAATCAGGCTAATGGATGAGGACCTTTATATTGCATTAACTACGGATGGAACGATATATAACCCATTTTCAAATGAGGGTCTGATGAAATCAGCCAATATGGCAAAGCTATCCAAAATGAACTGTAGATTTGACTATGATGAAATATTGGGATTCAACAAATCATATATCCGAATAAATTATAAAAGTTTTTAGTTTAAATATTAATAATTAATTGAAAATTTAATTAGAAAGGTAGTATGCAAGAGTCCGAAATCTGGACAGCAGAGTCCATTATGATGAAAAAAAATTTTACATTCCAAAAATAAATGTGCACCTGACTGTGCAATTCATCGACAACTTAAAAGAATACGAGGTATTCTTGGATTTAAGGTAAATTACCTCTTTTTCTTATATATCATGCCTAAAATAACCATTAAACATAAAATTATGGCTATAATTGGGAGTGAATTTGAATTAATGTTTTTTATTGTGGATTCAACAGGTTGCCTATTAACTTGGGAAATGTTATTAACTATACTATTATTGTCATCCACACTTGCCTTAACAGTATTCGCTTTAATATTAATGCCATCCACACTTGCCTTAACGGTATTTGCTTTAACAGTATTTAAAATATTATCCTCTACATCATTAGAATAATCATCTGACGTATCATTTGGATTTAAATGGTGCGTATTATTTTCAATCAGTTCGTATACGATTCCCTCTTCCATTTTACTTTTACAGAAATGCAAATAGCTTACCTGAAAATAATTTAAAATCACCTTTGCAATAATAATTCCGGGGATTAATGTAGTGATTCTGCTAGAATCTACATTAGACATTATTCTATAGGTTTCGGTAGTGTTTTTTAAGAGCTTGTTTAATGTCGAATCAACCATTGATACTGGGATAGCATCAGTATCATCATCAATTTCGCCCAAATATATCAACAATTTTTTAAATGTGTAAATGGCTCCTCCGTTTCCGTATAAATCATATATGGGCAGAGAAGTAGTGATTTTGAGTTTATTCAATTCCATTATCACCCTATTTTGGATATTTGTCATTTCACTTTCATTAGGAAATATTGAACTGATATATTCATTATAACAGGCCAATGATCCAATAGGCATAGATTTTTCTATAACTGGATTTTTGTTTGCAAAAATAGTAATCTGGCAACTTCCGCCACCAATTTCCACAAGCAATCCATCATCAGTTGCTAAATCCATGCGTTTTACTGCATTGAATCCCATATATGCTTCCTCTTCCCCAGTTAATACATGTAAATCAATGCCTAAACTGTTTTTTACAGCGGTTACAACTTCACCACTATTCCCAATATTTCTTAAACTTGCAGTTGCGAAATAATATTTAATATCAACATTTTTTGAATTCATCTTTTTATCATAATCATTGAGGATTAATATAAGTTGATTGATTCCATCTTCAGTCAATACATTATTTTTTTTATATTTGGCTATAACAGAATCTTTATTTTCAGCATATACCTGTTTGATTTTACCGTTATCTTCCTTATAGATATTGAGTGACAGACTGTTAGATCCAACATCAACAATCCCATATAAACTATTAGTATCTTTTATATGTGGAGAAGATAGATTATCTGAATTATTGCCTTCATAAGACAAAGGTTCGCTTTGAATATCTGAACTTCCAACATAATCATTTTCTATACTTAAACTGACATTATCATCATAGTTAATATTTTGGCTTATAACGGTTCCATTATCGTCAACTGCGGCAACACATGATAATGAGCATATTATGAAAATAATAATCATAATATAAGTTGCTTTAAATTTCATAAATGTCCCCACTATCTTAATGTAATAAAATAAACATTCTTATAATAAATAATATCAATTAACATAATTTATAAATTTTTCATTATATTTTTAATCAGTTTGAACCTTTCGGGTTTTGTCATGATGTTAAAAAATGTAAATGTATATTAAAGAATCCAATATACAGCATTAAACAGTAAGACAAAAAGTATTATGAGAACAATAATTGATAATTATTAAAAAAATTTCTAAAATAATTTCTGTTGAAAATCGATATAGCTAGGCTCCTTAACTTCCTTTACAACATCCCTATCATTAATATTGCCAATCAATAGTGAAGAATCAGGATTATGAATCTTTTGATTTCGTTTAACCAACTTCATATTGGCATTTGCATAACAATATCTACATCCATGCAAACAGGTATTATATGCTCCGATATCCCTTCCGAATACACAGTCACATTCGCGAATATTGTATTTTCCTTTAGGAATCTTTAGATTATTCCCGATAGCCTTTTCGATTACCTGCTTGGTCATGCACCCTGATGAGTCAAATCCGAACTGATCTAAAAGAGTGCCTTCAACACATGTTTTCATCTGAATATCATATTCCTTGGCAATTCTAGAGAAATTTTCACCAATGATTAATCTTTCCTCGGTTGTTACCTCTTTTGCTTCGGGAAAATTCCTTAAAACCTTCTGATACAAATCAATGAAACTGATTGTGCAGTCATTAGTGTAATGGGATAATTCAGATGCCATCTCCTCAAATTTTTCAATGTGAAAATCAAGAGAGTACTTTTCCGTTACAAAAATCGGGTCATATCTCCAGGATACTTTGTTAACGCCTAACTCTTCAGATAGCTCCTTAAAAGATTTCATTACATTTCTAAAGCCAGGAACATTAACTTCAACATCTTTATCGTAAGGGTTTATTGTCACAAACCAGAATTGGCTAAAATCATTTAACTTATCAATGTTTCTTAAAATCGGCTTTGGATTTTTTGTGCAGAAGCACAAGCAGTCAATAATTTTAGGATCCAAAGGATATCTGTAAATATCATTATTATAGGGATTTCTGGTACAGACAAAACCTTCATCGATTCTATTCAAGAACCATTTACTAAAAAAAGCTGGAATATCTGTTTTTGTACCAGTATTGATTATCATAAAAAAAAGAAAAAGTAAAAGAGATTTATAAATCTCTTCCGAAAATGTGTACTGCTGCAGTACCACCGGTTCCTCCAATGTTGTGGGTCATACCGATTTCTGCACCATCCACTTGTCTTCCGCCTGCTTCTCCTCTAAGCTGCCATACGATTTCAGCAGCTTGAGCAATACCTGTAGCGCCTAATGGGTGTCCACGAGCCTTAAGACCACCGGATGAGTTGATTGGGAAATCACCATCGATTTCAGTTTGACCTTCTTCAATAGCTATTCCTCCTTTACCCTTTTCGGCAAATCCTAAGTCTTCAACCGCCAATAGTCCGTTGATTGAGAAACAGTCGTGCACTTCAGTCACGTCAATGTCCTTTACTGTAACTCCTGCCATTTCATAAGCTTTTCTGGATGCGACCTTTGTGGATTCAATGGTAGTGATATCTTTTCTATCGTGTAAGGTCAAGGTTCCAGAAGCCTGTGCAGAAGCCTTTACATAAATTGGAGTATCAGTGTATTTTCTTGCATCTTCGGCAGGCACCATTACAACCGCCGCTGCCCCGTCACTTACCGGAGAGCAGTCAAGGAGTGTCAATGGATCAGCCACCATAGTTGAGTTGATTACCTTATCAACTGTTACTTCAAATGGGAACTGAGCATTTGGGTTTTTGGCAGCATTCTTATGGTTCACTACTGAAAACTGTGCCAATTGCTCACGGGTCGTTCCGTATTCATACATGTGCCTTTTTGCAATCATTGCATACAATGACGGGAAGGTAGCGCCTTGCTGTGCTTCCCATTCCTGATCGGATGCAGTGGCAATAGCTGGAGTGGCGTCAACCACATCAGTCATCTTTTCCACACCTGCGGAAATTACAACATCATGGAATCCTGATGCGACTGCCATGATTCCTTGCCTTAAGGCCAAACCACCTGATGCACAAGCAGCTTCAACTCTTGTGGCTGGGATAGGATTAAGACCAACGTGGTCTGAAATCAAAGCGGCAATGTGTTCCTGTTCTACAAACAGTCCTGAGGACATGTTTCCAACAAACATCGCTTCAATGTCGTCACCATCAATGCCTGCATCAACCAATGCCTTTACACCGGCTTCGGCAATCAAATCTCTGAATGATGAATCCCATAATTCACCGAATTTTGTCTGTGAAACTCCGATAATCGCAACATCTCTCATATTCAAGCCCCCTTACATTTTAATTTTGCCTTTGAATTTAGCATAAACAGCATAGTCGACATAAGTCTTTTGATCAATTATGTCCTGTGTTTTTGGAGCTAATTCTCTTCTTTCTACAATCTCATCTTTTACGGTTATTGTGAAACCGTCACTTCCGGCACCTGATCCGTAGGAGATGACAAATATGTTGTCACCAGGTTCAGCAACATCCAATATATTGGACAATGCCAAAGGAACAGCACCGGAATAGGTGTTTCCGATATTAGGAGTGAGCAATCCTTGCTTGATTTGCTCTGATGTGAATCCTAATTTCTTACCTGCCCTCAGGTAGAATTTACCGTTTGGCTGGTGGAAACAAGCATAATCATAATCTTCAGGTTTTGAATCAGTTTCTTCGAACAGCATTTTTGCAGCACTCAATACATGCTTGAAGTAAGCTGGCTCTCCTGTAAAACGACCACCGTGGGACGGGTAGTCCTGTCCTTCCCTTCTGTAGAAGTCAGGAGTGTCTGTTGTGAAACTGCATGTGTGATTAATATCAGCTATTGTATTTTCCTTTCCAATAATGTAGGCAGCACCACCGGCGGATGCGGTGTATTCCAATGCATCACCAGGAGCTCCTTGTGAAGTGTCAGCACCAATAGCAAGTGCATATTCAACCATATCGGACTCAACTAAACCCATGGACATTTGAATGCCTGCGGTTCCTGCCTTACAGGCGAATTCCAAATCGGCTGCAGTCAATTTAGGGGTTGCGCAAACCGCTTCGGCAACAATTGAAGCTGTTGGCTTTACTGCATATGGATGTGATTCTGAACCGACATAGACGGCACCAATCTTTGATGGGTCAATTTGAGCTCTTGCCAGAGCATATCTGGCAGCAGTAACTGCAATAGTTGCAGTGTCTTCATCAGGAGAAGGAACGGATTTTTCATTAACGACCAATCCGTTTGATAAGGCTACAGGGTCATCTCCCCATACCTTTGCAATTTCCTCTACCTTAATTCTATATGAGGGTACGTGCGCCCCATATCCTACTATTCCTACCATTAAATCACCTTAAATTATAATCTTAAACGATAATTAAAAATTAATTTAATTATTACTATTATATTTCTATTATTATATAAAATTAACTAAAAATGGAGTATTTTTTAAACAAAATAAGTATTTTAAAAAAAGAATTTATATCAGGATGCAGTCGCCGGGATTCGAACCCGGGTTGTAGGCTTGGAAGGCCCAAGTAATAACCAGACTATACCACGACTGCATAAAAAAATGCGGCGTCCGGGATTTGAACCCGGGTCTCTAACGTGGCAGGCTAGAGTCTTAACCAGGCTGGACTAACACCGCATAAAAATAAACAACAAATAAACTTATGTTTTGATAATATATAAATCTTTGCATCAACGCCCAAGGATTTGTTTAACTATAAGTTTGTCTTCCTGATCAAATGTCTGAAGCAAAATGATTGCACCGAAGTATACGACTATAGATACTGCCATAGCTACCCACATATTCAAATTGAGGGCATATAAGACAATTCCTAGGATTAAGGATGCTGTACAGATCTTCAAGATGTCATAAACCAAGTGCCTGTCAGGAAGCTGGCCGATTTTCCTAATCATGTACAACTCTAAAATCAAGATGAGTATTTCGCTTAGAACAGTTGCGACTGAAGCGCCGTAGACTGAATATTTCGGAATCATGAACAGGTTCAATATAACGTTGAACACAGCTGCAATCGAATAGATTTTTGTAACTGAATACTCCTCATGTGATGCGTTCAACACAAGGGAGCATGCCCCATTGATGAACAGGAAACATACCGTCCAAATCAAAATCTGCAGGACTCCTCCGGCTTCACCGAATTCGGCTCCGTAGATTGCAATGATTTGATAGCCATAAAATGAAGTGAATACTGCTATCGGAATTGTAACCAGGGACAGGTATTTGATTGACTTTACAAAGCTGAGGTTGAGCATGTCCTTCTCGCCCTGAAACAGCTTGCTCATTACAGGAAAGATTACCGCAGAGTAAATTGTATAGAATAGCGCAAGAACGCTTATGAGCTTATAGGCCGAATTGTAAAGACCTGTATCGTAAGTGGACGCGAATTGGGTAATCATGACAATGTCGATTGAGTAGTATATTGTGTAGAAAAGCCCAGTCAATGCGAATGGGATTCCCGCCTTGATGAGGACCTTATAGAATCTGAAATCAAATGTCAGCCTTGGCTTTATGATATGCTTTCTGATTGCATATATCGCATAGAGCAGTGCGATGAAATTCGCCAGGATATAAGCAAAGGCAATACCCAAAAGGCCGTAATCGGTTACAATGACAAGAATGATGAATATCAGTGTTAGTGAATTTATTATAATATTTGTAATGGCCTGATACTTGATTTTCTCGTGAGCCTGAAATGATGAGAAAAACACATCATGATATGTCTTGATTAAATACTCGAATGCGAACAGCAAACATATTCCTATGACATAACGGTTCCAGCCAAGGAAGAGCGCAGCCAAAACGACTATAGCCAAATAGAATATGGCCAAGAATATCTTAAGTGATAACGTATTGTTCAAGTACTTGTCCTCATTTTCGAAATCCGTCGAGATTGCTCTTACAAGATATGTGAAGATACCGAAGGTGGCGAATACCCCGAATATTGTTGAAAATGAAACTGCAGTACCGAAGATACCGTAATCTGACGGTCCAAGATACCTTGCAGTCAGGATAGTCCAGACAAATGCAAAGACACTGGTCAGTATCTGGGAAACCATAAGCCAGCTCATGTTTGCAAATATCGTTTTCACTTTGTTAGCCATTTATATTACCTTAAATCTTTCTTGCGGTTATGCAAATCCAATCGTTCTCATCATCGATGTATGCCTTAAAATCCTTAAATCCTGTCTTTTCAAGAGATTCCCTCAAGACGTCCTCCGAATAGATTTTCATGTCCAGAAGCTCTACCAGGTCATCGAATTTTTCCATTTCGCCTTCCCTGTAGACCGCTTCATTGCAGAAGAATACCAGACCGTCCCTTTTGAGAACCCTGTTGACTTCCTTCAGGTCGTTGATGAAGTCCGGCCAGAAATAGATTGTCTCAAAGCCAGTTACGATGTCAAAGGTCTCATCGTAGAATGGCATGTCCGAAACTGAAGCCTGCAGGACATTGACATTTCCGTTTTCGATGGCTTTCCTGTTCAAATCAATGGACTTTTCAACGCTTACCTCGGAATAATCGATTCCGACAACCCTGCCGTTATCTGAAATCTGTTCGGCAAATCTCTGGATGTTTCTTCCTCCGCCGCATCCGATGTCCAATATTTTGCTGTCCTCATTGATTTCGAAATGGCTTACGCCCCATTGTGCCATTGCCTCATGGGACCTGTTCATCCTGTCCAGTATCTGATGGCCCAAATCCCCAACGGGCTTTCTGGCATTTCTTATAAGTTCCTTATCTTCAATGTGATGACCTGTGTTTACCTTATCATCCATATTATCACTTTTTCATTCCTTTACGGGTTTTGATTGCCTGACCTGTTTCGAACTGCTTTATCTCGCAGGCACCCAGCAATGCCTTTCCATATGCCAATAGCTTATCTTCCTCATTGACAATCAAGACTTCATCCCTTGCCCTTATATCATCATCGCAGTCCACTACAAACTTGCAGAATACGCTTTTTCCGTCAAGCGCAAATGGTTCTGAGTCCTTGTTCACTACAACCCTGTTGTGCAGATATGGCATCTTATTGTGAAGCCTTTTGGCTCCTTCCTTTGACAATATTAGTAATGAATCTGATGCCCTCATATTTACGATTAAAACCTTTCCGTCATAGATGTGCCTGATCTTTCCTGTCTTTTTGCTTTTTTCAATGTTGATCTTTCCTTTGAACAATGCTTCGCCTGCACCGACTCCAAACTGGTAGTCTGCAATTGCCTTAATCTTTTTGATATCATCCTTCTGATATCTTATTTCATCTGAATCTTCAAATCTGTTTAAAAGGCCCAATTCCAAATCCTCATTAATGCGCTTGTGGATGAATACCTGATCGTAATATTCGACGAATTCATCAATGAAATCCTCCACGAACTCGATTGCATCTACATCACGGGTTTTTGGAGCATCGCTTTGACTTAACGGATAGACTTCATCGATTTCCAATGGAATCAATCCGAACGGGATGTCCAGCACCATGAAATCAGTATCGTCCAAATCGATTTGCATTTCTTCGCCGTAGGTGTAGAATTCGCCCAATTTGCCTGATATGAATTTTGAGTAAGGCTTTCTTGTAGGTGGCAGAATGACCAGATCCCTCTTTTTAGGCATACTGCGCAATTTCTGCATGTGCCTCAACACTTCAGACCTGCACAGTGACTCAGGTCCTGTGTAGAAGAATGCTGACTTTTTGCTTCTCGGGTCATACTTTTCCAGATCCCTTGAGTAGTTTCCAAGCTGCCTTACACCTTCAAGAAGTGCAGGATGGGCTCTGCATCTTTCCTCTACAAGCTCCATCAGGTTTCCGTCATAGATGGCCTGTCTTATCAGTCTCAACTCAGCAAATGAAACGTGCAGGTTGTGCTGGGCTATCAGGTCTCTGCGCTGCTCTTTAGGCATTGCCCTCAAGTCATCCGGAGTGTATTTGGTGCACACCTCGCATGAGCATGGCATTTCCTGAAGGTTTTCAAGCTTGAATGTTCCCCTTGTCGAGAGAAGCCTGTCGTCTTCAGCATACAGGATGTATGCCGCTGAGTCGAAAAGGTCACATCCCATTGCAACGCACAGTGCAAATATCATTGGGTGTCCAGCACCCATCAGATGGCGGGGAACGGTATCCGAGAGGTCCTTCATCGTGTTCATCACAACATCGACCAGGTCCTTGTAGTGGTAGGATTCCATCAGCGGAACGACAGCTCCAATCGGGTACAGGTCCGCATCGAGCTTTGAAAGCTCCCTTGCGCATTTTCTTCTCAAATCAATGTATGTTGAACCCTGGACAACTGAATTGAGAAGCATTTCCATGCCCTGCTCCTTTTTGAATTCGACCGCTTCCTTTGCACGCTCTATAGTAATTTCCAAATCGCTTTCAGCCTTTTCCCTTTCAACGAAAGGCGCTGTCGGAATGTCAAGGCTGGTTCCGATGTCGGTTTTGATGAGTTCCTGAAACTCGATTACTTCCTTGTTTGTTATCTCAACATCTCCGTAGACGGACAGCTGGAATGACCCTGAATCTGTCATGACAGGACCGTCGAAGTTAATCAGCTTGTGCAGCCCTTCATCAACTGCCCTTTTCTTGAGCTCCTCATCCTTATAAATCAGGTATGCATTTGTGATAACTATATCGGCACCGTATTTCTTGACATCGATTGCCTGTTTTCGCGGATGAATTACCGGCATCAATGCAGGAGTCTTTACATCGCCATGCTTGGTTTTCAAAACTCCAACACGTCCCATATTATCTTTAGCTTTAATTTCAAACATTTTATTTAACCTTATAATCTTTAATTAGCAAGAACCCATATTGAATTGATTGCTTTGTCATAATTAGAAGAAAATTTGTAATATGAGTTCCATCAAAAGTCATTTCCAAAAAAAATCATTTGGACTATCAAACATCTAAATAAACTTTTAATTAGAAATTATATAAATTTTGCTCATCTGACAGGTAAAAGTTTAATCCAGTTTGAATTAGTCAATCTTGGAAAAAAAATTGATTATGCATGAAATGTTTTATAATCAATAAAATCCAAAAGTTAAGTTTAGATAAAATGAGTTATGAAAACAGTGCCCGGATAATCAATGACGACATCTTCGATCTGATCAATGAATGTTTCGCCAAGGAAAGAAGTGGTCGAAATAATGAAAGCAGACTTAATTTTTTTGATACTTACAACGATTACTTTGTTTTAACCGATGATGGATCCTATTCTATTAATTCAAAGGAAATAAATAACAAAGTTGAAACGTTACATACATCTACAGGTGCAATAAGTGAGTCATTTGAGAAGTTTATCAAGCCGATGAAGTTCAATTATGATGATGATATCGCCATTCTTGACATCTGTGCTGGACTGGGCTACAACTCATCAGCGGCAATATCTGACTTTCTGAAGAATAGCGCTGAGTCAAATCTGCAAATCGACATGGTCGAAATATCAAAGGCAACATTCGCCTGCGGTCTTCTGGTCCCATCACCGATACCTGAACATGACATCACCAAAAAGGCCATTGAAGATGAGCTGATCAGACAGGACTATGCCGCACTGTCCCTAGAGAAAGGGGAAATTCCGGAAAATATTTTCATTAACGTATTCATTGAAGATGCCCGACAGACCGTGCAGAAGCTTAAGGACAACACATATGATGCGATATTCCTGGACCCGTTCAGCCAAAACATGGCTCCTGAACTGTTCTCCGTGGAATTCTTCAGGCAATTCCATAGGATAATCAAGGATGACGGCATCGTTGCAACATACACCTCATCAGCGCCGGTAAGGGCAGGATTCATTGAAGCAGGCTTCTACATCGGCCTTGGACCGATTTTCGGAAGAAAACAGGGAGGAACACTGGCAAGCCCTAACCCGTCAATGCTTGACTGGTCACTTCCAAAGAATGATGAAATCAGAATTGCCCTTTCTGATGTCGGCATTCCATTCAGAGATCCCGGATTGAACAACACCAGCGAATTCATTCTGGATTCAAGAACAGAAGAGCGCCATGAGGCCCGCCATAACACCAAAATATCATCAGCCGTGAAAACACCGATATTTCTAGGCGATGAGATGGATGACGAGAAACTCAAAAGGCGCGTCGAGAGAAACCTTGCGAAAATGAACATACCGTCAACCACATCAGATGAGGCATTCTACATTATCGAATGCGAAAAGGATTACTCAGAAAAACAGGACGGCGAAAACAATTCGACAACCAGAATTCTAGATATGGAAAAAAGATTAAAAAAAGTTAAGAAAGGAAATTCTGTTTGATTATTTAACAAAACTTCCGCTTTTAAGCAAATAAGCCGCTTCTTTTGAAGATTTGACCGGCTGTATCAAAACATTCAGATGCATCGGATTTGATGTAACGTGCTCTTTTCCGAATATTGAAAAGTCACAGTCACAGTCGGCACAGAATATCATACCTTCGGTACTTCCAGGCTCCCTATGGCCTGTTGCAGGGAAAATTCCCACTTCAGTCACTTCATCTCCGGCCCAGAATACGTCCCAATACAAGTTGTGGCCATGACAGTACGGACAGGTTCTTTCAAACTCGGTCATGTACCAAGTCCAGCCGTATTTTGATTCCTCACCTGGAGCGGATGGCCTTCCGATAGCCAGGATAGTGGTTCCATCTTCAGAAACACCATATTTATTATAGGATACTGCATACCTGTCTTTTATGACAGTGATCTTTTTGGTTATTTCGTAACCTGTGTCCAAATCCTTACAGACAACCTTGTATTGGCCAACAGGCAATTTGAAGTTGACATGAGCAAGGCCTTTGGAATTTGATGTTACGACATGACTTACGCCGTTGAAAGTAATCTGCACCTTTTTGCCCTTTGCAGCCTTACCGTTCTGGTTCAAAACCTGAACCTGATATATTCCATCCTCATTGTCTATGCCCGCAACATCGGTTGCCTTGAGGGAAGCCAGCTTAACTGTTACCTTCTTGTTTAAAGTATATTTGGTATATGGGTCTACACACTTGAAGTTGTAAACTCCCTTTCCCAATTTGAATTTTACGGTTGCAACACCTTTTGAATCTGTTTTAACGGTTTTTTTAGAACCATCTACATAAACGGTCATTTTAGCGTTTTTAGCTAACTTTTCGCCTTTATAAAGTGTTACTTTAAATTTGGAAGTTGTACCTGTAAATACTGTCATAGAATCAGCATATAATGTCGGTAAAACTTTTAAAGTATTTGTCTTTTTCTCACCTGTTTTTGTATTGATTGAAACAATCTTATAGGTTCCAGGCTTTGAAATCACTTTAATGCTTGCCTGACCTTTTGAATTGGTTTTCTTGTAGAAGTAAGTTCCTTTTGCATAGAACTTAATCTGCTTATTCTTCAAAGGCTTGCCGTTCTTGTCATAAAAAGTTGCCGTGAACTTCTTTGAACTCTGATAATGCTTCTTCAAATCGCTAGCGGCAATGGAAGACTTAACGACAACCTTATTTGAAATCTCAAATCCGTTGGGATGGATTGCATAGACCTTATAAGTTCCAGGCTTCAAGCCGATAGCCAACTTGGCAACACCGTTTGAATTTGTCTTCTTGGTGTATGTCTTGCCGTTGATTTTGAATTTGACGTCCTTGTTGGCCAATGGCTTACCATTGCTTTTAAGGAATGTCGCGGAATAGGATTGGGATCCCTTGTAAGGTTTGGTCAAATCCTTTCCTTTGATGACAGGCAAAACCTTGATGTTATTTTTAGAACTAGCTAACTTTCCATAGGAAGCGGAAATTACATAATCTCCGGCATCCAAATCAATCGGGAGGGACACCTTTCCGTTCTTATCGGTTGTCTTGGTATAGGTAACTCCATCAACCTTTAAAGTAACATTAGCATTGCTAACTGAACCCTTTTCGTTGGACAGAGTCGCTTTGTAACTGGACCCACCCTTGTAATACATCTCTACGTCACTGCCTGTCAAAACATAGCTCTTGCTTTGACTTGAAGCAGTGAGCACTTCATCTGTAGACACTTCAGAAATTCCCGATGGGGGTTCTTCATCTACATCACTAGTCATTATATCATCAGTGCCGTTTGAGTCGGCAGCTGCAACAGCTGAAATTGACAACATAAAAACTAGTGTTAATAAAATTAAACTAATTTTTTTATTAAACATACGTTAACTCCATTTAACATTTGTTCGTGTATATTCTTATTTTACTTTTTGTATAAAAAGCTTTTGATTTTTAAAAAAAGCTTAAATAAGCTTAATTTAAGAAAAATAAGCAATTATAGGTTTAAAAATATATTGAATAATTTAACAATGATGAAACTATCAACAAAAGATGAAATTTAAGTGAAATCTAAAAATTAAAAATATTTCATATTTGATATAAATCTCAATAACAAACAAACAATGTTTTATCCATCAAGCTTTGATTAATTAAACAAAATTAGAAAATGCAATACAATCTAATAAGATAATATCAAACTCGAAGGAAACAGCTTTATATTTAAAATAAAAGAAAATTAGAAGAAAAAAAAGAAAAAATCAAATAAGGTTGAAAAAACCCTATTCTACAGTCACGCACTTTGCCAAATTCTTAGGCTTGTCAGGGTCATGGCCCTTCTCAAGGGTGATGTAATATGCAATCAATTGCAATGGCACTATGTAGACTAAAGGCGCAATGATCTCCTTGACGTCGGGGTTGATTGGAATAACGTCATTTGCCTTCACCTTCAGGGTTTCGTCATCTGCAGAGCCTACAGCCAAGACATGCGCTCCGCGGGATTTTACTTCCTCCAAATTGCTCATGGTCTTTTTGTAGGTGTCTCCTGGAGGTATGACTACCACAACAGGAATTCCCTCGTCGATTAAAGCCAAAGGCCCATGTTTGAGTTCTCCTGCGGCATATCCTTCACCGTGAATGTATGTGATTTCCTTAAGCTTCAAGGCCCCTTCCAAGGCTGTCGGATAGGAATATCCCCTTCCGAGGTAGAAGAAATCTTCTGCAAAATTGTATCTCTTTGAGATGTTCCTGATGAATTCGACATTTTCCAATGTCTCGTCGATGAAGTCCGGAACCTTGTCAAGCTCCCTGAGCAATTCCATGTTTTTGGCAAGCAATGCGGCGAACAAGTAAATTGCAGTCAGCTGCGCCACATATGTTTTTGTTGCCGCAACTCCAATTTCAGGTCCTGCCTGGGTTTGGATTACATATTGAGCCCTTCTTGTGATTGATGAGCCTGCCACATTGACGATTCCAAGGGTCTTTGATGTCTCATTTGCCACATCCAATGCTTTAAGTGAGTCAGCAGTTTCACCAGATTGAGAAATAAATATAACTAAAGTTTTATCATTTAAAGTATTAGCAGAATATTTGAACTCCGATGCCAGAATGACATCTGTCGGAATGCCTGCAAGTGATTCAATCAGGTATTTGCCTGTCAATGATGCATGATATGATGTTCCGCAGGCGACAAAGCAGATTCTTTGAATGTCTTCAAAATCATCAATGATTTCCTGAATGTTGTCCTTTTGGGTTAATGTATTTCTGACGGCTATTGCCTGCTCGTTGATTTCCTTAATCATGAAGTGGTCATAGCCTTCCTTTTCAGCCATTTCGGGCGTCCAGTTGATTGTATCGATTTCCTTGTTGACCACATTGTCAAACTCGTCATGAACGACAACACCGTCCTTGTCAAGGATTACAATCTCTCCCCTTTCGGGATAGATTATGTCGCGAGCATATTTTAGGATGGCCGGAGAATCTGAAGCAAGGTAATATCCTTCCTGGCCAATTCCTATGATTAAAGGAGAGTCTTTGCGTGTTGCAACGATCTTATTAGGCTCCTTTGTGGAGATTGCTGCTATCGCATAAGCTCCCTGAATGACATCGATGGTTTTCCTTACGGCATGCTCGAGATCAAATTTCTCATCCATGAACTTCTGTATTAAATGGGGAATGACTTCAGTGTCTGTATCTGACTTGAATATATGGCCTTCAAGCATTAATTTTTCTTTAATTTCCAGATAGTTTTCAATAATGCCGTTGTGAACGACGGCCACAGTATTTTCTTCATCAACATGAGGATGTGAATTTAATTTAGATGGATCTCCATGTGTTGCCCACCTTACATGCGCAATGCCGAAGTTTCCAGGCATGTCAGTAAGATTCAGGCTTCTGTCTACCTCTTCAATTTTACCTTTGTCCTTTTTGATATGGATCTTTTCATCTGAAAAAGTGGCCAGGCCTATCGAATCATAGCCCCTGTATTCCAGTTTGGATATGCAGTCAAAAAGGATGGGTGCTACATCCTCATCATCCTTCAATATGCAACCTACAATTCCACACATCTAATCACCTTTGATAATCGTAAATGTCCTTGTACATCTTTACAACATCCCCGATTATTAGAATAGCCGGAGTGTTGATTTCCTTATCTGAAATGTCGCCCAATGTTCCGAACACCAGATTCTGATTCGGCAGGGTTCCGCTTTCCAAAGCACATACCGGAGTGTCAGCCGGACGATATTTCATGATTTCGGCAGTGTTTTCCTTGATATTTCCTATTCCCATTAGAATAATTAATGTATCGGCAGTATAGTCCCAATGAACCTGGCTTTCAGGCTTTGTCGGGTCTTCATGGCCGGTTACAATTGTAAGTGATGTCGCAACTCCCCTGTGAGTTACCGGCAGTCCTAAATATGTTGGCGCCCCAATAGCTGAAGTTACACCTGGAATAACTTCAAATTTGATATCATGTTCCATCAAAGCCAATATCTCTTCTCCGCCACGGCCAAAGACAAAAGGATCTCCTCCCTTAAGTCTCACTACATTCTCATGAGCTTTGGCCTGCTGGACAATCAACTCATTGATTTCATCCTGAGTCTTGTAATGCTCGCCTGCCTTCTTACCTACATAAATTCTCTCAGCAGTTTCCGGAGCATGAGCCAATATTTCATCATTGGCCAGATAATCATATAAAACAACATCAGCTTTATTCAAAGCCTTTACAGCCTTAAGAGTTATTAAATCAGCATCTCCAGGTCCTGCACCAATCAAATAAACTACCATCTTATCACTTTATAAAAATCCTTTAAAGAAGTTCAAACCGTCATCTGAACCGAAAATTTCCTCACATGCCCTTTCAGGGTGAGGCATCATTGCAACTACAAGTCCTGACTCATCACATACGCTTGTGATTGCCTCCATTGAACCGTTAGGGTTTTTGCCTTCGAACTGCAATACAATCTGGTCCTGGTCCTTCAGCAGGTCCATGTTTTCTGTGTAGAACCTTCCTTCTGCATGGGCAATCGGAAGGGCAATCTTCTGGTCCTTCTTGAATGCTTTTGTAAATGGGGTCCTGTTGGTTGTAACCTTCAAGTCAACCCATTCGCAGTTGAATTTAGGGTTTTCGTTTGTAATGAAAATTCCAGGAATCAATCCGATTTCACCTAAAATTTGAGCTCCGTTACAGATTCCCAAAACCGGTTTTTCTTCCTTTACCAATTCCTTGATTCCATCAATCACCGGTGTGATTGAAGCCATTGCACCTGCCCTCAGGTAATCTCCATATGAAAATCCGCCGGGAATTACAATGCCGTCAAAGTCAGCCAGTTTCTCTTCGCTCCACCAAACGTATTCCGGCTCAAGTCCTGCAAGCTCACAGGCCTGAAAAACATCCCTGTCACAGTTTGTTCCCGGAAATCTAATTACTCCAATTTTCATCCAATCACCTATTTGCCGCAAGCCATGTTCTGCGGAATGACATTGATTTTATAATCATGGATAACAGGATTGCAGAGCAATCTTTCACACATATCAACTACGTTTTCCCTGATTGCTTCCCTGTCTTCGCCTTCCATTTGGAATTTGATGATTTCAACAGTCTTTACGTTTTTAACTTCATAACCAAGCAAATCAAGAGACCTTTCGATTGTAGTCGCTTCAGGGTTTAACATACCGCTTTTCAAAGAGATCTTAACTTCAATATCAAATAACACTTAAATCACCTTTTCATCATCTGGAATAATTCTATTATACACTTCTATGTAAGCATCCATAACTTCATCGTCCTTTCCTTTTCTGAACAGTTCCTTGTCCAGCATGTCCAGGGTTTTGCTGTCCCACAATCTGCAGCTGTCCGGAGAAATCTCATCACCTAAAAGGATATTTCCTTCGCTGTCCCTTCCGAACTCAACCTTGAAGTCAACAAGTATAATTCCAGCATCCTTAAGGAATTCTGATAGAATCTCATTGATTTTCAATGCCTTTTCGGTTAAGGTGTCGATTTCCTCCTGAGTGGCTATGCCCAATGCCTTGATAAGGGAATCGTTAAGCATAGGGTCATGATATTCGTCAGCCTTGAAGTCCATCTGAACGATAGGAGGATCCAATCTAGTGCCGTCTGCAAACGGATATTTGCGCACCAGACTTCCTGTAGCAATGTTTCTTACGATGACTTCAATAGGAATCATTTCGAGTTTTTTTGCAATCATTACGTTAGGTTCCGGCAAGTCAATGAATTGGGTTTCGACACCGTTGTCTTCCAATACTTTAAAGATTTTGGATGAGATTACGGCATTGTAAGCTCCCTTATTGTTCATTACCTCTTTTCTTGCACCGTCACCTGCAGTCATGTCATCCCTAAACTCGATGATGACCTCATCAGGATTGTCAGTAGCGTATACGCTTTTTACTTTTCCAGAATTGATTAACTCTTTTTTGTTCATGATATCAACAAATAAATTATTATAATATAATTTTTGGCATTAATATTATATAAAAATAGGTTAAAAAAAGAAAAAAAGTAGTAGTTACAACTCGCTAATGTAAGTTACATCATCCTTTGTTAGTCCGAATTTCATGCCGTTTAACGAGCCGTTTGGAAGTTCGGATAAGATGAGTACGGGATATTCCTCATCCGGCTTTAAAAACATCTGATGGGTAACATCCTGCCTTGTCTTAACTACTATCTTATAGTTATTATCAATTTTAGACAACTTTCCGTCAAGGAATACTTCGTTGAAGGACTGCTCTAAAAGATAATTCGGGAATGATTCTTCAATATTGAAATGGTCCAATAGCTCCCTTAAAATCATTGAAATCATTCCATGCTCGGAAGTTTATCCTGATCTGAATCATATGAAGAACCAATCAATTCGCCTGTATCCACATCAAACTGACGGAAACCTCCGTCGCTGTATGTGACTTCACGGTAATATCCTTCACCTTGCTGTGCATTGAACTTGACCTCTTCACTGACAACATACACATCATCATCATCTGATGAGGAGTTGGAATCATCCCTGAAAGTTGCGTTTTTTACAGTGTCATTTGCATCTTCAATTACTGAAGCGTTGGTGTCATCTGTTTGGTTATCGTCAGAACCTGTATTGGTTAATGCTATGGCTCCGCCAACAATCAATAATGCTATGATAACACCTATCAAGACTATAATTGCGTTTTTCATATTATCACCTCATTAAACTTTTCAATAGTTATTTGAGTATGGCCATTAAAATACTTTTCTATTGGATTTATATATCCTTAAATCAAATATTATTAAATATGAACATGAAAAATACCGCAATTCTTTTGATATTTCTGCTTGCCGTTTTGGGCCTGATAATGGGCGTTTGCTATACCGAGGCGGATAATATCGAGAAAACCTCAAATGACACTGAAGAAGTGGTCCTTGAGGATTCAAACGGTACTATTACCATCACCTTGGAACCTAAGGAAAAAAATCAAAGCCTTATCGATAAATTCATTAGTTAATATTTATCTTAAACAACCTATTGGCAATACTTTAACGCCATCTCGGCGAGTATAAGCTAATTCACCCCCATAGACAACTGCTAAAAAACTAGGCTCTTGAACTCCATCTTCAATTAACACATTTTTTAATTTTTTAAGGTTATTGGCTGCATCATCAATCTCATTACGACCAACTTTAAATTCAATTAATGCATACTTGCCATCACTTAATGTTAATACGCAATCAACTTCCAAATCATATCTATCATGATAATAATATAATTTCCCACCACGAGAATAACTATAAACAGCTAAATCCCTAAAACACAAATTTTCAAAGATAAAACCAAAACTCTTTAAATCAAATAATAGTTTATCGGGAGTTAGTTCTAATGAAGCAACAGCAATTGAAGGGTCAATGAATTCTTTTTTAGGAGTTGATTTAATAGCTCTTGATGAACGAATATTTGGAGACCATGACTGAATATTCTTAATAACATATAATCTTTTTAGTGCATCGACATAAGAAATAAAAGTAGGATAACTAATATCTCCAAATTGAGAAAATACATCTTTCATGATTGTTTTATCCCTGGCCAATGTTGAAATATTTCTTGCATAGGATTTTAAAATAACTTTTACTCTTTCAGGATTACGTTTAACCCCATCAATTGTAGATGCTTCACTTTCACAAATACTCTCAATATAAGAATATGCCATTAATAATTTTGAAGAATCATCATCGATGTTCAATGTTTCGGGCCATCCCCCTCTACAAGTAACAAATATTAAATCTTCAATTGATAAATCAGAGGTCAATCCATCAATATCCAATTCAGGATTATCAAATAAATCCATAACAGATATCTTACCATTTGAATCTTTACTTTCATATAAACTCATAGGCATCATGTGCATCCTATGAATTCTTCCAGTACCTGAATGCATTATTTTACTTTCATCCACACTTGTTGATCCGGTTAATATATATAATCCTTGACCACCAAGTTTATCTACACTATAACGAACAGCATCCCATATTACTGGAGCCATTTGCCATTCATCAATAAGGCGGGGAGTATCGCCTTCCAATAATTTTGATGGTTTGATACTAGCTAATTCCAAATAAGATTCTGCTTTATCAGGGTCTTGTAGTTCCAAAACACTATTTGCATGTTGTTTTGCAGTTGTTGTCTTCCCACACCATTTAGGACCATCAATCAGAACTGCACCAACTGCATTCAAATATTTTTTTAAATCTTCATCGATGTAGCGTTTCAAATATTCTGATTTCATTTAAATTCTCCAGTTTATACTTTAACTATAAATAATTTTATACTTTAACTATAAAAATTAAAATATTCACATTAAACCATAAATAAGATTTAATTTCAAATAGCAAATAATTTTTGTTGGATTAAAAATCAATTTTACGAAATGATAGCAATAATTGAAAAAAGAAGAAAAAATATAATAATTTAAATATTCATACCCTCTCATCAGCCTTATCCCAATCCGGATTTTTAGCAGGACGAACGGTGAATATCAAAGATGCAATCAATAAAACCGCAGCAGAAATTATCGTAAAGACCAGCTGCTCAAATGTACCGTTGCTTACAACATCAATCATTCCGCCAATCCAAATGACTGTTATGAATATCGGCAGGATGTATTTAACAATAACAAGCCACCATTTGCCTATCTTTAATGTTTTGCTTCTTGCATTCAAAAAGCCGATTAGCTTTTCGGCATTGAACAGCCATGCAAATACGATACATTCTATTACAACACCCATCAATATTGCAATCTGATTGACGAACGTATCGACAACACCCAAGAGGTACCCGCCGAATGCGGTTGCATAAAGCATTGAAATGGCCGCACCTACAATGATTAATATGGTCATTGTCTTAGATCTTGAAAGTCCGAACTTGTTCTGGATTGAAAAAGATAACGGTTCGATTGTGGAGAGAATACTTGTAAGGCCTGCAAGGTAAACTGTTATGAAAAACAATGGACCTAATACATATGCCCAGTTGCCCAATACATTAAATACTGTAGGATATGCGATGAATACAAGGCCTGTTCCCTGAGTTACCAGCTGGGATACTGCAGTTCCGGACTGCATTGACATATATCCCAAAATTGAAAATACTCCCAATGCGGCGAAGTTTTCAAACAGCGAATTGGCAAGAGCGATGGAAATGGTATTTGTAATCAAATCGGAATCGTCTTTGGTATAGCTTGCATAGGTAAATGCTATTGACATTCCCAGACTCAATGAGAAAATGATCTGTCCGAAAGCAGCCATCCAAATGTTGAAATTGCCTAAAAGCGACCAATCAGGACTGAACAATACAGTAAGGCCAATTGAAGCGCCCGGCAGAGTGAGTGAAAACCCAACAATTACAACCATGATGACAAACAATAATGGGACTAAAATCTTTGATACCTTACCCAGACCCTTTTCAAGGTCACGATGAGAAATAAGCCAGATGATTATCCACCCGACAAGCATGGCAACGGCAATCACCGGAATGAAATTTGCCAGTCCGGATACCGATTCTGTAGACTGCAGAAGGGTGGTCGTAAAGAAAGCGTTAGGGTCTGCTCCCCAGCCTTTTGTGAAGCTTAAAATCATATAGATTCCATCCCATCCAAGAATAGCTGAGTAGTAAATCATAATCATGAATACTGCAACCGGCAGGAACCAGCCTACATACTCCCATTTGGCATTGATAGTTTTTACTGCCTTTGCAAAGGAGGATTTGTAGTTGTAACCGACTCCATACTCCAGAATCAAAAACGGAATTCCCATCAATAGAATTGCTACAATGTACGGGATGTAGAATGCTCCCCCACCATTAGAATACAGCACATATGGATATCTCCAGATGTTTCCAAGACCAACTGCAGAACCAATCATCGCCAATATGAACGACAGGTTGCTGCCCCATTCATTTTTATCTGCCATAGTTTCAATTTTCCTTTTAAATTATAGGTTTAATATTTGCCAAAATCAATTTCATTTAGAATATGGGCTACACAATCTTCTTCAGGAGGAAGCTGCATATAGTCACCATATATTGGAGTTAAAGTATTATAATCATTATTTGGAATATTGCATTCAAGATGTTCAAATTTAGCTTTTTTAAATGGTTTAAAATCATCTCTTCTAAAAGATACTCTTTCAATTAAAGTTAAATCAGTGACATACTCCCCATTATTATTTTCATATTTTGTAAATAGATTAAAAAGCTTTTTATGAAAATAATCGGGATTTAACATAATAAAATTTAAAAAAGAATGAGCTAAATTCAAAATAAGGTTTATGACTGGAGAAAAACTATTAAATCTTAAAACTGAAATAGAATACATCCTTGACAATAAATAACATCTTTGAATGTATAATTTTCTTTTAAGTTTATTGTCTGGAAGATTGTCCAAAATAAATAAGTCAATATGAATGCCTAATTTAAAGGAAACCTGTTCATCCCAATATTCTGCCCAATAAGTGCTGTTCAATGACATTCTACCAAATTGGAAGAAATATTCACTATCATATCTGGAATCAAAGATAGTATACTTTTCATTAGGCTTTTCTTCCATTACCTTTAAGAATTCTTCATAATCCTCTCTAAACATTATAACATCGATATCATCATCCCAAGGAATGAACCCTTGATGTCTAATAGCTCCGATTTGAGTTCCATAAATCAAATAATATTCAATGTTGTGTTCATCACAAATCTTAATGAAATCTTCTAAAATCATCAATTCAACATTTTTAATATGATTTAATGTTTCATCATTTGAATTATTATCCATTTAAAGCACCCAAAAATAGAAAAAAGTAAATCAGATTTATTCTATTATGAAGAATTTATTTGTAGTTTCACTATGATGACTTATATCTTCAAAAATATAATCTGAGAATAGTTTATTATAATTCAAGTTTTTAAAGCATTCGACATATTCATCTTCAGTTCTATAGATAGCGTTGTAATCGGCATCCAATCCTTCAGAATAAAAGTCTTTAAGTGTTAATCTGGTTTCACGAGATATTGGTTCCATAATAAACAATTTTTTATTTTCAGAACCGACACGATTAATGTTTTCCATGACTTTAATCAAGTCGTCATCGTTGATATACATCAAAACTCCACTGATGATTATGATATCAAATGGCGGTTCGATTAATAACTCATTTTCACAAATATCTGTAGCGGACATGACTTGGAACTTGCAGTTATCATAATCGATAGTTTCATTGGCAATGTCAATCATGTCTTCGGTATAATCAATTCCCATATAAGACTCACATTTATCATGTAAGGTTTCAACCCAACGACCAATACCACAACCAATTTCAAGAATCTTTTTACCAGAACAATCAATGTGTTCATGGAATGCATTTTTTTCTTCAATGTGTCTTTTTTCAGAAGTTTCCTTATCTTGGAATAAAACAATTGATAAATCGCTTTCTAATTCACGGTTAGCTCTATCGCTGAAAAAACCTTTAACCTTATTGGAATTAATATCTTCATGTTCACCATATAATCTTGCCATTATTACATCCTCAAAATTAATATCTTTGATTAAAAAATCTAATTGATAAATATAAACAATATATATTATATAAATGATGCTAATATATATAATTTAATAATTAAAGAAAATGCAACATGCAAATATTGGTGAATATTATATGTTTAAGTCAAAAAGATACGATGATGAAACTTTGAAACATTTACAGCAAGTTCAATTGATGATTCTTAAAGATTTCATCAAGATTTGTGAAGATAATGATTTAACTTACTTCATATATGGTGGAAGTTTATTAGGTACCATAAGACATGGCGGGTTTATTCCATGGGATGACGATATTGATGTAATCATGTTTAGGGAAGATGTTAATAAATTAGAAACCATTTTAAAGAACGATTTGGATGAAAGATACAATTTTTTTGATGTATTGAATGAAGAGACTTATTTTCATACATTTGATAGATTAACACTGAAACATACATTATTCAAAGAATGGTGGGCAAACCAAGTAGATTACACTCCAAATATCTTTATTGATATTTTTATCTTAGATAATATTCCAAATAACAAAATTAAAAGATTTATCCATAAATGGACTAGTTTTTCACTTAATCAGTTAACAATCTTTGCTTTCATTAAGTTTGATAACAAATCTAAAATCAAAAAAATCATTCAACAGACGTTACATTATATATTAAAAATAATTCCTGTTTCACCTTACACTATTAAAAAGAAATGTGTAGAAACATTCAGAAAATATCAAAATGAAGACTGCGAACAAGTATGTGACTTCCCAGCAATATGCCAAATGCCAGTGTACTATAAAACTGACTGGTTACCTCCAAAGAAAGCGCAATTTGAAGACATTGAGGTAAATATTCCAAACGATTATGATAAAGTGTTAACAAGAACATATGGAGATTATATGAAATTGCCTCCAAAAGAAGCTAGATTCCGTCCAGCTCCTGAGGAAATTGACTTTGGCGAGTATTAAACAAAAAGGTGATAAAATGACAGATATCGGAGTAATTGGCGCAGGTGCCATGGGAACCGCAATTTCACAATCTATTGCGGAAAATGCAGATAATTTATTTTTATATGCTAGAAAAGAAGAAATATGTGATGAAATCAATTCCAGCCATTACAATTCACAGTATTATCCTAATTTAAAATTAAAAGAAAATATCATAGGCATAAATGATTACGATAAATTAAAAGATGTTGATATCGTTTTCCTATGCATTCCATCATCTACAGTCAGGCAAGTGACTGGTGAACTAAATAACATAATTTCTAAAGACTGTGTAATAGTAACAACAGCTAAAGGAATTGAAGCCAATAGTAATAAGCGCATGACTGAAGTCATCGAAGAGGTTACCGGAAGACCTGCTGTTGCTTTATCCGGACCTAATATCGCTTCTGAAATGGCGAAAAATTTATCTACAGCAACAACCATTGCTTGTTCCAATGAAGACTATTTGAATTCTGTCAAAAATGTGCTAAAAACAAAGAAATTTAAGGTCAATGCAAATACCGATGTAATCGGTACTGAGTTTTGTGGTATTGTGAAAAATGTATTGGCTATCAGCCAAGGAATCTGTGAAGGATTGGACATCAATGATAATGCAAGATTCGCATTGTTTACCAAAAGTTATAGTGAAGTAAAAGAGATTATTGAAGCACTTGGCGGGAAAAGAGATACTGTTGACGATTATTGTGGTTTTGGAGATATAATCACTGCATCAACCTTATCTGTGAGCAGGAATCACACTTTAGGCGTTTTATATGGTCAAGGCATTGTTGTAGATGAACAGTCATCAGGAATCTTATTCGAAGGAAGAAACACTACCGTGATTATGAAAGGCATTTGTGAAAAATATGGTCTTGACAGTCTAACCGTTGATTTTGTTTATGAGGTTATTGTGGATAAAGAAAATCCTAGATTAGCCTTCAATAAATTTTGGGATGGTTTATGAATGATTTTTGCGGCAATACTGGCTGGAGGCATTGGAACAAGAATGGGTTTGGATAAGCCTAAACAATTCGAAATTGTAGGGGATAAACCCATCTTAGTTCATTCCATTGATAAGTTCTTAAAAGTCGATGAAATTGATAAAATAATTGTATCTTCCCCTAAAGATTATATTGAAACAACAGAAAAGCTTGTTGAAGATTATTTTAATAAAAATGAACGAATTGTTATCATTGAAGGTGGTGAAACTCGAAATGGTACGATTTTAAAATCAATTGAGTATGTTAAAGCCCATTATGATGATGCAGATCCCATTCTAATAACTCATGACGCTCCAAGAATATTCGTTAGTCCGGAGCTGATAAAAAAAAGCATTACTAATGTTGAAGCTCATGATGCGGCAAGTCCTGTGATTCCTGCCATTGATGTGATTTTTGAAAGCAAAGAAGAAGGAAAACTGACAGATATCCCCCTACGTAAAAATTTAGTTCATTCCCAAACTCCACAAAGTTTTAAGATTAATAGATTTATTGATTTATATAGCACTTTAAATGAAGAGGAAATAAATAAATTAGATGAAGCCATGATGTTATTTTTCTTAAGAGATGGCGATATTTCACTCTTTGAAGGAGAACCTGCCAATTTTAAGATTACTAGAAATATTGATTTGATAATAGCCGAGGCTTACCTAACAGAAAACAAAGATTAAATGATAAGATGAAAGCCAAAAAGGAAAGAATATTCTACTATGATGCATTGAGAGCATTTGCAATAATAGCCGTTATCATCTGTCATGTAGACCATTTCTTCGGTCCATTGACAAGCACTACACAAGTGGTCGCGCAGATGGCTTTCCATGACATTGGAAGAATCGGTGTTCCCATCTTTTTAATGATTAGCGGCGCTCTTCTTTTAAACCGTGAGTATCCTGATTTGGGCCAGTTTCTAAAGAAGAGATTTGCAAGAATCATTTACCCCTTCATCTTTTGGATTATTCTGATTCTAGGCCAATTATACTATTACGGTTACAATACTGGATTTATGTGGAAAGTCTTTATCGGCGAGCCGTCTATAACATGGTATTTCTGGGTCCTGATTGGAATCTACCTGTTCCTACCTGTGCTCAATTCATTCGTCAAGGAATATGGCGAGAAAGGTTTGGAATACTTTTTGGCAATCTGGTTCATCATAATGATTCTTAAAACCTTCGATTCATACCCGTTATGGAGCTATTTCGATTTGAGCTACTTTGCTGGCTATGTAGGTTATCCGGTTTTAGGATATTATTTGGCCAATAAGAAGTTCAAAATGAGCGATGCTAAAGTCTGCCTTTTGGGATTCGTTACCCTTCTGGTTTCATTTAGCGTTTTTGTTTATCTCAATTACCAAAGCAGCAATATGATTAGCTTAATCTATCAGAATGTACCGATAGTCTTTATGGGCACTGGATTATTCCTATTTGTCCAATATTTAGACAAATTAAATAGATTTGACTCAATCAAGAACAACTTCATTGGAAAAATAATCCTTTCATTAAGCCTCTACAGCTATGGAATGTACTTCTCACATGTTCTGGTCGTGAAATTCTTGTCCTATCACAATCCCCAGACACATATGATGTTTCCTGTGATGTTTGTAGTGATAATATTCCTATCATGGCTGATGCCGTATGTCCTAAGCAAAATACCATACATCAAAATATTCAGCGGTGCATGATTCCCTTCTTTTAGTCAAAATTTAAATAGGACATTGGATTAATTAAATTCATGAACAGAAAATACATCATTGCAGTTATTGCAATCCTATTAATAATTTGTGGATGCGCCTTTGCACTCACAAACTCATCTAGCAATGCTTCAACAAGCATTGATGCAAATGCACTGGAGGACAGGGGCAACCTTGTTGTTGACTCTGAAAACTTGGATGAAAGCAACGGACTATACCACACTGATAGTGCAGATGTCAATTCAATTCTTGTTAAAAATGGAGGAACCCTAAAGCTCATCGACTCCATTGTCAACAAAACAGGAGACACTGCATCTACTGGTGATGATGCTGATTTTTATGGAACCAATTCTGCGATTCTTGTAAACACCAACGGCACATTGGACATCTCCAATGTTGAGATAAACACCGATTCCAAAGGATCCAACGGCATTTTCGTGACAAATGCCGAAGTTTCAGGAAGCGGCGATTCATCCCATGGCGGTGAAGGAGGAGAGCCTCCTGAAGCTGCAGGTGATGGCGGACAGCCACCAGAAATGCCGGAAGGCAACGGAGGAGGACAGCCACCAGAAATGCCTGACGGCCAAGGTGGAGGAGAGCCTGGCCAAGCTAGCGTTGAAGGAACTACTGAAGCTACAATCAAAAACGTGAAAATCACAACACATTCAGACAAGTCAAGAGGCCTTGATGCAACCTACAACGGCATCATCAATGCAGAGAATGTAATTATAAACACCGACGGGCAAAGCTGTGCTGCCCTAGCAACAGACCGCGGAGAAGGACAGGTGCATGTTAAAAACTCACAAATCAACACCGGCGTCAGCAAGGAAAGCGGCAGGGGTTCACCTTTAATCTATTCAACGGGAAACATTACACTTGAAAACACACAAGGTACTTCCTACGTATCCCAAATAGCTTGCATTGAAGGTAAAAATTCAATTGAGCTTACTGATTGTGATTTGAAAGGTTACGGTGGAGGAAACCGTCAGGATGGTTCAAATTATGTTGATCTGGGAGGAGTGTTCATCTATCAGAGCATGAGCGGAGACGCTGATGTGGGAACATCACTGTTTTGTGCCAAAAACTCAAAACTTACAATTCCCGAAGACTCACCGGTCTATGCAGAAGCCCCTATGCTTCATGTAACCAATACCGCCTGCGTCATCAATCTGGACAATACAGAATTGAGCTTCGGAAGCGGAACATTTTTAGAAGTTTCCAGCCAGAACCAATGGGGAAACACAGGCTCCAACGGCGGAACAGCTGAACTAAACACCAATAACGAAAAAATAGACGGCAACGTCATTGTCGACTCAATCAGCTCCCTGAACTGGACCATGAAAAATACTGAATTTAAAGGAACAATAAATTCAACCGGCAACACTACCGTTGATGTGGCTGACGGCTCCACCTGGACATTGACCGGCGACAGCACCGTGTCCGACCTAACCGTTTCAGGCAACATCGAATATGGTGAGTATTCAATTACAGTAGATGGTCAAAAATACGACAGTTCAAATCCATTTAATGGATAGGAAAGATTTTACTTTCCTAATTTTTAATTTTTAAGATAATCTTATAATATTATCCACTTTATCAAAATCACTATCAAAACTAGCAATTTTAATAATGTCTTCTTTTCTCATTATTGCCACATACATTGCATCAAAAAAGGAAATTGATGAATCATATTTGACAAACTCATCCATTGCTTTATCATACAAGAAATTATCATCAATTACATGAAAAAAGTTTGGAATATTCCTATAGATTTCCAGAATATCCTTTGTTTTAAGCTTATTTTTCAATATTGTAACTGTTTCGGCAATGACTAAATTAGATATTGCTAATTCTTCATTCTTAATTTCATTGTAAACTTTAACTGCAGATTCATGCCAATCATCATTTGAAACAAATAACCCCACAACAAAAGTAGTGTCTAAAAAAATCAATTAAAACACACCCCTTTTAAAGTCTTTTTTTAGATTTAAGCTATTTATTTTCTCATTTGCCTTGAATTTTCCAATGAAATCATCCAGGCAGATTTTATTTTGTGGTGTTTTTTTACGATACATTGTATGTTTTCCTAAAATTTTAGGTGAAGATATTTTTCTTTTTTTATAGTTAGAAACATTCACAGTATCACCTAACTTCATATTAATCACCTAACTATATAAATGTTTTCATGAAATTACAAATTATTATTTTTAAAGTCATGTTTTAATTTAACAGAATCAATTTTTTCTTCTGCAGAATACTTGCCAATCATTTCATCCAATGTTAATTCTTTAATAAAATCTAATTCAACTTTTCCATTATCGTTTATTCTCCATTCCACTTTATAAGATTTGTCCAAATTAAATTCATTGCGGATTTCAAGAGGAATAACAGTTTGAAATTTATCGTAAATTTTTGTTACACTAACCATTAAAACACTTCCTAACTATAATTTAATTACCTAACCAAATATAAATATTTATGTATTTTTGAAAAAATAGTAAAGAAAAAAATTAATTAAAGAAAAAAAGAAAAAATTAGCAGTCAAATCCTGCCTCATAAACTTCCCTCAGCAATTCCGGCTGGGATTTTGCATCACCGATGACAGTAAACACTGCCTTTTCGGTCGGATTTTTGGAAAAGCTTATAAAATCCCTGATTCCTGTCAATGCATTTCCGTTTGAAGATCCGGCTGATGTTATGATGTAGTAATCCTTATCCTCCAAGTGATTGAATATCGGATAGCATCTGTCAAAGAACCTCTTCAGGGTTCCGCACATTGAATAATAGTAGATCGGGGTTGCATAGACTATTACGTCCGCTTCCATCATCTTGTCAAGGACTTCGGCAAGCCCATCTTCCTGGAAGCATTTCATCTCAGAGGTCTTGCATTTCATGCATGCCTTGCATGAATGGAATCTGATTTCTTCCAGATTGTATTTTACGGCAGCATTGTCCGCATCAAGCGCTCCCCTTACGAATTCATCACATAAAGTATCTGAATTTCCACCTATTCTTGGTGAAGAACTAATAACAATTACCTTTTTACTCATCTTCAATCCACTCCCTGGCTTTTGAGACATCGCCCATGAATCTCATTCCCTTTGTGAAATTGAGTTCGGGATAGGTGCCCTGCAAATCGCTTACGCATTTGTCGATTCCGGACCCTCCTGAGGTGCAGAACAGTTTAATTGATTTTCCTGTCAAATTCACGCTTTCGATGAAGGTGTTGATTATTGTAGGTGCGGTATACCACCATACCGGAAAGCCTATTGCGACAGTATCATAAGTGGAAACGTCGCATGTTTTTGCAATCGGCGGTCTGAAAGCCTTGTCATTCATTTCCTTTGTTGATCTTGAGTTCTTGTCAGTCCAGTCCAAATCCGCTGGAGTGTAGATTTCCTGCGGAACTATTTCAAAAATGTCATATCCGTTTTCATCGGCTATCTTTTCAGCTACCCCTTTTGTAACTCCGCTGGCCGAAAAGTATGCCACCAATACATTAGTCATGTTATCACCTAATAACTAATATAATGGTGATGCTATTTAATTGTTTACAATTGCAACATTTATTTAGGGTCCTTAATCTTGTCTACTATCCTGACAATCTTTCTTCTCTTGAACAGTTTCAATTCCTCTTTTGAACTTTTACAGTCCTTTTTGATTTTTGCATTTTCCTTGCCGAGCTTTACATTTTCCTTGCTGAGTTTTTCGTTTTCCTTGGTGAGATTGGCGTTTTCCTTTTTGAATTTCGAATTCTGCTTCTTGAATTTCAGATTTTCCTTTTTGAGCTTCAGGTTTTCATCGGCCAAACTGTTGAACACATCGGCATTGGCCTTTGCGCCGCCTTTGCCTTCAGATTCAAATTCTTTAATTTTTTTCAATTTCAAAAGCAGTATGCCAGGACGGATTTCCTTATTGTCAAAATCATAAAAGGTAGGATTGTCCAAGTTTTCACGAAAACCTGTCTTGAAGACAGTTTCATAGACCCTTTCCTCAACAACCTCAAAAACATCCAAGAAATTGTCTTTCAAATTCAAATTAATGGTCAATGGTTCTGTTTTTGTCGGCTTGTGATTTACGTCTACAATGATGCCACAGATTCCGCCGACCTTCACTACACGCTTGATTTCTGATATGGTCTCATCCAGATCGTCCACATGGTCAAGGGAGTTTATGGAGAATACAAAGTCGAATGTCTCATCTTCAAAGGGCATGTTTTCGCTGTATCCCATTACATAGTGCATCTTGTGGAACAGTGTTCCTCCGCCCAGCTTATAGTAGTCGTTGACCAGCGGATCGAGGCCTACCCTCAATGAGGCCATGTCAGCCCATTCAAGGCTTCCCCTTGGGCCGCATCCGATGTCCAGAATTGACTTGCCTTCATAGTCCTCATGGGTCAGGTCAAAATCATCAATGTAGAATTTCTCATATGGGGCACCACCGGAAATCTGCTTTAAGGTCTTTTCCTCCATGACCTTCTTTGACCAGAATTTCAGTTCGTGCCTATGCTTAAACTCATTATCATCCATATTATAACCACATATTCACTCTATATAGTTCATTATATGTCATCAGATTAATATAAATATACGAACTAAACCTATGTTAATATCAATGATTTTTCAATTGACAAATAATATAAACAAGCAATACTAAAATATATAACATTATTAACTGATGAAGGTAATATTAATGTCAAAACCTGTCGTAGCAATAACAAGACCAAAAGACAGAGCGAAAAAAGCCTGTGAAATTGTAGAGGAATTGGGCGGTGAGGCTGTTCTGGCACCAACCCTTGACTTGAAACCTGTCAATACGCAATCCCTAAAGGACCTGGTTGAAAGAAAGGACGAGCTTGACTGGATCATTTTCACATCACCGACAACAATCGTTTCACTTAAAAAATTCCATCCGGAATTTTTGAAAAGCTTAGATTGCAAATTAGCTGTCATTGGAAACAAAACCGGAAAACTGGCCGAAAAGGAAGGCATGACCGTTGACTTGATGCCTGAAAACTTTACAGCCGAAGGGTTGATTGAAGAATTTGCAAAAAGAGGGATTACAGGAAAGACCATTGGAATTCCTAGAACAGCATCTGCAAGAGCCGTTCTGCCGGAAGAGCTTGAAAAGCTTGGAAATACCGTAATCCTAGCCGAAGCATATAAATCACTTTCCCCGATGGATGAAAATGCTGTTGAAGAGCTGATATCAAAAATCGAAAATAGGGAAATTGATGCGATTACATTTACAAGCCCATTGACTGTTGAAAACTTCTTTGAAATCGTCAGGGACAAGGAAAAAATAGCCGGACTATTGTCAGAAAACCTGCTGACAGTCTGCATCGGTCCGATTACCGCAAAGGTTTTGGAAAAGTACAATATTGCCCACATCTACCCAGACACTTACACTGTTCCGGACATGATGGAACTGTTATTCAAGACATGGAGAGAAGAAAATGAGTGAAAAGATAAGCATAATCCTGCCGATTTTCAATGTCGGACCTCACCTCAGGGGAGGAATCGACTCCCTCATCAACCAGACAATCGGTCAAGACAAGCTTGAAATCATCATGGTTAACGACTGCTCAACAGACGGGTCCGATAAGATCATCGACGAATATGCCGAAAAGTACGACTGCTGCGTGGCAATCCACCATGAAAAGAACAGCGGTGCTGCCTATACTCCCCGCAATACCGGCCTCAAGGCATGCACAGGCGATTATATAATGTTTTTGGATCCTGATGACAGATATACTCCTGACGCCTGCGAGACATTATTCAATGCAGTCAAGAGCAATGACGCTGATGTCGCATTCGGACGCTTCAGAAGGATATTCGAATATGGAGGCAAAGTCCAGAAATCCTTTTCACCGTATTTGGACAATCTGGAAAATGCCTATCCTGATGAAAACCTGGAAACCGCAAACTTCCTGGACATTCCTGATTTCGTATGGGACAACTTTGTAGAGAGGTTCCTCTACGGAAAGACATTGGAGGTTACCTATCCAAGGAACATACCGATAGACACAATTCATGTGGACAACATTGAACAGGAGCCTGACTTGCTTAAAATGGCTCCCGCAGTATGGAGCAAAATATACAGAAGGGAACTTCTGATGGACAACAACATCACATTCCAGCCCTTCGTTTCAGGAGACGACATGGCGTTTTCCCTGGAAGCCCTGCTGCACGCCGACGGCATCGTATTTCTAAACAACTTCATATGCTACGACTACTATATCAGAGATTTGCCGGACGACAAATCCATTACAAATACAGTCAACGTAAGGCTTCTCGACGAGCTGATGGAATCCTACATCTACTGCAGGCAGTGCACTGAAGGGTACTCCAAATATGTACAGACAGTATCTGTCAATCCGCATCTGCTTCACTGGACCAATTCCTGGAAGAACTCCCCATTTACAAAAGAGGAAAACAAGCTGCTGTTGAGCAAAGTCAACAAGCTTAAGGAGATTCATCAAAGCGATTTGAAAACAAGAATGCTGTTGTCATCAATGACAACCGCCATTGAAGCTAAAATACAGATTCAAAAATAACAGGTGTAAAAATGATTACAATATGGCCACAATACTTGAACAAAAACCTATCCCTTAAGGAGGGCCGCAAGATTGCAAAGGAAGATTGCGTGAAGGACCCTTCAATCAATGAGATAGAAAAAGCCCTGAAGAGACTTGGACTAAAATACAGCCTCCAAAAGGAAAGCGCATATCCTGGCAAATGGTATGAAAAATCCGGAAGAGTCCTTGTCGAATGGGACAAAACAAAATTGGAACTTATACGTGAAGTTAGCTTAAAAATAAAAGAGATTAGAAACTGATTACTATGCAAATACCACAGAAAATGCATGAACAGTACCGTCAGGCAAAGGAAATCATTGAAGATTCAAGCGACATAAAGGTGTATTCACACATCGACTGCGACGGCATCTGTTCAGGCGCAATTTTATCAACCATACTTGACCGACAAAATAAAGAGCATGACATCGAATTCGTGAATTTAGATGTCTTAGACAATATTGACCTTACACATGAGCTTACAATCTTTTCTGACCTGGGTTCAGGACAATTAGTAGATGCCAATGCAAAAGAAGGTCAGAAAATCATCATCTTAGATCATCACCCTCCATTAAGAGGCTTAGATTACGGGAATGACAAAGATTATACCTATTTGGAGATTAATCCGCTACACCACGGTATTGACGGGTCTTATTATGTATGCGGCGGAGGACTATGTTACTTCTTAGCAAAGGAATTTGGATATGATGATTTAAGCTGGATTGGAGTTCTTTCCGCTATCGGAGACATGCAAAACACCAGAAGCGGGCATTTTGAAGGATTGAACGAAATCATCCAGCAAGACGCAATCGACGGAGGATACCTTGAAGTAACTAAAAATGATTTAAACATCTACGGTAGAAATACAAGGCCTTTATTTGTAGCTCTTTCATATTTCAGTGATGTAAAACTCCCAATTACAAATAATACGACCGAAACAATGGCCATTTTGGAAGAATTGGGAATCGATGAAAAACATAAAAGGAAGACCCTAAATGAGCTGACAATGGCTGAAAAAGGAAAACTCTACCAATACCTTGTTGGAATGCTTTCAAAAGTGGTTCCGGGAAAATATGTAAGATATATCCCTCAACTAATCATTGGCGACTCTTATACATTTTTAAAAGAAGACCCTGATAGCTTTCTAAGAGATGCTTCCGAATTTTCGACAGCAATGAACGCATGCGGCCGGAATCGCGAAGAGAAGATAGCTATGGAAGTTTTAAAAGGGGACAGATTTGTAGCGCTTGATGAACTTGAAGCTGTGAGCTTGGATCACAGACGCAACCTCGCTCAGTCAATTGCACGAATAACTGAAAGTGATGAAACAAACATCATTGAAATGGAAAATCTGCAGTACTTCGATGGCACTGGAATAAAGCCTGAGATTGTTGGAACAGTAACAGGAATGATTTTAGGCAGCTGCAACTGGAAAAAACCAATTATAGGCTTTACACAAACTGATGAAAAAGGGCTTAAAGTTTCACTCAGATGTTCAAGATTACTGTCATACGACGGAATTCACTTCGGTAACATCATAAGAGATGTTGCAGGCGAAGTTGGAGGAACCGGAGGCGGGCATTCAATGGCATGTGGCGCCTACATTCCAATTGATAAAAAATCAGAATTCCTTGAACTATTTAATGCTAAACTAAATGGCGTGATAACTAATTAGTATATATAATATAAAGAAGAAATATATGATTAATCAATTTTAATTGAGGAATGAATATGATGAAAGCATTTAAAAAAAGAGGTGCACTAACACATTTCCAAATTTTGAGTGAAATTTCAAAACAGGACCCTCACCTCAAACAGAAAGATTTGGCTAATAAACTGGGAATTACAATACAAGCTGTTTCCGAAAACATTAAAACACTAATCGAATTAGGATACATCACCTCAAAAGACGGAAGATCACCTTATAAAATCACCCAAGCGGGTATCGATAAAGTTAAAAAAGATGCAATCAGCTTAAGGAAATACTCTGATTCAGTATTGGAAACAATGAATCATTATAAAACTATCTGGCCGGCTATTGCAAAAGAAGACCTTAAAAAAGATGATATTGTTGGTCTTTTCATGGAAGACGGAGTATTATACGCTCACAAAAAAGAAGAAAATGCGACAGGTGTTGTCTTGGACGATGCCGAAGCAAACATGGATGTGTCACTAACCAACCTCACAGGCATTATTGACATGAGCATCGGCGAAGTTACTGTCATCAATGTTCCGACCATCAAGAATGGCGGTTCCAAAGCCTGCGATTTAGAGCTAATCAGAAACGTTTACGACAAAGGAACAAACAGCGGCGAGAAAATCGACAAGGTGGCTGCAGCCGGTACCGTTTCACGTGCCGTCATAAACAAATTAGGACTGCCTCTTGACATCGAATACGCCGCACCGCAAGCAACTGCAAATGCCGCCCGCAAAGGACTGAACGTCTTGGCGATTTGCGTTGGTGACATGAGCAAAGCCTTTACACGTGAGCTTGAAGCCGAAAAAATTAAATACAATGTTATTGATGGGGCAAAATAATTAATTTTCCCTCATTTTCTTTAATAGTCCAGCTGCCAGTTCAGTTGAACCAAATTCCTTATTTTCATTCTTTTTTATTATTTCAATGTATTCATCCAGACTATCCCTTGAACTTTTTACTTCATTTAAGATTAGATTTGATTTGATCTCGTTTATCTCCCGAAGCGTGGGGATATCCTTATATGCAATATTCCTATTTGACTTTCTGATATTGTCAAACCTTGACATCTCATCCTTTGATACCAGGGTAAACGCAAAGCCTGTTTTTCCGGCACGAGCGGTTCGCCCGATTCTGTGGATGTAATCATCAGAGTTCTGCGGAACATCATAATTAATAATGACATCTACCCCGTCAATGTCAAGTCCGCGGGCCGCCACGTCCGTTGCAACCAGGATGTCTATGTTGCCGTTTCTGAACTTGTTCATTACCTTATCCCTTGCCTGCTGGGTCATGTCCCCATGAAGGGCATCGGCCTTGAAGTCCTGCTTTTTCAAGTGCTTTTTGACAAAATCAACGCTTTTTTTAGTATTGCAGAATATCAGAACCAGCTTAACATTATATGCATCGATTAAACGAGTCAATGATTCAAACTTGTCTTTGATATCACATTTGAAAGCATATTGTGTTATCTTTGGAATGTTCTGCTTTCTGTTTGAAACCTTAATGAATTTAGGATCTTTCTGATACTTTCCGGCAATGTCCCTGATTTCCTTTGGTATTGTAGCTGAGAAAAGCAGCGTCTGCCTTTGGCTAGGAGTGTCTGATAGAATTCTCTCTATATCCTCCCTAAAGCCCATTTCCAGCATTTCATCGGCTTCATCCAAAACAACGCTTTCAATGCCTATCAAGTCCAGGTTTCCCCTTTCGATGTGGTCTATTACCCTGCCTGGCGTTCCGACAACAATGTGAACTCCCTTTTTGAGTACACGGGTTTGCTTTCCAATAGGCTGGCCGCCGTAAACAGCCAAAACCTTGAGCTTTTTTATTCTGGAGCCGGCTTTGGCAATCTCATCTGCAACCTGCATGCACAGCTCCCTTGTCGGGCACAATATGATGGCCTGAGGGGATCTGTCCGGAACGAAAATCTTTTCAAGGACAGGCACTGCAAAGGCCAGGGTTTTCCCGGAACCTGTCTGTGCCTGAGCTATAATGTCAATGCCCCTCAAAGCATCGGGAATCGCCATCCTCTGAATTGGGGTCGGATTTGTAAAACCCATATCATCAATGCCCTTTTTGATATCATCTTGAATGTTGAAATCATTGAAATTCATTAATATAATATTTAAAAAACAAGTTATTTAAAGTAGTTTGCTCTGAACGGACTTCTGTGGAAATTCGGCCAGATAGTTCAAGATTTCATAGGTATCGTTGAGAATTCCATTATCTGCAGTTTTTCTTTTGAAGATTTCCATCAGCTCCTTCTCATCTGGAGATGGAATCGAATAGCTCTCACCAAACTCCCTGACATACCTTTCCTTCAGGTCCGGAAAGTGTTCATCCAATTTCTTATAGAAATGCTGGCGGTTTCCATCCCTCAAGGTAAGGCCCATACCAAAGCATAAGATTCCATGGACATCGGCTTCAATGCATCCATCGAGGATTCCATTGATGTTTTCGGCAGTATCGTTGATGTAAGGCAATATCGGACACAGCCACACGACAGTAGGGATGCCGTTTTCATTCAGAGCCCTTAAAACTTCAAATCGGCGGGAGGTTGTGCATACATTCGGCTCCAGAATCCTGCAAAGCTCATCATCGGCAGTGGTTATGGTCATCTGAACGACAGCCTTTGACTTCTCATTGATTTTCTTAAGAAGGTCCAAGTCCCTTAATACCAAATCAGATTTTGTGATGCATGTAAATCCAAAGCCATAGCGGTAGATCAGCTCCAAAGACCTCCGGACATATTTCAAGTCCTTTTCAAGGGGAATGTAGGGGTCGGTCATCGCTCCGGTTCCAATCATTGCCTTAGGCCTTTTGATAAGCTCCTTTTTAAGCAGCTCCAAAGAGTTTTCCTTGACTTCGATGTCTTCAAATTCATGGTCCATATTGTATATGGCGCTTCTGGAGTCGCAGTATATGCATCCATGGGTGCATCCCCTATAGAGATTCATTCCGTTTTTTGAAGACAGTATGCTTTTGGAGTTGACGTAATGCATGAAATTACTTTTAGCCTTAAAGGTATTTAATAGGATTGCCAGAGCATATGAAAAGTATTAGATATCAAAAAGGACAGAATAAAATTATGAAGCAAAAAAACATTATAGGATATGCAACGGAGTATGATATTAAAGAGCATCCTTCAATCAAAGGCCTTCAAATAATTGAAGGAAAAAACAATTTCCCGATTAGTTGGCTCAACCAGCAGGGATATTGCGAATACCAGCTATATCTCCAATACATGAAAGGCATAGAAACGCCTGCAACACCTGAAATGACACACGGAAGTGAAATCCATCATCAGCTGGAAGAGATATTCAAGCAGGATTCGGAACAGTCCACATTTGAAGATGCCCTCGAGGCATCCAAAAAGGACGCATCCATGTCGAGGGAATGCTTTGTGATAGCCCCCGAATATGGAATCCGAGGATATATCGATGAAATCTGGATGAAGCCCGATGAAATCGTGATAATCGACGACAAGCCTGGAAGGACCCCCTACCAATCCACAATGAATCAGGTAAGGGCATACTGCCTTGCATTCAAGGACATGACAGGAGACGAAAGGAAAATCAAGGGGGCTCTAAGGGAACGGGGCACCAATAACCTGTTCTGGATTGAAGTATTCACACCGGATGTTGAAAATGAAATAAGGTTTACAATCGACAGGATGCATGGCCTGTTTGAAGGTTCAAAACCATTCATACCGACAAAAAACCATAGGAAATGCAATTCCTGCAGATTCAAAAGCAAATGCGAACATGCAAAATAGATCAACATGAACAAAAAAACAATATCCCTAATCCTATTGGCGGCATTCATAATTACACTGGCATTGACTGCTGCAAATGTCTTTATGCAGGACAACAACACCATCGAAAGCCAAAACGGAACATTGACGATAAACAACACAACAATCCACTATGAAAATGCGGGAAAATGCCTGGAAGTCATTGACGGAAATACGATTCAAGTCTACGGCATCGGCAGAGTCCAACTGATTCAGGTGGATACGCCAAATGAAGAGCCAGGATACAGCCAGGCAAAAAAATTCGTTGAAGACAAATGCCTTGGAAAAATGGTTTATCTTGATATAGACGACGAGCAGCCTGAAGATAAGTACGGACGCACACTGGCTATCGTCTACACTGACAGCGATGACATAAACAGAGAACTGCTCGATAATGATTTGGCCAGAATATCCTATTTCGAGCCGAGCGAATTTGAAAAAGGAGAAGTATAGCTAAACAGCCCGATTCAAGCCTAAATAGATTTTATTTTTCTTATATACTTTTTCCAATATTTCATTCCATTCTTCGACGCTGATGCGTCCCTTGTTTGGAATCAGACCGTCAAGTGACGATTCCGTCACGTTCAATATGTCTGCCAAAACAAATGATAACGTTCTGCCGGTCAGCGACAGGTCATAAGGGTCATAGCCCGTAACCATCAGGACCCAGATATTGTCTCTGGAAGCGCTGTCATATTCCTTTTTAAGAGAATCAAACCAGCTGGCTATCCTGTTGCCTTCACTTCCGATTCCCTCGCCGATTGAAATGTAATAGTCCTCGCCAGAAAATTCAATGCTGGCACAGGCAGCATCAATCTTACCTGTAAGCTCAGGAGAACCGATTTCCAAATCATATTCATTGTTTGTAATAAAATCAGACAGATAGTTTTCAATTTCCTTTCTGTTTTTAAAGTATCCTATCGGTTCCAGCCTATCAGGGTCCCTATCACATAAGTCATAAATCAAATCCTCATCAACGTCAACGATTTCATATCCATCGAGCTTATGGGACTTATATTCCTTAAAGTCTATGCAATAGTTTTCCAAATCTTCCTTGTTTAGATACCAGAGAACCTGAACTTTCTTTATCATTTTAATCCAAAAAACTAAAAAAGTGAGCTGTTTAAAGCTCATCAACTACAACGGTCTTTGTAATGTTGTTAAATAGCCTGTCAGCATTTAGCGCTCTTCCAATAGCCCAGTCAAAAATAATCGGGAACCAGTATATTTTTGTCAGATTGCGCACAATGGCCTGAGGCCATGAAATATATGAGCCGTTTCTAGACCTTACCTGCAGATACATCAAGGATTTGCCGACAGTGGCCCCTGCCGCCTTTTCACATAATATGAAATAAAGCAGAATCAAAACAGGCAGGATATACGGGAAATACTGATAGACAGTATATGTATAATATGGCGCTATAATCAAGGACAGCAAATAAGCAATAATCCACATGAATGCTGAAACTACAAAGAAATCCATTACGTATGCAATAACTCTTCTTGTAAATACACTTACCATAATTATCACCTAACAAACTCTAGGAACCGGATCTGCAATTGGCGCCTCGAGGATTCTTTCACCACCGATTGGGGTGTTTACTACAACGTAGTCCCCTTCAACAACCTCGCCAATAATGGCTGCATTTTCACCATATTTTTCGCCTTTGATAGCTTCAAGAATCTCTTCAGCCTTATCTGCCTTGACACCCATGACGACCTTTCCCTCGTTAGCTACTTCAAATGGATCAATGCCCAGCATTTCAGATACCGCATGAACCTCTTGCCTGATTGGAATTGCATCCTGTTCAAGCACAACTCCAACGCCCGCTTTTGAAGCCATCTCATTAATGGCATTTGCAAAGCCTCCTCGGGTAGGGTCTTTCATGGCGGTAACTCCACCGATTTCCAAAGCCTTTTTAATAATATTCCACATTGGAGCAACATCAGATTTCAAATCAGTTTCAAAACCGAATCCTTCCCTGAATGACATCAAACTCATTCCATGATCGCCCAAAGTACCGGTAATGATAATCTTATCGCCTACCTGCAAAGTTGAATCGCGAATTACTTCGCCTTTTTTAGCCAATCCTATACCGGTAGTTACCATTACAATTCCTTCAAGCTTATCCTGAGGCATTACCTTAGTATCGCCGGTAATGACCGCCACATCAACTTCTTCACATGCTTCGTTTAATGATTTCATTATCCTGTCCAAATCATCTATCGGAAATCCCTCTTGCATGATTATTGCATTGGAAATTGCCAATGGACGAGCTCCCATTACAGAAACGTCGTTGATTGTTCCTGCAGCTGAAATCCTACCTATGTCACCTCCAGGGAAAAACAGAGGGTCTATAGTGTGGCCATCAGTTGTAAAAACAATTTCATAATCATCTCCAATAGGGATTGATGCACCGTCATCGAGGGCATCGAGACTAATACCACCATTAACACTCTTTTTGGTGATATTATCTAAAACTGTGCTGGCAATCAGATTTGCCATTACTTCTCCGCCGGCACCATGATTCATATTGATTTTATCGTCTGACATTATATCTCCTAATTAGTAATAATTAATGAAATAATATTTGTAAAAACAAGTATATTAATATAGTTAAAAAAAAATTTAAAAAAAAAGAGAATTTAAGAAATTAATCTTAAATTAAAATTCCGTTAATAACTCCATCCTGACCAGGTCTGGATGTTACTTTAGCATTACCTTCAGGGGTTTCTACAATAGCACCTTTGGTAATGATGTTCCTTCTTACGTAGTTAGGGTTAGCAGTGTTTTCAACTACGTTAAGGATATCTACAACTTTGGTTTTTCCGTTAGCGTCAGTTACGTTAATTTTGTTAGCAGTTGCTAATCTGAGTTTTTCGTTACCGCCACGGGTTCTGATCTTTCTTAATTTTTTTTCATCTAATCTAGTTTCCGCTGGGTCTCTTCCTAATTCTGATTTCCTTTTTCCACGGTGTGCAACATTTCTTGCACCGGAAGGACTCCTTGTTGATTTTCCTTGAGAAATTGACATTTTTTCACCTTAATAAATATAATCTATAAATTAGTAATCGCTGCCACCAAGCCTCTTTTCAATCAAACTATCGGCAAGATAAATGATAGCTTAATTTTTGAGAGCAAAAAAAGAGCCTTAATGAATAATGATAATAAAATATTAATTTATCATTATATATAAATGTTTTATTTTTAAGGCCAAAAATAGGAAATTCATTTCTTGTTTTTCAAAATGAATTCATCGACCAGCCTGTCGAAGTCCTCTTCACTAAGCTTTTCATCGGATGCCGCTTCAAGAATTTTCTGTATGTCTTCGCTTGAAACATCATCACCTAAAAAATCAATCAATAACTCCTTCAGGTCATTATCATCAATATATGCCTCTTTATTTGAGGATATGCTTTCAGCAGCACCATTTTCATCCAATATGTAATAAGGAACATTCTTTTCCATTAATTCCACCTAATCATCATCTTCTTCTGGAAACTCATAATAGACTATTCCGTAAGGGTCATCATCGAAATACCATTCATTTGGCTCATCCAGATAGTCCTCATCGTCAAGAATATCCTCTTCAACCTCTTCGGCCCCTTCAACTTGGATTATGATATTCACATCATCGTCCAGATTTTCAACATCGATGCCCAATGCGTCCAAATCGATTACTATCTCATCCTCGTCGGCACCTTCGGGAATGACAATGACTATCTCATCACCAGATTTGAAATTTATTTTTTCATCCATACTATCAACATCATCCATAATCACATTGCCGAGATTCCCATCAAACAACTCTATTGAATTATCCAATTCATTGCTGGCAAGCAGATAGCCTTTGGCGAACAGCTCTTCAATATCCAAATTACAGGAAGGGCAAATGAAGCTTCCTTTTAACAATTCGCTACCGCATGAAGGACAATAATTGATCTCTACCATCACATAACCTCGACAATTTGTAATTGATATTACTATTTGAGCGCCTATACTTAAATAGATATTGCTTAAATTGAGATAGCAACCTAGTGGTTGCTATCCATTTCAAAGCTGATATTTGGAATACCGTAACTGTTTCTGCATCTGATTGAGCAGACCTTCAAATCCTCAATGAACATGTTGAAGTACAGGCAGATGCTGTCGCAATCGATGCTGATTTTAACATTCGAATGCTCCAAGGTTTGCTTTGAAGTGTTCAAAACTTCAGATGCATTTCCTACAAACACTGAGTTTGGGAAATGGTCATCATCGATTCCCAGAAACACACCGTTTGAAATGTCATAGTCTGCACAAAAACCGTTTTCGCCATCAACTTTTCCAACAAAGGTATCGCTTACCTCATCATAACTTGAAATCAATCTTTTTTTCATTGTATCAACCTCACACATAATATGTTACCATTGACATATAAAAAATGCCTTAGAGCATTTGAAAAGTAATTTGAAGCCATTATAAAGTAAATAAAGATATTTCAAAGCAACAAAATTGAGATAAAATTGAAAAATTGATTTAGAAAAGTATTATTAATAGGTTAATCAAAACTAAAATCAATGTGCGATGAGATAGTTGAATCAAAAGAGCAGCTGGAACTTGAAGCCGAAATCAAGTCACAGGCCCAAAAATTCCTGAAGTACCTCAATTCAACACTTCCTGAAAGCATGGAATTGGAATACGAAGGATTTTACAGAAGAGGCTTTTTTGTAAGCAAAAAAAGATATGCCGTCATTGAAGATGGCGAAATCATAGCCAAAGGACTGGAATTGGTCAGAAGAGACTGGGCTCCGATTGTCAAAAACACCCAAAAGGCCGTTCTGATGGCCATCCTGAAGGAAGGAAATTCCGACAAGGCAATCAGCGAAGTCAAAAAGGTACTGAAAAAGATCAAAAACGGCGAAGTCGACAAAAAGGAAATGATAATACACACCCAAATCACCAAGCCACTCAGCCAATACAAGCAGGTTGGACCCCACGTCGTAGCCGCAAAAAGAATTGAAGAGCACGGCATCAAAGTTACACGCGGAACCATCATCCAGTACATAATCGTCAAGGGAAAGGGATCCATCAGCCAAAGGGCAGTGCCATATGACTACAGCGAAGGCTATACATATGACAAGGATTACTATATCAACAATCAGCTGATTCCCGCAATCGAGAGAATCATGTATTCCTTCGGATATACAAAGAAGGACCTGGAAGACATGGCACGCGGTGAAGTCCAGCAAAGTCTAGATGCCTTCTTCTAACAAAGCTTAAATATTTTTAAAACAATAACTAAAATCATATGATAAAGAATGATGATGACCGTGTTGTCTTTTTTGATATAGACGGCACATTACTTGATACTTCAGATTTTGCTGAAACTGCAAGAAAAGCAGCTATTGGTTTAATGGTGGATAATGGTTTGCCTCTTGATAAGGATGAAGCATATGGCGTTTTAAAAACAATTATCCGCGAAAAGGGATCCAATTACGGCAAGCACTTCAACGTCTTGACCCAAGTGGTTCTCGGCCATGAGGATCCTATGCTTGTAGCGCTTGGAATGATTACATACCACAACGTTAAGATGGCGCTTTTAAGACCATATCCCAAAACAATCGATACATTAATCTATCTCAAGAGTCAGGGATATCGCCTGGCAGTCATCTCAAACGGCATTACCATCAAGCAATGGGAAAAGCTGGTAAGGCTTAACGTACATTCCTTCTTTGATGCTGTAATCACATCAGAAGAGGTAGGCAAAGAAAAGCCGAATAAGCTTATTTATGATGTTGCACTTAGAAAAATGAAAGGAAACGCTGAAAAGTCAGTTATGATTGGAAACAAATTCAAAGCAGATGCATTGGGTGCGGTCAATGCGGGAATGAGTGCAATCCTTGTCAATTCCGACGTTACAGAAGAGGACAGGGAATTCATCAGAAATGAAAAATTAGACATTACAATTATTGAAGATATTGGTGATGTTGTAACTATACTATAATCACCAAACCCACTATTTTTTTTAAAATTCGAGTTCAAGAGTTACCGGACAGTGGTCCGAACCGTAGATTTCAGATAGGATTTCAGCTGACTTTACATTATCCCTCATCTCTTCGTTTACATAGAAATAGTCAAGTCTCCAGCCGGCATTCCTCTCTCGTGCACGGGTTCTGTAGCTCCACCATGTAAAGTTGTTCTCACCTTCATCAAACATTCTGAAGGTATCGACAAAACCTGCTTGCTCAAGCTGGTCAAGCCATGCACGCTCTTCAGGAAGATACCCAGACTTTCCTTCACAGTTTTTGGGATTGTAGACATCTATAGGATTGTGGGCTATGTTGTAGTCACCAGTGATGATAATGTTTTTGCCCTGATTTTTCAATTCGACAAGCTGTTCGAGCAGAGCGTCGCAGAAAGCAACCTTGAAGTCAAGCCTTTTGGCTTCCATTCCGCTGTTCGGGAAGTAGATATTGTATAATATGAAGTTGGGATATTCAATTCTCAAGACCCTGCCTTCGCTGTCAAGCTCTTCTACGCCAAGACCCCTTACAACTTCAACAGGCTCAATTTTAGAGTAGGTTCCGACTCCGCTGTATCCCTTCTTTTCGGCTTCGTTGAAAGATTTGTGAAATCCTTCAACATTAGCTAATTTCTTTGGAATCTTATCATGAGTAGCCCTTACTTCCTGAAAGTTGATGATGTCTGCATCGGTATTTTCAAACCAGTCCCAAAATTCCTCCTTTTTGGAGACCGCCCTGATTCCGTTGACATTCCAAGAAACCAGCTTGATTGACATTATAATCTGACTCCTCTGTCAACAGGCAATTCGCGAAGCCATTTGATGTCGCTTTTGTAAAGCATACGAATGTCTTCCACATCATACCTGATCATTGCGAGCCTTTCAATACCCAAACCGAAAGCCAGAGCAGGCTGGTTGATTCCAAGAGGTTTCAATACTTCCGGCCTGAACATGCCTGCACCTCCAAGCTCAATCCAACTTTCCTTTTCCTCCAAATAGATTTCTGTTTCGGTAGACAGGTAAGTGTAAGGGAAATAAGCTGGCCTGAATCTTACTTCAAAACCTAATTTCTTATAGAATTCCTTCAAGGTACCTAAAAGGTTTTGATAGCTTATTCCTTCATCACAGACAAGTCCTTCAACTTGGTGGAATTCAGGCAAGTGCTTGTAATCGAAAGTCTCTCTTCTGAATACGCGTCCAACGGAAAACATCTTGATTGGAGGTTCATGACTGAACAGGTGTTTGGTGGATATTCCGGTTGTGTGGGTTCTCAAAACGCTTTGGCGTGCAATGTCTTCACTCCAGTCATATTGCCAGCCGATGGAACCTGTATCAGCACCGGTTTCGTGGGTTTCGGCAGTGAGCTTTACAAGAGCATCATCCGGCAAATCGCAGGTCAACGGATTTTTAAGATAAAATGTATCCTGCATTTCACGGGCCGCATGGTCTTGCGGTTGGAAAAGTGAATCGAAGTTCCAGAATGCTGATTCCACAAATTCTCCGTTGTCTTCTGAAAATCCCATATTCAAAAAGATTTCTCTGATTTCATCAATGATTACTCTTAATGGATGCTTTTTGCCTGCAAAAATGACAGGCGCCTCGGCATTGATGTCATATGGACGGTATTGGAGGCTTTTCCATTCACCGTCCTTCAATTGTTGGTGTGTTAATTGAGTGGCTTGTTCCTGAATGGTGAATCCTTCATTCAATATGGCTTCACCTTTATCTAAAAGTTTAAAAGAGTGTGAGGTATTCTTTTTAACGTTCAAGATGTTTTTCCTATCATTTAATTTCTTGAATCCGTCCAAAAGACCGTCATCCAATTTGGTTTTGATGATTCTTTTAGCTTCGGTCAAGTGATTCAACAATTCTTCATCTTCACCAAGTTTGTCCTTAAAGTCAGCACCGAGGTCTGTGATTTTGACTTCACCCTTATCGATTTGCGCCCAATTTTTACGGCGCAGCCATCCGATGGCGATATTGGTTTCTTTCTTGTCAATGCCTGCTTCATCAGCCAAGTCTTTCATGTGAATTGACCTTTTTTCGGCCAGAACATCCAATATCCTACGTTCAGGAAGACCTTCGCTTGCATAATCAAGGCCCGCATCGGATAGGGAGATTTCCTCTTCAACATCCTTTTTGACTTCAATGATGTCTTTTGAAGCAAGTGATCCTGCTGCACTCATGACCGCCTTAATGTCCATATCGGCATTTTCAGCTATCTCTTCGGGAGTGGCATCGGGATTTGCCTCAAGTTCCTTTAAAACTTTCTTTTCATAAATATGCAATTCATTAATGGTTTTTTTAATATCCTCACTCATTTAAACACCAAAAATTATAGATTAATAATATAATAATATATGTTTAAAGTAATTTATAAAAGTAGTGTAAAATTCAAAAAAAATAGAAAAAAAAGATAATTAGAATATAATTCTATTACCTGTCCAGTCAACCTCATCAAATGCATTTGCTTTCTTTTCGTCTTCAAGATACTGAGCCATATCCCTGTAGACCTTAACCCTGAAGATGTCCGGATAAGCTATATACAATCTGTCGCCATTAGGCTTAGACTCCTTCATGTAGGTTTGCTGAAACTCGATGATTGTGTCGTCTTCCTTGTGGAAATGATGAACCTCATTGGCGCATAAAATCTTGAAGTGCACAAAATCATCCTTCAATAGTTCATTGACCAAATCCTCAATCAGAGGAGGGTTGTTTGCGTTTTTATTATATCTGATTTGCATTTTCCTCACCATTTTTGAATATCCATTAATGATATATATTGTTTACATTCTTTAAATAGTTAGATGATTATGTTCCAAAAAAAGACAAAACTAATGGAAAGGTATCCCGAAAGTCCCCAATCCTGAAAACTGAAAAAAATAAAAAAAGAAAGAGAATGTTCTCTTAAATCACAACTTCTTTAATGAGTTCCTGATTATTGGCTGTAACAACAACTAGCTGCCCATCCTGAACATATGTAAACAGTGCTAAAAAGCCCAAGTCTTCAAGAGAACCGGTTACGTTATTGATAGTTGTTTTTTCACCAAAATCGCTTATAAAATCATCGGTTATATTCTGTTCATAGGTTTCGACACTTAGCAAAATAAGGTTGGTGTCATTGTCCTCAAACATTTTTTGATTAGTCACATAATTATAACCGTCATCGGAGTTTGATTGATTGACAACCGCCTCTTCAACATCTTCGGTAAACCCTTCAGGAATAGTGAAGTTTACGCCGGATATTGTAACGGTATTGTTGTTCAATGAATCGGTTGAATCTGTTGCATATGCACAGCCAACCATTACCATTAGAAAAATACTTAACACAGCAAAAATCTTTTTATTCATAAATTCACCTCTGTGATTTACTCTTTAATTTGAAATATAAATATTTTCCTTTTTAAACGTGAAGATTATGTAAAGAAAATCTCATATGATGCCATAAAATCATTAAAACCTCAACAAAATTAAAATAAAAAAAGAATAAGAGTTAAAAACTCTTGAAATGAAAATCAGCCTATTCAAAATTAGATTTCAAATAGCTTACAAAAATTGAAGCGGCTGTCAAATCGGCAGTTGTTCCCGGATTATACTTGTTATTGAACAGAAAGTCATCAAATTCCTTAAGCCTATCGCCGAAATCTGATGCATCCTTCAAGTTGAGCAAATCCCTAGTCATCATTGATATCTTCAATGCTTCATCTGAGCCATATTTTCTTGAAATCAAGGTATCCGGAACCTGAGAGAGGATTGTTAGAAATGTTAAAACGCAGGCTTCGTTTTTGGATTTCTCCCGAACCAACTCATGATAGGTAGGATATCCTATTTCAAAAACGGCAGGCATATCGCTGGTCATCTCACGGGCAAGCATATCCCATGGAGCTGAGATTTTCAAGACATCGTACATTGTCTGATTGTTCTCTCTAAGCTCGTTTTTGGCATTGTCGCTGGCCACGTCATATTCATCCTGATCTCCCATTCCACCGGCATCAGCAATATTGATTGCATCATACAGGTCGCATGCATCGTCAACTGATGTATTTGACATTAGCAACTTAACGTTTTCGCGGATCTCGTCAAATGAATCGCTTATGGCTGCCGCAACGGCAATCGGTGTTATCATCATTACGATTCCAAGATTAGTGTTGTTCTTAATCCACCTGTCGGTTTCGGCCACAGCCTGCAGGATGTATTTGCCAAGCTTTGGGTCTTCAACATCGACATCAGTGCACGCCTCACGGATAGTGTCACCAATCACTATTCCGCTTATTACAAAGTCTTCAAAGACCATGTCGCTATAGTCGCGGGTTCTGTGTACATTGCCAGGTTTTGGGTATCCGCTTACCTCCAATGCAGAGGCGATTTGTGCCATTTTAGCAATTTCAAATGGATTCATTCTATCACATCATTCAAAAGAAGGTATGGTGCGAAATTAGTGATTATCAAGTCTGCTCCTGCCCTTTTTATTGAAAGCAAAGATTCTGTAATCGCCCTTTCAGTCAGGTATCCCTTTTCGATTGCAGCCATAATCATGGCATATTCTCCGCTTACGTTATATGCAACAAGCGGCAGCATGAACTCGTCCCTTACCATTCTGACAACGTCCAGATATGGAAGCGCTGGCTTTACCATCAAAAAGTCACATCCTTCAATTACGTCAAGCTCGCATTCTCGGATTGCCTCTATTGCATTACCCGGATCCATCTGATAGGATTTCCTGTCGCCCAAGTGCGGTGATGAGCAGGCGGCTACCCTGAACGGCTCGTAGAATGCAGATGCATATTTGGCAGAATATGACATTATCATCACGTTCTCATATCCTTCATCATCCAAAGTCTGCCTGATTGCGCCTACCCTTCCGTCCATCATGTCTGAAGGAGCAACAATGTCGGCTCCCGCTTCGGCATGGGACAGGGCAACTTTAGCGATGTAGGGCAAGGACTCGTCGTTCAATATCTCAATGCCATGGTCTGTGTCCTCATTTTCCCTTATCATTCCGCAATGGCCATGGGAAGTGTACTGGCATAGGCATACGTCACTGATTACGACAAGGTTTGTTTCCTTTTTGAGTCTTCTGATTGCCTTTTGGACAATTCCGGTTGCTGAATAATCCGGAGAGGCGATTTCATCTTTTGTATCCTCTTTTGGTATTCCAAATACAATTATTGACTTCAATCCTTTGGCTTCGAGCTCTTTTGCAAATTCGACTCCGCTATCCAGTGAGTATCTGAATTCACCCGGAAGTGAGGATATCTCCTCTTTTTGGTCTCCTTCAAGCTCTTCCTTAAAGTAAATCGGATAAATCAAGTCTTCCTTTTCGAGCTTGGTTTCACGTACAATGTCTCTAATTTTCGCATTTTTTCTAAGTCTTCTCATTCTTGTAGTTGGAAATTGCATAATAATCACTTAATTGTCAGTTGCTTACAGTGTTTATCTAATAACTTTTCTATAATAAGGTTTAATTAGGATACTTAATTAAATTTTTGGAATGAGTTCAGACAAACAATTTGATATTCACTAAAAAGCAGAACAATGACTTCCCCTAGAAAAGTCGATGCCAGAACTGTATGGACATCAATATTATTCATATACCGCACAAAGTAATACTAATAATAAAATATTTAAGCAAGTAAATAATAATAATTAATTAATTGTTATTACAATCGAAATGATGACAATTACTTTTTTTACTTAAATAAAATGGAGGAAAAAAATGGACAAGAAATACATTATCGCAATAGCAATTATAGCCTTGATTGCAATCATAGGCATTGCAGCAATGATGGGATCCTCAAATACCGTCAGGGCCGACGATGAACTGGTCGTTGCAACCACCAGTCACAACGGCGAACCTGAAACCGGTATGGACCCAATTTACGGTTGGAATTATTATTCCTCACCGCTGGTGCAATCAACTCTGCTCAAAATGAATAGAGACATGGAATTCGAAGACGACCTGGCAACAGATGTCGAAGCTAGTGATGACTTCAAGACATATACAGTCAAACTCAGAGATGACGTCAATTTCACTGACGGAACACCATTGACTGCAGAGGATGTTGCATTTACATATAATGAAGCAAAGAAAAGTGGAGCTAGCCTTGACTTCAGCATGATGGATAATGCTACAGCCAAAGATGATTACACAGTTGTATTTAATTTGAATCAACCTGATTCAACATTCAAATGCAAATTCCCATATCTTGGAATCGTGCCTTCAGACTCATACAACAATGAAACATATGGAAGCAACCCAATAGGTTCAGGCCCATGGAAATTCGCACAATGGGATAAAGGCCAACAAATCATTCTTGAGAAAAACCCAGATTACTACGGAAAACAACCTGAATTCAACAAGCTAACCCTAGTATTTTTAGAAAACGAAGCGGCAGTAACAGCTGTAATGAATCATGAAGTGGACGTTGCAGCAGTGCCATTAGAATATACCAACGCAACCGCAGACGGATACACAATGTATACAATGGACAGTCTTGATGTAAGAGGCATCTCATTCCCTATGGTAAACAATACAGGCGCGTTAAGTGCTGAAAACCTTACCTTAGGTAACAACATAACCGCAGACAAAGCCATAAGGGAAGCTTTGAACTACGGCATAAGCAGGGAAACCATATGTGACGGTGCTTTGAACGGCGCAGCTGTACCTAACTACGACGCAATGTCCAATGCAGCACCATGGGCAAATCCTGAAGGAGCAATTAAAGACGGCGACATTGAAAAAGCCAAACAAATCTTGAAAGAAGGCGGATGGGAAGACACAGACGGTGATGGAATCGTCGAAAAAGATGGTCAGAAAGCATCCCTCAATTTATATTACGCCTCAAATGCACCTGAAAGACAAGCTATTGCTGTGAGCGTTGCAGAACAAGCAAAAGATATTGGAATCGAAATGAACGCTACCGGTTCCAACTGGGATGAAATGGATCAACTTAAAAGCAGCGAATGTATTGTATATGGAATGGGAGAGCCAGACCCTTCAACACTCAAACTTGAATACTACAGCGATCTTGCAGGTATTGGATATGCAAATCCAGCATCATTGAACAACAGTGTTGTTGACAGATACATCGACCAAGCAATGAGTCAGGACATGGATGATTCCTACGGAACATGGTCAAAAATTTCATGGGACGGAAACACCGGTGTTTCACCAAAAGGTGACGCTCCATGGTTATGGGTTGCTCAACTCAAATATGCATACTTCGTAGACGATACATTAGACATCTCCAATGAAACCGAAAATATCCAACCTCACGCAGGAGACGTTTTATCCAACGTAGAGGATTGGCATAGAGTAAGTTCAATTGAACAAAAATAAACAAAAGAGAGTTTTCAAAAACTCTCAAATTTTCTTTTTTTTAGGGTTTCAATAATCTAAAATTGATATTTTTCCCGTCTCATTACTTTTTGGGATGTCAAAGTCATACCAATAGCTAATCTATTTTTCCATACTTCAAACGTCTTTAATAATCGTCTGAATTTACATGAAAATCACCAACCCATATTGCAGTTTGGAATCATTCAAGATTACAGTATTCGGTTCTTTTTGAAAAATTGCTTTAATATTAAAAAATTGTAAAAAGTCTGTAAAATTGATTTAAAGTTTTATAAATGTTTTAAATCATATTATAATGCATTTGGGAAGAGTCTGGAAAAAAATATTTATATAGAATGATTTAAATATAGTGAACACAGGTGCCTGTTAAATTTTTTTAAGTGATATTATGAGAATGAGAAAATTTAACGGCTTTGACGAACATGGATATCTCCCTTATGGAATTTATAATATGACACTTGATGAAATCGAAGAGATATTCTCTAAAAATCAATCCTCAAAAAGAAAGGAAATCATGAAAGAGTATAAAAAGCATTTGAAGGAACTTAAGGATACTGGATATTTCCTTGATCATTGGATTGACGGCAGTTTCACTACATCAAAAGCAAATCCCAATGACATTGACACGTTAACTGAATTTGATGGTCTGAAAGTAGATTTAAAGAATGGCAGGTCAAAAATTGACAGCATAATCTTTAATTCAAAAGACAACACGCATGGATTATGCCATTCATTACGAGTTTATAGATATCCTTACACAGATGAAAAAAACTATAATATATATCTATCATCAAAATTAAGAATCCTAACTGAATTGTTTGGTAGCGATTCAAATGAAGTACCAAAAGGAGTATTACATTTAATAGGAGAATAATTTATGAAATTAGAAACAATAGAAGATTATGACAATTATTTAGATGAATTAGAAGCAGATTTAAGAGATATCGGGGATTATCTTAAAGATCATCCTGAAAAGCAAGGCACACGGGGCAATTATGAAACATTGAAATATCTATATGAGATTTATAAAAACAATAGAAAAAAATTTATTCAAAACCTTAATGAAATTAACTTAAAATTAGTGGGAAATAACCTAAGAATTCCTTTATCTATAGAGAACATGTATTCATTAGGAAACAAACTTAATTATACAAAAAATAAAATGACAAATTTATTAGAAATATCTTTTAATTTCAATGAAGATTTGCTCGTTGAAGAAATTTCAAAAGGGTCATATAATATAAAATTTTCATTTCCAAACCCTACAGAAGACGACATATTGAGAAAATCACCCAGAAAAAAAGGATTAATGAAAATATTTGATTTCATTAACTGTGGCGATGACATTGAAAAGATAAAGAAGGAAGCCGGAACCGATGGTCGTGAAGCATTAATTGCATATAAGGACTTTTTAGCCGAAATCGTGAAAAACGAAGCGGATTTCACACTTGATACGGAAATGGGAACCGTCAAGGCGGGACTAACCCTCCAGCAATGCAAGAATATTTGCGAAAATTTAAACATTTAATAACTTCAAACAACAAACATTAAAGCAATTGTTTAAAAGAGGCTCAACATGTCAAATTCAATTGGAGAAAAATTTAAAGTAACAAGTTTTGGAACCAGCCACGGCATGGCAGTCGGTGCCGTTGTTGACGGATGTCCTGCAAACCTTGAACTGACCCCTGAAGACATTCAAAAAGAACTGGATAAACGAAAACCTGGAACCAGCAGCGTGACCACTGCAAGAAAGGAAGCTGATGAAGTCCAGATACTTTCAGGAATATTTGAAGGCAAAACCGATGGAACACCTATTGCCTGCGTTGTCTTTAATAAGAATCAGCATTCCAAAGACTATTCCATGTTTAAAAACACACCACGCCCATCCCACGGAGACTTTGCCTGGATGGCAAAATACGGAAACTACGACTACAACGGAGGGGGCCGTGGAAGCGGAAGGGTAACCATCGGACATGTAATCGGTGGCGCAATAGCCAAAAAGCTTCTTGAAACACAAAACATTGAAATAATTTCCCATGTAACCCAAATCGGAGACATTAAAGCAGAGCCTCAAGACTTTAATGCAATCAAGGAAAACATCGAAAAGAATCCAGTCAGATGTGCAGACCTGAAAGCAGCTGAAGAAATGGAAGAATTGATTCTAACCAAAAAGCAAGAAGGAGATTCAATTGGCGGAATCGTAGAGACAATAGCAATCGGCATGCCTGCAGGCCTTGGCGAACCTGTCTTTGAAAGGCTGGATGGAGACCTTGCAAGAATCCTGATGAACATCGGTTCGGTTAAGGGAGTTGAAATTGGCCTTGGATTTGGCGTTGCAGACAAAACAGGCTCCCAAATTAACGATGAATACCAAATTGAAGACGGCAAAATCACTACAAAAACAAATAATTCCGGAGGAATAATCGGAGGAATGAGCAACGGCATGCCTATCGTTTCAAGAATAGCCATTAAGCCTACACCATCCATTTCCAAATGTCAGGATTCAGTTAATCTGGAAAAGATGGAAAATAAAAAAATAGAAATCAAAGGCAGACATGATCCCTGCATCGCCCCTAGAGTGACAGCAGTGGCTGAGTCAAGTACTGCAATTGTCCTTGCAGACCATATGATTCGCTCAGGATTCATCCACCCGACTGATTTGGAAAAAAATATCTAATCTCTTTTTACAATGGAAAGCTCATCAAACTCCTTATTTTTGAATGAAGTCTGATATGAGTTTCTCCTGCCACTATTAAACAATGCATGGCTGGTGCTGTGCATTGAAGATTCAACATCCTTAAGTGAAATCAACCTGAATTTCTTAGGATTGTTATAGTTCACGTTAAATGACAATCCATCAAATGCAGCTATGGTCTTAACGCCAGTTCTTTTAGAAATCTTTTTGGCTTCAACCACAGGATTGTTGGATATCATCTTAAGGCCCAAATGTGTCATCACTGCAACTTTCGGCTTTACCTTTTCAATCAAATCGACAAAGTTGCGGGAACACATGTGCCCCGGAATGGTTCTGTTTCCAGGCCTCAATACGCTGGCAATCAATATGTCCGCACCCTCATGATAGTCAGGCAATTCCTCGAAATATCCTGTATCTGAAGTGTATGAAACCTTAAAGCCGTTATAGTCTATCTGAAATCCGACGCCTGCAGGGTCACCATGCTCCGTTTTGGTACCCTTTACCTTGATGCCGTTGACTTCATTAACCTCACCAGGCTTTAAAATGACTCTCTGGGATTTGGACTGGTGATACTTTGAGATGCATGGACCCCATTTTTCATAACCCTCCAAAACGCTGGTGCTTCCAAATATTGTGCCTGTCTCTTTAGTCATTCCGCGGGTAATTGCTTCAATGAGAATTTCCGCATCGTTATAATGGTCTGTATGTGCATGAGAAACAAAAATTCCACTGAGATTGCGGGGATCAAATCCAAATTGGTAAGTTCTGATAAGTGCTCCTGGACCCGGGTCTATGTGATAATTCTTACCGCCAAGATTATCAATTCTGAAACCCCCGGTCATTCTTCGCTGTGAAATAGCGGAAAATCTTCCGCCACCACTACCTAAAAATGTTATCTTCATTTAAACCCCCACTCATAATGAACATAGAATTACATCACATATAAGAGAGGATTTATCTTTTTTAAGGCACAAATCTTCATCCTGAATGACAACTTTGTCTCCAATCTTCACATTGTCGCTTTCAGTCAACATTAAAACATTTTCGCCAGGCCCTTTCAATTGTTTCCAATTGCCGTCCATTGCTTGTGTATTGTCGTTTAATTGAACTTGCAGCATATTGCCGTCTATCTCAACGACACGGCCCACTTCACCCTTTTCAATAATCTTGTTTGCCATGTCAATAGCGACGCTTTGCTGAACCAGTTTTTCTGTTAATTCCTGTCTGAATTTAGTTAAGACCTTGATGTCATGGTCGATTGTTATGTTTAAATGCTTTTGAGCGCTGGATTTTGAAAAGTCTGGCTGTTGCATCAATACGTCAAATTTGTCACCGACAGTAGGGGTCTTGGAAGAAACTTCGGACAATATGTCCTCAAACACTTCTCCCATGTATCTTAGGCTTTGAGAGGATTTCCATTCCCTTTTGATTAAGTTTTCGGCCAATTGCTTTGCATAGTTATTTCCGAAAATGATAATTCCCTTTTCGCCTGCCTTACGTGACTCTGTTTCAGAACCCAATAGCTCAATGATTTGATAACCGTTAGTTGTTCCATAAATCCTTCTTCTTCTAGTTTCAAAAGTTCCCTTTGTACTTACTTCACCACGGATACAGTTTCCAACGACTTTCAGTTTGCTTGCATCATCCGTAATCTTAATAGAAATTCCAAGTTCAGATGCCCTGTTTAAAAAATCTTCGTCGTTGTCAATAGCTCCATTATACAATTCTTCTTCTAATGTCCTCAAATTTTTTTTATCACCGAAATACCCTATTTTTCTTTTATCGGCTGCCATTACACATCCTTTCTTTCCAATGTAAGCGATAATTAAGCTCATAATATCTCCTGAATTTGATATTTCTTAAAATATTTAAAATATTCCAAAATATCAATCATTTATTAATTGATATATATTTATGTTTATCATACATTATAAAGTTTCATTAGTGAAATTGAAATTATTCTGAAAAATAAAAGTTTAAAAATTAATATAAAGTGTTTATATTTCTAAAAAAGAATTTAAATGAATGTTTAAATAAAAATATTTAAATATTAACATGACTAATATTATAATTAGTATAATTGTTAATTATTTATCATTATAAATTAACATGAAACTAATAAAAACAATATGGAGAGAAACTTATGATCGATCTCAATAGAATGTTTAAACCTGAATCTGTGGCTGTTATTGGAGCATCCAACACCCCTGGTAAAGTCGGGCATATCATCGTCGACAATCTTATCAACGATGGCTTTGAAGGCGCAATATATCCGGTAAACCCTAAAGGTGGAGAGATTCTTGGTAAAAAAGCATATGCAAATATTAAAGACATACCTGAAAAAGTAGACCTGGCAATTATTACAATTCCAGTAGCATTTGTAAACCCGACCGTCAAAGAATGCGGTGAAGCAGGCGTGGAAAACATGGTAGTTATTACCGCCGGTTTCAAGGAAGTAGGTGGAGAAGGTGCTAAATTAGAAGCAGAATTGACAGCGCTTGGTAAAGAATACGGTATAAACATCATTGGACCAAACAGTTTAGGAATTACTGATTCACACACACCGCTAAACGGATCATTTTCACAGATGATGCCACCGACAGGGAATATGGCATTCATTTCACAAAGTGGAGCTATGATGGTAGCTATCATCGACTGGAGCGTAACATCCGGAATTGGATTCAGTAAAGTTATCAGTTTAGGAAACAAGGCCGGAGTAAGCGAAATCGAACTATTGCAATACTTGGCCGAAGATGATGAGACCAATGTAATCATCTGTTATTTAGAATCAATCTCTGATGACGAGGACTTTGTCAGAACCATGAGGGAAACCGCACACAAAAAACCAATCATTGTCTTGAAATCAGGTTCAAGTTCAGCAGGAGCTGCAGCAGCATCCTCCCACACAGGAGCATTGGCGGGCAGTGACCTTGCATTTGACACCGCATTCAGGCAATCCGGAATCATGCGTGTGGAAACCATGGCGGAACTCTTCGACTTAGGTTTAGCATTCTCCAAAGCACCACTCCCAAGAGGTGACAATGTGGCCATCATCACCAATGCAGGTGGTGGAGGAGTACTTACCGTAGACGCAATGGAAAAAGTCGGATTGAAACTTGTTGAATTCGACGAAGAAACCACTGCAAGATTAAAAGAATGCGTAACCGAAGAAGGAAGTGCTAAAAACCCTATCGACGTATTGGGAGATGCACCGGTAAGCAGATACAAAGAATCCCTGGAAATCGTATTGAGCCAGGATGAAGTTGACAGTCTAATCATTATGGTTTGTCCTACCGCATCAGCTGACCCCGATGGAATTGCACAGGCAATCTTAGAAGAGAGAAAAGAATTCGACAAACCTATCATTGTAGTTAACATGGGCGGACCTTCATTTGAAGCTGCAAACGAAGCCTTAAGAGAAAACGGCGTGCCAACATACGTATTCCCTGAAACTGCAGTAACTGCCCTTGAAGCGATGACCAGATATGCAAGACTGGAAGACAGGATATACGACGATGTTGTCGATAAAGTTGATGATGTTGACAAAGATGCAGTAGCAGCAATCTTTGAGAAAGTGAAAGCTGACGGAAGAGACACCTTGCTTGGTAGTGAAGCATATGCAGTGGCTGAAGCATACGGAATTTCAGCAGCACCAATCAAGTTATCAACATCAGCGGACGAAGCCGCAGCACTTGCAGAAGAAATGGAATTCCCAGTCGTTCTTAAAATCGCATCCGACAAAATCTTGCACAAATCCGATATCGGCGGTGTAAAGGTAGGAATTACTAATGCCGAAGAAGCAAAAGCAACCTATGAGGAAATCATTGCAAACGCTAAGGCAGCACACCCTGACATTGTTCCTGACGGCGTTGAAGTGCAAAAGATGATGGATTCAGGTGAAGAAGTAATCGTCGGTATGATCCGCGACAAGCAATTCGGACCTATGATTGCATTCGGTATGGGCGGAATCTACGTAAACCTTATTGAAGATGTGGAATTCAACCTCGCAAAAGGAATGAGCTCCCAGGAAATCGATGAGCAAATCGAAAAGACCAAAGTATCCAAACTGCTTGCAGGATACAGAGGAGAAGCACCTTGCGATGTTGAAGAAGTCAAGGAAGCTATCAAAAGGGTAGCCAGATTAACCTTGGACTTCCCTGAAATATCTGAGCTGGACATCAACCCGATCTTCGTTTACGAAGAAGGTTCAAGTGCACTCGATATCAAAATAAAATTATAATTTCTCTTTTGAGAAATTTCTCTTTTTTTCTTTTTTAATAATTCATGATTAACTAATTTTGTAGCTGATAATATGGAATACGATTTAAGTAAAGTTGGAGTCGAAAAGGACTTGCAGTATGAATGCATTACAACAACAATCAGCAAGGATGGCATTAAGAATGCAGGCGCATTTGCATTTGTCTATTTGGGCGAGGATAAAGTGCACTGCCATATCTTTGAAGGTTCAAAAACCCTGAAAAACATCCTGGATACCAATGAATATGTAGTCAACATCACACAGGATTCATTGGTTTTCACCTATGTCGCACTAGATTGCCTGGGCGATGAATATTATACCGATGATGATGACATTGCCATCATTAAAGACACCCCGGCTTACATTATCGTTGATGTTGAAGATGTTGATATCAAGACTCCTGAGAACTTCCCGATTAAAGGGGACAGCAGCATCTATTTCATTACCGGAAAAATCAGAGAATTAGTGATTAATGACGATAGGGCTCAAGCATTCAACAGAGGAATGTCATGTTTAATTGAAGGGCTCGTTAACTTTTCAAGATACAAGATTGTCGGCGAAGAGCAAAGAAAAGCATATATGGATCAATTGCTTGAAAATCAAAGGATAATCAACAAGGTTTCAGATGAAAAGACAAAAAAAGCAATGGAATATCTTGTCGAACAGTACAATAAATTCTAATTTTTAAAAAAAGAAAAATAAAAGCATAGCTTAATTAACTATGCTTCCCAGTATAATTTTTCTGGTGGAATAGTTTCATTTAAGATTCCAAGGTCAACTTCCAATTGTTGGAAAGCTTGCACATTAACCTTATAGTCCTCATCTAAACCTGAGATGAATGGGAAGCTTTCTAAGGATTCAGCTTCTACATCAGCATCAGTAACAATGTCTTCAGGCAACAATTTCACTACTTCATCGGTAGTTCCGTTTGCGATATTGTCATTGATGAAAGCGGTTGCGTTTTCGTGAATCGCAACGATTTCTTTTGCTGCATCTTCATGGTTGTTAATGAAGTCCTCTGATGCAACAACAACACAACATGGGTGTCCAGGCAAGATTTCAGAAGAGTCAGCTAATTCCTCAATGTTGTCATTAGCTTCAGCAATACTTACATAAGGTTGGAAAGTAATTGCACCCGGAATATTATTGGTTTTTAAAGCATCGTTGATTGATGGAACTTTCATAGCAGATTCATTAATGTCATCTAAGGACAATCCATTTTGTTTCAAGTAGTATGAAAGCAATACATGTTGGATTGAAGCTTCACCAGGAGTTGCAATGGTTTTTCCAGCCAAATCTCCTGCGCTAGAAATTCCAGAATCATCAGTTACAACAATTCCTGAACCTTCTGTTTGAGCAGCGGAAATGACTTTGGCAGGTACACCTGCAGCAACGGATGACAATACAGGAGAAATTCCTACATAACCGACATCAACATCACCACTAGCCATAGCGGTCATCAAGTCTCCACCATTGTTAAATTGAACTAATTCTACAGAAATATTTTTTTCTTCATACAAACCTTGCTGATCTGCAACAAACAATGCTGCATCGTGGTCAGAAGGCAAGTAACCTATCTTTACAGTGTCGTCTCCTCCGCCTAAGAAGTCAAAGAGACCTGCACTAGCTGAACCCATTACTAAAAATGCAGCAAGTGCCAACACTAAAACAAATGTAATTTTTCTATTCATAAATTTTCACCGTAATTATAATTTAAATTACAATTATTAATATTACAAGTATATTATAAAAATATTACTTATTAACTTGATTAACAATTGTTATATTTTGAATCCCTTATTGATTATTATAACTAAATAGTATTTAAATATTTTCAAAAAAAAATAGGGGTTATTCGATTGACTCTTCTACAATGTCGCAGGGTTTTGACCAATCCTCACCGTCCACAAGAGTTTCAATTGCATCTATAATGCAATGAGGATTCCATCCCACAACGGCATCAGACCTTTCTTCCAATTCCTTTAAAATCAGTTCCATACCATATGAACGAACTAAAAGTAATGGAACATTGAATTCATTTGATTTTCTAATCAAATCCTCAAATAACCCTTTATTATAGTGATAAAGACCAAATAGCAATATGATTACATCAATCTCTCTAAACAATTCATCTGTCAAATCATTTTCCAAAGTATTGTACTCATTATACAAAAAATCTTTTTGACTGTCAATCCTTTTCTTATAGAAATCATACTGCTCTAAAGGATCATATTCTCCTTTAGTTATGAGGATGTTATAAACCTTATTTCCATCTGACAAGTTATCACCAGCATAATTTTAATTATCCGCCATAGATGATTTGAACTAATTGAATCTCATCACCATCTTCAATAACGCTGTCCTCTATTGTAAGCTCACCGTTCTGCTTTGCTACAGTCGTTTGGGCAGACAAACCCAATTCATTCAGCACATCCCTAATTGTAAAGTTCTCATTTTCAAACTCTCTTATCTCATCAATATCCTTGTATTTCAAATTGTATTTCATGCTATCACTATAAAATTACTATTTTTCCAAATCTACACGTTCAGGGGATGTGAAAACGGTAAATCTGTTTTCCCTTACAAAGCCGACCATTGTAATGTTTCCCGCACGGGCCACATCGATACCTGATGATGCAGGAGCCGCATTTGAGATGATGATTGGAATTCCAACCCTTATCACCTTAATCAGCATGTCAGCAGGCATCCTTCCGCTGTATGATATGTAGCATCTGCTGAAATCATAACCCTCTTTTGCAGCCGCACCGATTACCTTATCGACTGCCACATGGCGGCTTACATCTTCGCGAATGATAATGTTGTCCTCAAACTTGAGCTGCGCAACATGGACTCCGGCCGTTTTCTGCCAGATTTTTGCCTCATCGGTCAAGTGCCTGATATCTTTAATAATCTGAGTAGCATTAATCGTCAAATCCGAAGTATTGGGTTCGATTGTCTTCAGTTCGGATCTTATTCCCCCTGCATTGTCTGAGTTTACGCCCTGATACTCAAGCAATCTGCAAACACAGGCATGTTCACAGTTTCCCTTTCTCTCCTGAACGATGCCTTCCTGCTCCAGATCCTCTTCAGGGTCATGATTCAAGTTTGTAGATACCAAAACATTTGTTCCATCAAGGGTTATTGATTCTATATCTGAAAAATCCTTGATTAACCCTTCGCCAAGACAATACCCCACAGCAAAGTCTTCAAAATCCTTAGGATAAGTTGAAAACTTGCGGGGAGGCAGATAATCGATGAACAGATAAGTGTATTCATCGTCAACACTGTTCTCCTTGATTGTCTTGTATTCACCATCATTCCATTGGATGACTTCAGTCTGTCTTAAAAATTCCATACTATCTACCCGCCAAAGCAATGTCCACATATTTCTTAAGCTTTTCACGTTCTTCAAGACCAATATTTTCCAGATTATGAATACTGGTCTGCTTATTGTTCTTTGAAAGCAATATATGCGTATTAATGTAACCATATTCCCTAATTAACTTCAAAAGCCTTTTGCCATAGGTCAAATCCGGATCTGCAATGCGATTAAGCATCAGGCTCAAAGTTCGACCTTCATCTATTCCCAACACTTCACACATTCCATACATTTCATTAATGATATCGGCAGCCCAGCTTTTCAATGTCACTTCCTCGCCGTCTTCCAATAGCCTCATCGAATCAACATAAGCCATTTCAGCAGTATTTTCCTCATTTAACCTTGCTTCGCTTTGCCAATCTGAATAATCGGATTCACCTTTAACAAGGCAATAAATCAAAAACAGATGAAGAAACTTCATGTCATGCTCCACAAGGCCGCACTGATAGAACGGATTGATGTCTAAAGTTCTAATCTCAACATATTCGATTCCATCATCATTAAGGGAATTAAGCAGATTTTTCGGATTTTTAGGCTTTAGCCTGATTTGAGTATACAGTTCTTTAGCTTCGGATAAGTCTCCTCTTTCAATGAAAGAGTTAACATCATTTACAAATTCTTCAACGGAGTTATAAGAAGGATTCAATTCTATTAAATTCTTATATCCGCAAGAAGCGTTCCTGAATGAAGGCCCACGAGTCGAATAATAGCTTCCGAAATCATCCTTCGCATCCATCAGATGCAGACATTCATTTGAAAATGTCTTGTGGGATCCTATTGAACAGCCGGTAAGATAAATAATCAGCCAGCAATATCTCAAATAATTTCTAGCGATTTTTAAATAAACCTTATTTTTAAAGTCTTTAAAGCTCAAATCATTGCCATCAAGAGCACATAACTCTTTCAAAAGCTTATCAGAAAATGAAAAGTTAAAATGAACTCCCGAAATCATCTGTTTTTTGACACCATACTTTTTTGCAAGATCCTCACGATACTTCTGTGATGACACTCCTTCCTCGGAGTACTGGGCTATGGGAATCTGATCCCAGTAAGGCAATATGCATGGAATTGACTGAAACCACAGATACTCATCATCAGGAAGGGATGAGTTTACAAGGTCTGCCAATAGCGAAAAAGTATTGAATGCCTCATCGATAGTGTCGAATGTTGGAGTTATTATCTCGATTTGGCTTTCCGAAAAGTCTGTGGTGACCAAAGGATTTGTTAGTTTATCGCCAAATATCTCTGGGTGTGGCGTTAAGGATAACTCTCCCTCACCTTTGGCTCTTAAAGACTCCCATTCAATCCCAAAGGAACCCTTTAAAATTTCACTTGAAGACAATTTAGAAAAATTCAATAAATTCATTTCTCCACCCCAAACTAAATTTTACCATAATCTTCAATAATCTTTTCTAATTTTGTATCGCTATTCAATTTTGTAATCATATTTTTTCCAGGATTTGTGCGATTTTTAATACGTTCATATAATGGATTCAAAAAGACTTCCTCTCCAATTCCACGCTCCAATAATCTATCTTTTGATATATCAACAATATCCTTTGACAATTTGCATAAATCATTTCTGTCTATAAATGCCGGAATATCATCCTTAATCAGCAATTTCCTAAGCTCGCTGGCCGTATATCCCTTATGGTATATTACCGTGTCATTCAAAATCAGCTCATCAAGCTCATCAAGCCTGTCCTTTAGGCCAACATGAAATGCCGCAACAGACATGGAATCGCGGATAGGTTGAGTGCATACGCTTCTAAACTCAACCGTACCCCTGAATGTCAGGTTGATAAATTTGAACGGCCTCAGATATTCTATATCATCAAGCGTTGGTTCGATTTCAATCTCCTTATAGTCGCCGTTGAAATACATTTCACCAACAACAGAGTCCTTTGAGAAGTAATCCAACAGGTTCATTGACTCAAAATTGATATAAGAGCCGTCTCTCATTACACAGTAGATGTTTAAGGACTCAAGGTAAGCCTGCAGGTCGCCGATATCCTCAAAGTCAACATTGTACATCCCGATGTTGTGAGGGTTTACCCCATGTGTTGAATATTCCCACAATGCATCCCTAAAGCATGTCCTGTGCTTGTTTTCATCCACAAGCACTGAGTTGGAAAACAATAACGCCTTGATTGGCTCGATTTTTGAAAATGTATTAATCGTGTGGACCAAATTATCCCTGTGAACATCAATCTGGACCTGTGAAGCAGATGAGAACATGCCGTATTCCGGATATTCATGGAAATGCATCGGAATATGATCATAGTTTTCGGCTGACTTCAAATGATGATAGAGCATCAGGTATCTCTCTGAAGGGATTGGCAAATGTTTATTATATTTCCTATATGGGTTGATACCCATTCCAGTCAGCGTATGGTTATATTCTTCAAAGGATTCCTTGACAAATGAATAGTAATCCTTGAATCTGTCATTGATTGTAAACAAGTCCTTTTCACGACCCATTGCAAATTCAATGTTGTTGTAGGAACAGTCATAGCATACTATATCATCGTTTCTGTGATTCTTCAGTGAAAACACATTTCCATCATAATCTATTCCATCGCTTTCAAAATCATCGTAATGATTCTGGAACTTGCTTGTTATCTCATGAACAACATCAAAATCCACAGCCTTCTTATCAAGATTAACAATCGGAATTTCAATTTCAATACCTATGAAATCCTTCTTTTGATTTGTTGGATTGATGAATTCATCATATAGTTTATTTCTAACCTGTTGTGGGCTAATCATTAATTTCATCTCTCTTTATGGACTTTAAAAATTCTTCAATTGCCTTTTCATGCTCTTCGGTCAAAACAAATTCGTTTTCATGCTCCTCGCTTTCAAAAATGATTTTCCCATCAATCAAACCGAACAGCTTATTCAGTTCCACCGGCAGCCAATTTTTATCATCTGTTAACGGTGTTGAAGCAACCAAAAATCCTTCATCGTTTTTTAAATAATATAGGGAATCCCTCATATTGGAGTGAATATAAGTTAGGTCCCCGTCATAAATCATTAAATTGAGCTTGTTGTTTTTTGATAAATCTCTGACAATTTGAGTTAAAAGGTTAAATCGTTCCTTGATTGTTGAAAGACCGCCTTTTTGTTTTTCAAACTCATTGACTTTGTCTATTATATATAGAAGTATTCGCTCGGAATCGGTATCCCCATTTTCCTTATCTCTGTATTCATCAAGTTCCGGATAATCGAATATGGTTCCGTTATGAATCAACATCCAGGATCGGTTATTGTCATCAGCTTCTGTAAAAGGGTGGCAATTGGGAGATATTATCTCACCCACAGTAGCTAATCTGATATGAGCGAATACGTTCTTTCCAATAACGGGATGGGACAATATATCCTTTAAGTGTTCGCTACATGCTGCTTTTACTGGCTCTTTATCTATAACAAATTCATTTGATTGCATGTTGGCTAATCCCCATCCATCAGGATGCTCATCAGAGTGATTATAAAAACATTGTAGACATTCATTTACTTGTTTTGGCGTATTTGAATTAAAACAAAAAATTTCACACATATATTATCCTCCCGTCAGTTGATTATCACAATAGTTATATTATGATAACAATTGTTATATATTTTATAATATTTAAAGATTTTCTAAAGAAGAGTTAAAAAAAAGAAAAAGGATAGTTAATTACCATCCCAGAATATTTTGTCTTGTGAAATAGGTCCTTTTAAAACACCTAAATCAACTTCCAAGTTCATGAAATCCATTACATCCTGTTTGTAGTCATCATCAAGTCCAGAAATGAATGGGAAGCTGGAAATAGCTACCTTTTCAACTTCGACATCTGAAACGATATCATCAGGAATCATGGATGCCGCTTCCCCAGTATTGTTATTGATGAAATCTGTGGCGTTTTCATGAATTTCCAAAATAGTGTTGGTCTCATTCGGATGTTCATCAAGGAATTTATCTGATGCAACAACGACACAGCATGGATGGTTTGGCAAGATGTCCTGTGATCCTGCAAGCACGGTGGCACCGTTTTTCTCAGCAATGGTCACATAAGGCTCGAATGTAATCATGCCGTCAATCTTGTTGGTCTTGAGCGCATCATTCATTGAAGGAACCTTCATTGATGAAACCTTCAAGTCCTTCAGGGACATTCCGTTCTGCTCCAAGTAATACTGAAGTAGCATATATTGAATTGAAGCTTCACCAGGTGTTGCAATGCTTTTACCTTCCAAATCATAAACAGAATTTATTCCTGAATCTTTAGAAACAACCAGTCCGCTGCCTTCAGTTTGGGCTGCGGAGATAACCTTGACAGGAACTCCTTTCTCGATGGATGCCAGAACTGGGGTAATACCTACATATCCCACATCAACATCACCGCTGGCCATGGCAGTCATCAAGTCTCCTCCATTGTTGAATTGGACCAATTTGGTGTTAATGCCATTAGAAGCGAATTGCCCTTGAGCATCGGCAACAAACAATGCCGCATCGTGGTCAGAAGGCAGATATCCAATGGTTACTGTCTCGCCGCCACCGGTCAAGAAGAATGCTCCTACAGCGACAATAGCTATGATTGCAATAATAATTGCGATAATTTTATTATCCATATAATCACCAATTAATTATTATATTGAAAAATAGTTAAAGGTTTTGATTATGGCAGATGAAAAAATTGACCAATGCATGAAACCTCACGGCGAGGAAGGAATTGAGACAATCAAAAACATGAACGAAAACCACAAACACATATCAGAATTTGCATTCAGCTGTGTTGAGGTTGGAAAAGATGATAACATTCTTGATATCGGCTGCGGCGGAGGAGCAAACATCGAAAAGTTCCTTGGGATAACATCCGGAAACGTCGACGGGCTTGACTACTCTGAAGTGTCAGTCAGCGAATCCGTCAAAAGAAATCAGTCCGCAGTAGACAGCGGAAGATGCGAAGTCATCCAGGCTGACGTCAGCGACATGCCCCTAGAGGATGAAAGCTATGATCTGGTCACCGGCTTTGAAACCATATACTTCTGGCCGGATTTGGGTGAAACCTTCAAGGAAGTTTCAAGAATCATCAAACCCGACGGCCAGTTCATGATAGCGCAGGGAACAGACGGCACACATCCAGACGATGAAAAATGGCTGGCAACCGTTGAAGGAATGAGCGTCTATACCGCCCCTGAACTGGAAAAGTATTTGCTTGATGCAGGTTTCAGGAATGTAGACTGCTTTAAAAAAGCTGATGATTATATTCTGGTTGTCATTGCCAAAAAATGAATACCTTTAAATATCATTTCAAACAAGTTTTATTAAGGAGAAAAAATAACTATTGTTATATTTTTTCCCAAATCTAAAATATGATGTAAGACAAATAGGTTAACAGTGGTAAAATGGACTTGGAAGATAAGATAGAAATCGTTGAAAACATCCTAAAGGACAAGAAAGTGGCCATTGGCTTTTCAGGCGGTGCCGATTCGACATTGATGGCTTACCTATCTTCCAGAGTTGCTGCAGACACGCTGGCCATTACGATTGATAATAATATAATGCCAACCGATTTCATTGAAAATACCAGAAACGCCGCAAAGTCATTTGGAATAAGGCATGAAATAGTCGACATCGACTTTTATGAGGATGAGGATTTCCTGAAGAATACATCTAAAAGATGCTTTACCTGCCGCGAGCTGATGTATTCTACGATCGAAAGGGTAGCACGCGAAAACGGTTTTGACTTCATCTGCGACGGAAACAACATCAGCGATCTTGTTCAGGACCGGCCAGGCATTCTGATAACCTACAAAAAAGGTTTCAAAACACCTTTTATTGAGGCCAAATTGACATCAAAGGACATTCATGAGTATTTGGATATGAATGACATCAAATATTCAAGGTCAACAACTTGCCTTGCAACAAGGATTCCCACAAATACTCAAGTAACCCGCGATGAAATTGCAAGAATCGGCAATGCGGAAGATTATATTTTAGATAGCACCAACTGTGAAATCACAAAAGTCAGGTCTTTGGATGGAATTGGTATTATTGAAGTGGATGACATTGATGAGATTATCAAAGATGACAAATTTAAACAAATCAATGATGAATTAAAAGGTCAAGGCTTTAGGAAAGTTGCATTAAATTTAGCGGAAATTGATGATAACGAATACATCAAACTTGACTACAATGACAAGTCATTTTCATACCAGCTTCCCTTTGAAGTAAACATCGAAAATACCCTAAAGGAGATTGGAAGTGATGCCATCTCAAAGTCCGGTGAAATAATCGAGCTGGAAAACATTGAAATCTTTGAAAGCGGACTGGTCAAGGGACATGACTTGGAGAACTATGAAACTGCACTAAACATATTTATGGAAACATTGACAAAAATAAGAAGAGAGATATAAGGTGAAAAGATGCCAACAAGATACATTGGAGACGGATACTGGGAAATAGCTTCCCGCCAAATGAGCATAGTAACAAGAAGCGAACAGGAAAGATTCAAAGACGCCAAAATCACAGTGATAGGTTGTGGAGGAATCGGTGGTGAAACCATCGAGATGCTTGCAAGAATGGGCATTGGAGAGCTGGTGCTGGTTGACAAGGATGCATTCGACCTATCAAACTTAAACAGACAGACACTGGCTACAATCAAAGACCTGGGGCTTGACAAAAGTGCCGTTGCTGCAGAAAAGGTGAGGCTGATTAACCCATACGTCAAGACAACCGTCTTCAACGAGCATGTGGATGCGGGAAACATCGACAAGGTAATCGGCGATTCCAATATCGTAATCGATGCACTCGACAATGTCCTTACAAGAGTCATCGTTTCAAGGACTGCTAAAGAGAAAGGAATTCCATACATCCACGGAGCGATTCACGGAACATTAGGCCAGATTACAGTCTTTTTACCTAACAGCGACAAGACATATGAAGAGATGTTCAACCTGCCGTCAGTAGGAAAGGAATTGGACGACGAGACAATAGAAGCATTGAAAGGAGTTACATCAGGCGTTCCGCCGGTCATCGGCCCTACACCTAACCTGATTGGATGTCTTGAAGCCTTTGAAGCTTATAAAATAATAACCGGAGTCGGAAAGGTTACTGTGGCTCCTAAGATTTTGACCTTCGATCTACTTGATTTGGGTTCATTCAGCTTAGAAGAAATTTAGATAGATGATTTAATCATCTATTACTTATTTTTATACAAATTTTTTAATAACAAACATTAATCCTTAATAATTCTTAAAATAACAAATCTTTCTAAAAAATTAAACAGCACTTCTGCCTTTTGATTATCAGAAAGGGATTTGATTTCACTGGCACTTTTTACCCCTTCAATTAAGGTATATGGGCTGTTTGCAACATATCCGACCTGTTCATCATCCAAAAAAATAGCTATCGCATCGCTGTCATGCTCATTATCCGGCTCTTTTACCAGATTTACTATAACTCCCTCTTCAAACGGATCGGTACCTTTAAAGAAATTGGTTCCGGAAACCGTTACGAGCACATCCTCACTATTCCTCAGGAACTCCAGTTGTGAAGATATCTCTTCGGCCCTTTCAAACTCGCCTTCCGCCTTTAAATAATATATTTTAGTTTCAATGGGCTCGCCCATACTTTCAAATATTTCTGCTTTCAAGAAATAATATTCAGAAGGGTCTTCGTCATCTGGCAAGCATTCCAATGCATCATCTATTAAAATCATGGCCTTTTCATAGTCTGCATCCGGAAAGAATGTGACTTTGGCATAGTCATACAATGCATCTGCCTTGTTTTTCCTTATAAAATCAGAATCGTAGAGCTTCAAAGCCTTGTTGAAGCATTCGATTGCCTTTTCGTAATCTGATAGATTATCCAGAATAATTGCCTTTGCATTCCAGTTCTGGAAATTATTGGAATCTTCTTTTATCGCATCATCAATAATGACTAATGCCTCTTTCGATTTGCCTTCCTCATTTAGCTTCAAGGCCTTTTCATGCTTTGGAATCTCTTGGACTTTGAAAGTGGTTTGAACACTATTGCCTTCAGATGTATCTTTCGAATAATCCAAATAGTTCAGGTCATTTTTGGGTTGATTTTTCACCATATCACCAATATTTAATTGTTAATATATTGGTAATCAAACATTATTTAAATTTAAGGATTCATTGACATCAAAAATTATATTTTAAGGCAATTTTAAAACATTACCTGCTTTTCAAACCCTTTTGAATTGTTTGATCTTTGTTATGTTTAAAAAAAATCTTTCATGAAAATAACATATTAATTCAACAGATTCCTCACCTGAAGGCCGGTCAGCCTTTTTGTTGCAATATACAGGAAAGGTGACAGGAAAAATGTTGAAATCGTAAACAGCAGCTCTAAAAGTGAAAATCCCTGCTCGAAGTTGACAAAGACAGCAACCACAAATGTCTGTGAAATGATTACCGCAACTATTACTCGGATAAATGTCCTTTTGTCAAAGCTCCTAAGCAGCCTGACAATTTCGGGAACATCGAATGCCTTTAGAAAAACGCCCCCATTCAGGTATCTGTTGAACAGCCCGCCAATCAATGTCAAATAAATCATTGCAAAGAGAACTGTCAGGACTATTGCAGGCAGATAGCTTCCGCTTGAATAGAATGAATTTGCATTAAGGGCTGCAATTGCCAAAAAAAATGAGTAGACCATCGTGATGGTGGACTTCTTGAATCCTTCCCAAGCCATCCTTTTGACATTTCTGAGATTTGGATGCTTGTCCCGGCCATTGATTGTATACCATGAGATGAATGAGGCATAACCCACAACATACAACAGTATCAGATTGGATAATCGCAGAAAATTGCCAGCATACTTGTTGATGAGTGAAGCCAAAAGGAAGATTCCTCCAATGACTATAATCGCATACCTATCTGATAAGGCATACCTTATCGCATTCTTAATGTCTTCGCAGAATTGTCTCATCAAAATTATATTACACCGACTAACAATTAAAAACTTTTGATTGAATAATTAAAAAAAATAGAAAAAAGAAGTTATAACAACTCTTTTCTTAAATCGATTGTGTCCTTCAAGTCAGGCCCTGTTGAAATGATGGTTACTGGAACGCCTGTTTCGGTCTGTATATCCTCAATGAACGCCTTTGTCTCAGCGGACAGTTCACTGTAGTCCTGTACGCGCGCACAGTCAAAGAGCTTGTCGACACATGTCAAAGCTATTTGGGTTGCGCCATTGATTCTGCAGGATTCCTTTGCAAGCTCCATGTCAAAGTAGCCTATCCTTCTGCGGCGACCTGTTACAACACCATATTCCTCGAGTCCTTTGCTTTCAGCTTCTTCTTGAGTCATTTCAGTTGGGAATGGGCCTTCTCCAACACGAGAAATATATGATTTGAATACATTGATGACTTCATCAACTTTAGTCGGACCGACACCAACGTCAGCGGCAAATGTGGATGCAGTGGTGTCCTTGCTTGTTACAAACGGATATGATCCATAATATAATGACAATGCAAATCCTTGAGACCCTTCAATGAACACGTCTTCGCCGTCATCAATAGCTTCGTTAACGGCAAGTGATACATCAGCGATGTAGTCTTCAAGTTCCGGCACGTCGCGCGCCAAATCGATTGACCTCATTACGCGGTCGGAGTTTGCAGGTCCGCAGCCTGAACCGGTACTTCCAATCTTTTTGGCCAAATGCTCTGATGACTTGTCCCTTTCCATGTGCTCTTCTGTAATTATCGCACATCTAGGGTCAATGGACATCCTTTCCTTAACGTTGTACTTTTTCAAGTCTTCAAATTCCTTAAACAACACATCAGGGTTTACCAAAACCCCTGCACCTATCATGAGCTTTGCATCAGTATGCACAAAGCCTGATGGGGTCAACCTTAAACCATACTTTTCTCCGTTGAATTCAACGGAATGCCCTGCATTCGGCCCAACTCCTGCACGAGCGATTATGCTTGGTTTGTCATTGTCACAAAGGTAGGTTATGCATTTTCCTTTACCTTCGTCACCCCATGCTCCTCCAACTAAAATACTACAAGTCATTTAATAACTCCTTAAAAATCAATAAGTGAAAATATGTAAAATTTTCATACCACTAATACTATATCATTTATAATTAAAAAACTTTTCCAAAATATATGATTATATAAAAAATTAAAAGTAAAGTTGAAAATTTTAATTGATTGTTCAAAAAACATCAATTAAAAATCAATTATTTTTTAGAATGCAACAATGGATGGTTTTCACACATCGGATCTTTAATCAGGTTTCTTTTTTGATGATATTTCAAGAAGTAAAGCATCCATTGGTTTGAAAGTTCGCGAAGTGAAGCATCATCCAATCTCTCAAACGGAGAGAAGAAGTCCATCTGGTTTCCGCCAACGACAATTGCGATTTCATCAGTCTCAACCAACATGAAAAAGTCGTCGCGGATGTTGTGGATATCAAAATCCTCAACAACGGAAAATGACTTTTCCTTCTTGAAGTTATAGAAGAAATTATTGAGGTATTCGAAATCTATGAATTTGACCTCCTTAACATTGAACTTGAATTCTTCGCTTAGCAGGTTGTGTTTATAGTTATATTTGGACAAGAAGTCGATGTCCCAGATGTTATTGTAAAAGGCGGTGAAAAAAGAGTCTTCAGCAAAGCGGACTACCAGCGAAAAGCTTTCATCTGATTTTGGAGTTCCCAGCTCAACATCTCTAAACTGTAGGTAAATTGAATCTTGAGAAATTTCAAGAGAGGTCCATTTACCTGAATTAATAAGCACCTCACGAATTAATTTTAAAGATCTTACATTCATTTTAACACCTAATTTTTAATAAAAACTTCATATGCTCCTTCTATTTCGTATTCTTCATCTTCATTATATGACTTATCCCACCTAAATGGATCAATCTCAATCTGGCTGTTAATTGTCTCATCCCAATTAATGCTAAAGCTTTCTTCCTTCAAATATTCGCAAACCGTTTTGCCGATTTCCAATGCCTTTTCCTCATCGTTTTCGAAATCGCCGAATGTGATTTTTAATCTGTCATCCAGAATCGCATCTTCAATGTCTTCAAAGGTATAAAAGCAAAAGCCTTCAGCTTTGAACTTATTGTTGTTCAGGTGAACAAACAGCTCAAATGCGTCGGCCACGCCTTCCCCAATATCATATCCGCAATTGTGGATGGCTACAATACCTTCAGATGCCAATCCAGTAAAGGCATTCTCCAATCTGGAAAAATTTTCAGACGAATAATCATTCAAAGTGATTTCACAATCCGAAAAGTCAATTTCCTCTTCGATGAATTGGTCTTCCATTATTTCAATGATTTCTTCAGCAGAAAAGAACCCTGATTTAGTGAGCAAATCCTTCAGGTATTCGATTTCTTCAACTAAATCCTGATCCATAATTTCACTATTCCTCTTCATCATACATTAATATGCGTGTGACGTTTCCTCTTTCTGTATAACCTACGATTATACGGCTTTCGCCTATTTTTGCCACTGCAAAATTATCATGAGGCTTAAATATGTATCCCTTAAGTTTGGTATATGATTCAAAAGCAAGCTTAGGATATATCTTGAAATTTTTCTGGAAATTATAAAAGGTGTTTCTGAATTTCAAAAGTGAATTGTCTTCCTTGATATCATCTGATTCAACTGCAACAAAGATGTCAATCCCCTCTTCTGAAACGGCATAATAAGCATCGTAGTTTAGAAAAGCTGTTGCTGTCATTGCTATGGTGTGGCATGCGTCATAATTCAATTGGATTATAGGTGATTTGAACTCCACAATTCCGAATTCATCCCCGACTTCCTTGATTTTCTTGGATGCTCTGATTAAATTTTCGCCGAAGATGTCCTCATTGTCCCATGCCCATGACCATTGGTTTAAGTCATCTGAATAGAATCCTAGAATCTGAACCGGCATTTTAATGTCTCCAAAGGTGATGAAACCTTTTTCGATGTCCAAATCTCCTTTAGTGTCGCCGATTAAATCTGAAAGGTTTTCCTGCTTATCAAGACCTAAAGCACCATATTTGGATAACACCATCTTAAATGAATCGCCTTCTTCAATTGTAATCTCTTTTTCTATTACTTTCAATTTCAACACCTAAAATTCTAATTTTGAAATCCTATCCATTGCCTCTTTAGTGTTTTCTAATGTATTGAATGCTGTAAGTCTTAAATATCCTTCACCGCTTGGTCCAAATCCTGATCCTGGAGTTCCGATGACATTTGCTTCGTTTAACAATAAGTCGAAGAAAGCCCATGAATCCATGTTGTTAGGAGCTTTAACCCAAATATAAGGTGAGCTTACTCCGCCGTAAACTTCCAATCCCAAATCGGATAAGCTTTCGCGGATGACTTTTGCATTAGCCATGTAATAGTCAACGACCTCCTTGATTTGCGCTTGGCCCTCTTCGGAGTAGGTTGCTTCAGCAGCTTTCTGCACTGGGTATGATACGCCGTTGAATTTGGTGGTTTGTCTTCTGTTCCATAACGGATTGATTTCAACCTCATTGCCTTCACTATCATAACCGATCAATTCCTTAGGAACGACTGTGTATGCGCAGCGGGTTCCGGTGAATCCTGCGGTTTTTGAAAAGCTTCTGAATTCAATGGCAACTTCTTTTGCACCTTCAATTTCATAGATGCTGTGAGGAACATCATCTTCATTGATAAACGCTTCATAGGCTGCATCAAATAAGATAATTGCCTTGTTTTCTTTTGCATAGTCAACAAATACTTTTAATTGATCTTTAGTCAATGTGGTACCTGTCGGGTTGTTCGGATAGCATAAGTAAATTATGTCCACCGGGTCAGCCGGCAATTCAGGGACGAATCCGTTTTCTGAATTGCATTTGAGGTAAGTCAAGCCTTCATACATTCCATCCTTCATCTCGCCTGTTCTTCCAGCCATTACATTAGTATCAACATAAACTGTGTATACTGGATCGGTTACCGCAATCCTGTTGTCGATGCCGAAGATTTCCTGAATGTTTCCTGTATCGCATTTTGCACCATCGCTGATGAATACTTCTGAGGTATCAAGAGAAATTCCATATTTCTCAAAATCGTTTTTGATAATGGTTTCGGCCAAAAACTCATAACCCTGTTCCGGACCGTATCCCATGAAAGTGTCCGCATTTCCCATTTCATCCACTGCATCACTGAATGCTTTGATTACAGCTGGAACCAACGGTTTGGTTACATCTCCAATACCCATTTTAATTACATTAGCCTCAGGATTATTCTTTATAAATTCTGATTCTCTTCTAGCTACTTCAACAAAAAGGTAACTGCTTTTCAATTTAAGATAGTTTTCATTAATTTTAACAACCATGATTAATCCTCATAAACAATTATTAATCTAATTTATAATTTATTTTGAGAATATATAAAATGATTGTTTTAGGAAAAATTAGCGAAAAGTTAATATTCATCAAATAAAAATGTTGCCAAGTGATTAACATAGTCAAAAAGAGAAATTCAAAAACTAAACAAAATTTGAAATAGAAATTATACTTTACAAAAATATTTAAATTATGGAATATCACATATATAATAACATATTATAAAATAGGGTTGGGATAATAATGAATGGAATAACCATCTTAATTTGGATAACTATTGCAATAATCGGTATAATAGCAATTATACTCGTTAAACTACATTACGGCAACGAAGAACTAGAACATGACGAAGGATCAATCATTCCAAGCAGCGAAGCCATTAGCGGAATACTATCTCAAGGCAAAGAAAGGATCACTTCAACTGCCAAAAACAATAGTCCATCCCAAACAACCCAAAACACAAAATCATTATATGGAAACAGACCAAGAACAGCTCCCGATTATGATGTATACATTGTTCCAGAAGAGTATGAAAATATGAAAAGATTCGAATATGAATCCGAAAATCAAATTCTCATTAATTATGGAAACGAAGTTAAAAAATTCCAAGAACCAATTAAACAAAGCCAGATGGATATTATGAATCAGAATAAAGAAGACAAAACAGAATTAAAAGACTTATTTACAATTGATGAATTAATCAAAGAATCTAAAAGAAAAGATAATGAGAGGGAAAAAGAATCTCAAAACAGAGAGGATGATGCTGAATTAGACCAAATCAAGGAAAGCATTAAACAAAGAAAGGAAAGCAACGTTGAAGAACCTCTCATTGAAGAAGTAGTTTCTGAAAGTGAAACAATAGAAGACATAATAAAAGAAGATGAAGCTAAAATCGGAATTGCAAATGCTATCGCTGAAGAGGAAGAGGAAGCCGTTGAAGAAGAGGTTGAAGAAAAAGTAGAGGTCGTTGAAGAAGAGGCACAAACTGAATTGGAAATGCCTCAAGCATCACAAAAAGATATTGAAGAGGCCATTACAGCAGCTTCCAAAGAAAGCGAAGAGGAAGAGATTGAAAGCATTTCCGAAGATGAAAACATTACTGAAGTACTGTTAAGTGCCGATGACGATGAATTGGATATTCCGAATGAGGAAATCAAAGAGCCAACTCTCAAAACCCCAAGCAAAGTTAGTGAAAATAAAAGCAATGAAATTGGAGCATCATCAAATGATGATAGTATGGATTTAGACTACAGAAAAGACTTGGATAAAATCACCAATAGAATCACCAGCTCCAAAATATTCCAGGACGTCAAAGAGAAGTTGATTCCGGAAACAGAGGAAGTGCCTCCAAGAGACGATGAGGACTACATCAGAAACGTGAACAGATATGATGAGTTCGAGCCTATCATCAATGAAACCCATGTTGATTATGGAAACCTGCATGACGACTATGATCAAAAATTAAGACAGGAAAATACCCGCAGAGTTTTCAATATGGCTAAAAACTCACCTGAACCTGAACTTGCCCAGCCAAAAGTTGGTGGCATTAAAGAGAAACCTGTCAGGGAAAACATTAAAGTCACTATCGGCAACGCTGAGTTTGTAGTTAAAAAAGGAGATGAAATCATCTTCAATCACTTGGGCGAAACCTATTCAAGTCAAGTCTATGCAATTACAGGCGATGACATCCACGTCAGATACAGACGCCAAAACATAACTATCAAACCGGAAGATGTCAAAAAGGTATATTAAACTGAGTTATTTTATAAATAACTCCTCTTATTTTTTCTTTTTTTAGCTAATCAAAATCCTGACTAAATCCTTCCAGCATATCCATCTTGTTATACATTTCATCAACCAGCACCAAATCTCGAAACTCCCTTGCCTTAACCGCAATCATGCTTAAAAATATGGTGTCTTCCGGAAATATTTCCAGATATTGGTCTATGACATCATATGCATCGCCATTCTTAAAGTCATTCATATATTGGATATAGCAATCCACATAGTATTTTCTAACAATCCTTAATTCGTCCGCAGCATCTTCATATCCGTCCAGTTCCTTAATCGCATTAAGGGCATTTTCATATTCTTCATTGATAATTAGATTACTTATTTTTGCCTTCAGCCGTAAAAGGTAATCTCTCAAATAGTCATCATCTTCATCCTCAACGGAATGAAAGGTTGCCCCGCAGCCCGGACAATATGCATCCCCCGGATCAATGAAGGAACCGCATTTTGGACATATCATAGTTCAAACCTCTAATGTATTGTGTGAATTAGCTTTACACATTGTTAATCTCTTTGTAGCATTGCAGCATCTCATATATCTTGATGCTTTCATATATAATATTTTTCTGCGCCTTTGTTGATATATTTTTATCAATTATGTACCTTCCCCTTGTACACTCGGAGAGCGTAGTCAATATCTTGTAATATTTCTTCTTTAATATCTTATTGATGTCCAATGAAAAATGAAAGCAGTTCTTTTGAGTATGAGGCTTGATTTTGCATAATGAGCCCATGCTGAATCTCTTAAAATTCTTGCAGAAAAAGCATTTCTGACATTCATTCTCCACAACCTCAAAGGTTGTTAGCATAAGATATTCTATTTGTTCATCGGTCGGTACATCAAAATGATTCAATATTTCATCCTTGTCGTATAATTTTCTTCTTATATGCTTTACAAATTTATCATGCATTTCTTATCACTTATCTCCTGTTAATTCAAATTGGATATAACTATTCTGTTTTTGATCTTATTTCATGGGATGGTTTTACTAAAACAAGCATTTTAAAAAAACAGCAATCAAATCAGTATATTCACCTGTTTAATCAAAATATTGAAACTTTGTTTAGGATTATAATATTTTTTCAGATTTGATAATTTTTGAGTTTTTCTAACTCTAATTATATATTTGTTTTAACTAGTATATAAAGTTGTGTTTAAATTGTTACTAAAAATCCTAAACGGCATTTAGCAAACATGGCAAAGATTGCATTTCATTTAGAATTGAGAGCCAAAATTAGACATTTGAAAAACAGAAAATTTGGATTAAAATAGTTGATAGCGGACAGGCAATAAATAAAAAGAAAAATACAAGATTACGAATATATTTTAAAAAAAATAGTTAAGAAAGAATTAATCTTTCTTATTTAACCTGTATTCACCATTTTCCACAATGTATTTTGGAACGATTATCTTAAGAGAACGGATAACATTCAAATAGAAGTCATCCAATTCCCTATCCGCATAAGGATAGGTGTATTCGAAAATATACAAATTGTTGTCTTTCACATATAGGAATTCGTTTCTTCGAATCTCCTTTTCGCCATCAGAAAATGAAGATACGATCATATAGTAAATAATGTCGTTTATGACAATGAAATCAGACAGAATTAAATCAATTCTATCATTATCCTTAAAGTTCTTTTCAATGTCTTCCCTAATTTCCGGAAGGCCCACCAATGTAGGAGTGGTTGAAAACTTAATGGACATCGGTATTTTGGTATTTACCAGATACATGTCATTAAATTCATCTTTTGTTGGAATCGCTTCAAAATCCTTAGGCATCTGAAGAGTTACAAAGCCATTTGAAAACATTGTCATCCAATCACCTATTTATGTGCATAGTAGAATACCAATCCATCATCCTTAACTTCATCCAAACGGGCAAATCCTACTCTTTCGAATTGTACGACATCGCCAACCTTCAAGTCCCTGAGTGCACCTTCACCAAGGCCAGTCTTTATTGACGCATCATCCATTACGATTTCGACATTGACATTGTCTTCGGTCGGTACCCATTGGATGATTCTTGCTTTTGCGGCTCTTGCATCCTCAAATGAAGTGGAGTGATAGCTTAGCCTATCGCCTGCGATTTCAACATTGACGGCATCCATCAATCTAAATAGTCCATCTTTAATGTCGGAAGCGGCAAGGTATGCCTTTCCATCAAACGGCAATAGCCTGTTTCCCCTATCCAGGTGGTCTGCATGAAGCGGCCTTTCAATGTCAACTTTGCCGTCAGAATATCCTTCGACTTCAATTTCCACAGGGTCTTCACAGAAGAAGTACCTGTTGGCTACCGGTTCGAGGAAATTGCGGTTTAATCCGTAAATCTTTTTCCAGCTAATGGCTGAATCGGCCATCTTAACCCCTATTTCAGTAATCAGATTATAGATTGTTCTAGGGTCGATTCCACGTCTTGCAATGGCTCTTAAAGTACCGAGTCTAGGATCATCCCATCCGGAGTAGGTCCCGTCTTCAATTCCTGCCATTGCCTTTGAAGTACTAAGGGCAATATCCTCCATTTTAAGCCTTCCGTAGTGGATATATTCAGGAGTATCCCACTGCATGGCATCATACAGGTATTTCTGCTTTTCGGTATTTGCCAAGTGGTCCTTTCCTCTCAACACGTGAGTCAATCCCATCAGATGGTCATCCACTGCAACGGAAAAGTTCATCATAGGATAGATTCTGTATTTTGTACCTAAACGAGGATGCTCCTCATCAACCAATCTCATTGCAACCCAATCACGGATTGCAGGGTTTTTGTGATTGATGTCTGTTTTTACTCTTAAGACTGCCTCACCGGCGTCCATGGTATCGAACTTTTCCCACAATTCAAGGTTTTCCTCAACGCTGTTGTCACGGCAAGGACAAGCCTGGCAGCTGTCCTTGAGTTCCTTGAATACTGCACCGTCACAGGTACACATGTAGGCCGCACCCTTTTCAATCAATTGGCGAGCGTAATCATAATAGATTTCAAACCTGTCAGACTGGTAAATCACCTCATCGGCGTTGATTCCCAACCATTCCAAATCCTCAGGAATCATTTCATAAGCAGGCTCATAGACCCTTTTAGGGTCTGTATCTTCAATCCTCAAAATCAATTTGCCCTTGTGTCTTTTGACATATTCCGCATTTGGAACGGCTGCCCTTGAGTGTCCGATATGCAGCGGTCCGCTTGGGTTTGGAGCAAATCTCAAGACGATGTTTTCATGAGTTCCCGGAAGCTCCTGCAAGCCGGCTTCCTTAGCCTTAGGCTTTTTGTCCTGGACTTCAACGCCCAGCCTTTCCATTTCTGAAGCCTGCTCTTCGGGAGATAAAGCATTGACTTTTGCTACAATCTTACCTGCCAGTGGACCGATTTCCTTTGCTTTGCTTCTGAGTTCAGGTTCGTTTGACATGATTGAACCCATTACAGCCCCAGGGTTTGCACTTCCCTTGTGTTTGGCCGCATTTAATAAAGCATGTTTGAAAACAATTTCTTCTAAATCATTCATTTAATCATCACATTTAATTAATTCAAAAAAATAAGCAATATTATTTATTTAATTGAAGATATATAATATTAACGAGAGTAGCTATTAAAAGATTAGGAGTTAGATAAAAGACTTAGGTTGATATAATGAGTGATGCTGTAAATCAGGCAAAGCAATATATTGAAGAGGAAAACTTCAGTGAAGCTCTTAAGATAGCTAGAAAAAGACATGCAAAGGATGATGTCGAATCATACTTACTAATTTTAGATTTATTGATTGAAGCAGGCCATCTGCCTGCACTTGAAGAGAAAGGAATGTATTACCAGTATTATGATGAAGGCCATGACAACGGGGATTATGGTGAAAAGTACTTTGATGCATACCTGGAAAAGCAGCCAAATTCCATAAATGTCCTATGCGACAAGGCAATGTCAAGATTCAACAAAGGCGAAGTAGACGAATCATTGGACTATATGGACAAGGCATATAAGAACTATTCGCCATACTCAAAAATCGAAGAGCCGCGCATCTCCAAAAAGGAGCTTCTGATGGCAAAAATCGAACTGCTGATGCAGGCAAAGAAATATGACGATGCATTGAGATTTCTCAACAACTACGAAAATCAGTTCGGAGGAGACCAGAAGTCCGACCTGTACAAAGGCCAGATGCTTCAGAAGAACGGGAAAAATGAAGAAGCGCTTGAATACTTAAATAAATCATTGCTGGAAGAGGACACATTAGTCGGATTCAATGCAAAAGGGGACGCATTGTTCGAACTTAAAGAATACAAAGAGGCGTTGAAAAACTACAAGAACTGCATTCACTATGAAGGCAAGGTTGAAGATGACCTGGAACTGATTACTAATTTTAACTACAAGGCTGCCTTCTGCTGCGTCAATATGGGTGATGATGCAGAAGCTATCAAATACTTGAATAAAACAATCAACATGCTGAATGAACACGGCAGGCTTGCGAAAGACATTGAGGCAATCTATCAGAAATGTTCATTTGAAAAGGAAAGAATCATGAAAAAGGGAGATGTCGAAGACAAGGAATTCAGAAAGACAAGATTCTTTTCGGCGAAAACTTCAATCATTATCCTAATCGTTATTCTAATATTATATGCTATATTGAAAATGAATGGTTATTAAAATGAGGCTTGGAAAAACTAATCTTGAGGTAAACAAAAACGGATTCGGCGCACTGCCAATCCAGAGACGCAACATGGACGATTCGATTGAAATCCTTCGAACTGCATATGAAAATGGAATAGACTTCTATGATACTGCACATTTTTACACGGATAGCGAAGAGAAAATCGGCCGTGCATTGAGCGATGTTAGAGAAAACATCTATCTTGCAACAAAAAGTGGGGCGGAAACCGTAGAGGAATTCTGGAGCGATTTGGAAACATCCCTTAAAAGCATGCAGACAGACTATCTTGACCTGCACCAATTCCACAACATCTCCTTCTGCCCTAAAGAGGATGATGATTTATATAAAGCTATGCTTGAAGCGAAAGAGGAAGGTTTGGTCAGGCATATTGGAATTACAACACACAAAATTACACATGCCCACGAAGCCCTTGACAGCGGACTTTATGAAACTCTGCAATATCCATTTTCCTATTTAAGCGGCAAGGAAGAATTGGAATTGGTTGAAAAATGCAGACATCTTGATGTCGGTTTCATTGCCATGAAGGCAATGGGAGGCGGATTGATCAAAAATTCCAAAGCGAGTTTCGCTTATATCAATCAATTCGATAATGTCCTGCCTATTTGGGGAATTCAAAAGCTCGAGGAACTCAATGAATTCTTATCATACGATGAAAATACCGTTTTGGATGATGATTTAAGGGATTTTATTGAAAAGGATAAAAAAGAGCTTGGGGTGAACTTCTGCAGAGGCTGCGGATACTGCATGCCATGCCCTGAAGAAATCAACATCAGCCTATGCGCCAGAATGTCTCTTTGGATTAGAAGATTCCCTACCGAACCAAATATGGATGAAAAGACCCAAGAGATAATGAAGCATACTCTGGACTGCACAGAATGCTATTCATGTGTAGACAAATGCCCATATGAATTGGATATTCCTCAACTTTTAAAAGAGAATTATGAAGACTATCAGAATGTCCTGACCGGAAAGACAAAGGTGTGAACATGAGGCAATGCATTGAAAACCCGAATGATGTCGATTGGCTAAGTTTCTGGGCTGAAAGATTATCAACAAAGGTGGATAAGGACTGGAATAAAGCAGCTCCTGGCTTTTATAAAAGAACCAAAAAAGATGATTATCAGACAGCTTTATTTGAAAAATTGATTTTAGATGAAAATGATACTGTACTGGATGTTGGCTGTGGTGAAGGATCCGTTACAATACCAATTGCTAAAAGAGTAAAAAAAGTAATAGGTGTTGATTCATCACCTAAAATGCTCGAATACCTAGAAAAAAGAGCCGATGAAAACAGCATTGATAATATCGAAACCATCTTAAAACCTATTGAAGATATTAAATACAGCGAGATTGGAGATGTTGATGTTGTAGTCTGCTCAAGATCTCTAAATGGAATTATCCCCATTGATGAAGTCTTACTGGAATTAGACAAAATAGCCCGCAAGTATGTATTCATAACTATCTTTGGACCGGAAAACAAAAAAATCGAAAAGGATTTCGATAACGAAATAGGCATTAAAACAGAGGATTTCCCAGATTACAACTATTTCTTCAACATACTGTTCAACCTTGGAATTTACGCAAATATTGAGAGATTTGATTTGAACAACTACCGTAAATATGACAGCATTGATGAAGCGGTAGACAACGGCAAATTCAGACTGGATTTATACAATGACGAGGAAAAAGAGCTTCTAAGAAAGTATCTGAAAAGGATACTTACCTATGATGAAGAAACAAAGAAATACTATAATGTCAAGGACAAGGCCGATTGGATAATGGTCTGGTGGAAAAAATAAAAAAAAATAAAATGAGATTAATCACTTTTTATCATGGTTAATATCATTTTATAAGGGCTATTTTCTGCCTGAAGCGCATGAGGCTCATTTGCAGGCATGATGATGATTTCACCTGCCTTGACAGTATTTTTTACACCGGAAATTGTTATTTCGGCTTCACCGTCAATGATTTGAACCATCGCATCAAAAGGAGCTGAATGCTCAGACAATCCCTGGCCTTGATCAAAGGCAAAGAATGTAACTGTCCCTAACTCTTTTTTGATAACTTCACGGCTTACAACACTGTCTTTTTGATAATCCAATAAGGATTGGATATCTAAAGCTTTAGCTTTAATATCCTCATTCATTGATTATTCCCCCATAATTGTTTTGATATCTGCTATTGCATCTCCAGTTGTAGGAGTTAGATTGTAGTTTCCAACTAAGACATTCAAGATGTCTTCATTACACCATGCAGGAAGAACCGGTCCAATCCACATGTCAGTTTTTCCTAAGTAAAGTAACGCCCAGAGAACTGCAGCCGCTTTTTGTTCCATCCAACTGAGGACAATTGTCAATGGCAATTCATTCAATTCCATGTCAAATAATTCACATAACGCTACAGCAACGTCCACTGCAACAATTGTGTCATTGCATTGGCCTACATCCAATAGTCTTGGGATTCCTTCAATGTCGCCTAGGTCAAGGTCATTGAATTTGTATTTGCCGCATGCCAAGGTTAAGATAACAGTATCCTGTGGCAAGTTTTGGACGAATTCCCTGTAGTAGTCGTTGTGTTTTGCTGCTTTGTCACATCCCCCGACAACAAAGAACCTTCTGATTTTGCCTTCTTCCACTAACTTTTTGATAGCATCTGCGTGCTCTACAATTGCACCTGCACTCCAACCGGTGGTTATAGTGGTTAATTCTTCTGCTTCAAGTCCTCCTAATGATTTTGCACATTCGATAACTTCTGAGAAGTCGTAATCATCTACGGTCTTTACGCCTTCAAGTTTAGCGACATCCATGGTGAACATTCTTTCCTTGTATGCGTCAAGTGCCGGCAAGACACAGTTGCTGGTTCCGACAATGGCTGCATTGTATTTTTTAAAGACAACTCTTTGATCGTGCCATGCTCCTCCGAGCTGTCCTGCAAGGTTTTCGTATTTGTTGAGTCCAGGATATCCGTGAGCAGGCAACATTTCAGAGTGTGTGTAGACCTTGATGTCAGTTCCTTCCACTTGTTTTAACAGTTCTTCCAAAGCTTTCAAGTCGTGACCTGTTACAATGATGGCAGGTCCTTCTTGAGCTCCCACTTTCACTTCAACAGGTTGCGGTTCGCCGTATGCTTCAATGTGAGCGTCTTTGAGTAATCTCATTACGTCAACACTGACTTTACCTGCTTCTAAAGCTAATGCAACTAAATCATTAGTGTCGAAGTTTACATTGGTCAATGTAGTGTATAGACCTTTGGTTAAGAATGCATCGATTTCAGGATTGGATTTTCCTAAAACATTTGCATTGTAGTTGTATGCACTAATTCCTTTCATAGTAAAGATCAAATTATCTTGTAATCTTGCTACAGTTGGTTTTTTACCACAAACTCCACTTACGGTACAGCCGGTACCTTTAGCGGTTTGGGAACATTGATAACAAAACATATCTAAGCCTTCTGCCATTTTAATTACCTCTTGATTATTGTTAATTATAAGTTTCAGTTAGTTAGTATATAAATATTCTGTCACTATTCAAGGGTTAAAAGTAGTAAACTTATATAGGTTTTCCAACATAACAATAAACATGGACGAGAATATAGCTATACTTAAGGGACTAGGGCTGACAATGTATGAAGCCCAGGCATATGTGACACTGACTTCATTAATATCATCGACTGCAACAGAAGTGTCCGAAAAATCAGGCATTCCTCGAAGCAAAATATATGATGTAATGAACGGACTGATAAAGAAGAACTTCATAGAGGTGGAAGACGGAAGGCCCCTCAAATACACCGTCAAATCGCCGGTTGAAGTATTGGGCCGCGAAAAGGAACGTGTCAATTCAGAAATTGATGACACCATAACAAGATTGACATACATCTATGAAAACGGAATGAGCCAGGTCCAAGCACCAATATGGCGGGTTTACGGGGTTGAAAAAATCATCGCACAGGAGATTGAAATCATAAGCAGAGCCAAAACATCCGTCAATATGAGGATAGGATTTTTATTTGAAGGCGAAGGCAAAGCGCTCATAAAAGCATTTAAAAAAAGACGAAACTTGAATGTGAACATACTGGCTTCCCCAACATGCTACATCAACGATGAGAAAGTCAATATCATTGAAATGTTCAAGGATGAAGACATCAACATCCAAAAGGCGGACATTCCCTTTGTTAAAGTGTTGATATCAGATTCAAAGGAGATGATGCACACCTACACCAAGTTTTCAGAAGACAAGAGAAACGTCATTCCAGAAACCGCAATCGGAATCTGGAACAAATATGAGGACATAGCCAAAAACTATGATGACCGTTTCATGAATCAGCTGAAAAAATTAAAGAAGAAATCTAAATAAATTTGTCTTCAAATCTTATCAAAACATTTAACAAGAAGTCATCCAAGCGATTTACGCTATTATCAACAATATCTCCCGGAACTTCCCAATATGCTGATGCGATACCTCCGGCAATTGCTGCCTGCGTATCTGCATCTCCCCCCAAGGAAACGCAATTTCTGATCGTATCCTCAAAGTCATCCGCCTCCAAAAAGCAGATTATTGATTCGGGAACGCTTCCGGCGCATGAAACGTCAAATGAGTAATGGGGCCTTATTTCATCCACAGATCTGTTTAAATCATACTCATATCTGGTTTCAACATGATTCTTAATCTCATCTTTACTGGCGCCGATTCTTGCAAGATAAATTGCATCCACTGTGGCCAATGCGCCCTTTATGCCTTCCGGATGATTGTGGGTGACTACTGCAGATTTATATGCCAAATCCTGTGCCTCTTCAAGTGAATCGGCTACCCATGCACATGGTGAAACCCTCATTGCTGAACCGTTTGCCCAGCTTCCATAAGGTTCAGGGTTTTCTTGCCTTATCCAATTTAAAAACATTCGGCCATAACCTGCATTAATATACCTATTGCCGAAATCCTGCAATTCCTTAATCAATACTTCTTCTGAAGTCTTATCCTTAATCAACCAATTAGCAATAGCCAATGTCATTACGGTATCGTCTGTAAATATTGACCTTCTGCCAAATAACTCAAAATCTTTAGTCTTAATTGAATTGAATTCAAATGGTGATCCAATTATATCTCCGCAAATAGTTCCAATTATTCCTTTCATGATATTATTATGTGTTTAAATAGTATATAAAATTATTGATTTCATTTTATAATATTGATTTAATATGGTAAAATTGATGTTAAAAAGAAGAAAAAAGATATATAACACATCAAATAAATGAAAATATGATAATAGTAGTTATTATCGCAAAACAGGAAATTTTCATACCATATCTTTCGGAAACATTCGAAATCACTTCCTTGAATAAATTCATTATAAGACATGTTACAAAAAATATGGGAATTTCCGCAGATTACTTCACAAAAAACTAACATAAAAACATGGTTCCATGCCTGGCATGGAATCATTATCCTAAACAATAAATTGTTTTTCAAAAGTAAAAATGAAGTAGATAGCTATTAAAGTGAGCTAAGCTTCAATAGCTATTGTAGACAATTAAGAAACCTACATGACATTCATATAAATTTCTTTTTTTCATATTAACTCATTCCATATCAATGGAGAAAAATAATAACAATAATCTGTGCCGGATTATTGCTATCGGCTAATGATGAATTTATCAACATGGAATTCATTAATTATGAAATATTCGCAATTCGATTTACAATATTTGTAAAAACCATTGATTATAGAAATTTAATTATTCTAATTCTAATGGTCCTAATTTTGTTAATGTTTTATGGAATTCCTCCATTGTTCTTTGGAATTTTTCACCTTCTGATGCTGAAATCCAATCGTGACAGAATCTTTCTTTTTCAATTCCGAATTCCTCAAGAATGTCTTCAACGATTTTTGATCTTCTGGACCATTTGTAGTTACCTGCATCATAGTGGCAGTCCCCAATATGGCATCCTCCTACAAATACTCCGTCTGCACCTTCCTGGAAGGCTTTGAATATCATTGAAGGGCTAATCCTTCCTGAACACATTACACGAATGATTCTTATGTTTGGGGAGTATTGCATACGTGCAGTTCCTGCTGTATCTGCTCCTCCATAACAACACCAGTTACATAATAAACCTACAATTTTTATATCATCTGACATCAAATCACCTCTATAATTCGGTTTTTTCTGGACTGTATAATGGAGGTTTTATATCATCTGAAACTCCAGCTACATAACCAGTTCTTTCATAGTATTTTTTCTGCAATTTGTCGAAAATCAATGAAACAGGAATGTCCATTGGGCATACGTCATCACATTGGCCGCAGTCGCAACAGCTGAAGCTCATGTGGGATAATCTTACACCCTGGAATGCGATTGGTGTAGGAGGGATGTTTGCTTCATCCTTAAAGTATGACTTGTTCAATTCGCAGTTTTCATAACACCAGCAGATCGGACATACATCACGGCATGCATAACAGCTGATGCATCTATTCCAATCATCCATTTCATTAACCAATGGGAAACTAGCTTTCTGACTGTTCTTAGCCATTTTGATCATGATGTTTTCGACTTTTGACCTTCCTTCGACTGCTGCATCTGCAGGGGATTTTGTTTCAAGGATACCTGCCTTTTTAGCACCGTCAATTAGTTCCTGACCTTTTTCGTCATTGATTTCAATGAAAGTCCAGCCGTCTTCAGCTCCCCAGTTTCCACATGCCAGATTTGCCTTTCTTGGGATTTTTACATCACATCTTTGGCAGTTTTTACGGCGTCCGTATCCTTCTTTTTCGAGGTCATGGATTTTTACTGCTTCTTCGGAGCCGTCTGCAAGTTCGATTATGAACTGTCCTTTGTCAATCTCTTCACTTACAACATCGTCAGGGTCGGCTTCGTAGAACAAGTCAATCATTTTTCTGCCTCGAACCGGAGGAACGGTTCCCCCGCAGTTCAAACCAATGATATAAATGTTATCCCTATTGATTTTATGTCTGGTGATAAGCTCTTCAATAGCTCTCATATCACAAGGCTTTGCTGTAAGTGCAATTTTTTTATCAAATAAATATTTCTGAACAAGATCTCCAAACATTGTAGGAGCACAATGATAAGAACCGGCTGTTTTCATTAAATCCTCAGAATCTGTTACGAATGTTGGAACACCATCATAGACATCATCACAAGGACTTATTGCCAAAACGCCATCCACCATTCCTTCATCAAGCAGATATTTAAGGATGCTTGTAACAGCCCCTCCACATTCACCTGCTTTGTGAATATCATCATTTTGTGATTTTGCTAAAACATAACTCATATAATCACCTATCTACCCGTTTAATTTATCAATTATCTCAATTTCACTTAAAACATCTGATTCGACAACTGCATTAAAAGTTTGAGCATCGCCCATTGAATTTACAAATGAGCCATCCTTTTCAAGCCATGTTTTAATAGGAATGATAATGTCTGAAATTTCAGTTGTATTGTTTGCGCAAGTGGCAAAACTAATAATCTTTGAGATTTTTGAAAAATCAAAGTCTATATCATCGACAATATCATCATTGAACACTAACAGTAACTTGGTATTGTCCAATAATTCAGTTAGTTCCTCTTTTGATTTGGAATCTATTATGCTTAAAGCGCCTTTAGTATTTGGTTTTGAAAATACCGGCAATTTTTTGCAGTTAAGAGCATTGATTTTATCCAGATCATCTGGAGAATCAATCTGATTGAAAACGATTACTGAAGATTCGTCAAAATCACCGCTGCTTAAGAATTCGTCGACGGATCCTGAAAAGCATTCGTCGGCAATATTGCCGGTGACAGATTTTTCAGCTTTAACCAAAGCATGAATCTGGGCTCCGTTTTGTTTTGCATGAACTATCCTTCTTCCAATCAATGGATTTTCATATAATAAATCACCGATTACAAAAACTTTGCCGGCATCCTCAATTTCATCATAAGAAGCGACTTCATCAAAATTTTTCAAATCATCGGCATAAAAAGCAAGATTGAAATCATTGGATTGTGCAAAATTTTTAATTGCTTCAATTTCATCGATGCACTCATTACCTGAACAGATTACGGTTACTTTTGAAGAATCAGCAGATTTTATTTCCTTTGAAACATCTTCAATAGCTTTATCCAAATCCACTTCCGAATTTGAAACAATAGCGCTTTGGAATCTGTTTTTGTAACACTCAATGGAATTTCTTCCATTCAAACAGTTTTTACCAGCGTTAACTGGGTGCCTTTTATAGGGAAAAGTCCCAACAATATCTCCATCATTTAAAACTACATTAATGCCGCAGCCAACACTGCAGGAAGGGCATAATGTATGCTTAATCTCCAACATATACATCACCTAAAATTAGTCCTAAAGAGCATATGGAATGTTCTTACAATCTAAACTTGGATATTCCCCCTCAACAAATATTCACATATTTATAGAAACATAGCCTTATGAATAATAAATGTTGATAAAAGAATTATTTAATGTCCTAAAGATGAACAGTACAATAATTTTAAAATCTTATCCCTCAAAAACAAAAGTTTAAACAAAAATTTTAACATGATTAATAATGTTAAAATTTGATCATATCTGGAATTTATAAATTACACTCAGACATCATCATAAACTAGATTTTTAAGGGAATAAACGATTAAACAATCCAAATTTTCATGTAAACCCCTAACTATTTATCAACGACTAATGACTAAAATTACTTAATTAATAAAACATTAATCAAATAATCTATATAATTCTCTCTTTTAACATCTATATAAATGTTATCAAATTTCCTAGAACGATTTAACCCCAAATCAAAAATAGGCACATATCAACCAACATTTTTAGAATATAAATAGATTAAACAATTTTCAATTTAACCATATGAAATTAATGTAATACTATAAAATATATATAGTAATAAAATAGATTTATCAAATATTATAAACAAAATAATAAACAATTTCAGTCCATATTAACAATTTTTAAAATAGATAAAAAAATTTAACAAAAATTAGAAAACTGTTTAAATTTAATATATTTTTTCAAAAAGATATTACCCTCAAAAATAGACAGTTCGAATAATAAAAATTAAAAAAAAGAGAGAAATTATGCGCTTCTCTCAAGTACAAAATCAGCAATGTCAACAAGTACTTGTTTAGATGGAGAGTCATCCAATATTTCGAGTACTTCTTTGGCTTTCTCAACGGATTCATGAGCCAAATTGCGAGCATATTCAATAGCACCACAATTTGTTAAAATTTCAATAGCTTCATCTATCTCATCTTGAGAATTATTTTCAGCTTTTAAGATTTCAAGCAATCTTCCAGAATCGTCGCTGGCCAAACCCTTAATTGCAATAATGGTCATCTTTCCTTTGCCTATATCTGAACCGATTGGCTTTCCCAATGTTTCCTCATCGGATGCCAAGTCAAGATAATCGTCCTGAATCTGGAAAGCAAGGCCTATTAAACGACCATAATCATACATTGAATCAATGACTTCATCATTGGCTCCGCCCATAATTGCTCCTGCTTTTGTGGCTGCTGCAATTAATGCACCGGTCTTTTTGAAAATCATTTCCATATATTCATCTTCTGTTACATCAAACCTTTCTTCAAAGCCCATGTCTGATGCCTGACCTTCACAAATCTTTACACATGCATCCGCAACGGTAGCCAAAGCCTTGTTGTTTTGGTCTGAACTGGTTCCTTCAGTTCCGATAATTATCTCAAACGCTTTTGAAAACAATGTGTCGCCAGCAAGGATTGCCACATCATCGCCCCAAACCTTGTGAACAGAAGGCATTCCTCTTCTCATATCATCCTGATCCATGATATCATCATGAATTAATGAAAATGTGTGGATAAGTTCAATAGCTGCAGCTGATTTTAATGCATTTTCACGATTTCCGCCAACAGCCTCAGAGACTATTAATGTTAAGGCCGGTCTGAGCATTTTTCCGCCAGCTCTTGTAAGGTAAACTGATGCTTCTGCAAGATTATCAGGGGTAATTGTTGCTAATTCCTCTTCAATAGTTTTTGTAATGTCACCTGAATAAGTTCCAAGTACTTCTTTTACATCACTCATTTTAATTCCTTCCTCTTAACTTTTAAAAACTTGTGCTTGCGCATTTCTTAAGATATGAATATCATATCCAATTCTGTAGCCTTCCTCTTCGGCAAGTTCAGCATAAGCTGAAAGCATTGATAAATCTCCGTGTGCCGGAATGATATGCTGTGGTTTTAACATACGTAAAAATTCCCTGTGGTCTTCCCTTCCAGCGTGCCCGGAGACGTGAGCATTAGGATAAATTCTTGCACCTTTCAATTTCAATCTCCTTTCCATGATATGTCTGTTTGCAGCATTTGTCGGGTTTGGAATGATAGGTGCTGAAATAATAATGTTGTCACCTTTCTTGATGTTGAATGGAGTTCTGCCGTTTGCAATCCTTGGAAGCAATGCATCAGGTTCTCCTTGGTGACCTGTAGTTACAAGCAGATAATTGGCCCTATCCTCATCGGCTTTCATTAACGCTTTATTTACTGCTTTTGGAGATCCATAAATATTGGCATTTTTCGGTAGTTTTAAAATTCCTAAGCTTTGTGCTATGCCACAAAATCTCTCCATGGATCTTCCAAGGAAGAATATCTCCCTATGGCTTTGCTTGGCAATGTCTGCAATAGCCTGTACACGTTCAATGTGGGATGAGAATGTTGTAACTATCATACCTGTGTCTTCCTGTAGTGGATTTCTCATTACATCCTCCAGGATGTTGCGGGCAATGCGTTCCGAATGAGTTTTGACCTCATTATAGTTAATTGCATTGGTTGTCTCAACAATTAAAGCCAAGACTCCTTCCTTTCCCAATTCTTTTAGTCTTTTATAATCAGGCGGCGGAGATACTTTCTGATGATTATCAAATTTAAAGTCCAATGCATAAACAATGATTCCTTCTGATGTGTGTAAAACCGGAAATACCGCCTGTGGAATACTGTGAGTTGATTGGACGAATTCCAAAGTTATATCTTTTGAAAGTTTTAATTTGCTTCCCGGATTCAATGGCCTAATAGGATTTTCTACTTTAAATTTGCGTTCTCCTTTAATCTGTTTTTCAATTAAGGCAGCAGTATATGGTGTTCCTATTAATGGTGCATCATACCTGTGCGCCAATTTGGCAACAGCTCCTATGTGGTCCAAGTGACCGTGAGAGAAAACTATTCCCTTTACCTTACCGTCCACATCCTTCATTAATGTATCGTCGGGAATGACTCCCCTTTCGATTAAATCCAGACTATGCATTCTATCAATATCTGTATCTTCATGCATGCTAATTCTGTCAAGATGAATACCCATGTCAAAAATGATTACGTCTTCGCCAATTTTGACCGCAGTCATGTTTTTCCCGACTTCCTGGTATCCACCAATAGCGATTACTTCAACGCTCATGTTTCATCTCCTTGAATAATTTTTTGTGTTAATACCTCTTTCATTCAGCCATTCCCTTGTTTTCCCACGGATGACCAAATTTGATCGTTTTAATTCTTCAATGCTGCTGGCTCCTACCAGAAACATTGCAATTCTTAATGAATCATTAAATCTTTGAATAAACTTATTTAAATCTTGTTGAGAAGAAGAATTCTTTAAAAATGGTAATGCCATTCCTACAGCATCTGCTCCAAGAGCAATAGCTTTAGCAGCTTCAAGACCGCTGCGAATTCCTCCAGAAGAAATTACAGGAACATCAACAGCATTAACAACCTCCGCTGTACTGATTGCTGTTGGAATTCCCCAATCCCAAAATGTTTCACCCAGATATCTGTCTTCTGCGCGATATGTTTCAACGGCAGCCCAACTGGTTCCTCCTGCTCCTTCAATGTCAATGTAATCTATTCCCGCATCAACCAACAATTTAGCTGATTCTGCAGAAATTCCACAGCCGGTTTCTTTTGCAAGTACCGGAATGCTTACGGAATCTGTTATTTGGCTTATCAATTCAAGATAACCTCTTGCATCCAAATCCCCTTCCGGTTGAATTGATTCCTGAAGAGGGTTCAAATGAATGGCCAAAATGTCTGCATCCAAAATTTCCACTGCCTTTTCAGCAAGGTTCAATTGGGGTGCTCCAATATTTCCCACTAATAAACAGTCCGGTGCATTTTCACGGACAATTGTATAAGTATCTTCTAATTCCGGATGTTCACAGGCTGCTCTTTGAGATCCAACACCCATAGCAATGCCGTTGTTTTCAGCAGCAATCGCCAATTGTTTATTGATTTCCTTTGCAGCAGGATGACCTCCGGTAATAGCAGTTATAAATAAAGGTGAGTCTAATTTTTTACCGAAAACATCAGTTGACAAATCAATTTCCTGTTTGTTGATTTCCGGTAAAACATTATGAATTAATTCAATGTCTTCAAATCCATTGGTTTTGTTCCTAAACTCTACATCGTAATTTTCACATATTAATAAATGCTCTAACTTTCTATCTGAAATCATACTAATTTCCCCTTGAAATTATAGTACCTTTAACTTCTTCGTTTTCCAAAACTTTAAAAATGTTATTTTCAACTTCAGCATTTATTATCTTGGATTCAATTCCTAAATCCGCTAAATATAATAATTCCTTGATCTTTCCAACCATTCCGCCGGTAACGTCAACATTTGTTGTTCCTTCAAGAGTGTCTAGATCCTCAATAGAGGAGAACCTGTCGAAAAATATTGCATCATCATGTGTCTTGGGGTTCTTGTTATAGACTCCGTCGACATCGGTTCCAAGTATCACCCTATCGGGGTTAAGGTTCATTGCCAGATACTGTATAATCTGATCGCCTGAAATCACGCATATTTCCAGCTCATCATCCAATACGACATCGCCATAGATTACTGGAATGAAACCCTTTTGCAGATATCTTTTGAACACATCAAGATTACCGTTGGTGATTCTCTTATTGGTTGCTGTCATGAAGCTTGAAGCAGGAACCGCAACAACAGGCAAGCCTTCTTCTATGAACGCTTCGCTAATAAGCATGTTGAGTTTCTTGACGGCATTCTGAGTTTCGCAAAATCCGATTCTTTTTTCAGGCCACTCTGACTTGTCGAATTTCTCGCCAATTCTATATTTCTTAGCCGGCGGATGTCCGAACGAACCTGCGCCATGGACAATAATCAACTCCTTGGATGACTTATCGAGTGAAGCTTTGATTTCCAAAGCTATTCTTTTAAGACTTTCAACATCGATTTCACTTTCTTTGGAGTCCTTATTAGTTAATATGCTTCCGCCAATCTTTAAAATAATCATAAAATCACATATAAACCCTTGAAGAGACACCTCTTCGAGTAAAATTAACCTTTAGAATGTTGTCATCACGGGCAATGGCTTCCGCCACTTCATCAACTTTTCCAGGGCAAAGCGCAATAATGCTGCCTCCGCCACCTGCACCGGTGGTCTTAGAACCGATAGCTCCAGCTTCCCTTGCATTATACACCATACGGGACAATTCCAACGTATTCACTCCAATGACATCCAAAAATCCATGATTGATGTTCATCAATTCGCCAATCTTGTTGTAGTCCTTTTTCAGGATTGCCTGTTTGGCGTAATTTGTCAAGTTTCCCATGGCAGTGATTACCGGATTGATGATTTTCGGATTTCTATTTTTCAAGTTCTTTACATCCTTAACCATTTTTCCAGTGTTTCCATGCTTTGTAGTGTATCCTACAACAAATGGAGCATTGAAATTCACCTTAAAGTGTTCCACTTTCTTATTTCTGGATAAGTAGACAAGCCCCCCATAAGTGGAAACAAGAGTGTCCAGCGGACTGGCTACTCCCTGAACGGTCTGTTCAACCATATGAGCGTCATGGGCTAAAGATTTCTTATTAAAACGAACATTATGATATCTGTATAATGCGGCTAGCGTAGCCACCGTAACGGCTGCGGACGAACCGAGCCCTGAACCAATAGGAACATTTGATGACAATGTTATCTCTATCGGAGAATGATCGTGTGCTCTGTAAAGAGATTCTAAAATGTATCTGATAATGCCTGGCTTTCCTTTTGTTAAAATATACTTCTTTTCTCTTGAAAGCAATATCGCTTCAAATCCTATATCCGGTGCTTTAAAGATGGAATCGTCTGAATCTGACTCTTTGATTGTAATATATGCCCTCTTATTGACAGCTCCCGCTATAGCCGGTTCGCCATAAACTACTGAATGCTCACCGAATAAAATTGTTTTTGCCGGAGCAGACGCTTTAGCTATCATGAAAACACCTTATTTAAAAACTCCTGAAGCATATCCCACGACTGAAGTAAAGTCCCCAGTAACGTCTCCGCTTGTTTGATAAGCAAGAAGCTCGCAGTCATTCATCTCGCGCCTTTTGGAAAGGGAGATTGCAGTCATTACAGGACCATAACCGCACATGGTAATGTTATATTGTACAACCTCTTCGAACAGTTTAAACTCATTCATCTCTTCAATATCCTCTAAAACAAAGCCGTCCACCTTATTCGCTTTTTCCTGATTGTTGAAATGTGACAAATCAGTGCTTGCAATAACGCAGTAGGATTTGCCCAGCTTATTTCCAGCTTCAAAAATGGCGTTTGCCAAATCGGTTGAAGTGATGAAATTTTGAGTTCCCATTGTAATCGGGACTATTTCAAAATCAGAAGAGAAATATTGAAGGAACGGCAGCTGAACTTCTATGCTGTGCTCACGGATATGAGCATGAAAGTCTGCGCTGGCAATATCGCTGATGGATATTATTTCATCCGCAAACTCGCCGTCAACCTTGACGCTTCCCAAAGGAGTTATCCATTCCCCTTCATTAAAGACAGAAATTTCACTACCAAAACCTGTATGGTTAGGACTTATTATGATGAAAACTTCAGGAAAACCATTTTCAACGATTTTGCAATAGCCATGTGAAGCTATTGCACCAGAATATTGGTAACCTGCATGCGGAACCATAACATTGATAGGGTAGTCTGTCCCATCAAATTCATTGACTTTTGGAATAAAACCCACGCCCGAATCATCTAAAAAACAACTTTCAATAAGCCTTTTTAGAGTTTCGCCATCACGCGGATAAAACGCTCCAGCAACAGCAGGTTGTCTTATCATTTAACTCACTTAAAATTTAAGTTCAAAGTCAGTTGCTTCAATATCCAAGTCACCGTCTTCAGGAATAGTTCCTCTTTCCCTTAAGATTTGTCTTGCAAGTAACCAGTAAACTAAAGCAATAGCTTTTCTACCTTTGTTGTTTACAGGAACGGCAATATCAACAAAACTAAGTAAGTTTTCGGTATCACATAATGCAACAACAGGAATTCCGTTTTGTTTGGATTCTAAAATTGCTTGAGAATCGGACCTTGGGTCGGTTACGACAATGATTTTTGGTTCAATGAATTTAGCATAATTCGGGTTGGTTAAAGTACCAGGGATGAATCTACCAGGGATGGTTTTTGCTCCGGTAATCTCACCGAATTTTTTAACAGGAGCCTGACCGTATTGACGGGTAGCCACTACTAAAATATCTTCTGGGTCGTATTTTGCTAAAAGCTTTGCAATTTGTCTGATTCTTTCATCGGTCTTTTGAATATCCAATACATATAAACCGTCAGATCTTACTCTGAAAATGTATTTTTCCATGTCACTGGTTTTTTGTTGAGTTCCAATATGCAAACCAGCTGCTAAATAATTATCTAAATCAATTAAAAGTTCATCATTTACCATATTATCACCTATCTAATCTTCATCTTCAATTTTTACACATTCATTAGGACAAACGTCCATACATACTTCACAATAACTGCATTCTGAAGGGTCGGTAATTACGATTTTGTCCCCTTCAAGAACTAATACTTCCATTGGACAGACATCAGCACATTCTGCGCAGTCAGCACCATCACATTTATCATAATCAATAGTTACTTTAGCCATATCAATATCTCCAAAACATTTTAAAATTTGCCCATTTTAGGATTTGGAAGTTCTTCCTCGATGCGGATAAGCTCATTCAATTTAGCTATTCTCTCCCCACCAATAGCTCCGGTTTTAATCATTGGAGATGCAAAACCAACAGCCAAATGAGCAATAGTCTCATCAGTAGTTTCGCCAGATCTGTGGGACACTACCGGAACGACATCATTTTCTTTAGCTAACTTTACGGTTGCATAAGTCTCGGACAATGAACCGATTTGGTTTGGCTTAATGATGATAGCGTTTGCAGCTTTCATCTCAATGCCCTTGGCTAGAATCTCTTTGTTTGTTACAAACAAATCATCGCCACAAATCAGACACTTATCCCCCACTTTTGCAGTCAATTGAGCAAATCCCTCAAAGTCGGATTCGTCAAATGGGTCTTCTACATAAAACATATTGTAAGTATCAATAATATCTTTTACGAAATCTATTTGGTCTCCGGTATCCATTTTAATACCGTCTTGAGCATAAACATATTTCTGCTCATCTGCATTCCACAATTCGGATGCAGCCATATCCAAAGAAGGCCTAATCTCAATACCCAATTCATCACCAACTTCTTCACAAGCCTGCGCTTGAATTTCCAAAGCTGAATCATTTGTAATGTTAGGTACCCATCCTCCTTCGTCACCTTTACCGCCGGTAAAGTTTGAATCTTTAGTTTGAATTAGTTCTTTCAATCTTTTATGAACAGAAGCGTTTGCAAAGATTGCATCGCTGACATTGTCCGCACCGACAGGAACAACAAGAAATTCCTGAATGTCCGGCGCATTGATGCCTGCGTGGGCCCCTCCGTTCATCATGTTTCCAAGAGGGAAAGGTAATTCATTCACTAAGTTTCCACCAATGTATTTATATAATGGCATATTATAAGATGCAGCTGCAGCTTTAGCCACTGCCATTGATATGGCCACAGTAGTATTGCCTCCAATAGCAGACAGATTATCGGTTCCGTCGACTTCCCTTAACACTTCATCAATGGTTGCCAGGTCTTCAGCATCCATTCCAATGAGTTCAGAAGCTATTAGGTCTTCCATTTCACTTACAACTTCATCAATTCCACCTTTAGGGTATGATACCACTTCCCTTGAACCGGTACTTGCCCCGCTAGGTGCAGCAGCTCTACCTGAACTATTCCAAGTGACTACATCTACTTCAATAGTCGGGTTTCCTCTGCTGTCCAAAATCTTTCGAACTTGGACGTCCTCTATTATACTAACCAAAAAAAACACCTCAGTGCCATTTCATTTGTTACCAACTAACCTATACCCTTAAAAAAATCAGTAAGTTTCTTTATAGAGTTATGTTGGTATTTTTTATTTTTTTTAAATAAATATTAAGAATAAATAGATATACTATTTATTCAATCTCTAATTACATCTAATGGTAAAACTCCAGCTTTGAGTTCTTCATAAGCTATGTCAATTGGATCTAATGAGTCCTTGATTTCCACTAAAGGCTTGGCCCCCATAGATATTTGAATTGCTCTAGCTCCAAGAAGTCTAGCTCTTTCAAACCTTGTCAATTTTTTTTCAACATTCATGAATATTACTTCCATTTTTAGGCATATATTTTACCAAGATTTCATTTTATAATAAAACAATATCCCTACAAATTGTAAAATTATTCCCAGGTCTCCACATGGGAAATTAACATTCTTCTACAACAATATCTAGTTAAACCTAAGTCATCTAAAACATCTTTAGAATTTTCACCAGCAGCTATTCTTTTGTTGTATTCATCGAATAGTGCTGATACAGGTTTTCCACAACTTAAACATCTAATAGGAATCATTTATATCATCTTTTTTAGTTTAAATAAAATATAAAATTACAGATGAGATTATCTGTAACTTTTTTGTTTACGTGCTCTTGCTCCAGGACCACCGTATTTCTTAGGTTCGGAACGTCTTGGGTCACCTACCAACATGGTTCTGTCATATTGGATGAATTTTTCTTTTAAATCCATATCCTGTGACCATTGGACAAGTCCTTTTGCAATTACCATACGTGCAGCTTCAGCTTGGCCCATTACTCCTCCACCAATGACTTTGATGTTGATGTCAACTTCATTTGCTAAGTCACCAGCCAAGATTAATGGTTCCTGTAACTTTAAGTTAGCAAGCTCTGGAGAGTAAAGTTCTAAAGGAATTTTGTTAATTCTAACTTTACCAGTTCCTTCACGAACAGTACCTCTTGCGATAGCTGTTTTACGTTTTCCACTAGTATGAATAACTTTAACCATAATCACACATCCATTTATCTAAAAGGTAGCTCCTAAAAGTTTGGAGATTTCTCCTAATTCAATACCTTTTTTAAGATTTTTGTATTCTGCTTCCGGAACTGCAGTGAGTTCTGCATCAGCATATTCTGCTGGAACGCCAACAAATGCTTTTAAGCCTTTGAATGCGGTTTTACCTTTTGCTTTTTTGAAAGGTAACATTCCTCTTACAGTTCTTCTAAATATATCATCTGGTCTTCTAGGATATTTAGGACCTAAGTCACGAGGGTT
>NZ_JBGUIH010000022.1:0-61109 GCF_045112895.1 Methanobrevibacter sp. | reverse complement strand
AGCTTTTTCGGAAGCTTCTCTTTTTTCTGCGTTAGCCATTTTTTCTCCACCCATCATCCATTCGATGTTTTCTTTGAGGGTAGGTTTAATGATTCCGTTCATTTCACAGAATCTGGCAGCGTGTTCAGCTTCTTCCCAAGCTAATCTTTTGAATACTTCAGCCAATTCCCCATAGCCTTCTCTGGAAGCTTGTCTGGACATTGCCAAGTAGATACCTACTTCGTTGGTTTCTCCTTCAAAGTTTCCTGCAACATAGTTTTCTACAGGGGTTCCTTTTGTAATTCCAATTTCATGTTCGTATTTTACCATATAAATCACCTTTATAATTCTTTACAAGCTTTGGCTAATTTTACACCTAATTCGTAGCTTGCATCTTCTTCTTCGGCAGTTGGCACGAATGTAATTTCTTGACTTTCAATTACATCGAATCCGCAGGTGCCTAATTCTTCAGCGAGCTTTGCAGGAGCTCCTCCTCTTCCACCCATTGAACCGAATGTAACTGCTTTTCTTACGATACCTGTTCTGTTGAATAGAAGACCTTTCAAGTAGTACATGATGTCTCCGATACTTGGATATGGTACATCGTTGATGGTAGGATCTCCAACAGCAATTCCCTTACTGGTCAGGATGCTTTTGACGATTTCTGACCTTTCATCTTCGTGCAGGAAGAAGATTTCTACATCATAGCCTTCAGACATTGCACCTTCTGCAATTTCATGAGCCATTTTTTGGGTAGAGTAGTGCATGGTGTCGTAGATGATAGTGATCTTGTCTTCACATACACCGGTTGCCCAGTTTTGGTAGGCTCCGATTACTTGCATAGGATCAGTCCAGATTTGACCGTGGGACGGTGCAATCATTTTAATGGAGTCAAGCAATCCTAATTCAACTACTTCGTTTAGTTTTTTAAGCACCAATTTTGAAAGCGGTGTAATTAGGTTTGCATAGAATTTCTGTGCAGCATCCATCAAGACATTTTCCGGAATCTCGTCTGAGAATCTTTTGGTGAAACATAAGTGCTGACCGAATGCGTCGTTAGGGAATAATATGCCTGTTTCGTCTGCAAGCAAGGTAAACATGCTGTCAGGCCAGTGCAATAGGAATGCATCCAGGAATGCTAAGGTTCTTCCGCCAACATCCAAGGAGTCGCCAGTTCCTACAGTGATGAATTCAGCGCCTTCAAGTGCAGGGTAGTGTTTCAAAAGACCGTTTACAGCTATTTTGGTACAGTAAATCGGTGCTTCAGGGAATCTTTTGTGCAAGTCCACCAATACTCCGGAGTGATCCTTTTCAACGTGGTTTTGGATAATGTAGTCAACTTTGACTTCCCTTCCTTCTTGAGCGAAAGCATCATCGATACGTGCCATCATCTCTTTGGTTTTTCCAGGATATGCATTGTCGATGATTGCCACTTCATCTTCACCAAATACAAGGTATGCATTGTATGTGGTTCCGTCTAATGTGTAACCGTGGTAGGTTCTTAAATCCCAATCGAGTACACCAACCCAGTATACTCCATCAGCTATTTTTTGTGCATTAGCTTTCATTTTTAATCTCCAATTCATGTTTGTTAATTCATATGATTTTCTATGAATTGATATTATTTTGTACTATTTATTTAATATAATTTTGTTTTATACGAACTGTTTCAAAAGTTCAGATACTTATTACTCTTCAAGCGCTCTCTCTCAATATTTTTTATCAACGAAGAATAAAAGTGATTAGTATGATGAATGACGAGCTATTAAAAAATTTTTCAATAAGCTGCAACCATGCGCAGGGCACATTTTTCAGCTATGAACTTTCGCTGAGAAAGTACTGTGAATATTTTGGTATGAGCTTAAAAGAGCTTCTTTATGAAGCTGAAGAAGATGAAAACAATGGAGTAAAATGGAAACATAGTCGGTTGAAAGCGAAATTGGTCGAATACAGACATTACATGTATCAGCATTATGCTCCAGGAACTGTCAGAAAAGAGATGAACTGCATTAAATATTTCTATAAATTCTATGATATAGAGATATTGGCATTGCCAAAAATCAATGAAAAGAGTATTCAAAAGCCTGCTCCAATATATTTCAAGGACTTACCGGATAAGGCTGTAATAAGACAAGCCTTTCAAATTGCATCTCCTTTAATGAAAGCTATAATTTTGTTTTCATGTTCCAGCGGATGTGCCAGAACAGAAACATTGAGTCTGACAATTGGAGATTACATTGAGGCCGTATCCGAATATCTGCCAAAAAGAGATATGGATATCTTTAATGTAATCGATTATCTCAACGGTGTGGATGATGTCGTTCCGACCTTCAGCATTTTGAGGAAAAAGACAAACAAGTATTACCTCACATACTGCAGTCCTGAAGCTGTAAAGGCCATTAATGCATATCTGTTGTTGAGGGATAAACCTCTGACTGAGGAAAGTCCATTGTTTAGGATTAGCGGGACATATATGGTGCAATCATTTGAAATGATTAATGACACTTTAGGCCTTGGAAGGGTTGGAAAATATCGAAGGTTCAGGAGCCACATGCTTCGCAAGTTTCATGCATCTGCATTGTATAATAGCGGCATGAGTTTGGACAAGGTCAATGATTTGCAGGGAAAGGCCAAAAACAAAACGGATGCAGCATATTTTATGACAAACCCTGATGATTTGAAATTTGAATATATCAAGCATCTGCCGGCAGTAACAATCAATACTGATGTTGAAAAGCTTTCTATCAAATCACCTCAGTTCATTCAAATGGAAAAGGAAAATGAATCATTAAGATTAGAAGTAGGTAGCATGAGAAATGAAATTGAGGAGATGAGAAGTTTAAAGAAAGAACTTTTAGGCATCATAAACATGGTTAGTGAAGGGTAATATCATTGATATAAAAGTAAGGGTGATAGCATTTGGCAGGTGTTGAATGCTATCAAAATAATATTTAAAATTGATAATGTATGGTTTTATATGCTCAATTATTTATTCTATTTTAATTCAATCATTGATAATATCATTGCAAATATTTATTAATTCAGTTATCTTTTCATATTTCCCAATATCAATTAAATATTTCTTGAATCTAATTTCTTTGTCTAATTCTGAGGTGAATTTTAAATTATTTTTTAATTCTTCCAATAATTTTAAAGTTTTCTTAATTTCATTAATATCTAAATTGCTTAAAAATTTCTTCCAATCACTTTCATTAATGGTAATATGTTCTTCAGATAATTTTAATTTTAATTTTTTTAATATTAATTCAAATAATATGGGTTTTGATAGAAAAGACCAATGTTTTATTGAATACAACTGATATATTTCATTTATATTTAAAATTTTTACTTGATTATATTCTTTGTAAAATTGTTCTAAATTATCTTTAACAGTTTCTAATAATTCTAATGGGATTATTTTTGTCTCTTTGTATTTAATATAATCTATAATAATTTTAATGAGTATTTCAGTATCTATTCTATTGATTAATTTTATGTTATATCTCCAAATATTAAATTCTTCTTTTTTTAAGTTTAAATTTCCAACATCTGCATATGGATACAATAAATAGTTAAATAACCCGTATAGTTTAATATCATCATTACATTTCCAATTTATATATTTTGGATTAATTTTAAAATTTCTAATTATTCTTCCTTTTAATGTTGATAAAAATATATGGTTATGTTTTTCACTAAAAATTAATTTATTAAATCGTTTTTCATCATATAAATAGATCCAATTTAATAAATTTATCAGTGAATAATGAGTGGAAAATGGTCTAGGATACCAATTAGCAACAAATGAATATTTATTGTAATAAGGAGTTGCTTTTTCATAGTTATATTTAATTTTCATCTCATCTTTAAAATATAACATTAATCCACCTTTTAAATAGTTGTAGGATTCTAATTCAATGATTTTTGGTAATTCATAAATATTTTGTTTTGAATTTATATTAAAGAACCCTATATAATATGCAAATGTATAACAAAGTTTTAAATGAGGTGTTTCACAGTTAATTAGTATTTCATTTAATTCATTAAATATGATATCATAATCATTGTTTTGATATAATTCTTTTAAATATTCCTTATCTGTTATTTCAATCCCATTTTTTATTATTTTATCAGTTAGTTCTTTTAATTCTTCAAAATTCATTTTAATCCCTTAAATTATAAGTATATTCAGAAATGATATTTTCAGATAGGATTTCAAAGATTGTTTTTGCACAATAATCATTTAATTTAATAATATTAGAATAATTTGTCCCAAATGAATTTAATGAAGTTCCTATTTGGTATCCAATAATTTTTTCATCAGTTTTTAAAAAGATAAACCTATCATGGAAGATATATGTTGCTTTTTTGAATTTTAATAAATCTAAATTTAAATCTCTTAAAGATTCTTCGCCATGGTTTTCAATTTGTGATTTATATTTGCTAAAAGTCATATTTTTTTCTGCATTCTCATTAGGATTTTCTGTAAAAACAATAGTTTTAGTTTTTGGAGTACTGCATAACATAACTAAAATATCTATTAAAACAGGGATTCCTGAGTTATCACTTATGAAAAATGGATCAAAAATCCACATTTCATTATTTTTTTGAATAAGACCTTCAAATATTTTAAAAGCTTTTTCACGTTCGTCTTGCTTTAAAAAATTACAATAACTCTCTTTTGGATTTTTAATTTTATTCATCTCTATTTTTTCATTAATCAAATAACTTTCTAAAAAATCTAAATCTGTGTTATCTGAAATTGTAATCGGGTCGGACATTTCTGTGTTGGGAATTAATATGCTATTATCCATACTTTGATATTTCTTTTCAATAATTCTGGTTGTTATTCCAACATTTAAGTTAATTGCCCGTATTATATTATATTCTGCTTTATAAATTAAATTTCCATCATCGAAAATTTCTATCTCGTAATTATCCCAATCTCTTTTGGACCATATTTCTAATCCATCATATATATTATTCAGCACATAAGATTCTCGAATAATATCATCTAGTTTAAATTTCACAAAAGCAGTCCCACGTGCATCGCTACCTTCAATAGTTAAATATGGAAGATTTTCAGAGTTATGACTTTTTACATCAATTTTAATTGGGCAAAAAACTAGTAAATTACCAATTGCTGATGGTGTTAAATTAAAATTACAATTCTCCTTTACAAATTCACATAATTTTTTAAAATTTTCTGTATCAATTGAGAGTTGATGGTTATTGATTAAAGGAGTATCTTCTTGATTAACATATTCTTTATATTTTGTGCTATAATTGCTATAAGGATTCTTCACATTATTGCATTCTAAAAAACCATCTATAACAAAATCATGTTCAAAATCTCCAAGTTCACTATTTTCATTATAATATTCTTTAAAAATTATTTTATGACCTAAAATTTCAGTTTCTTCTCTTAATGTTCTATTCTTAATTTGGTCTTCCATTTTTTCATGTATTATTGTTAAAATTTTCTCATCATCCCAATAAAATTCTTGTATAATCATAATATTCTCCCCAGAAAATAATTATATTAAATAAGAAGGGTCTACTGTTTAGGATATTATCAGTGAATTCTAAAAACTCTTTATAATATTTATTATTTCATATTTTTTCTTTTTTCCTTTCTTAAAATAATATTCATAAAATAATGCTGTTTTATTCACTAAATCCTTAACAAATTATAAATTCTAAATATAAACAGTAACCATGAGTCTACTATTTTATATTTATAATGTCTGTTTTCACATAACTATAGAATGTATTGCCGGAACATGTTTTATATGTGAAATAAGCATATATCATTAATTCTTTTGGAATGTTTAACAAACCATTTTCACAATAATTATTTGTTGTTCCATCATCATAATATTCTTTTAAAAATTGTCCTTTTTTTATTTCTCCATCTAAAGGAATATCTAGTTTAATATCAATTGTCAAAATACCTTCAGATTTAATTAAATCATGATGTAGTTCTTTGCACAATATATAATATGGATAAATTTTATCTAAATACATATCATAAGATTTATTTTTTGGTAATGGGTCTGCAGCATACGATTCAATGACAATTTTAATGTCTGTAATGTCGTTCTTTTTATTATTCTTAATTGAAATTCTTGAATTAATAGATTTGCCTTTAGTTCCATCATCACAACTAAAATTGAAATCTAAATTAAATGGATGGAATTTATATGGAATTAAAGATTGAATAATTCCATCTTCTGATTTCATTAATGGTCTTATATATTTTAATTTTGAATCATGGAAGCATTGATCACAATAAAATTTATTATTTTCGCAATTAAAAACAGGTAATCCTTCATTTAACTTTTTGAGAACATGTTCACATCCTAAATTATTTAAAATCCATTCTTTTTCATAATAAAATTGAGTATGTCTGTCATTCGGACCTGCTGCTGTAAAACCTATGGGGATTAAATATTTTTCATTATTTTTATATTCAAAAAATGATAATCCATGATGATTATGGCCTTTAGTACATTTCATGCAATAATATTCTTCACATTTTTCACAAAATGCGATTATTTCATTATCTAATTCTTTATTACAGTTACAACAATTCATAAACTCACTTCCATTATTAAAAATATGACCAAAAATATAATAAAATAAAAAACAGAACATCTAAAATTAGTAACAACTTTTTCATTTATTTCATAATTTTTATTAATTGAAATTAAGTATTGTTTAATAAGTTTTTCCTGAAAATCGTTTTCATTAATGTTAAAACTAGATTCTAATTCTTTATAATCATCTAAAATAAAAGGATGATAATATGGTCTTGGTAAAAAAATTGATATGCAGAATCCAAGTGAAACAAAAAAATAAATTATCAATCCCAGTTTCATAGGAATTATGAATAGATTATTTGATGTAATAGATTTTGAAAAAGTACAAATTAAAGTAACAATAATTGAAATACAACCTAAAAAGTACGAAGCTTTATTTTCTAAACTTTGTTTTCTATGGGTTTCTCTTTCAAAAAGAAGCCTTAATTCTTCTAATTTTATATTATTATTTTTCATAAAATCACATTATATGCTCAATTCTATGTTTTAGTACATAAGTTATTACGAAATTTATATTTAATATATATTTAATTAATCTATTTTCAGTATCAATCATCTTAAATAAACCCCCTTCATATATAAAGATTAAATATAATGTTATTAAATAATATGTATTATCTTAAAGCCTATCGTGGAGTAATTCAATGGATATAAAGAACTCATTTAATTTAACAGATATATTAATTGGGATATTGGCAGTATTAGCAATAATTTTTTTCATAGGGGTATTTTTTGGTTTAAATGAAATTTGGCATAATCCTATTTTATTAAAAAAGTCTGTTATTGAACTAGTCGCATCATTTTCTAATGTATTAATTGCATTAATTTCAATAATCATTTTATTAATTAATAAAAGACATAATGAAAAGACAATACGTCAGACTAATGAGTTAATTAAACAAAATGAAGAAAATCTATTTATACAATTGAGATATGCTGATGCACATAGAGCAATAAATGACCTAATAAAATATATTGAAGCTACATTTGGTATTTATGAACAACTTGTTGATTTGGAAAAATCAAATATTCCTGAAAAAGAAGAATACTTATCTCCAAGGGCATTTTTAGTAATGCAATTTATAAATATTATCTCCAATTATGAATTATTAATCAAATTACCGGTTACTTTAAGAGTCAAAATTGAATCAGGATTCATTGATTTCACTGGAGAAAATTTTGAAATATTAAGAGACAATACTAAATTCAATAAAATATTGGAAGAGAAAGGTTTTATAAATGATTATGAATCTAGTTTTAAAATTATTAGATTAAATAAACCATCTAAATCAATACAAAATAATATAGCTTATAATAAATTCATTGAAGAATTTAATTCTGTAGATGATATTGAAATGAATGAAGTTGTGTATAGATATTATTATGGGTTTAAAAATATTAAAACAGAAGATTTTTATAATCATTTTGATAATATTCATAAGGAATTAACTACAATGAATACTGCAGAATTAATATTGAATGATTTTTTAGAATAATTTTAATTTATTCATTTAATTGGAACTTGATAATTATTGAATATTAATTAATTTATAAGATTGATTATACAAGAGCAGCAATATTAAGCTAGCACTTTTTAATCATAATAGGAAAATTTCATATTTTTAATAAAATATACTAAGGTGTAAGATGAGCAAACCTAAAAGACAGCATTATGTTCCACAGTTTTATTTAAGAAATTTTAAAGATGAATCTTCTGATAATCTAATTAATTGTTTTAATATTAAAACTAAAAAACCTTACAAAGCATCTATTAGTAAAGTTGCACAAAAGAAGTATTTCTATGAATCCTCTAAAAACAATTTAGAATATCAATTATCTTTAATTGAAAAGGAATCTAGTAAATATATTAATAATCTGGTTGAAAATAAGAAATATAAATATTTAAACAATTTAAACATTAGAGCAAATCTATCATATTTTATGTCACTTCAGTTTATTAGAACAAATGATAAGCGTGAATGGATAATAAATCATTCTTATGAATTAAAAGATGAAATTTCACAAGAAGTAGAAATTCCACAAAAATTTCAAAAGTTGTTTGATGAATTGCCTTCAGAAGAACATGTGAAAAATTGGCATTTAGAATATATTGAAAAATTTTCTTTGAAATTTTTCAAATATTTTTATTATAAAAAATGGATTTTAATTAAAAACAAGACTAATTTGAATTTTTGGACATCGGATAATCCTATTTCAATTTGGAATCCTATAAATCCTCCAGGTTTGGGTAGGGAATGCAGTTTTATTTTCTATCCCTTGAGTCCAAGATTATGCATATGTCTAGCAGATCCTTTTCATTTTTCTAATTTAGACCAGGGTAGGAATTCAAGCATTGGGTTAAATATTTTAAAGGCAACATCCTTTAAATTTAAAGATGAAGTTGATGTTATTAATAATAATATGATTGAAGTTGATTCATGTAATATGAATGTATTTTCAAAAGATTGTGATTTTGAGATATTATTCTAAAAATGATATTTTAAATAAGTAGTGATAAATTAAAAATTGAATATTCTACAAAAATATATGTTTGGAGTTTATTAATATGTATTTTAATTAAAAACATGATTTTGATAAGTTAATTAATTAATGAAGTAATTTCTTATTATATATTATTAAATAAACTCTTTTTCATCTTCTGCAAGTGTTTTTGCTGCAGTTCCATCTTCAATGTCTTGAAGAATTTTGTTAATCTGATGTTTATATTCATTTAATATTTCTAACTCATGTTTCCATGATAACGTTTCAGACTCTCTTTTTTGATGCCATTTTACATAATCATAATCTTCAATCAAATCAATATCTTCCATATGTTTAATTGCTTGATAATGTTTTGATTGAATTTCTTCTTGAAGATCAATAAGCTTTTCATAGTGAGAAATTAACTCTTCAACTTGAAATAGTGATAGATGGAGCTGCGCATAATCCTTTTCCAATTTTATGCTCCTGAAATTATCCAATATTATTTGCTTACATTCTTCAATACTCATTGTATTACCTATAATTGTATTAAACTAGATAATATATAAGTATTTGGTTATTTTAATGGCAATTTTGTTGTTAGATTGAAAAAATACTTAGTTTTATTAATATTTATATTGCATAAAAAATCATGTTTCTATCAAAAATAAATTTGTTCCTACTACATAGAAGCGAAACATTTATATATGATTAGTGAAATAGTTATAATCAGGAAGTGTTTCTATGGTATAGAAACATAGTTTTGAAAACTAGAAACATATTCCATGAACCACTTCTTAATAAAAAAGTGGATCAGTAGAACATGCTGAAATTTATAATTTGCATTTAAATATTTGGCAACGAATATTAATAAAGATTTTGGCATCTACTTAATCCACACATGGAGATGAAAAAATGAATATAGATGAAATTAAAAAAGAATGCCAAACAACAACAAACCTATACATTGTTGGATTAAAATTTGTAACAACAGAAACAGTGGATCAAGTAATGAGTAGTATTAAAAGGGATATTCAAATCTACGATAAACTTTGTAGATTTATAATATTAAACAACCGTATTGAGCTTGGCTTATACACTAATGCAACACCCGCAATATACTACTTCACAGAACAATCCACAATTTTCGAAGAAGTGTTAAAACAATTAAAAGAATTTTGCAAAGATAATTGCTTGGGATTTACAGAAATAGATTAATGGGGCTGAATTAAAATGAAAACACAATTAGATGAAATAGCAAGAATATCAATTGGTGCATCACTTCCAAGGTATTCTAAAACATACGAGGGAGACAAACAAGAAACTGATGTATTATATTGCACAGTTGATGAATTTTATACAAAAAAAGGAGAAATAGCAACAGACATTGATTCAAAATATCTCACACAAAAAGGTGACGTGATTTTCAGACTATCCTCACCACAAGCTGCTATTAGTATAAGTGAGACTAGTGAAATTCCCGAAGGTGTTGTAGTATCTTCTAAATTTGTAATAATTAAACCAAGAGATGTGAATCCAGATTTTTTAGCTGAATTATTAAACAGTAACATAGCTAGAAATCAAATACAGAAATTCTCTGAAGGGATAATCAAACAAATTAAAAAGAATGATGTAGCTAGACTTAAATTTGAAATACCTTCACTCAAAGAACAAAAAGAGTATGTTGAATACATTAACTTAATTAACAAAGAGATAAAACTACAAAAACAACTTCTCAAAGAAAACATAGATTTAAAGGAAGGTATAATTCAAAAATCACAAGGAGTTGAATAAATATGCAGGAAAACAACCACAAACAAATTGAAATAACCAATAGTATTAATTCAGCTAATAGAATGCTAGTTGCATCAGGGTTTCATGAACGTTCCGGAGCAATGACTCAAATTGCATGTTTACTAGGATATAAATATTTATCTAATAATATATCAAGCAACTCTGAAGATATAGGATATGAGTTAAATGAAGAATTCAGATATGAAAAATTACTCATAAACAAAGGTGAGGTCATTGAATTATTAAAACTCGGAATTGAACAAATAACACATAACAACAATAGTATTCAAGCATCAGATGTATTTTTTGACTTGTTTGATATGATTGATTTTGATAGATTTAATAAAAATGAACCATGGTTAACATTTATTGATGTTGTAGAAAAAATCTGCTCAGAAACAACAGCAACAATAGGCGAAATCATGATTTTCATGATTAAATACTTATCTAACGACAAAAGAAGAGATTTTATCTTCATGCTCACAGAGGATAGTATTAAATTGTTAACTGCAAATCAAAAAGATGTTACGAATATTTATGATCCCTTTGCTGATGACGGAACGTTACTTGCACAAATCGGTAATGTGATTAATGTAGAAAACTACTATGGACAACACCCTAACCGTGAAAAATGCATTATGGCAAAAATGACATTGTTAACCAATGGTATAAATTACAAAAATATTTTCATAAAATGCAATGACATTATAGAACCAATACCTTGGAATGTAAAATTTGACTTAGGTGTAACTATATCTCCTTTTGGAATAAAAGGTGGACGATTTAATGAGATGGATGTTAGATTTGGAAATTTTGCTCATAAAAGACTAAGTGAAATTTCCTACCTCTTAGATATGTTTTATAATTTGGAGGATGATGGAACAATAAGAATTATAGTTCCTGATGCTGTATTGAGATTATCTTCTAATAAAAAGATTTTCCAATATTTAGTAGATAATGAGTTCATTTCAACCATCATTGGACTTCCAGGAGGATTATTTGGAGCAAACGGAGTCTTAACAGCATTGCTAATAATTAATAAAACGCCTAAAAATAAAGGAATATTTTATTTAAACCTACGAAATGCAAAAACTAGAAGGTTATGGAGAAAAATCCTTGTAAGTATTGAAGATATTGATAATTATATTAAGATATTATCAAACGAAGAAGAAATTGAACTAACATCAAACATAGCTACAATTGAAGATATCAAAGAAAATGACTACAATTTAGCAATAAATAGATATGTTGATTCAGAAAAGTTAGAAGAAATTGATATCGAACAAACAATTGCTAACATCAAAGCAATTAAAAAAGAATTGAAACAGGTAGATGAAGAACTTAATAGAAAATTAGGAGGTTTATTAAAATAAACCTATTCCTAAAATTATAACATGATATAAACAAAATAAAGATTATATATAAGGTGATAACATGAACAATTTCCAGGAGAAATCCAATTTTATATTTGCTATAGCTGATAGCATATTACGCGGATATTATAAAAGAAATGACTATCAAAAAGTAATTTTACCATTCACAGTATTAAAAAGATTTGATAGCGTATTAGCATATTCAAAAGATGCAGTAGTAAAAGCATATAAAGAAAACAAAAACGATGATGGATTAGAACTAATATTAATGAGTGAATCAATAGGAGAAAATGGAAAAAAATTAGGATTTTACAATTATTCTCCTTATGACTTCCAAAAATTATTAGAAGATCCAAACAATATCGAAGCTAACTTAAAACAATATTTAAACAGTTTCAGTGAAAATGTAAAAGACATCTTCGTAAGATTTGATATAGAAAAACATATCAACACGTTATCAGAGAAAAACATTCTATTCAAGCTAGTTAAAAAATTCTCTGAAACTACAGTAGATTTATCACCTAAATCTGTATCAAATCACGAAATGGGAACAATATTTGAAGAATTAATCAGAAGATTCTCTGAACAATCAAACGAAGAAGCAGGAGAGCACTTTACCCCAAGAGATGTGGTAAAATTAATGACAGAATTGCTGTTCGCAGGTGAAACAAATGAATCTGGAAGCATTAAATTAGTATACGATCCAGCATGTGGAACAGGAGGAATGCTAACAAGCTGTAAGGAATACATGCAAAAAATCAATCCAGACATAGATATAGTATTATATGGTCAAGAAATACAAGATGAAATTTATGCCATATGTAAAGCAGACATGCTAATGAAAGGCGAAAAAGCAGAAAACATCAAAGGGCCTTACAGTACATTATCAAATGACAAACTACCAAACCAAACATTTGATTATATGATTTCCAATCCTCCATATGGAAGAGACTGGGAAACAGATGAAGATGAAGTAAAATCAGAAGCTGAACTTGGATATAATGGAAGATTCGGAGCAGGACTGCCTAGAAAAAGTGACGGACAACTACTATTTATCCAACATATGATTTCGAAAATGAAAACAAATGACAAATCAAAAATAGCAGTGATTACCAATGGATCACCATTATTCATAGGAGATGCGGGTTCTGGTGAAAGCAACATAAGAAAATGGATATTTGAAAATGACTATCTTGAAGCATTAATTGCATTACCTGATCAACTATTCTTCAACACTGGAATAGGAACATACATATGGGTGTTAACAAATAAAAAAACACCACAAAGAAAAGGAAAAGTACAATTAGTTGATGCACGTGAAGAATTTGAAAATATGAGAAAGTCATTGGGTGACAAAAGACATTTCATCCCTGAAAAATCCATAAATAACATAGTCAATACTTATATAGATTTTATCGAAAATGATAAAGTAAAAATCTTTGATAATGAAGACTTCGGATACACAAAAATCTCTGTTGAAAGACCAATGCAACTAAACTACCAAGTATCAAAAGAAAGACTTGAAAACCTATATTCCTACTCAGCTTTTAAAAAATTAGCAGAGGAGGAAGAAGGTAAAAAACAACAAGAAGCAATCAAAAAAGCATTACAAACAATAGGTAATGATTTATATACTGACTGGAATTCTTTTGAAGCTAAAGTCAAACAAGCATTAAAACCATTTGACCTTAAACCAGCATTCATTAAGAATGTAATAGAAAAATTATCAGAACATGATGATACAGCAGAATATGTAACTGATGGAAAAGGTAAACCAAAAGCAGACAGCAATCTTAGAGATGCCGAAAAAATACCATTAATCCAGAATATTGATGATTACTTTGAAGATGAAGTTCTCAAATACTATTCTGATGCATGGTATGATAATAAAAAGAATAAAGTGGGTTATGAAATTAATTTTACACAATATTTCTATGTGTATGAACCACCAAGACCTCTAGAAGAAATAGAAGCAGATATAACTAAAGTAACTGCTGAAATACAAGAATTACTAAAGGAATGATTCAAAATGAGTTACAAAACATATGATACTTATGAAACAATAAATAATTCCTTTTTAAAACAAATGCCAAAAGATTGGGGAATGTTTAAATTAAAATTTCTAATAAATACATTGGAATCAGGTAAGCGAAAAGATTTTGAAAATGAAACATTTGCATTCAGTATTGGTGGAGAACATATTAATTGGAATGGCACACTGAATTTAAAAAATGAAAGGTATGTGTCTGAAGATTTTTATAATTCAATGAGTAAAGGAAAAATATGCAAAAATGATACTTTACTTGTTAAAGATGGAGCAACAATTGGTAAAACTGCATTTGTAGATGACTTACCTCAAAAAATGGTCGTGAATGAACATGTATTTATCTTGAGAAGTAATAAATTATTAAATCCAAAATTATTATATTATTTGATATTTAGTAATTTAGGTTTCACACAGATTAAATTAACTGAAACTGGATCAGCACAAGGAGGAATAAGTCAAAGCATTGCAGATAAAGTTAAATTTATCATACCTATTAATTTAACACATCAACAACAAATTGTTGATTATTTGGATAAACAAACTGCTAGAATCGATGCGACTATTGTTAAAAATGAAGAACTTATCCAATTACTTGAGGAAAAACGTGTTACTTTAATCAATCAAGTAGTTACTAAAGGTTTGAATCCTGATGTACCTATGAAAGAGTCTTGTGTTGAATGGATTGGTGAAATACCTGAGCATTGGAAAATAAATAAAATAAAAAAATATTTTTATATATATAATGGATCAACACCTAAAAATAATGAAGAAAACTGGAATGGCAATATTGATTGGATTACTCCTGCAGATTATAAAACAAGTGATACTTACATAAACAATTCGTCACGAAAAATAACCAAAAAGGGATTAAATTCTTGTGGCACTACTTTAGTTCCTAAGGGTTCAATAATTGTATCTAATAGGGCACCTATAGGTACAGTTGCAATTGCAAATGTGGATTTGTGCACTAACCAAGGATGTAAATCATTAGTTATTAAACGTGACATTAATACAAAATTTGTTTATTATGTATTTTCAATAAATGAAAAAGAACTTAATAAATTAGGTAGAGGAACAACATTTATGGAACTTTCAGCTTATGATTTAGGCATATTTCCAATACCTATTGCACCAGATTCAGAACAAAAAGATATTGTAAATTATTTAGACAAAGAAACTTCAAAAATAAACCAAACGGTTAGTAAAATCAAAGAAAATATCAAACTTCTTGAAGAATATAAAACTTCTTTGATTCACCATGTGGTTACTGGTAAAATTGATGTAAGGGAGGAAGTGATATGACTACTGATACAAAGGAAAAAGCTTTTCAGCAAGACATTATTGATTATCTTGAAAGTACTGGTTATGTTGTAAGATCTACTAAGGATTATCATGTGAATTCCTTTTTGGATGTTGAATTGGTTTTAAAGTTTATTAAAACTTCTCAACCTGATGCTTGGGAGATTTTTGCTAATCATAACGCTAATCCTGAAGCAACTTTCATTAAAACTTTATGCAATAAGATTCGTGAGCGTGGAACTATTCGTGTTCTTCGTGAAGGCATTAATGAGATGATGGTGAAGTTTGATTTGTTTTATTCCAAGCCAAATACTAGTTTGAATCCTGATTTGGAGGTAAAATATAGTCAAAATATCTTTTCTGTTGTTAAGGAGCTTGAATATGAGGATAAAGATAATGGTAATCGTTTGGATTTGGTTATTTTTATTAATGGTATTCCTATTTCTACTATTGAGTTGAAGGATACTTTTACTCAAGGTGTGGAAAAAGCTATGGATCAGTATAGGAAAGATCGTGACCCTAATGAGCAGTTGTTTAAGAATTGTCTTGTTCATTTTGCTATGAGTGATGAAAATATTCAAATGACTACTAAGTTAGCTGGTGAAGAAACTAGATTCTTACCTTTTAATAAAGGCATTACAAATCCTGTTGTTGATGGTTATTATAAAACTTCATATCTGTACACTGAGATATTGCAAAAGAATCAATTATCAAGGCTGATTAATGATTTTATCTTTGACGAAAAGATTGAAACCAAAGGTAAGAAGAAAAAAACAGATAAAGTAACTATATTTCCACGTTTCCATCAGTTGGATTGTGTTAATACTTTATTAGATAATCCACAACCTGGCCATAATTATCTGGTTCAGCATAGTGCGGGTTCTGGTAAAACCAAGACTATTGCTTGGTTGGCCCATGGTCTTGTCAATAAGTTTGATGAAAATAATAAGCGTGTTTACGACATGATTTTTGTTATTTCGGATCGTAAAGTTATTGATAAGCAATTACAGGATCAAGTTAAAGCTATTGAAAAGAAAAAGGATCTTGTTCAAAAGATTGAAGATAGCTCTAAGCAATTGGCTGAAGCAATTAAATCTGGAACTAATATTGTTGTTTCCACAATACATAAGTTTTCCTGGATTGTTGATGAAATTGCAGATGTTGAAGATAGGACATATGCAATTATTGTTGATGAAGCACATTCTTCTCAAAGCGGCAGTTATGCCAGTGATGTGAGAAGAAGTCTGACAAGTGCTGAAGTGGATGCAGATTCTGCTTATGGTGTTGAGGATGATGCTGATGCTGATCTTTATGAGCAAATGGAAAAAAGAAGAAGGACACCTAATTTGTCTTTCTTCGCTTTTACAGCTACTCCAAAGCAGAAAACATTGGAACAATTTGGTAGATGGGATGAGACATTTGAAGAATATAGGCCTCATCATTTGTACAGTATGAAACAAGCTATTAAGGAAGGTTTTATTCTTGATGTGTTAGAATATTACATTACTTATCCAACTTACTTCAAACTGGTTCAAACGGCTGACGAAGATAATTCATATAGTAAAGATAAAGCTATGAAGGTTCTGAAGAAATATGTTGAGCAACATCCACATTCCATTAAGAAAAAAACAGCCATTATGCTTAATCATTTTATGAGTTCCACTATTAAAAAGATTGACAATAAAGCTAAGGCAATGCTTGTTACTAGCAGTAGGAAAGAAGCTGTGCTTTATAAACTGGAGTTTGATAGGCAAATTAAAGAAAACAATTTTAATATTAAAACTCTTGTAGCATTTACCAGCACTATTAAACTTGATGGGTTGGAGTATACTGAAAGCAATATGAATAAAATTGAAGGTAAAAAATCAATTAAGGAGGCATTTAAAGAAGATGCATTCAAGATTTTAATTGTTGCCAATAAGTTTCAGACTGGTTTTGATGAACCTTTATTACATACAATGTATATTGATAAAAAGTTAAGTGGTGTCGCTGCTGTGCAGACATTAAGTCGAGTTAATCGTATTGCACCAAATAAAACCAGCACTCTCATCATTGATTTCGTAAATAAAAAAGAAGAAATCAGAGAAGCATTTGAACCTTATTATACTGAAACATATTTGACAGGTAAGACTGATTACCATAAACTTTATGATTTGATGGAAAACATTTATGATTTTGATTTGTTTTATGAAGATCAAGTTAATGAATTCTACAGGTCATATCACGATGGAGTGCCTCAAGCAACATTGCATAATTTGTTGGATAGTCCAATACAGAAATTTGAGAAACTGGATAAAGAATATAAAGTTCAGTTTAAAAAGAAAATACGCAAATATCAAAGTGTTTATTCTTTCATGTCACAATTGCTTCCATTTAGTGATTTAAGACTTGAAAAACTTTTCATATATCTTAAATTCCTGTCCAAGAAGTTACCTACTATAAATGAGCCTCTTCCATACAATGTTTTAGAAGATGTGGATATGGATTCATATAAAATTGATACCCGTGATGAAGGTACAAAGATAACATTAGATGACGGTGAGGGCGGATTAGATCCAATCATAAGCATTGATGTACAATACAAACCTGATGAGGAAGAAAAATTATCCATAATTCTTGATAAATTAAATGAAATGTTTAAAACAGATTTCCAAGAATCTGACAAGCTAATATTAAAACAATTAGCCGATGGAATTAGGGGTAATGAAGAATTGAATATTAAAGCACAAAAGAATAAGAAAGAAAATTTAAGAGCTGTATTTGATGATTACTTTAATGATGAACTCATGTCTGTACGTAAAAATAATAAACAGTTCTTTAGCAAAATCAATTCTAATTCCCAATTAAGGAATGAATTGAAAAATTACTTATTAGATTTATTGTATGAAGATCAGGCAGAAAAGGTATAAGGTAGCGAAATGGGTAATAAAAAATATAAAGAGATAATTTGGAGTGATCTATACGTTAATTAATGTCTATGGATACACAGCATATCATGTTTCACAATCGGAACTGAGGGTAGCTATGAGGTAGTGTTGAAAATTATCTATTTGATGAGTCAGATTTCCACTTGATTTCTAATAGCTACTTTTTGAAAATTCTCATTATTTGCTTCATAATCGTGATGCAACTGAAGAATTTGAGGGTACATTCATAAGAAATCTGATTCATGTTTCACATTCTACATATTATTAATAAAACATTTAAAACAGCAATATCAATATTGGCTGCATGTTACAAGTCAGATATTCAATATAGTGAATTTAAAGTTGGTTCAATAAAAATTTTTGAGTTTAAACTGTTAATTAATTAAATACATGAATATTTATTATTTAAACTTGAATATACCATTAAATCAAGGTTTATATAAGTAGAAAAGGTTCTACAGATATTTTACCAAATCGAATTTTTCCTATATGGGAGGAATAGACCAGGGTTTACGAAAAAATGGGCATTCAACTTTTTTATAAAAATCACTGCTATCCAAATGAAACGATAGCTAAAAAACAAGTTAAGACTTGATGTAAATATCAACCTCTCAACAATTTTCTTCTGCCTTTCCAAACCAATTGGCGTTGCCTTTTTCTCAATTGCTTATATTCAACATACATCTGTGCCGTGATGTGTCCATGCAATCTTCGAAACTCATCAATTCTGACAATATCTGATTGAACAATAGCTGGTTCTCCTTCATGCCAGCAGTAATATGGATGATGGCATGGTACATCATTTTTAAAAGCCAATCCAGTTTTGCAGTTGTTGCAGTAATCAACAAACCACAATTCCTCTTCCCTTTGTGTTTTTTCCTTTTTGGCTTCGATTATCTGTTGTCTTATTGACTTCATTAAATCACTTCACTAATTTAAAAAAGACCAAAAAGACCCCAAAGACTTTTTCAATGGTCTTTTTAAAAAACTCTTCAAAAATCTTTAACAATGAAAATAACAGTTCTCATGCCTTTTCAATCAAACATATTTTTAAAAAGACTGCACTTTCGAAAGTATGTGGGAGGAACTTTAAAAGTCCCCCTCACTTATCTTGAAAATCATGGTCTTTTTTAGTTTTCCACATTTACAAACCCATAGAAAAACATCGGATAATGCTTCAATTAACTGAAGATGAATTCTCAATCGTTTTCCAATGAGGGCCTTTCAAAGACTTTTCTAAAAGTCTTTTTAGTCTTTATGGTTTTTACCCAAACTGGTTTTTCCACCTCACTATCAAAGTTCATAACGCTTAAGCCTTCGACAAACCTATCTTCATTCATAAGCTCTACTACCCATTCGCCGATTTCATATCTGATATCCTCATATACAGAATCGTCTATGTGCTTTAGATTGTAGCTGATATGTGCAATTTCACTTTTTGCCAAGTCATATATATTGAAGTTGCTGAAACGTTCAGTTATCTGCAGAAATCCTTGATTTTTCAGTTCATACATGTATTTCCTAACGGAATCTAAGCTTAATTCAAGATTTTGAAGTTGGAAGTATTCGCTGGTTGTAATTCCCATGCCGGGCATCACCCTCTCCTTTTGCATCTTCCATTCATCGATATTGTTTCTGATGTCGTTTAATACATCAACAGCCTTTGGGGCAAGATTTGCAGATATACTTTCCTTGTATGGATTCAGCAGGCTCATGAACTGCTGCACGTCTGCAATATTGGTTAGAATTACCTTTTTGCCGTCAACATCATGGACTTCATGGTTATAGTAATTCAAGGCAGTTATTGTTTTCAATATTCCATTGAACTTGTCAAAATCCCTTTTATAGAAAGCTGAGTTCTTTAAAAAGTCAATGACGAAGTAGACATATGGATTTATTATTGCAATATCTTCAAAGACTTCCTTTAGATGCAATAACATATAAGGCACTAGTTCTGCTTCCTTTTCATATTTCTTTAAAGTGTTGTAGCTCCTGCCATGTTTGAATTCCAGTAGCCTATTTCTGCGGTTGAATATTTCCTTGTTGTCCATTCTTGGTGTGATGAATATGCTTCTGCTCATTTCCTGTTCATCGAAATTGTGGTTAGGTACAGTAGTGTATGTCAGGCAAGGCCGACCCTCCAATTTCAGGTCTTTTACTTCCCATCCACCTTCACCATCCGGAATATTTAATGGCTTGTTTAGAAATCCGTCTGACTGCAGTTCCTTCATGAGGTTTTTGGATTCTTCCATGAACTCATGGTCATTGGCACCACCCATATCACCATAATTGACAATCTTGCCGTCATAGAAATACCTGTCCTTTTTTGCACGGTTGAACAGTGCAGCTTCTGTGATTTTCTTTTCATTGACAATGAATTTTTCTGGAATCAGTCTTAATGCTGTTTCCTGAATATGGGATTTGCCGCTGCTTGCCTCACCCAAACATATCACTGAAACAGGATTTTTTAAGATAACCTGTCCTGCATATACGGTAAACGCATACAGTATGTTGTTTCTCTCACCTGCTGTAAACCATTCAACAATGCTTCCGATATAAATCAATGGATAATCCAATGACTGCAGTTTAGTGATAGCTTCCTTTGATTTGATGATATCCTTTTCTTTTTCAGCTTGTTTTCTGTCAGCTATTTCCTGTTCGATAATTGATATCTCATTTTCATAGTTGAGCTGCAGCAGTTGTTTCACTTCTTCGAACTGGTTGTTGAGCATTTTTGGATCCGTTTTGCCTTTCCGATTCATGATCTGTTTGCATTGCCTTGCGACATTGCTCTGCGGCGATAATGTGGCCGGAGATCTGTTTATATGCTCTCCAATCTTATTGCCGTACCTGTTTTTGAATACATATGTGACCTTATCCGGATTCTTTTTGTTGATGATAAGTCTTATTGTATCTTTTGTGGGCAGTTCAGCTATGTTGGTCATATTTACTCACTATCTCATCAATTCTGTCTAAAATTTCCCACATTCTGTCCCACATCTCCTTTGGCACATAAACATATGTTACTCCATCTATCTCTTTTTTTAACATGATTTTTCTCCTATTTTTTCCCAATTATTTAGGGTTATATTATCAACAGTCTAAAGCTCATTCTTGTTGAGGCCTTTGGAAAAATAAAAACAGTATTGGAGCAAATTAATATTTCCATCATTTACCGAATATTTTGAATAATCTTTATATATTTCTTAAAATAAACTAGATATTGGGTTAAGTTTTGAAAAATATTAATTTTTAACAAAGTTTCGAGGCTATGTTTAACTATTCTTATTTTTCTCGACTGACCTTAGGATTATATTAAAAAATAATATTTAGCTCGTTATTCATAATATAATCCTTTTTTTCATGATCTGTTTTTTCTCAATGATTTCTTGATATTTTACCTCTCTAAATTTGATTTTCAGGCCTTGCCAAAAAAAGTTGTGCGGGGGTGAAAATTGCTCCCACTTCGTATAATTGCTTTCAGTTGGTAATGGCCACTTTATAGTTTATCATTATGTCTATATAAACATTTCTATTCGATTTAATTGTTAAACTGTTCATTTTTTTGAGAAAAAATTGTGTCCTAAAGCCTTGGGTTTTTTGGAATTTCTGTAAACATTTCAACAAGAATTCACGACACAAAAAGTCAAATGTACAAAATCAAAAAACGCTTTAGAATACATTAAATTAGTGTTAACTTCCAATATAGCTTTATTATCTTTTTTATTATCTTATTTATATAAAATAAGTAATAATCAACGATTTTTAAAAGTGTTATAATTCAGGATGTCTTTGGGATTCAATTTCCAATTGAACTAGTATGTGTTAATGTTAATTCAAAAATTAAATAAAACTAGTTGTTTATATAACAACATTTAAGAATTTAACTCAAAATATTATTTCTCTAAAAATAACCTATCCCAAAATTCGGTTAATTTAAATCTCCCAAGATATAATGTATTTAATTGATTCTCCTCCAAAGTAGTGAATATTTCCATTTCTTTGGAATTTAAATCATATTTAATCAGATTATAATTTCCATGAATATAAATAAAATTATCTTTTTTTAATAAGCTGTTTACACTTATCATCCAACATAAATCTTTGTGAATAAGTTCTAATTCATTATTATCTAAATTAAACCTATACAACCCATTATAATCAAAAGAATTCGAGTAAAAATACAAGTAATTTTCTTCACAAAACCCTCCAGAAATAGTCATGTCTTCAGTTCTGAAAATAGTTATTTTTACAAATTCATCATCAAATTTTCTTATTTCATGTAAACTAGACCAATGGCTAGTTAAATGACTTAAACTGGAAATTGCATAAACTTTATTGTTATATTCAAAGACATGTTGAAAATTTCCATAAGCTACTTCTTCTGCACCATTTTCAGTAACATTATATAGTGAACCTCCCCATTCACCTCTATCTTCAGTTATCATTAAACCATATTTTGTCTCAAATTTATTTACAGCAATGAAATTATTGAATGTTTTAATTTTAATTTCGCCATTGTCTTGGAAAAGATAAGAATTATTACCTATACTTACTTGCATTGTTCCAATTTCTTTAGTTATTGAATGGATAATAATTTTAATTTTTGTTAAATCAGATAAACTTTGAATTTTAGAAATTTTATTTTCACTTAATCTATCTTCAAGATAGTCTAAATTAAATTTTGAATCATCATCATTTTTTCTTTTAAAAATCTTCTTTTCATTAATTATTTTTATTTTAGGTAAATTAGTAATTTTTTCACTCCCTTTCCACTTTTGAATATTTCAATCGTAATATTCAACTTATTTTCGAAGAATTTTAGGCACGAAATTTGGATCAGTTAATTTTTGATTAGTTACATAACTAGTCATGAAAACAACTCCTGACAGCTTATCGTCAAAAGTTTTGTAGAATTAAATTTAATTCTTAATACATTTTCTTATTTTAATTTTTTAAAAAGTTTGTTATCTCAAATCAAACATATTTTTCTATTTAATGAAGATATTAACATTAACGACTAGGATATCAGAACTCAAATTTGATTTTAAATCCGTATATATGCACGAGTTTTGAATAGCTAATGCTAGATGTTAATGTTATTATAGGAATTTTCCCAAAGTATATAATAGTTTCATGTTATATCTATTAATTGTTGATTTCAATGAAATATTATAAACTAACAATTTATCAAACAATCACTCTTTTAGATAGTTATTTTCGTCAGAAATTCTGTATTGATTTAAATAATAATAAAATTTTTCCTATTGAATCAAGTGAACCCTATAATTACAGAAGAAATCCTTTTTATGGAGAAAAGGTTTATTTTATGATGTTAGAAGATATTTTTGATTATAATAATTATTTGCATGATGATAAATTCTGTAATAATTCAATTAATAAAGAATATAATTTATCAAATGAAGATTCTAAAAGATTATTTGATTTTTTCAATAATAAAAATTTATCTGAAGGAATATCTGGAGACAATAGTTTTTTTTCAATAAAAGAAACTTCTGATGGATGGTACAATATCAATTCTATTCATTGGGCTGAATTAAATAATATTTTAAAAGAAATCACAAATTTAGATGTTTTAAATTTGGAGAATATTATCTCCCAATCTGGTTATGACTTTAAGAAGGATGGAATATATCATAAAAATACATCTAAAAAATTAAAGCTTAAAACTTTATGTTTCTTTAATCGAGATGGGTCATGGTTAGATCATTCTCCTAGATTTGTAATTGATTTTGATAAAAATATAATACGTGGTTGCATTGATAAAAAACTATCAAATAAGGAGATTTGTTTAATTTTGAGATTACTAGAAAAATACAATGTCTATAAATGGGGTTTAAATGAACAATGGGAAAAAACTAACATTCATCCTTATCAACATTTAGGTTTTGGTGGAAGAGAATGGAACTTAGAATTAATATTTGAAAATGATAAGGTTTTAAGTATTGGTGGGGGGAATGATTATCCTGATACTTATGTACACTTAGGGGAAGAAATCCTTGACATATTTGGCATTGATTTTTTAAGATTAGACTATGTTAGAGATAAGGAGCTATTTAAAGAATATGGTGATAATCATTTAAATCAACACTAACTTCGATTCTTTAATTTAAGCAATAAACATTACCATTAATACTAATGTTTTTTAAGATGGTTAGATAAGAAGAATACCTTTCTAGTTTTAACGGTTTCCAAAAATTTTATAATTATCAAATAATAAATTTTGTATCAGAGTTTTAGTGCTGAAAATCGATAAGTATCAGAACTTTTTTATACGTTTTATACGAAATGTTCGTATTCATAGAGGGTTTCTTTATATAAAATGAAGAGTTTTAGTAGTAAAAAATCGATAAGCATCGGAACTTTTTTATGTGTTTTTCATGAACTAGTCGTATGTATTAAAATTAAAAAAAGAGATTAAACTAAAATAGTTCAATCATTAGCATGCACATCAAAGGCATTCATTAGCATTTCACCAACGCCAGGTGCATCGGGATCGTGTGAACCTTTACCGGTATCTAATGCACGGAGTTTATCCATTTCATCATCAGTTAACTCAAAGTCAAATATTTCCATATTTGATTTGATTCTTTCGGGATTTGTGGATTTTGGAAATACGATAATTCCTTCCTGATTTTCAAATCTCAAAATAACTTGGCCTGCATTTTTACCGTATTTTTCAGCAATTTCTGAAATCACCGGTTCATTTAAAAGATTTGCGTTTCCTCGACCTAATGGTCCCCAAGCCTGTATTTTAACATCCAAAGGCTTTAAGATTTCACTTAACTCCTTTTGCTGGATATATGGATTGAATTCGACCTGATTGACTGAAGGCATTGAATCGAACTGAGAAACCCATTTGTTCCATAGAGTCGGTGTCATGTTGCTTACACCAATTGATTTGATTTTACCTTCCTCTTTTGCTTCCTCAAGCGCTTTCCATCCTTCTGTAACTTTTCCGTAAGGCTGGTGAAGCAGATACAAGTCCATATAATCGGTTCCCAATTTCTCCAAAGATAAATCAATGGCCTTTTTGGCATCTTCATATGCGTAATCCTGAAGCCACAATTTGGAGGTAATCCAAACGTCTTCACGTTCCACATCACTGTCGGCTACAGCCTGTCCGACTTCCTGTTCGTTGAAGTATGCAACAGCTGTGTCAATGTGCCTTATTCCAAAATCAAGTGCAGTTTTGACTGCTTCATATGTGCTTCCGTCTGCCGGAATCATGAATGTTCCAAATCCGATTGCCGGAATTTTAAAACCATCATTTAATTTAATGTATTCCATATTATCACCATTATTGTAATTCTAAGGAGTATCTTCCGCTGGCTATTGAGGCTATGACTCCGCCGTCAACCAACAAGTCAATTCCTGTTATGAATGATGAGTCATCATTCAACAGAAATTCTGCTGCCCTTGCGATTTCTTCAGATGTTCCCACCCTTTTTGCCGCTGATGAATTAATCATTTCCTGATAACCTTCACCTGCAGCTTCAAACTCATCATATGCCAATGGGGTTACAATGATGCCTGGTGAAATTGAGTTTATTCTTGCTCCTGCATCTGCCCATGTGGTTGCAGCGGCTGTTCTGACCCTTAGGTGGTTTGCCCTTTTGGCAACGACATATGCAACACCGGAGTTTACTGTTGCATCATTTTTGATGAAATCCAAGTCTTTCAACTCATCGGTTGGAGTTAGGGCAATTTGCTGTTCTATTTCTGAAGGCAAATCCATCATGTATCCGGTTTGACTTGATATAATCAGTCCCGCGCCTCCTTTTGCAATGTATTTGGCGAAAATGTCGATTGCAACTGAAGTTGCCACCAAATCCAAGTTAATGATGTGTTCAGGGCTTGCCTGATTTGGTGATGCTCCAGCAGTGTCAATGAAGTATTTTACTTTTCCAAGTTCACTGGCCTTTTTGGCAAACTCTTCAACTGACTGCGAATCCATAGCATCAACTATTTGTGTCTCGACAATATATCCATTGTATCTGAGCTCCTTGGCTCTTGTCTCAAGGTTCTCTTCGCTGATGTCTCCTAGAAATATTATTCTATTTGTACTAATTCTTTTGATGATTGCTGTTCCCATACTTCCTGCACCAAGCAGTGCAACTACTTCCTTGTCTTCATTCAGGTTGAATTCCATATTTTCATCCCCATAATATTTTAAACAATATTTTTTTAAGAGTTTTAAGTTCTTCATCCGTAATGTTGGATGTGACTTCACGTTCCCAATTTTCAATTATGTCAAGTAATTGGTCTGTCTTTTCGACTCCGTCATCAGTTAGCTTTACTAATTTTTGGCGTCTGTTTTCAGGATTTTCCTTTCTTAAGATTAAACCATTATCTTCAAATTTTCTCAATACTTTTGCAATGTAGGCTCCGCTTACCTTAAACACGTTCACCAAATCATGTTGGGTGGTCACGTCATCGATTCTGATTCTTAAAAGAACGGACAATTCTTTTATGGTGAAATCCTCTTCTTTCAAGTTGGAATTGTAATAATCACCATAGCTTGAAATCAGTTCTTCAACGTAATGGTATAGGAATATTTTTTCGGGCTTTTCATTCAAGGGCATGATATCACTTATAATTTTTCATATTCTTCTTCGGTTACCGGTTCGCACCATTCATTGGATGTGTTTTCTCCCGGAACTTCAACTGCAATGTGGCTGAACCATGAGTCCTTTTTGGCTCCATGCCAGTGTTTGACATTGGCGGGAATTACAATTACGCTTCCGGGATTTAAGCTTATGGCCTCTTTTCCTTCTTCCTGATACCATCCTTCACCATCTGTGCATAAAAGAATTTGACCTCCGTCCTTTGATGCGTGGTGTATGTGCCAATTGTTTCTGCATCCGGGTTCGAATGTAACGTTGGCAATGAAGACTGGGTCATTTTCAAAATCCGTAAGAGGGTTTAAAAAGCTGTTTCCAATGAAATATTGTGAAAATGCATCATTGGGTTCTCCTTTTCCAAAAATATTGCTCATTTTCATCTCCCCTATATCCATTGTTCTACAGTTGATTTTGAGCTGTTCACTTGTGATCCGGTTATTGCAAGTCCATTTTGAATATCTGCACCTTCACAGATTTCTTTCAGCTGTCTTGGAACGCCGGATAAACCTGATCCTTCATGGGTTGTGAATGGTTTGATAATTTTTCCATTGAAATCCAGACCTTTTAGTGCTTGGAATAACTCTTCAGGCATTCCTCCCCAGTAGATTGGAGCACCGACATATATCACTTCATAATCGGTTATGTCTGGAATTTCCTCCTTAACCGGAGCGTCATGGTTTGCTGTCCTTACTTTTGCCTCCTCAATGCATTCATAGTAATCTGCAGGATATGGAACGGCAGGTTCAACTTTGAAAATATCTGCACCAGTCAATTCCTGAATGAATTCAGCTACAATTTCAGTATTGCCTTTATCAATGCTTTTTATAGTGCCTCCGAAGTAGTTTTCGTCTGCTCTGCTGAAATATATTATTATGCTTTTTTTGTCGTCCATGGTTTCATCTCCACCAAATCTTTTGTTGAATATAATTTTAGTGGTCTTGATATAAATAGTTAACTATGGTTAATAGTTAACTTTAAATAATAATTGACAATATAATAATTAATATAATTTCACAAACTAAGGAGAGTTCACCATGAAAGTATTATTGGTAAATGGAAGTCCCAATAAGGAAGGATGCACTTACGTTGCATTGAAACAAATTCAAGATACTCTAAAAAAGGAAAATATAGATTCTGACATTTATAGAGTTGGCCACAAGGACATCAGAGGATGCATCGACTGCAGAAAATGCAGTGAACTCGGACAATGCGTCTATGATGACGAAGTAAACGAATTTGTTCAAAAAGCAGAAAGGTATGATGGATACATATTCGGCGGTCCGGTATACTACGGCACTGTAAACCCTACATTGACAAACTTCATGACAAGAGTGTTTTTCTCCTCATTTTTTGGAGGAAAAAGAATATTTCGCCTAAAGCCTGCAGCAGCCGTTGCAAGCGCAAGAAGAGCTGGAACAATGACTGCAATAGATACTATAAACAGATTCTTTACCTGGGGTGAGATGCCTATAATAAGTTCAAACTACTGGAACGCGATTTACGGCCAAACTGCCGAAGAGGCAAAAAGGGATCTTGAAGGACTAAGAACCATGACAACACTTGCAAGAAACATGGCATGGTTTTTAAAAATTAAAGAATTGAGCCTAAAGGAAGGAATACCATTACCGCAACCAAACAAATAAGGAGATGAAAAGATGGAAAGAATAGATTTGGATAAAATTTCACAGGAAGAATTGATGAAATCAATAGAGCAATCAAAACTATTGTTTAAATTCAACCACACAGAACCGATGACCGAGGAATATGCTGAACTACTCAATGAATTATTGGAAGGCAACATTGGTGAAAACAGCACAATAACAACACCCTTTGCAGGTGCGGCATTCGATAAAATGAAACTCGGAAACAATGTATTCATCAACAGCAACTGCCTTGCAATGGCAAGAGGGGGAATAACAATCGAAGATGATGTAATGCTTGCAGGAAACGTTCAATTATTATCCAATAACCATGACGAATACGAAAGGCAAATCCTAACCTGCGAAGAAATCCTCATCAAAAGGGGGGCATGGCTTGGTGCAGGTGTAACAATACTGGCAGGGGTCACCGTTGGAAAATATGCAATCGTCGGTGCAGGTGCAATCGTTACAAAAGACGTTCCGGATTATGCAGTAGTCGTAGGCGCACCGGCAAAAGTCGTAAAGACACTTGATAAAGACAGATTTCCAGAATAAGAAGGATTTAAATGACTGTAACTGTAGTTAATAAAAAAGACTTGACAGCCGAAGAGGAAGAAGTCCTTGAAAGGTTCATTGAATTTCAAAAGGCAATGATTGAAAAGGACTCAGCAAAGCTTAATGAAATCATCGATGACAACTATACCTTAACCCACATGTCAGGCAAAACACAAACCAAACAGGAATACATTGACGAAATAATGGACGGAACACTCAATTATTATGAATCCATAATCGACAATCCTAAAATTACAATACAGGAGGGTACAAAGGCTATTTTAAAGGCGGATGTGACTCTTGATGCAAAAGTATATGAGATTAAAGGCAGATGGACATTGGATTCGGCACAGTCAATGGAAAAAATAAACGGTAAATGGCATATGAGCAAATGGGAAACATAATCATGAAATTAATGATATACTATTATTGGATGGAATGGATTCATAGGAATGGTTTCCAAAATTTTATAATAATAAAAAAATAAACTTTGTATCAGAGTTTTAGCGTTGGGAATTGATAAGCATCGGAACTTTTTTATAAGTTTTATACGAAATGTTCGTATTTTTTAGTGTTAATTCAAGATTATGTGCTCCAAAACAATTGATAATTCAAATCCTTGAAAGCCAATATGCAAATATTTCTGAAATTTTTTCATCAAAACAAATGGTCTTATCTTTATTTTCAGGTATTGCTTGTGATGAGCTTCTATTTAACCTAATTAATGTGGTGTTCGGGTTTTCATATGTCATCTGTTCAAATGGATATCTTATTATCGAAGGTGTGTTAAATCCAACGCCCAACTCTACAAATACGATGTTTTTGTCTTCATCGACATGTTCCAAATACTTGGAATAATTATTGTACATTTCCATCCATTTCTCATCTTCAACAAATGTATTGTCGACTCTTAGATTTAAAGCCATTTCCTTTCCACAGACCGGACACTTTGGTATTAAATCAGTTGGGATTCTGCAATCGTTAATGTTTTCAATAGCCTTAAAGACAAAATCCTTATTTGAATATAATTTTTTATGGCAGGGTTCACTGCATTGGAAAAGGCCATAGTCTCCCTGTGTTGCAAAGATTCTATTATCTTCAAAGCCATTTATCCAAAATTGATGTTCCACATTGGTTGTCAGGATGAAATAATCCTTATCTTTAACCAGATCAAATAATTGTTCATATAATTCGGTTTTGCCAACGGAATATCTGTTCATGAAAATATGACGGGACCAGTAGGCCCATTTTTCCTCGGAAGTTTTGAATGGATAAAATCCGGAAGAATACATGTCAGTCAAGCCGTATTTTTCAATGAAGTCCTTAAAGTTGTCTTCAAAACGTTTACCTGAATATTCAATGCCTGCAGCTGCAGAAAATCCGGCACCTGCACCAACAAGAATATAATCTGAATGATTAATGGCATCGTATGCCTTGTCTAATCTTTTTACAAAATGTTCCATGTTTTTCTCCTAAAATAATAAATTCTTATATGTTGTATAGCTGTCATCTGAAAATACGTCAAAAATCACATACTTTAAGCTGGTTTCATTTGAGTCCAAATACTCCCTAACCGTATTGATGGCAATTTCTGCCGCCAGTTCCCGTGGAAAATTAAATACTCCTGTTGAAATGGCGCAGAAGGCCAATGATTCGAGATTATTTTCACTTGCAATTTCCAAACAGGACCTATAGCAATTCTCTAATGCTTCACAATCTCTTTTTGATGGCTTTGATTCTTGGGGAATTGCAGGGCCAACCGTATGAATCACGTATTTTGAAGGCAGATTATAAGCGTTTGTGATTTTGGCTTTGCCTGTTTCTTCATCATGTCCCTGCAGTTGCATAATGCTGTTGCATTCATCTCTAAGCTGCACTCCTGCTGCTGAGTGAATCATGTTGTCAATGCAATTGTGCAGAGGGATAAAGCAACCCAATAATTTTGAATTTGCCGCATTGACAATCCCGTCAACTTTCAAGGTTACAATATCGCCCTGCCAAAGCATGATTTTGCCGGTAACATCCTTTATGTCCTCAACTGAAGTTAAATCCTTACCTAATGTTTCGGCAGTTAGGAAATCATCCTGAACTTTTAGAAATTCGTCTGAAATTTTTAAGGGCATTCTTACATTCATTAGGGATCGAAGCAAATCTCTTTTAGATTTGTAGTCTTGTGGAATTTCAATAGCTTCCTTTCTCTCATCAATCAAATAATTAATTAAGAAATCAAGTTGTTGTTCTCTATTCATCTAATTCTCCTAGTCGAATAATATTTTATGGTTAATCAATATCCAATGTGTCTTTAAAAATCTTTACAAATTCTTCAGATTCGTCATCTGTTGCAGTATCATCTTTTTCTAAAGTGAACATGGCCAGTTCATAAAGAATTCTATTCATTCTTTCTCCTTCTTCAGTCAGGGAATATTCAGTTATTTTGGAGTCGTCCAAATTGGTTTTTGAAATCAATCCATTTGATTCCAAATCCTTTAGGCATTCGGTTAAAACCTTATTGCTTAAAGCAGGTTTGTCTTCCTTGAATTCCTTGAATCTTTTTTTACCGAAAAACAAATCCCTGATGATTAGAATGTGCCATTTTCCGCTGATGATTTTTAAGGTTTCGTTGACCGGACAGTAATTGCTTTCGAATTTAGCCATGATATCACACTTTCCATTTTGGATATGAATCTATCTATTGGTGATTATTAATAAAATTTTAGTTACAAAAAAGTAACCAAAGACTCTAATCAGTTATTAGTAACTTTAAAGTAACAAAAAGCTTATATTACTTATAAAAACAATTTATAATTAATACTAAACAAAATAAAGAGGTTTAGTATTAATAAATAAAGGTGATATCCATGGAAGATGTAATTAAATTCTTAACTGAAAACCCACAACAATATCTCGCAACTACAGGACTTGACGGAAACGCAAAGGTAAGGCCTATCTTATTCTATTTTGCAGAAGATGACAAACCATACTTCTGCACCAGCAACCAAAAGCCAATGTATAGGGAATTGGATGCAAACCCTAACTTTGAAATGACTGCAGCCACTCCTGAATTCCAATGGATCAGAATTGCCGGAAAAGTTGAATTCGTTGATGATTTGGAAATCAAACAAAAGGTAATTGATGCTAATGATCTTGTAAAGGCATTATATGAATCCGGTGACAATCCGACATTTGAAGTATTTACCATTAAAGAAGGCAAAGCAACCATCGCCGACTTTTCCGGAGAACCTCCAAAGGTTTATGAAATTTAAATTCTGTTAACATTAATGTTAACACATTTCTTTTTTTTAACATCAACATCACATTTTTAAAACTTCTATGTTTATTTAGTCTTATTTAGCTAATAATGTTAATCATAATTTATTTAATCCAATTTACGGTTTAAAACGACTTTCAAAAATTTTATAATTAATCAAAATAAATTTTTTTTAGAGTTTTAGTAGTTCAAATCAATAAGGTTGCGAACTATATCATACGTTTTATACGAAATGTTCGTATTCTTATGGGATTTTTTTATATAAGGTTCATATTGGAGTTTTATGGGTAGAAATTAATAAACATCAGATTATTATATAAGTCAAAATAATTAAATTATATATATGAAAAATATAGAAAAAGCAGTTCAATTATTTGAAAACGGATATGTGTGTTCACAAGCGGTATTTGCAACATTTTCACAAGATTTAGGTCTTTCAGAAGAACAAGCCTTGAAAATCGGTGCATGTTTTGGTAGCGGGATGCGTAAAGGTGAAGTTTGTGGTGCTTGCACAGGTGCACTAATGGCTTTAGGCCTTAAATATGGTGAAAGCAAAGCTAAAAGTAATGAGGTATGTGAAAAATTTTTAGATGAATTCGAAAAGGAAAACGGATCATATATCTGTAGAGACTTACTTAATTGTGACATTAGAACTGAAGAAGGTGTTAAATACGCATTGGATAATAATCTATTTAAAGAGTTTTGTCCAAAAATGGTTGAATCTGCAACTAAAATAACTGAAAATTACCTTTAGATTTAAGATTTGGGATAACTTTCAAAAATTTTATAACATCAAAAAAATAAATTCCTATCAGAGTGTTAGTGCTGGAAATTGATAAGCATCGGAACTTTTTTATAAGTTTTATACGAATTGTTCGTATATCTGTGGCTTTTTTTGATGCTGATAACAGATATATTAATGCATTTACCTATGTCAAACATAGTAGAAGTCAATGGCAATGCCCATATAATTAATTAGTATTTTAAATTTCAATTTTATATTAAATTAGACTAAAGATGCCCAATATAAAAAAATAAAAATAGTGGTAGTGGATAAAAATCCAACTACTTAAAAAACTTAACACTCGAATCCGCCGTCACATCTGATGATTTGACCATCTAAGAATTCAGATTCGTCAGAAGCAAGGAATAATGCTAATGCAGCAATATCTTCTCCTTGACCAACTCTTTTCATAGGGGCTCCGTCAATCATCATTTGCAATGCTTCTACTCCTCCGATACTATCTACCATAGCGGTGTGGATAGCACCAGGAGCAATACCGTTACATCTTATTTCAGGACCAAGTTCGAATGCAATGGATTTGGTAAGGCCTGCAATAGCGTGTTTGGATGAGATGTAACCTACAAATCCGAAGTGTGCAGCGTAGGATGCTACTGAACAGGTGTTAATTACAACACCTTTTCCTTTTTCTTTCATTACTGGAGCTACTAATTGTGTTAAGTATAATGGAGCGTATACGTCAACGGCAAATACTTTGTCCCATTCCTCTTTGGTGATTTCCAAAAGAGGAGTTACGCTTAAAAGTCCTGCATTGTTGAATAGAATGTCGACAGTTCCATATTTTTCAATGGTTTCATCAAAGATTTTTTTAATGTCGTCAACATCAGCCATATCAGCAATAACTGCAAATGCTTCTCCACCAGCTGCTTTAATGTCATCCACTACGGCGTTTGCTCTTTCTTCGTTTCTTCCAGTTACAACAACTTTAGCGCCTTCTTCAGCAAATAATTTAGCTGTAGAACGGCCCATACCGGAGGTTGATCCGGTAACGATTGCTACTTTTCCATCTAGTTTACCCATTTATTTCACCTTCTCTAATCATAATCCTATGATTTGATGTAAAATATTTTGTAATCAAAGGTATTTAAATATTAATAATACTTTTTTGCATAATTCTAAATACACTTCAGAATTTTTTTTAAAAATATATTGTTTAATGACCATTATTTTAAAAATATTATCTTTTTTTTTAATTTATCAAAATAATTGCAAACCTATGAAAGTTGAGAATATGGGACGGTTGGTCAAACAATCAATGGGTCGAATAGGATTAAATATTTATACTAAAAAAAGTATAATAATATAGTTAAAATCCAGTACATGGATTACTTTTTCAGATATTTCTTTTAGACGTGTATCCGAGTGGTCAAAGGAGTAAGATTCAGGGTCTTATGCATTAGTTGCTACGTGGGTTCGAATCCCACCACGCCTATTTCTTGTTTTTTTTAACTTTATAAGAGTGAATAGAATCTTAAAATAGTTTATTTTGATTACATTTCATATTTGTTAACGTATATTTCAAAAAAAACATTCAATTCGAAATTTACATATGAATCAAAGGTTTGGAAATGTTCCCAAAATTAAAGTTTGCATATGGATTAAGTTCCGGAAAACTTAAAAGATGGGGAGCATTGCTTTTTGCATTTTCAGTCATTGTAACTGTTGGAAATTACGTGGGATATCACACTCTTTTAATTGACACCTTCATTGGAATGATGACTATTGCAATCGTTACACTTGCAGGAGTGGCTCTTGAAAGGGGCTGTCCAGTCCATATCCAATCAATTATCTTTATAAGTATCATCGGTTTGCTTATAGCTATTCCATGCATGCCAACTGCTGATTTTGTAGCCCATTATGTTTCCAATGTTGAACTGACTACAATCTGTACTGCATTCCTTGCTTATGTTGGTATTTAAATCGGTAAAGATTGGGAAGAGTTTAAAAAGATCGGTTGGAGAGGAATCATTGTTGCTTTAATTGTAATAACTGGAACTTACCTCGGTTCTGCGACTATTGCAAATTTGACTTTGTTTGCAACAGGAATGATTTAAATTACCTTGCATTTGAATAAGGCAAGGATTTTGGACCTCTTTTCTTTTTTTATAATAAATTGACTCTTCACAGAGTTTTAGTGCTTAAAATCTAAGGATAGAAACTTTTTTCCACGTTTTATAATTGTTCGTATTCTTTTAGTTTATTAGGATAAAATAACTTTTTTATTAGTTTCATAAAAAATTTAGGCATGACTAAAAATTTAAATAATAGGACAAAGTAATAGTAATATGAGGATGGTTTGATGAATAAAAAAATTACTGTAGACATTTTAATGTTTATTGCAATTATATTGGAATTCCTTAGCCTTCCTATTTTAATCCATGAAATTGTGGGAATTGGATTATTATTTTTAATTATATTGCATATAAAATTCAATAAAAACTATTTTAAAGCAATACCTAAAGGAAAATACAATCTTAAAAGAACCATTGACCTTATCATAAATATAGGATTGCTGATTTCTTTATCAATAACAATCATTTCAGGTATTTTTTCCAGCCAAAAATCCTTAAAAAGTTTAAAAATTGGAAATCATAAAATTTCACATATTCATAAGTCCTCTTCAATTTTCAGTCTAATATTTTTAGGATTGCATTTGCTAACTACACGTAAAAAATTTTTAAGGGAAATGAAGAAATTACGTTGATTTCAGTTTTGAATAATCGTAAGCATACGAACTATTTTACTTAGTTAATACGAACAGTTCGTATTTTTTTTCTTTTTTTTCATTGTAAAATGTTTAATTTTTTATTATTTTTCTTATTATTTTGTTTAATTTTTAATTAATGGTTATATTTATTAACAAATTGATATCAAATATACCTATATAGATTGGGGGATAGTATGAACGAACAAAAGCCAATTCAGATTTTTTCAAACTTGAATGATAACATTGGAGTGAATGTTGTTAAAAGTCCAGTAAAGCTTACAATTCTAGAAATGCTCAGAAATAACGATATGGAATTTGATGAAATTGTCAGCAATATAGGTAAATCAAAGTCAACCGTTTCCGTTCATTTAAAAAGTTTAAGGGAAAAGGGCATTATTTCTTATAGGGTTCACCCAGTTGACAATAGAAAAAAGATTTTTTATTTGAATTCAAAATATATAGGTTCCGTAAACATAACCGAACCAAAACAGATTGAAGAAACGCAATCTGATTATCTGATTAAGCACATCGTTGATGAGGATGCCGAATTTTCAACATTGCTATTCCATACTTTAAAGGCAATGCTTATTCAAGAAGGAATAAACATCGATCCGATTTTACAGTCTACCGGAAATAGCATCGGCAAATCTATTTTCAATAAGTTGTATGATGAGGATTTGGATGTGTTCATGGATAATCTCGCTGATTTTTGGCAAAGAAAAGGCCTTGGAAGACTCAGTTATAAGATTGGTCAGATTATCAAAATCACAACCTATGATTGTTTTGAATGTGAACTGCTTCCAAAAACAGGAAAGCCAGCATGCTTTTTAGATACCGGAATCTTTGAAGGATTGTTCGCGGAGTTTTTCAACATGCCGGTTAGTGTTATTGAAACACAATGCTACACAATGGGTGATGAAAAGTGTGTGTTTGAGGTAGAACCCCTAAACATCAAATCTTACTAGTCATCAAATTTAATTATTGTGGTTGTTAAATAAGGTTTTTCGTGAGAAAAGCCTTCGATAATTTTTTCGTTTTCACGTGTACAGTTTTGCACGGAATAAATTTCTTTTTCTCTTTCTTTTTCATCTATGCTTTTTTCAAGATCAGAAGTGTTTCTTGAAGCTTTCATAAGCACTATTGAGTTACTATATTCCAAAACCTCTTCTAATCTTTCATCGATTTTAGGAACTACAGTTAAAATTTGGTTTTGTTCAACTAAAGCTTTATTTCTAGCAGCAGCGCATGCGGTAAAAGAAGTGATTCCAGGAATAGTTTCGATTTCATAATAGTCAATTAATCTTTTTTGAACATAGGAGTATGTACTGAATATTGAAGTGTCTCCAAGTGTGATAAATGCAACGTCCCTTCCGCTGTCGAGGTACTGTGCAATCATTTCAGCAGCGCTATCCCATATCTTTTCAAGTTCACTTTTATCTTCAATCATTGGAAAAATAGGTGCAACTATCATTAGTCTTTTATAATCATCTCTTTTTTCAAGTATAGGCTTTACAATTGATAATGCAATACTGTCTTTTTCTTTTGAGGATTTTGGTGAGAAAATGACCGGGACTGTTTCCAATATTCTTGCAGCTTTAAGGGTAAGCAATTCAGTATCTCCAGGTCCAACACCAATTCCATATAATTTTCCTTTTTCTACCATATAATCACTTTGCTTTACAATTTTTAATTTTCAATATTATTTTTCAAATGCTCTTCCTATCATTTATTTATAGTATACTTACCTAATATATTTTTAATGTCAAATTCAATGTTTTGTCCAAATTGTGGAATGCTTAAAAGTAATTGTACTTGTGGAAAGTATCCTAAAAATGAATCTAAAGGTCCAACAAACTTGTTTAGCTTTTCTAAACCTAGAACTTCATCTATCTTGGATGATAAGATTCCTGAAGTTTATTCAGTAGATGACCACAAGCAAGATGAGGGAACAGCAGCGTATCTCAAGGAAATATATCCTCATATCGATGACGATATTATTGAAAATTTTCCGTTTCCGCAGCCTAGATTAGGCCAATTGGATATTATTCAGGATATCAAGGATGCAATCAATAAAGGATACAAATACATTATCCTTGAAGCAGGCACCGGAACAGGAAAATCTGCAATAGCCACCACTCTTGCAAAAATGTATGAATCCGCTTACATTTTGACAATGACAAAACAGCTACAGTCACAGTACTCTAATGAATTTGAATTTCCGTTAGTCAAAGGCAGGGGAAACTTTGCCTGTTTGCATGATAACCTTGAATCCAGCTGTGACATTGGGGTCTGCAAAACAACACCATCTTCAAGCAAATTCTTCTGTCCTTACGGCGTTGCCAAAAATCCGACTTTAGATGCGGAACTGGCATTTGAGGACTCATTCGGCGGAATCGTATTTTACCAGTCTGACAGCCACTGCCATTACTGGAATCAGAAGGCTAATGCAATAAACTCCCCAATTACTTTGATGAATTATGATTATGCAATTGTTGAGCTGAATTATGTAAAGCATTTCGGCACTCGCTCGCTGCTGATTTTGGATGAGGCCCACAACATTGAAAACAAGTTAATGGCTACAATGGAAGTTAATCTCTACAATAGGATTCTTGAAAAAGACATCAATAAAAGAATTTCACCCGAAACTTTGAAAGATGGCGAACTTGAGGATTGGAAAATGGAAATCGATGCCATTAGGGAATCTTATGAAGACATTGATTTAAAGGATGTTAGCAAAAATAAGGCAGACAGAATCAAATCAACAATATTAAGATTAAAAACTTTAAAGAATAACTTGGATAAGGAGCCTGGAAACTGGGTTATTGACACTGAAGAGGAGAGCGTTTCATTCAAGCCGCTTAGAGTTCACCACTATGCAAAGAACAATCTGTTGAAATATGGGGATGTTGTAATCTTCATGAGCGCAACCATTCTATCACACAAGATGTTTTCCAAATGGTTGGGATTAAACCCTAATGAAGTTTACCATATCAAGGTCGATAGTCCATTTACAAAAGAGAAAAGGCCGATTATTCTTGATTTGGCCGGAAAAATGTCAGCAAACAGGATTAAGAAAACTGCTCCTAAGACAATTCCAATTCTGCAGGAAATATTGAAGAAGCATGAAGGGGATAAGGGCTTAATTCATACTCACAGTTATAAATGTCAGCAATACATAACTAACAATTTATATAATTCCAGGCTGATTTCCCATACCCCAAAAAATAGGGAACAAATATTGAATTTCTTTGAAAAAGATGAAAATCCATTGGTTTTGGTTTCTCCTTCAATGAGTGAGGGCGTTGATTTGCCATATGATAAATGCAGATTTCAGGTAATTTATAAGATACCTTTCCCTTATTTGGGCGATAAGCAGGTCAATATGAGAATGAAGAAGGATAAGAAATGGTATGCATACAAGACCGTCATGACTTTGATGCAGGCGTATGGTCGTGGAATGAGGGCGGAAGACGATTCATGCTATACTTACATTATAGACAGTGATATTAACATGTTATTTAGAAGTCCGATGTACAGATCTTTAATTCCGGAATTCTTCAAAGAGGCGGTTGTAAGACTCAAAGATTGAACGGACCTGGAGGGATTTGAACCCCCGATCTCAGGATCCGAAGTCCTGCGTCATTCCTGACTAGACTACAGGCCCAAAAAAGAAAAAAATATTATTTCTATTCTTTTTTATCTTCAGAATCAATAGAAATAATAGGCATTTCTTCAATATCTTCCACTTCAGCGAAAATATCATCAATGGTTTCAGAATCGAGTTTGACTTGTTCATATTCGATATCTTCAATCTCTTCAGCAATTAATCCTTTTTTACTTTCTTCTTTTTCTTTTGCCGGAGGGATATCGTCGATATTTTCGGTGATTGGTATGGATTTTTTAGAAGTAGGTTGTTTTTTAAGTTTATTTTTCAAATCTCCTAGATTGAATTCCCCTATTTTATAAGAATCCTTGTCTAGAGGGATATTGCTTTTTGGGATAATATTTTCACTTTTGGTTTCCACGTTACTATCATTTTTTTCTAGATCGATGGAATTAATATTATCCGCAATTCCCTTGATCGGATTATTGAAGCCCAGTATTTTGTATAATCCGTAAATCAATAGCAATATTCCTATTGCTAAAACTACTACAAAATAAAAGTTTGTTTCTCCGGAAACCACATTGTCTATTACCCTATCGCTGCGGGATTGGAAAATAAATATTGAGAGCAATATCAATAATACTCCTAAAACTGAACTAATGATTGCTAAAATAGGTGTTTTGCCAATTTTTGCGTTCACGAACATATCAAAGTTTTCACTCATATCGGCGATGATATCTTCCTCTTCACCAACATCATAATATTCGTTAGGTTCTTCAATATCTTCTTCTCTAGGAGTTTTAATTATAAACTCTTCATCAATATCATTGTCTTCTAAATTAATAGGGGTGTCTTTTTCATCACCCGGATGGTAAATGAATTCATCATCGATTTTTAATTCTTCATAATTTGTTTTATCTTCGTTGAGATAGTCAATTAATTCACTATCTTCCTCAACTTCATTAGAATTGACAGCATCCTCTTTGACATTGTTTATCATGTCTTTTAAATTGGAAATTCTATGCTCTTTTTCTTTAGAATCCTTCATAAAAAACCCTCAGTCATATGCTCTCCAGGTATGCTTACATTTTGTGCATGTAAATATGCGTGTAGGAGCTTCATCAGCACTACGAGTTTGTAATAATTTGTATGTAGCCTTATCATTTCCACATTCAGGGCAAGTTTCATTGGTAGTTGGTCCGACTTCTACATCGTCCCCTAAGTTTGTAACGGTTTCTTTTGCTTCTCTCATACTTGAAACTTTATATTCTTCATCAGTATCGGATTTTTCACTATATCCGCAACTATTGCATTTTAAAACCCCTTTATTCGGAAGCATCATTGCTCCACATTCAGGACAAAATTCCATTTAACTCTCCTCTATTAAAATTTTAATATTAATTAATATATTAAATAATTTTTTTTTTAACTTATTTAAATATATAGCATTATTAACCATTTTTAGCTTTAATTAAACAGTCTTTAATTATTTTATCATGGTCGAAGGCAATATTGATTTTGTCCAAATCTTCAGGTGAAAAGATGTCAATATCACAAGCATCATCATCTGCTTTCATTGTTTTAATATCGCCTTTGGCGGTAAAAGCAATGGTTATTGTATGTCCTCGCGGATCTCTATCGGGATTTGAGTAAACATTGACCAAATCTTTAAGTTCAACATCAATGTTTGTTTCTTCTTTTGCTTCTCGTATGGCGGCGTTTTCCACACTTTCGCCATATTCAACAAATCCTCCAGGCAATGCCCAGTAGTCTTTGTAAGGATCTTTTTTTCTTTTAATTAAAATAAAGTTAAAATCATCATCAAAAATAAAAATATCAGCTGTTAGGGAAGGAATCTTATAACCAGCCATAAAATCACAAAAAAATAATAAGGGAAGCTATAAAGCTTCATCAATAAGTTTCTTAAATTCAGAACTTTCTTTTTGGAGTTCTTCTGCTGCTTTCTTTAATACCTTTCTTGGTCTTTTTCCTCTTTTTGTTTTGATGGTCATTTCAGGTTTTCCAGTAAGAGGGTGATCAATATTGTAAACAGCATATTCCACATCAGGGTTTTGCATTAAAATGTGTCTTAATGCATTGCAAACTCCATGACTTTCATCTTTTACAATAAATGTTAATTCTAAAGTTTTTTCTTCTACTATTTCAAAATTTTCCATTTTATCAACCTTAATTAATCGTTAACATAGTTTTTAGACACTTTACGTCTTTCTTTTTTGTTGCATGTGTTACATTGAAGCTCATTATCTTTTTGTGTAGTATGCATGAAATCTCTGCAACGTGTGCACATGGCTTTTAAGACTCCACAATCATCATCTACAGTGCCCAAATCGACATTATCTCCAGTAATCTTAACAACTTTTGCCTGAATAATGTCGCCTATTCTAAAAGCATCGGACAGCTTTTCCAAATAATCTTTTTTAGCTTGAGAAATGTGTATAGCACCCATATAAGGTAATGCCAATGGTCTTGCGTTATCTTTAATACATTCAATATTTACATTTGCTCTTTGTGGTTTGATATCAGTAATTTGACCGTAGACTATATCTCCAACTTTTAAAAGAGCTGGTTTTGCATCTGACACAACAGAAATAACCTTCATTTTTTGATTAATTTTAACATTTCCAAGTACTGCTGATTTAATCTCTCCATTATCATCATAAGTACCTTCTCCTGGGAGATACTGCTCAATGATTCCTAATTTGTCTCCAGGCATTACAATGTTTTCTTTTTCCATACTCATATTAAAAACACCAAAATAAAGATTTTATAAAAATTTCTTTAATATAATAACTTTATCCATATTAATATTTAAAACTATTTGTAGCGTTCATGGAATAAAATTTCATCCAATTGGTAATTTTCCCATTCCCTTTTATTTAATACAATTTCTAATTCTTGTGGAGTTAACAGTGGTTTCTTATACATTTGTGAGTCATCAATAGCTATTCTTGGACAAGCGCTCACTACAAATGCATCTAATTCCAGATAAGGTAGCAAAACATCAGGCGATACATTATCCACCAAAATGATATATGCTTCCATTTTGGCATCTTCCAGAATTTTCTTGATTTCCTTGGCCAGTGTCATTCTGTATTGGCCCTCTTTTGTGGATACTAAAATTCCCCATTTTTGGGCTGTCCGCGCTTTTGTGATTCTTGCAAATCTTATCCTTAAGATTCTGTCTGCATATTCATCCATGCTTCTGATTTCACTATTGTAGGGATCCAATGCCAAAACAGGCGTGTTTGAAAATAGCTTTATTCCTAAAGGGTGGAAATTTCCGCTGCCGATAAATAAAATCACATCAACATCAAGGTTTTTTATTGATGAAAAATTGCATCCCAGTACCTGCCCTTTTCTGGTTGAAGGGGATGAACCGAGGACAACTTCTTTGCCGTTGTCTTCGAGGTAATCCTTTGTTTCGTTTAAGAGATGCAGGTGTTGAGTAGTTGTTACAAGTCCGATTCTTGAATAGTTTTTCAAATGCTCCAAGGATTTTTCAAGGTCTTTCTTAATGTCTATTTTTGAAAACGCTTCAATGAAGATAGTTGGAACTTCATATTTTAGGGGAAGAGGAGTGTGTCCGTAATGAACAATCAGGTCTACAGATCCTTTCATCTTATAGTCACTAACATCGCATGCTCCATAACAGGGGTCTCCAGATATTATTACAGTAGCATCGGTTTCATTTTCGATTTTGCGAGCTATTTTTGTAGCTTGCATCTTTAATCCTTCAGGAAATTGAAGGCCAACTGTTCTAGCATCCTTTGAGTTGATTTTACGGATTACTTTGTCTAAATCCATATCATACATTGACATTTTAATCTTCAATTGTTTTTTCGATTACTACCTTGCCGTCAATCACGTCTAATTTTACAATTGATAATATTTCAATGCCGGTTTCCTCTTCAACGCGTTTTTTTCCTTCGCCTTTTTCAATGACTGCAACTGCGGATTTGATTTCCAAGCCCAAATCTTTTAGAGTATTCAATAAGGCTATCAAAGTTCCGCCGGTACTTACGACATCGTCGATGATTAGAATTCTTTCGCCGGCATGCAAGTCATTGATGAAAAGGTTGGATGAGCCGTAGCCGGTTTTCTGATAGACTTGCTGTTCGCCTTCAAGGCCGTATTGTCTTTTACGGATTACAACAAATGGAACATCGGTTGCAAGGGATAATGCGGTTGCCAAGTGTATTCCCATAGCTTCAACAGCTACTATTTTATCAACATCTAAGTCTGCATGCTTATGTACAGCCAATGCCAATTCCCTAAGCATTTTTGATTCCATTGCTGGAACTCCGTCACTAATAGGATTTACAAAATAATTATAGTCTCCTTTTTTCACGATTGGGGATGCTTCTAATGATTTTTTTACTTCTTCTAACATACTCTCACACAAAAATTTTAAAACTTACTATAAATATAAATATAGTTTAATACAATTATATAATTTTGCTAATATGAATTATTATTAAAGTGATTACGATGGCAATGCTTGGAAATTTAGGAGAGAATCTTACTAATACAATGAAAAAATTAGTAGGAATGTCCGTTATTGATAAAAAAACTATTAAAGAAGTTGTAAAGGATATTCAACGTGCTTTAATTCAATCTGATGTTAATATTAAATTAGTTCTAGATTTATCCAAAAAAATTGAAACCAGGGCTCTTGAAGAGGAACCTCCAAAAGGCATTACTCCAAGGGAACATGTTATTACAATTATCTATGAGGAAATGGTAAATCTTTTGGGCAGCGAAGCGGCAAGTCTGGATATTAACGAAAGGCCTTATAAGATCTTATTCTTAGGTCTGCAGGGTAGCGGTAAGACAACCACAATCGGTAAGTTATGCAGGTATCTGCAGAAGAAAGGTTTCAATCCTGCGGTTGTCTGTACAGACACATGGAGGCCGGCCGCTTACGAACAGCTAAAGCAATTGACTGAAGAGATGGATGTTCCTTTGTATGGGGATCCTGAAAACAAGGATGCTCTTGATTTGGCCAGAAAAGGTCTGCAGGAATTCAAAAACAGAAAGGTTATCATTTTCGATACTGCCGGTAGGCATAAGGAAGAAGCCGATTTGATTGCTGAAATGGATGAGTTGGATGATATCATTGAACCGAATGAAGCTATTTTGGTCATTGATGGAACAATCGGTCAGCAGGCCGGTGAGCAGGCAAAGGCGTTTTCACAGGCAACAGACATAGGTTCAATCATCATTACAAAATTGGACGGTTCAGCAAAAGGTGGGGGTGCATTGTCTGCAGTTGCAGAAACAGGTGCTCCAATCAAATTCATCGGTACAGGTGAGCGAATCGATGACTTTGAAGTGTTTGACCCGCAAAGATTCATTTCCAGACTGCTCGGTATGGGAGATATCAAAAGTCTCATAGAAAAAGCCGAAGAGAACATTGATGAGGACATTGCGGAAAAAACCATGCAAAACATGCTGACAGGCAAATTCACATTAATGGACATGAAAAACCAGTTTGAAATGATGAATAAGATGGGTCCGATGCAGCAAGTCCTGAATATGATTCCGGGTATGGGAAATAAAATCCCAAAGGAAGCATCCAAGATGACCGAAGATAAGATAGACTCTTATAAAATCATCATGTCTTCCATGACTGAAGAAGAAATGTTAAACCCTAAAATCATCAAACAGTCACGTATTCAAAGAATAGCTAGAGGATCTGGCGTTGAAGAAGGTGAAGTGAGAGAGCTATTGAAATACTACAACAACACCAAGAAGGCAATGAAAGGAATGGGAAGACGTGGCAGTCGTTTAGGCGGCGGTGCAATGAACCGCATGATGGGACAATTTATGAATAGATAACATGAGATTGGCAAAGCAAATTTTAGATGAAACTGATGGTAAAATCTGTAAAAATTGTCTTGGGCGCAAGCTGTCTAAAACAATTGAAGGCAGCAACAACATTGAAAGGGCCGATAAGGTTTGTAAAGAGTTGGAAATAAGTCTTGATGATGCTGATTGTGTAATTTGCGATAACCTTTTCGATAAGCTTGATGATGAGCTATATGAAAAGATTGATGATAAGATTAACGAATTGGGAATAGAATTCGACACGTTTTTGGTAGGTTCAAAAATCAGCAAGGACATCCAGAAACGTGATGAGGAGTTTTCTGAAAAATTTGATTTGACTGTTGAAACCATCAAGAAGGAAGTCAACAGGCTAATCGGCCTTGAGATTTGGGAAAGGTATGACAAGGAAGCTGAATTCGAAAGCCAAGACATTGTTTTCAGCATCGATTTGTTGGATGAGCCTAAAGTCAGAATCCAGATTAATCCATTATACATTGAGGGAAAATACAACAAGTTAAAACGTGGAATTCCCCAAACCAAATGGCCATGCACCAAGTGCAAGGGCAGAGGCTGTGAAGAGTGCAATTTCACAGGAAAGCAATATCCCGAGTCAGTTGAAGAATTGATTTCCGAGCATTTTTTGAAGGCGACTCAGGGAAGGGAAGCCAAATTCCATGGTGCCGGCCGTGAAGACATCGACGTGTTGATGTTGGGTTCTGGAAGACCTTTTGTATTGGAAATTAAAGAGCCAAAAATCAGAAAACTTGATTTACAAGGATTGGAAGATGAGATTAACAGGATAAATGAAGGTAAGACTTCCTATCATAACTTGCATGTTTGTGAAAGGAGAAGAAAGGCAGAAATAAAACAATCTTCCCCGGATACTTATAAAGTTTATAATGCGCTTGTCAAATGTGATGGGGTATTTGACAAGGACAAGTTGGATGAGTTAACTAAATTTAATGAAATCCATCAGCAGACTCCGTTAAGAGTTTTAAGGCGGCGTGCCGATAAAGTGCGCATCAAGCATGTTTTGGATTTGTCATATGAAATCATTGATGATAGGACATTTAATATGCGCATTAAAACCGAAGGAGGATTATACATCAAGGAATTGATTTCCGGTGATGAAGGCAGAAGCCATCCTAATGTTAGTGAAATATTGGGCGTTAATGCGATTTGTGAACAATTGGACGTAATTGAAGTAAGTGAGAAGTAGATATTATGGCAGATGAATTTACACATTTAACTGATAGTGGAGTGCATATGGTTGAAGTAGGTGGAAAACCTGATCAAAAAAGAAGAGCTATTGCAAGCGGCAGCATATTTTTAGATGAAAATACTATTGATTTGATTCAAAATGAAGAGATTAAAAAAGGAAATGTTTTGACAACCGCTCAAATTGCCGGAATTCAGGCTGTTAAGAATACTTCTTCAATAATCCCGCTTTGCCATCCATTAGCATTGACCGGAATTGAGCTTGATTTTGAAGTTAAAAAAGATGAAATCATTGCTACTTGTGCTGTTAATACATTGGGAAAAACCGGCGTTGAAATGGAAGCTATTACTGGTGTAAGCGTAGCATTGCTTACTGTATGGGATATGGTGAAGGCTGTTGAAAAAGATGAGAATGGACAGTATCCCGATACTCGAATAAGCGATATTAAAGTAATTAAAAAGGAGAAAATTTAACATTTATATACTATGAAAACAATAACTATAAACGTTATTTTTATTTAAAAATTTTATGGGAGATTACTATGGCGAAAAAAAATGATAAAATTTCTATGCCTCAAACCGGTGCAGGTTTAGTAAGATATTTTGATGAAGAAAGTCTTGGACCAAAACTTTCTCCTGAGCATATTATTGTTGCCACTGTTATTGTAGCGATTTTATGTTTTGTTTTGAGATATTCTGCTTAAAATTATTGTTTTTTAAAAACAATACTACTTTTTTTATATTTGATTATTATGTTAACTAAAAGAATTATTCCTTGTCTAGATTGTGATTTACAGGTTCCTGAAGGTAGGGTAGTTAAAGGTGTTGAATTTAAACAGATTAAATACGCCGGCAATCCGGTTGACCTTGCAACACGTTACTATGAAGAAGGTGCTGATGAAGTTGTAGTTTTGGACATCACGGCGTCACATGAGAGAAGGGCTACAATGGCAGATGTCATTGATAGGTTAACTGAAAATGTTTTCATGCCTATTTGTGTAGGCGGAGGAATAAGGAAAGTTGACGATTATATTAAGATGCTTAAGGCAGGAGCAGACAAATGCTCAACAAATACTGCGGCCATTAAGAATCCTGAACTTTTGACTGAAGCTTCAAAGGTCGTCGGTTCACAGGCTGTCGTAATTGGAATTGATGCAAAAAGAAGATATGTTGACCATCCGGATGATGTGCCTGATAAGATAGTTATTGAAACCGATAAGGGGTACTGCTGGTTTGATACAAGCATTTATGGCGGACGTGAGTTTACAGGCATCGATGCAATTGCATGGGCACAAAAATGCCAGGATCTTGGTGCCGGCGAAATTCTTTTGACAAGCATGGATGGGGACGGAACCCAAAACGGATATGATATCGAGTTGAACAAAACAATTAATGATGCTGTCGATATTCCAGTGATAGCCAGTGGCGGTGTTGGTGAGCCAAAGCATATTCTGGAAGTGTTTGAAAAGACAGATGTTTCAGCAGCTCTTGCAGCCAGCATATTCCATTTCAATCAATATTCAATTGGCACAGTAAAAGAATATTTAAAAGAAAATAATGTGGCTGTTCGCTTATGATAATTGAATCTCCAATCGACTTAGAATTGACCCAATTGTCAGGTCAGACCTCACAGCCTCCCTGGAGGCAGGTTGATGATTCCTTTTGTGAAATTGTAATGGTTGACAATAAACCTGTCGTTTTTGATGTTAGACAATCCGGAAAATATTTGGATTTCAAGTTTATAGGCGATGTCTCCAATGAAGAAGCCGTTTCTTGTTTAAAATATATCTATGACTTGGATTTTGATTTGGATAAATTTTATAAGTATCTTCAAAATCATGCGGAACTTGCCGAGATGTCAGAATTTTGCAATGGTTTGAGACTATTTTTAGCTCCAAATCCTTTTGAATGTGTCATTTCTTCAATCTGTTCAGCAAATAATTCAATAAAGAGATGGACAAAATCAGTTTCAGACATTAAACAAAAATGGGGAAATGATTATAATGGTTTTTATACATTTCCAGAGATTTCCACTCTTCAAAATGTGTTTTTAGATGATGAAGAAGAGTTTGACTTGACAAATGTTGATGATATTTGCAAGTGTAAGAATAATTTAAAATCATGTGGCGTCGGATATAGGGCGCCATATATGAGGAAAGCATGTGAACTTTTTACACTTGAAATGGACCTTTCAGAAATTCCGAAAATGAATTATGATGAAGCATTTGAAAGCATCTTGAAAGTTCCGGGAGTTGGTCCTAAAGTTGCAGACTGCATATTGCTTTATGGATTTAACTTTAAAGAGGCGTTTCCATCAGATGTCTGGATAAAGCGCATAGTTTCCTACCTTTACTTTGACGGAAAGGATATCAGCGTTTCAAAGGTAAGGGAATTTGGAATGGAGGAATTCGGCGATTATGCGGGGTATGTTCAATTGTACATGTTCCACTATGCAAGAAAGTCCGGATTGATGGCTAAGTTAAAATAATAATTTTTGCATTAAAAAGCATTATATTGTATTAATTTAATATATTCTTTTGATGGAAAAGAAAAATTTAATCCTTTTGATTTGTACAGTATTGTCATTTTTCGCGGTATTTGCGGTCAATTCAGTCATGGTTGTGATTCCGACAATTGCCGCTGAGTTTCACATGAGCAATATTGTTCAAAATTGGGCCATAATTATCTTTTTGCTGGTTGTAGCCGTATTGTCTGTTCCAGCAGGCCAGATTTCCGGAAAGTATGGCCTTAAGAAAGTTACAATCATAAGTGTTGTACTGTTTATTATAATTTCCATTGCTAATGTTCTTGTTACATCTTCCGAGCAATTCCTGCTTTGCCGTTTGATATTGGGCATTGCTCTCTCATTTTTCAATGTTACTTCTATGGCGATGGTGGTATCAGCATTCAGACCAGAAGAGCGGGGTAAAGCATTGGGAATAACTATCACAGGAGTTTACATTGCACTGTCCCTAGCACCGGTTCTTGGTGGTGTTTTGAATTACCAATTGGGATGGAGGTCTGTAGTTCTATTCGGTGTTCCATTTTTACTCGTTATATTGGCATTGCTTTTAACCAAGGTTGATGAGGAATGGATTCCTTTTGGAGAGGTTCCACTCGACGTAAAGGGATCTGTTGCTTATGGAATCGGTATGGTGTTGTTCATATATGGATTTACTATACTGAATGAGCCGTTAGGTGTAATATTAACAGTTTTAGGTATTATATTCCTAATCATATTCGGATTGATAGAATTAAGGGAAGCCCATCCTGTATTTGACATAAGATTCTTTAAAAACCGCAAGTTCCTATCAGCCAATTTTGCATCATTGTGTGCATATTTGGCTACTTTTGCAGTCACTACAATCCTTAATTATCACCTGCAATACATTAAGGGGTATGATTCACAAACTGCAGGGATAATTTTGCTTGCAGCACCGCTGTGCCAAGTAGTGCTTGCCCCTATTGCAGGAAGGCTATCAGATAAATATGTTCCACAAATCTTGGCGGCCATTGGAATGGGGCTTGGAACAGTTTCGCTGGTTCTATTCTCATCTTTAAATGAAGCGACATCACTTGAATTCTTGATAGTGGCCATGATAATCTATGGTATTGGCTTTGGTCTCTTTTCACCACCGAATACAAATGTCATAATGAGTTCCGTTCCGCCAAAGGATACATCAGTGGCATCAGCAGCCGTAGCAACAATGCGTACAGTCGGACAGGCAATGAGTTTGGGAATATTGACATTGGTGTTTGCATTCGTGATGGGCAACGTGCCGATTGTCGAGCAGTATTATCCTCTTTTGATAAGCAGCTGTCAAATAACCTGCATTATATGTGTGGTGTTGTGTATAGCATCTGTATTTGCTTCATTTGTGGGAATTAAATCTAAAAGTTAATTTAACATATTAAGCAAGTCAAATATCTCTTTTTTGATTTCATTTGGCATCTTTTGTAAATATGGGTCATATTTCTAGGATTTTTAGAATTATAATCAACCATATTTCGGTATTTTCTTAAAACATTAAGGTTTTGAGCTATTTTAGTGCCAAGATTATTTTTATTCAATTTTTCATTATTTTTAAATGTGAACCTTGTTTCTTGATGAACTCTTCCAGATGATGATTTCATTATTTTTTCATTAAAATGATTTAAAAACATATTGCTTTCTAAAATAAAATCTATAGACTCAAAAAATGAAGAATAATAAAATCTTCCCATTCCGGTTCTTAATTTTGCAATATTTCCTTCATTACTGTATGAATTTGCAAGCTTATAATATTCATACCAATCAAAATCATTATCTTTCATAAGGATCCACCAGGATTATGTATTCAAATAGGGTTTTAGGATATCTATCTATGAGTAAATTACAGATTAAATCTTCCTTTTGAAGCAATATTTTTGATTCTAACTCAGAATAAATTATTATTTCAAGAATTTTTTCTGTTGAATCTGTTTCTTTCATAAAATCAAATGATATTTTATTATAAGTTAATTCATTTGAGACAATTTGCGGCAAATCATAGATTATTTTTTCTAGCTCATCGTCCTGTGCAACAAATTTTTGAATTTCATTTAGATTATCTGAAGGAAATTCAAAATGGTCTTTAAGAAACTGTTCTAATTGATTATCATTTTTAGGCATAAAATACCCATCCTTATATGTAGTTTCTTCTGGAATTTGTATTTCTAATTTTTGTGTTGAAAAAAATTTCACTTTTTTAACCTCCGTTTATTCATTAAAACTTACAATATAATATGTATTGGAGGTTATTTATAGTTCTACCTAGATTTAACTTCAATTTTACGAAATAAAAGCAATTTTGTAATAAAAAATAAAAAAAATTGAAAGATAAGGATTATCTTTCTTCAACGGTCACTTTATTCATTTTGTCGCCTTGCTGAATAGCATCAACGACATCCTGACCTTTGATGACTTGACCGAATACGGTGTGAACACCGTCTAAGTGTGGTTGTGGGCAGTGTGTAATAAAGAATTGGCTTCCACCAGTGTCTTTACCTGCGTGTGCCATTGATAATGCACCAGTACCGTGTTTGTGTGGGTTTCCTTCAGTTTCACATTTGATGGTGTAGCCCGGTCCGCCGGTACCGTTTCCAATAGGACATCCACCTTGAATTACAAAGTTTGGAATTACCCTGTGGAAAGTTAATCCATCGTAGAATCCTTCGTTGGCTAATTTTTCAAAGTTAGCTACGGTTCCAGGTGCTTCGTTTGGGAATAGTTCAAGTTCAATGTTCCCTTTATCGGTTTCGATTATTGCGACTTTCATTTTATCACCTATTTTTAGTTAAATGATTTATAGTAGTATATAGTTCAATCTATTAATTAAATGTATGCCGATTTTAAAACTATTTTTGTCATCGGTTCATTAGACAATTTTTTGTAGTCTCTGGATTACTTCATCGTGGAAGAATTTATTATTAATAAAATCCATAAATATTTAGTGATTGAATAGTTTAAGGAGATAAAATGAACACTCAAGAATTGATTAAGATTGAAGATGATTATTTCATTAACACTTTCACCAGACAGCCAATCGTTCTAGACCACGGGGAAGGTGTAAAGGTTACAGACATTGATGGTAATGAATATTTGGACATGTTTGCAGGGATTGCAGTCAACGCTTTAGGCCACAATCACCCAAAACTTGTTAAAGCCATTCAAGACCAAGCTGAAAAGCTCATTCATGTTTCAAGCATTTACTACAACGAACCGGCATTGGTCTATGCTAAAAGATTAATCGACAAGACCAGTTTCGACAGAATCTTTTATGCAAACAGCGGTGCTGAAGCAAACGAAGGGGCCATTAAGCTTGCTATCAAATACACAGGAAAAAGCGAAGTCATCTCAACTGTCGAGTCATTCCATGGAAGAACAATAATGACACTAGCGGCAACTGGCCATGAACATTATCATGAACCATTCAAATGCATTTTGCCAAAAGGTTTCATCAACGTGCCATACAATGACATTGAAGCTATTAAAGAAGCTATTACAGAAAATACCGCGGCTATCATTGTTGAACCCATCCAAGGTGAAGGGGGAGTGAATGTCCCGGATAAAGATTACTTAAAGCAGATTGAAGAAATCTGCCATGAGAAAGATATTGTATTCATCGTAGATGAAGTGCAGACAGGTTTCGGCAGATGCGGAACATTGTTTGCCCATGAGCTCTTTGATGTAAAGCCGGACATCATGACAATGGCTAAGGGAATAGGCGGAGGAGTTCCAATGGGTGGAATTCTTGCAACTGAAAAGGTAGCTGGGGCATTCGTACCTGGAGATCACGGAACAACTTTCGGTGGCGGGCCTTTGGTTTGTGCGGCCGCAAATGCTGTTTTGGATGCATTTGAAGAGGAAAATATCTTGGATAATGTCAATGAAGTAGGCGATTATTTCATCGAAGAACTCAAAAAATTAGATAAGGAAATCATCGCTGATGTGAGAGGCAAAGGATTGATGGTTGGTTTGGAGCTAACCAAGCCTGGAGCAGAATATGTTGACAAGCTCAGAGAAGCAGGATTCTTGATCAACTGTACTGCAGATAAGGTTTTAAGATTCGTACCTCCATTGATAATTACAAAAGAGGAAATTGACGAATTCGTTAAGGCGTTAGATGAAATATTATAGGTAATTCTTATGGGTCAGTTTATTAAATATAAATGCGATGTCTGTGGATACGAGCATGTTCATGATTTGGAAGTTTTCTGGATTGATGAAAACTTTGAAATTAATGTGAGCATGCTGTTGTTTTTAACCTCTGTAGAAATGTCAAAAGCATTAGTCAGCGGTTATTATAAAGAGTATCATTGTTATGATTGTGATAGTATCGTCAAGGAGTTTATAATTTCTGAAAACCCTTCAAAAATGGATAATGAGGAGATTATTAATTTAATTGAGGATTATGACCATATCTTTAAAATTATTAAGTTCGATGATAAGTTCCAAAACTGTCTGTCATGCTCAAGAAGTTTGGATGTTAAATCCGAAAAGGCATTTGCATTTGGCAAACAGGCCGAGTTTGTCATTGAAGATTCATTCATCCATGATTTTAAGGATAATGACAAATATGACTTTTGGGGTTATTACTACGGATACTATTGCGACAGTTGCAGAAAGCAGATCAATAAGTTTGTGGTAATGCAAAATCTATCAAACATAGATGAGGATACAATAAGATTTATCCTTAAACAGCATACCAATGACTTGACTGTCCTATTGTTTGATTATACTGGTGATTGTCAGCATTGTGGCGGTAAACTCCACACTTTAAAAGATAATTCTTTATGTCCTAGATGCAAAGAGGGTCATTTGGTGACTGTAGAAATTCGAAATGTTGATTAAATCTCCCAATTTCTTTTTTCCAATACTTTTTTTAATGAGGAAGATATTTCCAAGGTTTTTGTTTTTTCTAAAGGGGCCCACATGAACTCGGTATGTTCATCGCTTATTTTTACATCTCCCTCAATGTCAGTCAGATACATCATCAATTGCACTGTTCTTTTGTGCATATAGTCATTTTGAACGGCTTCACAGAAATCTCCAACTTCACAATCCAGGTTTGTTTCTTCTTTGATTTCCCTTACAAGCGCGTCAGTGAAATGCTCTCCCCTTTCAACTTTTCCGCCAGGCAGTTCCCACATTTCAGGGTCGGTTTTGCTTTTAGGGTGCCTTTTGACAATCAAAATTTCATCGTCACTGTTTTTGATAATTCCTCTCACTGTAAGACCATATCCTTTCATGTTAATTATTCTCAACTTTCTATTAAATAATATGAACGGAAAAATCATTTCCTTAATTAGTTTTAAATAGATTAAATAAGATATATTAAAACATAATGTAACTTTTTTAGGAGTTTTAATTATGGATTTAAATATTAAAATAAACGATAAAAACCACTTGGATATTGGAGGGGCCGATGCATGCGATATTGCAGATGAATTCGGAACCCCCACTTATGTAATCGATGAGGCGAGAATAAGGGACAATTATAATAGATTCTATTCAGCCTTTTCAAAATATTATCCAGATTTCAAAGTGTTTTACGCATGTAAAGCAAATACCAACCTCGCTGTAATGAAAATCTTAGAGTCTGAAGGATGCTGCATTGATGCGGTTTCCCCTGGCGAAGTTCACATTTCAAAAATGGTCGGATTTTCAGGCGACAGAATACTTTTCACCGGTAACAACATTACCAATGATGAGTTGAAATTTGTTCACGATGAAGGTGCAGTTTTAAATATTGATTCAGTTTCAGCTTTAAAAAGATTAGCTAAAATAGTTGATCCGGAAGGATTAAAAATCTCATTTAGAGTAAATCCTATGGTTGGAGCAGGACACCATGACCACTGTATCACCGGTGGAGTAATGAGTAAATTCGGTATTATGGATAATGAAGCTGTTGAAGTTTATGAAATGGCAAAAGAATTAGGCTTTAATCCAATTGGTATGCACTCCCACATCGGATCCGGTATATTGGACCCTGAACCATTCAAATTGGCTATTGAATCAACTATGGATATTGCAGGAAAAGTTCATCAGGAAGCTGGAATAGACTTCGAATTCGTTGATTTCGGTGGAGGTGTGGGCATTCCTTATACTCCTGAAGAAAATATTGTTGATTTGGATAAGTTTGCAGAAGTAAATGTAGGATTGTTTAAAGAAAAAATAGAAGAATATGATATGGGCAACCCTACAATGTATTTGGAACCTGGAAGATACATAGTTGGAGATGCAAGCGTACTTCTTGTGACTGTCAATAGCGTAAAACAAAGCTACAGAAAATTCATAGGTGTAGATGCAGGTTTCCACACACTCTTAAGGCCTGCGATGTATGATTCATACCACCACATTGTTTTGGCTAACAAAATGGATGCTGAAAATACTCAAGAAGTGGATATCGCAGGAAACGTATGTGAATCCGGAGACTTATTTGCACGTGACAGGCCAATGCCTGAAATTGAAGAAGGAGACCTCTTAGGTATATTAAATGCAGGAGCATATGGATTCACAATGTCTTCAAATTACAACTCAAGGCCATTGACTTCAGAGGTATTGGTAACTGATGGAAAATGCAGTTTAGTGCGCGAAAGGGAAACATTTGAAGATTTGTATGCAAAACAAAGAATTCCACCACATTTAAAATAAGTTGATACTATGGTAGATTTAAAAGGATTAAAATTTTCAAAAATGCACGGAATAGGCAATGACTTTCCAATAATCAACGAATTTGATGGGGAAGTCATTCCAGAAGCAGACAAGCCGGAAGCTTGCAGAATGTTATGCCACAGAAACTTCGGTGTAGGTGGAGATGGCGTATTGTTTGTAGAGCCATCTGATGTAGCAGACATTGGATACAGAATGTTCAATCCTGACGGAAGCGAAGCTGAAATGTGTGGCAATGGTATAAGATGCTTTGGCGATTTTGTCTACAGAAAAGGCATTTTAAAGCAAGATAAAATGACTGTTGAAACAAGAGCTGGAATTAAAACAATTGAAATTACATTAGAAAATGATGAACCTGTTTTATTTAAGGTAGATATGGGTTTGTCAACATTTAAGACTCCTGAAATTCCAATGACTTGTGATGCAGAAGAATTTTTAGATGGCAAGCTAGATGTATTGGATACCACCTTTAACCTGACAGCTATCAGTGTCGGAAATCCACATGCAATCATCTTTGTTGACGATGTTGATGATGTTGACATTAACAAATACGGTCCGGCCATTGAAGCTCATGAAGTATTTCCCGAAAAGATCAATGTGCACTTTGTAGAGGTAATTTCCAAAAACGAAGGTAAAATGATTACTTGGGAAAGGGGCGCAGGTATAACTCTTGCATGCGGCACTGGAGCAACATCTACAGCTATTTCAGGATACAAACTAGGCTTGTTTGATGAAAATGTTTTGCTTCATTTGCCTGGCGGCGACTTGAAATTCAATGTTTATGAAAAAGAAGATGCTCTTGGAGCCTTCATGGAAGGTCCAGCGGAGCTTGTTTATGATGGGGAATTCTAATTCTCCTATACTTTTTTTATTTTTCTCAAAATTCCAAGTGCAATATCAATTATTGCAAGGAGGATTATAAATATTATCCAAATGTTGATTTCATTTCTGATTATTGCAAAGATTATTGCAAGAATCAAAAGTATTGCACCTACTAAAACTGATTTTTTCCATTCTTCCATGTTTTCACCGTATTATATCTTATAAGCATTTATTAATGTTATGTCTTCAAAAAAGAAGTGCTCTGTTGCAGCAATTTCAGCTATGAAACCTAAATTATCAAATTTTTCCAATGTCTCTTCATTGCCGGAAAGTGAAGACTGAATCATCTGCACAATTCCTCTATCATTTAAATGATTTCCCACTTCATTTAAGAATAAATCAATAACTTTCCTACCGTTTAATCCACCATCGAATGCATAATTTATAGTGTCTTCAAGAACTTCACCATCTTCAGTCGGGAGATATGGAGTATTGAATAAAATTACATCAAACTTTCTATTTTCGACGGGTTCGAACAAGTTTCCAAACAGGATTTCAATATTTTCGATGTCGTTTGCTTCAAAATTTTTTCGCGCTAGCTCACAGGCATCGAAGTTGATGTCCGTCACGGTGATGTTGTCGGTTAACCTTGAAGCATACATTGCAACGATTCCAGATCCTGTGCCGATTTCCAAAACGCTTTGTCCTTTTTTAATCTGCAGATTATCAGCTAGCATATAGCTGTCTTCAGCGGGAATGTATACGTTGTCATCAGTGTTAATTATAAAATCTGGCATGTTATCTAGTCATTTAAAATTGGATTTATTTCCTTTGATAAAAACAATATTTCTTCAGGCGAAACCACAGTAACTCTTTTTTTGAAGTATTCTTCCACTTTTTCAGATTCGATTTCATTCAGGCGTTTCTTCATTTCCTTTTTGTCAAGATCAGTAATGATGTGTCTAGAATCGATTAATGCATTCCTTATTTTTTTGTTCCTATGCTGGAATAGCGCCTTTGTAAAATTTGAATAAACCTTGAAATCTTCGGGGGAAATCTTATTTTCTTTTGGTGTCAGTCTGACAACAGTCGAATCGATTTCCGGTTTTGGGATAAAGCTTTCTGAACTCACGTCAGTTAATTTTTCAACGTTGCATTTGAAATACAGCATTGCAGAAAGTCTTGAATAGTTTTTTGTTCCTACTTCACCATTCATACGTTCAGCAAATTCTTTCTGGTACATCAGGATGGCCAAGTCAAAATCATAATTAAGGAATTTAAAAGTAATCGGTGATGATATCTGATAAGGTAGATTTGAGATGATTTTATTGAATTTTGGAAATTCAACATTCAATGCATCATCGTTAATTAACTCTACGTTATCCAGCTTTTCTTCTTTAAGTCTTTTAGCTAATATTTCATAAATCTTTTTGTCTTGTTCGATAGCTATTACTTTTTTAGCTTTTTTGGCAAGTTCAATTGTTAGTGTACCTATTCCAGTTCCTATTTCCAAAATCACGTCGTTTTCATCAATGTTTCCAAAGTTAATTATTTGGTCTCTTTTGTTTTTATCAATCAGATAGTTTTGACCAAGATTTTTGTTTAACTTTATCCCATGCTGATTTAAAATATTTTTAGTAATTTTAGATAAGGATTGGGATGTTTCACTAGTCAATTTATCACTTTATCTGTTTTTAGGTTTTCTTGGGGCTTGAGTAAATATATAATATTTGTTCTTACCTCTTCTAACAGTATTTGTATCTAATTCTTGTTTAACTCTGTTTACAATCATGCCTGCAGGATCAGTCAATGTTGGGATTCTTTCAGTAATGTCTTCGAAACTTTCGAATGGTCTTTCTTCTCTAGCGTTTATGAGATCCCACATATATTTTTTACCGATTCCTGGAATTAACTCAAGTGAATGAAGTCTTGTACTTACGGATCCAGTAGTATTGAAAAAGTTAACAAATTTTTCTTCGTTTGCTTCAACAATATCACGAATAGCATAGTCTAATTCGATTCTGCTGGTTGCTGTTAAGTTTTCAAAATCTAATTTTCCAAGTACTCTGTATATTTTATCTCTTTTTCCTTTTCCAATATATACGGTGTCTTGTATTTCCAGATCAACACCATTTTTTGGAGCTAATTCGAGTAAAGTGAATTGTTCTGTACCAATAGCTTGAGCAATAGGTTTTCCTCCGAATTTTGACATATCAGATTTAACATAGCCTCGACTTAGATAATCAAGCACAACAGCATATTGTTCTTTTTTTACTGTTGATTTTTTTTCATTTCTCCTTCTATTATCAACCATCTTTATCACTCACTATTGTTTTTTTATAACTTAAATTAGCTATATATAAACTTATTTATAAATTTATTTTTCAAGTATAATAAAGATATCTAAAAAAAGCGGATTTTGATAATAAATTTTTTTAAATAATAATAAAAAAAGTGAATAGTTAGGAAACTATTCTTCAATATCATATTGTTCTAAGAATTCAAGGATCTTTTCCATTTCTTCTTTGTCAGCTTTCATTGGCTCTTTAGCAAAGATTAATCTCATATCTGCTAAATCCTTAGGAACCAAATCAACAATATGAACTGCAACTCTTGGTCTTAAACCAAATTCGTCTTGGAGTTTTTCAATAATCTCTTTTGAATCTTCAAAGGAATATTTTTTAAATCTTGCAAGATGGTTTAAAGTAATATTCTGTTCATAATTTAATTCGTTGTTGCTATCTGAAAAATCTTCAAGAACTTTTTTTACTTCTGCACCAGAAATTGGTTCACTTTCGATAATTTCTTTTCCAATCATAGAAATCATTTTTGTAATTTTAAGTGGTCAGGTCTTACTATTAATTCTTTTGCTTTGTTTCCATCTTTTAAGGACACAATGTATGCTTTACCTTTCTGACCAGTTACTTTTCCAGTTTTACCATGGAATCTAGGAGCAGGTTGTCCTTTTTGGATACTTGGATTAATAGTAATGTGAACTAAATCTCCTTCTTCAAATCTTTGCATTCTGTTAGTAATAGGGTTTGTTCTACCCGGTCTTTGTACTTTAGTCATTTTTTTTCTGGATCTACTTTTTAATCCTCTTGATCTTTGCATTGTATAACCTCTTAAATCAGTTCTCGTCTGGGTATTATAATAAATCTATGTTATCAGCTACCTAGTATTAAAAAAGCCCATAAATACTAGTAACATAGAATGTGAAAATAACAATTATCATCAGTGATATGATAATATTATAATTTTAGTTTAATGGTATTAATATACTTTTAGTTTTTGGGTGATTTTTGGAAAATATTCCGTTTTTTGAAATTTTAATTTGGTGTGGTATAATGGTTTTAAAAAATGGTGTGAAGAAGATAACTATTTAGTTATCTTCAAATCTTCTTCTGTCAATTAATTCTTGACGTTTACCTGGGTTCCAACCACCGGATGCAGATTTTGCACGTCCGACTTGTTGAACGTATCCGGTAATTCTGTCATACCATTCTACATCTTCTTGTTCACCGCAGGTAGGACAAACATTGTTTAATCCTTTCATTAAAGTTTTACATTTAAGACAGAAACTTAAAGCTGAGCTGTAAGCCCAGAATCCGATATCGGATTTTTTAGCAATCTTATTAGTTAAGCTCATCAATGAATCTGGGTCGGAATATGATTCTCCCATGAATGCATGGAAGATGTGTCCACCAGGAGTTAAGCTATGATATTGCTCTTCAATTTTGATTTTTTCAATTAAGGACAATCCTGTGTCTACTGGCACATGTGAAGAGTTGGTGTAGTAGTTTGCATTGCCGTCTCCTTGTACAATAGCTTGATCGCCATATTGTTTTTTGTCGAGGGTTGCAAATCTGTATGCAGTAGATTCAGCAGGGGTTTGTAAAACGGACCATCTGAGTCCGGTTTCTTCTTGTAATTTTTTAGCTCTGTCGTTGACATATTCGAGACATTTCAAACCAAACTTGTTGGCGTCAGCATTTTCAATACCTTCGCCGAATAGGGATAATAACATTTCGTTAAGTCCGACAAAACCAAAGGATAAAGTTGAGTTTTCGATTCTGTAGTATGATTCTTCAGCTACTTGTTGTTTTAAGAATGGTAAAATGTGGAAATCATTTAAGCATTTTAATCCTTGTTCTCTTCTAAGCATTAAAGTTTCTACAGCTAAATCCATATATTCATCCAAGTATTCAAAGACTTGGGATTCATCTTTGGATTGGTATCCGATTCTTGGGAAGTTTAAGGTTACGTATGCGAGGTTACCTGTTCTTAAACAGTCTTGATCCCAGTC
>NZ_JBGUIH010000021.1:0-33368 GCF_045112895.1 Methanobrevibacter sp. | reverse complement strand
GGGTCCATAATGACGATATTGTATGCGGTCACAAGCCCTACAACATCCAAAATCTGGAACGGTCCGTTTGGAGCTCCGGTAGCGAGTCTCCAAGTCAGGTCAATTGTTTCGGGATCTGCAACTCCTTCAGCCCATAATGCCTGTCCTGCAGATAGGAATGGAACAAGCAATGAGTTGAGCACATATCCAGGTTGTTCTTTCAATACTTTGATTGGAACCATGTTGATGTCTTCTGCAAATTGGACAATCGCGTCAAAGTATTCCTGTTCAGTTCCGGAATGTGGCATGACTTCAGCAGTGTTCTGGGCCCATATGTTATTTGCAAAGTGGAATGCAAGATACTTCTCAGGTCTTCCTGTGTGTTCTGCAAACTGGCTCGGAAGCAGAGTGGATGAGTTTGTCACAACAATTGTCTTTTCCGGAAGATATTTCGCCAATTCATCATAGAATGCGATTTTTTGATTAGGGTCCTCAGCAATTGCTTCAATTACAAGGTCAGCATTGTCTGCCGCTTCTTCATAACTTGTAGTTAAGGTCAGGCTATCGAATGCTTTTTGGGCTTGTTCTTTTAGGGCATCTATTTCTTCATCGCTTAGGTCGGTTTTTTTGCTGAATCCCCTGCAATATGCAGATTTATCAGTTTTCATTTGTTCAAGTGTGCCTAAATAGATGTTTAACAGTCTTTCAAATTTAGGTTTCGCTCTTTCGATTGAACCTTCGCTTCTTAGCCAGACAGTTACATCAAATCCACAGAATGCAGATTGATACGCAATTTGGCTGCCTAAGACTCCTCCGCCTGCAACTACGACTTTTTTGATATTCATTTTAAAAACCTCATTAGTTTACTTGTATACTAATATATGTATTTCTTGATATATAATGCTAAGCTTATTAAGTTTTAAAGTATAATATATTATGTGATGAGTGAAAATGCATTTTATAATTTAGAAAAAAGATTGAATTCCTTAAAATCAATGTTGAGGCATGAACAATTGAAGTATGGCATGTATTCATTTAGAAAATTTAAAAAGGAATTATTGCTGGTTTTGGATGCATATAAAACTCATAAATCTATTTTTAAAGCGGCATCAAGTGTCGGTGTAGATAAAAACATGGCCATGAACTGGTTTATTCAAGGTCTGGAGGGGGACCCGGAATTTAGGGATTTCTATCTCTCAATAAGTAAGATTAATGGATTCGAGCCTCAAAGCCATGATGATATTATCTCACAGGTTGAAGAAATTAAAAATGCATATGACATTTTGGCATTTGAAGACTCATGGGTTTATACCACACATGTTGACGGCGAAAAGGTTTCCATCATATCCGGTGATCTTGACCAGTTGAAAGAGAAGGTCAAATCTAAAAATCTTCCGTTGATGTGATTTTTTTTCAAAAGGCACAATATTCATTTTTACATATTAAAATGCCATCAAAAGACACTAAAACGTTTATTAACTAGTTTACACAATCTATTTGTATGACTCGAAACAGACGCGTAACAATTAGCATCAATAATGACATTGACTTGAATTTTCGAAAAATAGCCTCCAACAAGATGCTCTTTAAGACAGGCTGGTATTCAAAAGCAATTGAAGAGGCAATGTTGTTGTGGATGGAAAAGGAGAACGAATAAAATTATTTTTTTCTCTTTTTTCTTTTTTTCATCATTAACTATTTAAATTAAGCAAATCTATTTATTATTATAGAGTGGGTGTTTAGAATGGAAAGTGATGAATTTAGAACTGTTAGAGTTTATACTAAAAAGTACACTAGTAAGGATAAGGACGGTAATACCGTTGAAAAGGAATCTCAACAAAAACAGGTCAGTCTCAAAAAAGAGGACTCTTTTGAAGACAATGACCTGGTTAAAGTATTGGCGCAAGAGGAATATGAGAAATTACTCGATAATCAGTTTTCAGATGCAAAGCTTGATGAATTTTATCATACTATCGAAGCAAAGGATGCAGAAATTGCTACATTAAAGGACCAAATTCAGACTCTTAAGGCTTCTTTTTTCGATGATGTGGATTCCTTAAAGGAACAGATTACCGATAAGGAAGAGCTTATCAAGGCCAAGGATGAAATTCATGAGCTGAACAAAAAGATTACTAGAATCGACGATGAACGAGTAGCTATTTTTAAAGAACTTGACTATAAAAACAAGATGATTTTGGCTTATAATGTCGAGCTGAACAAATCCATTTTAAATGCCATTAATGTTGTTATTGATGAGGCAAGGGACAACATCAACAAAAGGAATGCGGAGCTCGCTGCAGGTTTGGAAAAGTCCATTGAAAAATCCAAGCAGGAAGTAAATGAAAAGAACAAAGCCATAGCATATGAGATAAAGACCACTGTTGAAGACATGAACGAGCAAATCAGAAACACCAGCACTCTTAAGATGGTATTGAACAAAAGAAAAATTAATTTAAAAGTACCCGTCGATGATTTGCTTAAGCCATTTGAATTCGACTTCGATGTTGAACAGCTGCTTGCAGGCCAGGCTTTGGAGCTTGATGCAGCAGAAATTCTAAAGGAGGTAATGCCAAAACTTCCGGAGCCATTCTCCAAATATATCGATACCCTGGAAGATGAGGAAGAAGAGCCTGAAACAATCGAAGTAACCCCTAAAGAGGAATAGTTCATGAAAACATTCAACACAGGACATGTTGCCTTTGAATATCCAGATGAATGGGAGGCTGAAAAGGCGGACATATTGTCAAATCCGGATTGCATTGCTACATTGTCCAAAGGTCAGGATAATCTGATTAATGCGGTCATGTTTCCAACCGCCACCAATCTGGATGACTATAAAATATTTATGGAGGATGCCATTTCAGATGATGGTGGAGTCATTTTGGCTTCAGATTTCACACGAATTGCTGATATGGATGCCATTAAGCTTCATGCAAATATGGACACTCCAGAAATTAATTTTGACATCCATACATATGTTTTCATAGAAAAAGGAAATATCTATATTTTTGAACTTAGAACCCTTGACATTTCAGGAGAAGCCGAAGAGGAGTTCAAAAATATTCTTTCATCACTTGAAATCTTAAAATAGCTGTGTGTACTCCAACAGGTAATCCATATAGTCCCGATTAAGTATTTTTAAGGTTGATATGTTTTGGGGAGTTGTGGTTGAGCGTTCCTCAACAAGATTTCTCAAAGACCTGTTTTTCATGTGTGCATGGATTTCCCTGATTACGAATTCCATATTTTCAAGATTCTTTTTTTCGAGCTCTTCCTGTGTGATGCTTTCATAAATGGGATAGGTATTTAAGTCATATGCTTTTGTCGGAGTTTGCAATACATTCAGATAACTATAATAGTTGGCTGCATCAGCTAAAAATCCGTCAATCCCCATATATGTCAAAATAGGCATGAATGAAAGTTCGGCAAATGGGAATATGAAGTAGCTTGATTTTTTAGCTTCTTTCTTGAGGGTCACGATAACTTCAACAAGCTCTCTAAAATTAGTTAATAGCGCGTCGCCATTGGCGATTATAAATCCATTGTATCCAATCTCTTCTAATTTTTTTAGGCATTCAACCCTTAAATCAATATATTTTGAACCTTGAATCACAGCAACATCACATTCATCAGCATTTTCCTCTGCAAGTCTCAATGTTTCCTTCACATTGAATTCTGCAATTTCACGATCGATATTATGTGCTGATCCTTCACTTGGAGCTATTTTCAGTTCATCTTTGAGAAATACTCTAGGTGTTAGTTCGCCGTCAAGTTTCCCGATTCTTCCAGGTCCGTCATGAGATTTGATTTCGAATTTTTTTATCATTTATGTCTATCCTATTTAGTAGTTATGTTAATTTTTGTTGTTTAGGTTAATAAAAATTTTTCATTAAGTGGAACCTTTTTGATTACACAACTAAAAATTTTAGTAACCTTTATATATGTTCTTTTAAAGAATATTAGTATAGATTTGAGGTAATAATCCTATGAAAATCTGAGGTGTGTTTTCAATGTCTATAATAAATCGTCTTAAATCCTTGTTTAAAGGAGATAATGAGAAAGAAGAAGCAGACATCAATAATGATGTACTAAACACATCCGATGATGTCGAAGTTATATCTTCACAAAATGTAGAGGAAGCTATCGTTTCTGAAGAAGCAGATAGTGAAAAAGATTTAACTTCCAAAGAAGACATCGAAACTGTAGAAGATTCATCTGAAGAAATTGTGGAAGAGGCTGAAGCTGCTGAAGAAGAAGTTTCTCAGGAAGTTGAAGTTGCTGAAGCTGCTGAAGAAGAAGTCGTTGAAGAAGCTGAAACTGTTGAAGAAGAAGTTTCTGAAGAAGTTGAAGTCGCTGAAGATGAAGACGAGACAACTGAAGATGTTGTTGAGGAAGTTGAAGAAGATTCAAACAATAATGATAAAGAGAGAGATAATATGACTTTATTGACTGATAAAGAATTATTAAATGATAGTAATCGTGATCCAGATTTCACCGCTGAGTTCATTGACGCTGGAATCGAAACCGTAAAACACTGTTTCCAATGTGGTACCTGTAGTGGTAGTTGCCCATCTGGAAGAAGAACTCCATACAAAGTAAGACAAATCGTCAGAAAATGTTTATTAGGTTTAAAAGAAGAAGTTATCACTGACGACGCTTTATGGATGTGTACTACCTGTTACACCTGCCAAGAAAGATGTCTCAGAAGTGTTAAAATTGTAGAAATCATCAAAAAAGCACGTAACATCGCAGCTCACGCTGGATACATGGCAAAACCACACAAAATGACTGGTGTATTTGTAATGAATACCGGTCACGCTGTACCTATTAACGATGCTGCAAAAGCTTTAAGAACAAAAATTGGTCTTCCTGAGTTACCACCTACAACTCACACCTATCCTGAAGCTTTAGAAGAAGTGCAAAAATTATGTAAAATTACCGGTTTTGATGAATTAATTGGTTATGATGAAGCAACCGGCGGATTAAAAGAATAGATTTATGAGGAGAGTTATAATATGGAAATCGCATACTTCTTAGGTTGTATTATGAACAACCGTTATCCTGGTGTTGAAAAAGCTACCAGAAAATTATTTGAAGCATTAGATATTGAATTAAAAGACATGGAAGGAGCATCTTGTTGTCCTGCTCCTGGTGTATTCGGATCTTTTGATGAAGAGACCTGGGCTACTATTGCAGCTCGTAACTTAACTCTAGCAGAAGACATGGGCGCTGACATCATGACTGAATGTAACGGATGTTTCGGTTCCTTATTCGAATGTAACCACATTTTAAAAGAAGATGAAGACAAAAAAGCTAAAATCAACGCTAACTTAGCTGAAATCGGAAGAGAATACAAAGGTACCATTGACGTAAAACACTTCGCTCAAATCTTAAGAGACGATGTAGGATACGAAAAATTAGCTTCCCTCATCGAAAAACCTTTAGACTTAAACGTTGCTGTTCACTATGGTTGCCACTTCTTAAAACCAACCAAAACTATTGGTATTGAAGATCAAGCTGAAAACCCATCTATCTTAGATGACCTTGTAGAAATCACCGGTGCAAAATCCGTTGACTACAAAGACAAAATGATGTGCTGTGGTGCTGGTGGAGGTTTAAGAGCTAGAGATTTAGATGTAACTACCAGTTTCACTAAAGAAAAACTCGACCACATGACCGAAGCTGGCGTAGATGCAATCGTTAACGTATGTCCTTTCTGCCACATGCAATTTGACCAAGGTCAAACTGAAGTCAACGAAAGATACGGAACTGACTTTGCACTTCCTGTATTCCACTTAGCTCAATTATACGGATTAGCTATGGGATTATCAGCTGAAGAATTAACCTTCGATGCTCAAAAAATTGATGCAACTCCTGCAATCAAAAAAGCATTAGGTGAATAGATTTTAAGGATTTTCAATCCTTTATTTTTTTATTTTTTTAGGCATTGAAAACACAGTTTGGATTTAGTTATCATTCATTGATAACTTTTTTTTATTACAAATTATTTTTGTTTGTAATCTTACGAATGATTTGCAAGCATGTTTATATATGATTAATTAAATAAAGTTAAGTGTTATATAAATTAAGAGGTGTAATTATGTTTGTAGCAACATTAGATGGTATATTCAAATATGCCGACCTTCCAGAAGAATATGAACCTTATGTTCAATTCAAAGCGACTATTGATAAAAGAGAACTCAAACCTACAGATGAAATGGCTATTTTAAACATAGCAGGTACTTCTACTCATCATGTCTTGTTCTTAGATGCATATTCATCCACTGATGAAATCGAACAAGAATTAAAAGATGCTGATGCAAAAATCAATCATACTACTTTAAAAATTATAGGTGGACATTTATGAGCTTACCCTCTGAACAGACTTGGTTAGTTCTCCATAGGCTCATTAAGGATTTGAGTAAAAGGGGACATGAAATCCCTAAGGGAATTAACCCTGAGATGGGAATTATCAGATCAACTATCAGTTCTTATCACAGAGATCCAACCCATCCAGAATTGATTAATGGTTTAGCTAATGCAGAAATGTCTTTAAATAATATTCAAGGTACTCTTCTAACTATAGCTGAAGATGAGGGTGAAGAATATGTTGATTATTGGCTTGATTTGTTAAAACAGGTCATGCAAGGAAAAGAGCTATTCGAATTTCCTAAATCAAAATCAAGATTTCTTGTAAATACTCCCCCAGGATTGACTACAGGTAGGATTAATTTAAGAGTTCCTTTAGCTGAAGAAAGAGTTCAAGAAATTGCAGAATGGAATGGGCTCATCATAGAGTTTGATGATGATGTGACTGTTCAATTACACGGTGATAAAGAAGATCTCCAGATAGGTTTAAAAGAAATGGGATCTTTCTTTTTAGAAGATTAGGGTGATTTTATGACTAAAATATTGGCTATTAGTGATGCACATGGCGAAGAAAATGAAAACTTATATACCTATTTGAATAATAATGACATAGATTTAGTTTTGATTTTAGGTGATATTACTAACTTTGGACCTTTAGATTTTGTCGGCACATTTATTAATAAGATAGCCGATTGCGGCGTAGATGTAATCGCTATTCCGGGAAACTGTGACCCTACAGGAATATGCAACGCCATTAATGATGTGGCATTTTGTCTGCACAATAACATTGTTGCTTATGGCGATGCAATATTATTCGGTTTTGGAGGGTCTAATCCAACTCCATTTGACACTCCAGGTGAAATGGATGATGATAAAATTTATAGAGAAGTCTATGATTTATTAGCTAATTATGATTATGTTTACAATTCTGAAGTTCCAGCAGTAAGGATATTGGTTACTCATGCTCCGCCTTTCAATACTGATGCGGATAGAGTTGAAAACGGTGAGCATGTTGGCAGTTCAGGTATCCTAAAATCCATTCATGAATTCGAACCGGAAATAAGTCTTTGCGGACATATTCATGAAGCAAAATCACTTAGTAAAATTGGAACAACAACAGATGTTGCAAATCCGGGAATGCTTAAAGATAATGGGGCTGTCTTGATAGACATTAAAGATGGTTCTAATTATGATATTAGTATCATTGCTTTAGATGAATAACTATTTATCATCTATCTTTTTCTTTTTTTCTTTAGTTTAATCTTTTTTTTATAAAAATCAAATAAAAAATTTTATTTAACATTAATTTGAAAGATTAGTTCAACGAGAGTGATATTATGATTTGGGTTACTAGCAATGTCGATGGCAAAAAATACAAGGAACCCTTTTCTAAAGGAATTCTATCTCGTTCACTTAATATTGCCGATATTGGAGCTGAAAGAGCATATGATTTGGCTAATGATATTGAATGTGAACTAATTAAAAGTAATGTGGATGAAATCTCTAATCATGATTTAGCAGATGTTGTTTTAAACCATCTAAAGGGAGTAAACCCAAAGATTGCAAAGAAATATGAAAATTGGAGATCTTTAAGAAAGTCCGAAAAACCATTAATTGTTCTGATTGGAGGTGCATCCGGAGTTGGCACTTCGTCAATGGCATTTGAACTGGCCAGTCGTTTAAGATTAAAAAATATAATCAGCACTGACATGATTCGTGAAGTAATGCGTAAAATCGTATCACAAGACTTAAGTCCTGTTATCCATAAATCTAGCTTTGATGCTCATGAAAGTATCAGAACACCAGCTAGCGGTATAGATTATGTTATTGAAGGATTCATTAGTCATGTTGATGTTGTAAATGTAGGTATTGAAGCAATTATTGAGAGATCCGTTAAAGAAGGAATCAGCACAATCATTGAAGGAGTTCATATTGTTCCTGGTTTTATTAGGAAAGATTTGATGGATGATAATAACATTATAGTATTTGCTTTAACGGTAGATGATGAGGAATCGCATAAGCAAAGATTTTATTCAAGGTGCAGGCAACCTTGGGTTAAGAGGTCTTTGGAAAGATATATGGAAAATTTTGAAACAATCAGAAAAACACAAAATTTTTTAGTGGAACAAGCAAAAATTCATGATGCTCGCATAATTAACAATGTGGATATTAACGAAACAATAGATATCATGATAAGTGATATACTTGAAAGATTTGGAGGTGTAGAAAGTGTTGAGCAAGAAAGTTAAAGAAATAATGACAACTGATGTAGTAACCACTACATGTGATGTAGATGTGGTATGCGCTTTTGAGAAATTAATGAAAAATAAAATTAGTTCTCTTCCAGTTGTCGAAGATGAAAAATTAGTTGGAATTATAACTGCAACTGATGTAGGTCACAATTTAATATTGGATAAATATGAACTGGGAACAACTGTTAAGGAAATAATGATTAAACCTGTTGTTACAGTTTCTCCTGAGGACAGCATTGAAACTGCAATCAATATTATGAAAGATAGTGCATCTTCTGGAATATTAAATCAGCTTCCTGTTGTTGAAGATGGGAAATTAGTTGGTATTATTTCTGATGGAGATATTATTCAAGAAATTTTTTAATTTAATTGATTATCCCTCTATTTTTTTTAATTTTACTCTTTTTTAACAAAATACGGTAATATAATTTTTTTCTAGAAAATATTGTTTTTTTGTTTTTATTTTTTTTACAGTAATAATTTTATTTTCCAGTAATGAATTTTCACGAACATTTATATACAATTAAAGTCATATATTATTAGTGGCTAGACTGGAGGGTTAGGGGTCCTCTGTAAGCACACACCCCCTTTGGTGCGGTCGAAGTTCAAAAGGCGGCTTTTTGAGAGAATGTAAGCCTAAGAAAAACAGCATAGAAACCTCGTCCTACAGGATTGGTGGTGATGAGATTTTTACTGGAGGGTAAAAATTAGTCATCTTTGATATGGGAATGGGTCAGGCCCGGAAGGGAGCAGCTTTACTATTAACATTCAATGCTTGTAGAATCCCGGGGCGGAGTTGGGTTTTTTAGATCACTTATATTTTTGAGATTAGTCCACTTTTGAACACGCCATTTAAGATAATAATTAAGTTTATAAATAAGTTTTAACAGATATTTTATTATACTTGTTTTTTAACTGTCGGGATGGCCCAGCCTGGTACGGCGTCGGACTGCTAATCCGATGGTCTCACGACCTCCGGGGTTCAAATCCCCGTCCCGGCGTTTTTAATATTATTCATCTATTTCTTGGTCATGGTTATATTCCAATCCAATTGGACATGCATGTACGGTTGCTGATTTTATTATAGGTATCTTATTTACAATGTTTTCCTGAACCATATGAGATATTTCGTGTGATTCCTTAACGGTCATATCTCCATCAAGTTGAATGTGTAATGTTACGGTAGCATAGGAACCTAAATAATTCACTTTAATATTATGGGCATTATGAACTTTAGGGGTTTTATTCGCAATTTTTTCTATTCTTCTTATCAAATCCTCTGATGGGATTTTTCCCATAATGTTATCTATATTTTCTTTACCAATTTCATAGGCGGTTTTTAAAATCAGCAATCCAATTACCAAACCTATAATAGGGTCTAAAATAGGATATCCCATGTTTGATACAACAACTCCAACTAAAACAGCCACTGATGAAAATATGTCTGTTCTCTGGTGTTTTCCGTCGGCCACTATGGCGGGACTATTGATCTCCTCTCCAATTCTTATAATATAATTACTGATAACATAATTGACAAAGATTCCAAAAACGGCCATTACTGCCGCTAATGTGTCCGGAATTCTTATGAGTGAGGGATTAATTATTTTACCAAATGCTCCGGTTATTATCTCATAAGCAACCATGGTTAAAAATAATACGATAACTAATCCGCTTATTGCTTCTGCACGGCCATGCCCTATGGGGTGTTCTTCATCTGCAGGCTTTTGCCCAATTTTAAATCCGGCATATGCAATAATTGTAGTTGCAACATCAGATAATGTATGTGCCCCTTCAGATATTAATGCATAACTTCCAGACATTAATCCAACAATTATATTAAGGGTTGTTAAAAAGCAATTCGCAACAATAGCCACTATTGCTGCTTTTCTCCCACCCTTATTTCGAAATTCATCCATTAACTACACGCTCTTCTAGAATATCCATTGCTTTTTCAATATTTTCATAGGAGTTTGCATATGACATGCGCACATGGTTTTCACCATTCAATCCAAATGCAACTCCAGGAACGGTTATGACTCCTGCTTTTGCAGCTTTCATTACAAAGTCTTTATCTTCTATTTTAGGGAATACATAAAATGCACCTTCCGCATTAACTGTTTCATATCCCATTTCATTTAAACGCCTTACAATCAAGTCACGTCTTCTTTGGAATTCGCTAACCATTTTATGGACTTCATCCTGCGGTCCGGTCAACGCTTCATATGCTCCTTTTTGGGCGGTGGTGTTTGCACAAGCTATGTTATACTGATGTATCTTAAGCAATTGTTCAGTATAAAACTCATTGGCGGTTAGATAACCTATTCTAAGCCCGGTCATTGCATAAGTTTTTGAAAATCCATTTAAGGTAATTACATTGTCGCTGTATTTTGCAGGGGAGTAATGTTTCTTGTCATAAATTATTTTTTCATAAATTTCATCAGAAATGATTAAGAAATCATTATCCATAGACAAATCTGCTATTGCTTTGACATCTTCTTTTTCCATAACTGCACCTGTTGGATTTGATGGTGAATTTAAGACGATTGCTTTTGTTTTATCAGTTATTTTTTCCTGAACATCATCAGCTTTTAGTTTAAATTCGTTTTCCATTGTACAGTCGACAGGAACAATTGTCCCTTCAGCTATTTTTACACATGCTTCATAAGAAAGAAAGCCCGGATCTGGAAGTAAGACTTCATCTCCTTTTTCAATAAATGCTTGAGCGCACATGAATAATGCTTCGCTGGCACCTACTGTAACGATAATGTTTTCGGGATTGGTATTTATCCCATTGTCATTTTTAAATTTCTTAACAATTTCTTCCCTTAATTCTATATTTCCTTTATTGGATGTGTAATGTGTATCATTTTCATCAATTGATTTTTTCATTGCAGTTTTAATATTCTCTGGAACATTAAAATCCGGTTCGCCAATCCCCAAGTTAATTGCATCGGGATTTGTTACTTCAAACATTTTTCTGATTAATGATAGTTCAATTGATTTTGTTCTGTTTGCAGGATTTATCATATAGTCTCTCCTCTTATTATTTTTTTAGTTCTTTTTAATATATAATTATTATTATTTTAATAATTTTTATTATTCTAATAAATTGACTTTTTTCTAGAAATTATTTTTCACATGCTCCGCAATTATAGCATGGGCTTGTTTCACACCATGGGGTTTGCTTTAAATTTCTCAATCGTTCATTTTCTATTTTCAAAAATCTTTCATCTACACCGACATCAATATTGCTCCAAGGCAATTCATCATCAATATCATATTTTGGGGTTAGTTCTTTCCATTCCTTTAATGTAGGCTGTTTTGTTAAAGATTTTTCAATAATTGCACCAATGCCCCTATTTCCACAAGACAATATATATTGGACTAGTCCTTTTTTAGGACTTTCGCACTTAATGTTATATTTTCGCATTTCTTTTTGAATATATCTGGTTTTTCTTTTAATGTCTTTAAAATCATATGGCTCCCATTGTAATGGAGTGTGGGGTTTTGGAATAACGGGATTGACACTGAACTTTACATTCTTAATGCTATAATGCATATTGGCTATTTTTTTCATGTATCTGCATAATTCTTCTATGTCTTCCATAGTTTCTCCAGGTATTCCAATTAGGAAGTATAACTTTATTTTGAAATCCAGATCGATTGCATTTTCTATTACTGTAAAAATATTTTTTTCTAGTATGTCCTTATTGATTACCTTTCGCAGTCTTCCGATGGATTCAGGTGCTAATGTGATTGTCTTAAGGCCACTTCGTTTGAGTGATTCTAGAGTTTCTTGGGTTATTGATTCGATTCTTAGTGATGGTGTAGAAATTTGAAAACCTTCACTTTCAAGACCGGTTATCAATTTTTCCAAATCACTATAATCTGATACTGCAGCACCGATCAATGTAATTTTGTTAAGTCCTGTATTTTCACGATTTTTTATGGCAATGTCAATCAGCTTCCTGTAGTCTGTCTGCCTCATGGGTCTGTAAAGATAACTTGACATGCAGAATCTGCATCCTCTTGTACATCCTCTTGAAACATTCAGCATTATTGAATTGTTGAAGATGGTTTGGTAATCTTCATCATCACTTTTGCTTATGACTGGTTCGGTAATGTGGTATGCATCATTCATGTCATCAATAATGTTGATTTTTGTTTTGTTATTGAATTCAGGAATGTAAATCCCAGGCAAATCTAAAAATCTTTTTAAGCTTCTGTCTTTTGATTCACAATATTCATCTAAAAAGCGGGTTATTATATTTTCACCTTCGCCAATTATGAAAATGTCAATATAGTCGGATAATGGCATGGGGTTTGCAGTTACACATGGGCCGCCAGCTATAATTAAAGGATCGTCTTTTTTTCTGTCAGTTCTTTTCAATGGTATTTCAGCACGTTTCAGCATTTCTAATACATTAAAATAGTCTTCTTCAAACTGAATGGAAAAGCTTATTATGTCAAAATATTTGAGAGGAGTATTTGATTCAATCGAATTGGTGCTTGGAAAAATTATTCTCTCACACCAGGTATCCTCACGTTCATTTACTTGATTATACAGTATATTATATCCTAATGATGACATTGCAGTCCTGTAAACATTAGGATAGGCCAGTCCAAAATGTATATCAATATTTTTGATATTTTTTTTGAAGATATTTTTTTCATATAGCATATAATCAACTATTTCATGATTTTTGACAGATTTTCTTTTTTTAACTTAAATTAGTTATTTTTAATTTTATAACTTCGTATTGATTCATTTTTTCTAATTGAGACAATAGTTAATTAGATTTCTCTATAAAATACAAATTTCAACTGAATTTTATTATAAAAGCACATGTTTTAAAAATTTTATTTTTCATGGCATCGTTAAAATTTTAAGTTGAATTTAAGATATTTAATCTTATCTAAGCTTATTTCAACATAATTGTTCTTTTATTTTAAATTAATATATGGTTTCTATCTATTTTAACTAATTTAATTGATTTAAATGAGTTTTTCAGATTTTAAAGTTTTAAAAACATTTATATAAGATAAAATCATATATCTTTATCCACTCATTATGAATTACTATATATTTAGTATAATCATATTTTAGTATAAAATTTTCGTAATGAGAACCAAGAGGTGGAAAAATTTCGATAAAAAATAAAACTTTGTTTATATCTATTGTGTTGATGATGTTCCTTTTAGTAGGGGCTGTTAGCGCAGCAGATTTAAATAACGTTTCAAGTACAGAAGATTCAAATTTAGCAACTGATAATGCAGATCCATTATCTGTAGAAAATAAATTAGAAATTTCTAGCGAGGATTCTATCTCAGAGACTAATATAGTTAATTCTCATGATGATGATTTGAATAATTGTCTTGATAAGGATGCTTCAGAAAGCTCTTATGAGGATGATTACGGAGAAGTTCAAACTTCCAACGATGACGTGACAACTGATGAGACTCCTGATGCATCTGACGATGGGGATGTTTTGTCCGTTTCAATTGATGATAAGCTATCTGCCAGCTCTGCCAAGAAATCTTCAAAGCTGACTGTAGATGACACTCACTATGGTAAGTCAGCTACCTATTTCAAAGTGACTTTGAAAGATAAAGACGGTAAAGCTATTGGCAATCAGAAAATTTCATTGATAATCAAAGGAAAAACTTACTCAGCCATAAGCAATAAGAACGGAATCGCTTCAATTAAAACCGCTGCTTTTGCAGTGGGATCTTATAGTGCTGTAGTAAGGTATGCTGGTAGTTCAAAATATTCAGCTTCTTCCATTTCAAAGAAAGTTAAGGTTTTATCATCCGTTAGTGGGAGTGATATTACTAAATACTATGGACCAGTTTCCGAGTATTCAGTAACATTTTGGAAAAATTATAATGCATTAGCAAAAACAAAAGTTTCATTTAAAGTCAATGGTGTAACTTATACAAAGACTACTGATGAAAATGGGGTTGCAACATTACCTGTTAATCTGGCCCCTGGAAAATATGTAATTACCACAACAAATCCTTATTCTAAGGAATCCCTGTCTAATAATTACATTTCTAAGAAAGACAGTACTACTCTTAAACACGGTTCAACTAGCACATATATTGTTCCAAATAAGAAATACTCTTTTTCTGTAACTTTAAAATCAAAACACAATGTTTTGATTGAAGATAAGAAAATAGTATTTAAATATAACAATAAACAAGTGTCTACTAAAACTGATTCGAATGGGGTAGCTACCATAACTATCCCTGCTCTTTCTAAGGGCACTTATTCAATTAGTTACAGCTATACCGGTGATGATTTCTACTCCGGTTCTTCAGAATCAGGAAAACTATATGTGAAGACTCCAACTTTCAAGCTCACATCTTCAAAATTGAAGATGCAGTATAAGGACGGGTCCAAATTTGCCGTTAAACTAAAGAATAACAAAAAGGCTTTAAAAAATAAAAACGTGAAATTCACATTAAATGGAAAAAATTATACCTCAAAGACTAATTCAAAAGGTATAGCATACTTGAGTGTCGGTAATTTAAAACCTGGCACATACACTGTTAAATATCAGTATTCAACTAAGAATTCCTATAGTTATTGTAGTGGATCAAATAAGATTGTCATTTCTAAACAAACTGCAAAATTATCCGCAGGGAATTTAGTCATGAATTATAACGACGGTTCTGTTTATAAGGTAACTCTAAAAGACAAATCCGGAAAACTTCTTAAAAATGTTGATGTGAAATTTACAATAAATGGGAAAACCTATACTCACAAAACAGATTCAAAAGGTGTAGCTAAACAAAAAATTGGTCTTGATATTGGGTATTATTCTATTAAAACTGCAATTTCAAGTGATTATTATAAAGCTAGTGCTGTATCCAAGCATGTTTCTATTAAAGGAACAAAATTCGTCGGTAATGATGTCTATGTCGCACCAGGAAAAAGTGTATCTTATTCAGTAAAATTATTGAATTATAAGAACAAACCGATTAAAAACGTTAAAGTTTCATTTACTGTAGACGGTAAAAAATACACAGGAACTACAAATTCAAAAGGTGTTGCTAAAATCAAGTTAGGTGTGCTGTCTAATGGAACCCATAAAGTTAAATATTCTCAAGGGTCCTATTCCGGTTCATCTAAAGTATGTGTAGTTAATAAGGTTACTATTAAACAGATTATAGCATCATCTGTTAATGTGAAAAAGTACATAGAAAAGAACCATAAATTACCTTCAACTGTTAAAATTGGTGATATTACTTATTCAACTGCTCAGTATATGTATTTTGCTTCTAAAGCTATAAAAAATCTAAAATCTGGCAGTACAGCAAGCATTACTGTTAAAAACATTAAGAATCCAAGTAATCCTTCATCAACTTATAGTGCAGGTAACTTAAAAAATTATCTTGCTGTTGCAAAAAGCATTATCAAGACTGCAGATTCAAAAGGCAAAATGCCTAATTCTGTAAGTTCTTCTATCGGAACTATTGGTTATAAAAGTTCTGTATATGCGTTTTCACGTGTCATTGCATTCTATGGGGATAATCATAGGATGCCGTCATATGTAAAAATCAAATCAATTAGTAGCACTAGTTCTTCAACTTCACTAAATACCAAAAATAATATTGAGGACTTGACTGCATATTTGGCAGCATCCACTAATTGTCAAGTGAACAATACAAAAATAAAAGCCTTAGTCACTAAATTAACTAAAGGTTTAAAAACAGATAAGGCAAAAGCAACTGCAATATTTAACTATGTACGGGACACTGTCTCCTATAGTTTCTATTATAACACAAAACATGGTGCTGTTGGCACATTGAATGCCAAATCCGGTAATTGTGTTGATCATTCACATTTGCTTGTGGCCATGTATAGGACCGCGGGGCTTGCATCCAGATATGCTCACGGAACATGTACTTTCTCAAGCGGAGGAACATATGGCCATGTATGGTCTCAAGTATTGATTGGCGATACTTGGACTGTAAGTGATGCGACAAGTTCCAGAAACTCGTTAGGAAAAGTAGTTAATTGGAATACAAAGTCTTATAAGTTTGACGGATATTACTCAAGTATTTCCTTCTAATTAACTATTTTTATTTTTTTTTTTTTAATATTAATATTATTTTTTTTGATTCCCTTTTTTTTAATAGCTAACAATTTATAATAGTTTTAATAAATATTGTATTAGCAAATTATTGGGACAATATTATGAATTTTAAGAAATATGACAAAGTGGCTGTTGGAGGCACTTTTGATAAGTTCCATGATGGACATAAAAAATTGTTATCAACCGCTTTTGAAATTGGTAATGTAATTGAAATCGGCGTGACTTCTGATGAATTTGGCGGTTTAAAGGGAGATATTGATTCTTGTGAGGAACGAATGAATAATCTCAAGTCTTTTTTTTCAGATAAATCTAATTTTGTTGTTATTCCATTGAATGATGCTTATGGAACCACTATTTATGATGATGATTTTGATGCCATCGTTGTTAGTGAAGAAACCGAGCCAACTGCAGTTGAAATTAATGAGATTAGAGTTTCTAAAGGTATGAAACCTCTTGACATTGTAGTTGTAAGTTATGTGCTTGCATATGACGGCACCCCTATATCTTCAACACGCATCAGGCGTGGCGAGATTAATCAAAATGGAGATGTCATTAAAAAATAGTCGGTTAACAAGTGTTGTCATTCGAATTCATTATTATAAAAACTCTTAATGGGAAAATAGAGATTCGCTCCCTATTTTCATATTTTGTTTATTAAAAAATTTCTTTCTGTTTTTAGCAAAGTTTTGATATTGCTTTGTGTTTTATTGGTTATATTTGAAATATAACTTCCTACGAGAAGCACCACTACAATCAATCCTCCAACAATCAGAATTAATTCAGCACTTCCCTGTCCGTTGTTATCTAGTCTTTTTCTAAACATGGGTTCTGTTGTCGAGTATTGTGTTCCTGACATCTATTATGTCATCTTTTGCTTTTAGACTGACGTCGCTTGTTTCCATATATGACCTATATATTGTTAAAGCTAATAAAGCGATAACCAATACTCCACCGAAGAGCAAGATGTACTCTGCGGCCCCTTGTCCTGAATTTTCATTGATAAATTTCTTCATGGATTTCATATTTTTTCACCATTATTTAATTTAATTTTTTACTATATTAATATTACTATTTTCTATAAAAGTAATACTTTTTTTAGTTTTTCATTTAATTTTCGTGTTTTTTTCCATTAGGTTTATAAATGGTGAGTTAAATATAATATAATAGTTAAAAATAGAGTGATTAATAAATGATAAGGGTGAAATCGTGGGAAATACAATAAAATTAGTTTCAGGTTTTATTTTATTTGTAATTGGTATTCTCATAGCATATGAGACAAGTGTATATAACTTACTAGATATTTTATTAGTAGTTGGTTTAATCATTTCAATCGTTGGAGTGATAATGATTATTAGTTATTTTGTTGATTCTAATGCAGATAGAACAACAAACATGATTAAAGAATTTTTAGAATCTAAAGAATTTAATTCTCCATCATTCAATGGACTTGAAAAGAAATCCAGTAATAATAGTAGTGGACCTTTAAAAATTCGCAATGATTATAATGACTATGATGATTTGGATTATGATGAATTAATCATTGAGGAATATCCGGAAGCTACAACAAATGAATATTTTGAGGAATCTCTTGAAGATAATCCTAAAGCTGTTTTAAATGTAATGCCTATAGAAGAAAGGGATTTGGATCTTGATAAGAAATTGGTTTTCACACCTAATTATGGAAAACCATTAAAAGTTACTAGAGTTCCTAGAAAACGCCAAAGTGATTACTTGGATGATGAAATTCCTCCATTTGTAGTTGAAAACGATAAATCTAATGAGATTCAACGTGCATTAATGGAGGAGCCAATTGTTGTTGAAGAAACTGTCAGTACTCCTGAGCTAATCGCTCCTGAAGTGCCTGAAAGGGATATCGAAATAGATATCAATCATCCTGAAAGATTGCCTGTTCCAAAATCTCTTAACAGTTATGTGATATGTGAAGGTGGACTAATAACTTCACAGGAAGCTTTTGATCAGTTAGCAAATCATGTTAGTAAAGAAATCATGCTGGAAATTCCTTCTTTAAATGATTTGTCAGACAGATTTTTATCTCATGTTCCTTCAATATACTCTAGAGTAATCATCGATGAATTTGATGTTTCAGACATGTCCTACATGTTTTTGATTTCTTCTCTTTTAAAACAAGGAGTTCATATTAAGACAGTTCCTAAAGTCCACACAGTCAATTTGATAACTGATGATTCTCACGCCATGATTATATCTGAAGGTCAAAATGAAGTGGAATATGGTGCAGTATATGAAGATAGGAATTCCATTTCAAATATCAGGGCAGATTTCGAAAAAACTTGGAATCTTGCTTCCACTTTAGATGAAAAAATTCTTGGCTCCGTTGGGGGAACCGCTTAATGGAAATTAGATGGTTAGGTCATTCAGCATTTGAGATTATCAGTGATGATAATGTTAGGATATTAATTGATCCATTTATTAGCAACAATCCTGCTTGCCAAGTACCTGTTGAAGATTTAAATCCGGATATAATTCTAATAACTCATGGGCATTCTGATCATTTTGGGGATGCTTTAGAAATATCAAACAGTACTAATGCTCCTATTGCATGTATTCACGAGATTTCACTCTTTTTAGCTAAACAAGGAATTAGGAACATTAGTGTTAATCTTGGAGGATCATTTATATTTAGAAACATTAAATTCACTATGCTTGAGGCTAAACATTCTTCTGATATTGATATGGTTGAGGAAACGGTCCCTGGAGGAACTGCCGCAAGCTTTTTAATAACATTTGAAGATGGAACTAAAATATACCACTGTGGCGATACAGGGTTGTTTGGTGACATGAAAGATATTATTGGTTCAATATATAAACCAGATGTTGTAATGGTTCCTATTGGTGATAAATTTACCATGGGTCCTTTTGAAGCTGCTTTAGGTACAATGTGGATGAATCCAAAAGTAGTTATTCCAATGCATTACAATACTTTCCCTCCTATAGAACAGGATCCTGTAATTTTTGCTAATTTTGTAAGTCAGTTCAACCCTAATATTGATGTAGTGGTTATGAATCCTGATGAATATTTTGAATTTAATCCTGAAGATTATCAGGATTAATATTTTTCATATTTTTTTCTCTGATGATAGTCTTCATCAATGTCGCATTTTCCGGAAGGCAGCACTCTTATGATATCATCGAGTGTTAACAGGTCATCTTCATTGATTTTGTGCAATATTTTTTTAGCTATAGCTTCTTTTTTTGTAAAACCAGGTTTTAAAACAACATAATTATCGCAATGCGCTTCCACTGCTTCTATTGGGCCTGCCATAATTCTTTTTCCTTCGTAATCTACAATTCCTACTGCAAGTTTTACTCTTGCGCCACGTATGTAATTGCGATGTCCTCTTATGACAAATGACCCTTTTGCTAAAAATTCTCCCGCTTCAGGTGTTTTTGAGACTTGGTCCGGATGGACCCAAAATACGTCTTGGGTTGTGAAGCCCATTGACCAAGCAGATGAAAATGATGCTGCAAACTCCCCGGATTCTTTAAGGAGATTGTCATTTAATTCGGTGCCGTTTAGTTTTATTGCAGTTGAACTTGCACCATGTATGTCAGCGTGTAGATAAATATCATTAGGGTCCAGATATTTCTTAACAATATCCTCATTGCTGTTTGCGTCTCTTCCGCCAACAACCAGCACGTCATCTGAACTGATAAACCATCTCAATTTCTCATACCATTTAAGATTCTTTTTAACTCTTTTTCTAGGTACGGAGACATGTTCCATAGCGATTTCCTTTTTAGATTTGATATCCTCTAGCTGCTTTTTGGTATTTTCAATAGCAATCAATGCTCCTTTTGTTTTTCTTTTAGCCTTCTTGGCCTTTTCGTAGTATGTCTCGGCATTTTCGGGAATGGTCAGTTTAGGGTCAATAACTAATTTTGTATCGTCAATGTCTAATGTTAAAACTCCCATCTTATCGATTGATTCATAGATCTGCGCTTCAGCCATCCCTTCTTTTTTAGCTTTTTTTAGGATTTTTCCAATTTCGCTATAAGAGTAGTCTTTACCTCTTGCTGAGTTTACAACATTTATGATGTTTTCTATTGTCGGGTAATTAGAATAGATAACCTCGCCCTTATGTTGGCTATCTTCAATTGTTCTTGCAAAATTATCAAGGGTTTCTTGTTGTAGCTTTAATCTTTTTTCAAACTTGTTTACTTTTTTATTCCAGGCCGCTTCTTTGACATCTTTAATGGTCGTGTTTACTTTTTTTGAATAGAATTCATCACAGGCCTCATTAAAATTGGTGAAATATGTCTTTTCGAATTCCTGATATTTGACAAGGTCTAAAGGAATGACATCCTCTTTTGAGTCTTTTTTTACAATTTGAGGTTTAATTTCTCCGTTTTTTAGGTTATCAAATAATTCTTTAAGGGCCTTGTATATTTCAGAAATCTGTTCATCACTTAATTCATTTGTAGGTGTATTCTTGTCCACTTCCACCTTTTCATTGGCTCTTTCAATTATCTCTTCAGCATATAGGCTTCCAAGCCCGTTCATTGCAAGGGTTCTCACAACGTCGCTGTCTGCATTCTCAAATACTTCTTTCAGTTCCCCTTCAGTCACGGTAATTGGATTTATTCCTCGCTCTTCAGGAAATGCATATTCCCTTTTGGAGCTTATGTCTCTGGAACTTAATTGTTTTCTTTTAAGAGGCAAAATGATGTTATTTTCATCATCTAGAAGAATTATGTTTCCTTTGTCAAATAGTTCAACGATGATTGTATAGTATTGATCTTTTTTGACCCTGATTTCAACTACGCGGTCAAAATTGTGTTGTTTTATGCTTTCAACGTGAGCTCCCTTAACTCTTTTTCTTAAAAGCATAGGAAATGTCGGTGGTGTAGTAGGATTTTCAAGGGGATATTGGCTTGTATGTATCCTGAAGCCGCATTGCATCACTAAATCAACTCTACCTGTTCCCGGAACATGAAATCTCATTACTACAATATCCTTTGTAGGCTGAAAGGATTTGTCAACTCTGGCGCCTTTTAATAAATTGTTCAGTTCATCACTTATTGTATAAATGTCTACATTGGACATGGATTTCATATTTACCACCTTTTTTTATCAATACCTTAATATATTATAACTCACTAAAATTATATTAATCTATTTAATTTCATGGAGGTTATCAATGGACACAACTATTAAAGTTACAACTATTCATATTGTTGCAGCTCTTTTTGCAGCATTACTTTCAACCGGCTTGACTCTTGGTTGGTTTGGATTTAAAAATGAAATATTTGCATTCTTTATTGCATTAATTATATTATATTTCGTCGGCCAATTTTCACAAAAAATTGCTGGTGATGAAATTTCTGGATTTTCCCAATGGTTATGGGATGGAATTGCCCCATTCTACTTTACTTGGGTTATTGCATACACATTATTTGTGATGTATCTATAACCCTCCAAAGAATAACCATACAAACACGATTAATAATGCGGTTATCAATAAAACTGGAGCTATGATTTTACTAACGGCCACAACGGAACTGATTGTTGAAATTAGTTCTGTTGAATTGTTTGGTCCGAAAGTATTCAGATTCTTGATTTTTTCGGTTCCAGTTCCAACTTCTACTTTTTCTAAATCAAGTATTGCTTCCTGAATACTTAATCTAACGTATTTTATAATTTCTGGCCTTTTAACAATACCGACAGGATTATATCCTCTGGAAATTGTATTGACAGTATGTGTATCAGTTGTCATAACTTCGATTTCATCTATTCCTAAGTCGCTCACGGAATCAATTATTTCCTGTCTAAACCCAATTTCCATATTATTGGAGTCAAAGAGAACATATGCTGTTCTTTGATTATCCACTTCAATGACCATTGTTTTAATGCCGCTTTCACCAATGCCGTCCTGCTTACCTAATGAACTCATTGTATCTTCATAACATCCAACTTTAATTTCGTATTTGTTCTGGTCGGAATCAATGTTATCTATAACGTCAATCAATTGGAATACTTCCGCATTTCCAGGCAATACTTCTCCGCTTTCGGGGGTGAATGAATTATGGCAATCAACAATTACGGAATCTTCAACATTGCAGTGATTTCTACTTTGGGCCATCATTGTAAGTCCAACGCCAAATTCAATGTCATCCGCCGCTTCAGGAGCAAATGTAGATAATATTACCATTCCTTTGTTAAAGAACTGAACACCAATATTTGCTTTTTCAGATGAGTATCTTACAAATTTACTTGCATCTGGTGAATATTCTACTTTTTCCAATCCTTTTTTAACGGAATTTTCAACTTTATCTATCTCAGATACTGCAATTGGATTGAAATCGTGTGTTGAAGGACCATGAGCCACCATTGTGAAATGGTCAAATTTATTTGCCAATAATGTTGGCATGTTGGACCCGCCCAAATCACCAAGAGGACCGGGATGAACAGATGGGGATATGAATAGTGCTTTAATGCCGTTTTCAGTTTTGAAGCTAACAAAAGTAACGATTGTTTCAATCGCTTCACCCATATTCTCAAACAATCCTTCAAGTGAATTTGATCCTTCGTTCATGTGAGCAATAAATAGGCTTAATAAATCCAAAGCACCGATTCCTAAATTTTTCTTGAATGGTGATGCAATCATGGTTATAAATGCATAAATCGCCATTACGAAAATTATTGCAGCAACTAGGGCTTTAATTGTAATCTGCAATATTGCAGGTCCGATAAAACTGGTATCAACAAACAAAAAGGTAATCGAAGTATACATTGCTAAAATAAGTGCAGGTTGAATAAGTCCGGTAATCGCAGCTATTGAAAACCTCACTTTGGAGGTTGTCCAGAAAACCAGGGTATTGAATCCATAAATCAATACGCATCCGAACAACATTGAGTTCATAAAGATGTCTGCATTGAAAATCTGTGAAATTATTCCGCCTATTATAATCACTATGCCCAGTATAGTCATTGAGATTGTAGATAGGAACATGGAATGCTTGATCTTCAAGTTTATTCCATGAAGCACGCTTATTACCTGTTGGTTCAGGGCACCGCTCATTATTGAGGTTATTCCAAAAACAGTTAAACCAAACAATCCTCCAGTAATGAAATCACTGAGAATCCCTACGTTGGGAACTAAATCAATCAGATAATAGATTCCTCCAGTTAAGAAACTTATAACCATCATTCCAATAATTGAATATTCGGTTTTCGGCAGGGTAGTAATGTATTTTGATAATCCTGCAACGCTGCTCATACTTGACATGATTTTCCTCGTTATTATTTTTAGCCATTAACTTTATTAAATCTAAAAATTTTATATAGATATAGTTATATTTTTTTAATAAATATTTGTTTCTAATAAGGTGTATGAATGGAAAGAAAATTGAATGTTCCAATAAAAGATGAAAATTTAGATGAATTGAATGCAGGTGATGTAGTCTACTTGACAGGCAATATCTTAACTGCCAGGGACCAAGCTCACAAAAGACTTCTTGAACAGGGTGCGCCTCTTGATATTTCAGGTGCTGTTCTTTTCCATGCAGGACCGATCATAGCCGAGAAGGATGGAAGTTATGAAATGGTAGCTATCGGACCTACCACTTCAATGAGAATGAATCCATATCAAAGTGATGTTTTAGATATGGGACCTAAAATTGTCATCGGTAAAGGTGGAATGGATGACACTGTTCGTGAAGCGTTAATTAGAAATGATGCGATTTATGTGGTCGCTACTGGTGGATGTGCCGCATTATATGTCGATGCAGTTGAAGAGATTGAAAGTGTAGATTGGTTAGACCTTGGAATGCCTGAAGCAATGTGGAATCTAAAAGTTAAGGATTTTGGTCCGCTTATTGTTGCTATGGATAGTAAAGGCAATAGTTTGTATGATTAATGTCTGCATTAAAAAGGAATACTTATATATAAATTAATTTCATAGTATATTTTAACTTTATATTTATTATTTGATTAATGAGGATGTGTTTATTATGGCTGATATTAATGAACTCGCAGAAAAAAAATTGAAATCAAGAATGACAAAAATCAGAAAATGCAATAGGGAACCTGATGAAAAAGAAAAGTTCTCTCAAAAAATTGGTACTACTTTTAGAATTGAATTCCATAACAAAAATCCTGAAAAACTACTTGATGAAATAAGTGTCATCACCAATCCTGAAGGTAAAGTTTTATTTGCGGAATATACCTATATTATTCCCGAAACTGAAGAATATACCTCTATGGATCTTGATGAAAAACAATTGAAAGCAATTGTCGAATTCTTTGAAGATTATAAATTAGCATTAGATGACTCTGATTAGATGATAGTTGATAGTTCTTTAGATGAAGTCAAAAAAAGAGAAAATGCTCTTTCAATTATTAAAGGCATTGTTGAAAATAAGGGAAGAAATGAATTATTTGATTTAACTGGATTATCTGGTGGATTCATTGCATCTTCATCTGAAATTAGTCTTTTAGAAACATATGTGGGTCCTGCTATTTTTGAAGATGACCTTCAGGAAGTTGGAAAGGAGCATTTGGGTGGTGAAAAAGTCCTCCCTTTAAACAGGACTTCTTCAGGCATATTGGCCACAATCCTGACTTTGGTTAGCGAAGATTCAAATGTGGTGCACTATCTAGCCGAGTTACCCGCTCATCCATCAATTCCCAGAAGCTGCAAATTAGTCGGTGCCAATTATTCGGAAACTGATAATTTCGATGAGTTTTCAATACCTGAAAATACTTCACTGGTTGTCGTCACAGGTTCTACAATGGACCATAAGGTGATTGATGAAGACGAGTTTAGGAAAGTCATTGAGATGGCTCATGAAAAGGACATTCCGGTCATGGTGGACGATGCTTCCGGGGCACGACTTAGGACAGTGGTCTTCAACCAGCCAAAAGCTTGTGACTTAGGAGCAGATATTGCAATAACCAGTACAGATAAATTAATGCCCGGCCCTAGAGGAGGACTTATGGCCGGCCGTGAAGAGTTAATTGATAAAATCAAGGTAAAGGTTAATCAATTCGGTCTTGAGGCCCAACCGCCAGCCGTTCTTGCAATGTTGAATGGAATTAAGAATTTTAATGAGGATAATTTAATCAAAAGTTTTACCAGAAAAGATGAGTTGTTTGATTTATTAAGTGAAGAATTTAATAATTTCAAAAAAACACCTACAGGAGTAATGATTTCACCTGAAGACTTAAATGATGAAATTAAGGTTTCTCATAATTTATCCGCTAAAGATGTGGCGTTTGTTTTTTCATTTATATTATTAAAAGATTATGGAATTATTACAATTCCTCCTGTCTCTATGCCAGGGGCATCTGCTACAATAAGATTTGATTTGTCTACAAGCGATGCATTCAATTTAGATTTAAACGATTTGGATAAAAAAATAGAATCTTCATTTGATAAATTACAGGAAGTAATCACAAATGAAGAAAAATGTAGGGAGATTGTATTTAATTTTTAATTATGCATTCTCCAGAAATTACTTTTGTTAAGGTTCCGTCAATCTTTTCGACAACTAATGCTCCTTCTTTACTAATGCCCACTACATAGGCATCATAGTATTTGTTGAAAGGTTCTCTGACTTCCACTATTTTCCCGATGGAATATGATCGTTTTCTCCATTCTTTTAGGATAGCTTCATATCCTTCATGGTCAAACAGTTCGCTGATTTCTTCAAATTCTTCCAAGAACATTTTAATTAAAAGATTTTCACTTCCTTTCCTTCCAAGCTCTTTTTCAAGTGTTGTTGTACCTGCTTTCAATTCTTCAGGGAACTGGTCAATGTCCAAGTTTGCATCAATACCCACTCCAATAATAACATTTTCAATGGTATTGAATTTGGTTACTGCTTCAGTCAATATTCCGCAGACCTTTTTGCCATTTATCATTATGTCATTTGGCCATTTGATTTCCGGATTTTCAACACCGATTTTTTCAAGTGTTTTTGCAACTGCAACACCTGTTGCTAGTGTAATGAGAGGAAGTTTTGAGTGGTCGACATGAGGATTCAACACAATTGATAACCATACGCCACCTATCGGGGATTCCCATCCCTTTCCAGATCTGCCTCTTGCGGCGGTTTGCTTTTCAGATATGATTACGCTGCCGTCTTCAACATCATTCATTGACAAGAATTTTGCTACTGTGTTTGTGGAACTTACTTCTTTGAAGACATATAAAGTTTTTCCAATATATTGGGTATTTAAATCCTGTGAAATCTCCAAAGCGTTGATGTATGATGTTTCTTGCATTCCGAGTTCCTTAACAAAATTTGCAAAATCATTAATTTCCATTTGTTGTATCTCATCAATTGCTTCATCTGAAAGTTTTCCTTCTTTTTTTAACAGTCTAATAATTTCTTCTTTCATTTAAAAATCCCCAAGTCTATTTCTTCTGCATGTGTTTATGTTTAGCCATGTTCTGATAAGATCCAACAGCAGCAGAAATGGCAGCTATCTTTTTACCTGGCATAAATGTTGATTTGAGTCTGTTTACATATTCCATATCCTCTTCTATGACATTTTGCATTTCAGCTTCAATACCTTTTTTATAGGTGTCGATGAAGTGGGTGTTCAAATCACCGGAAATGAAATTAGGATTTCTCATAATTGCTTTATGGAATGGAATTGTTGTTTTGACGCCTAAAATGATGTATTCGCTCAATGCTCTTTTCATTCTGTCAATTGCATCATTTCTATTTCTTCCATAGGTGATTAATTTTGAAATCATAGAATCATAGAATGTTGGAATTGTATAATTCATATATACTCCACTATCTAAACGTACGCCCGGGCCTCCAGGAGACCTGTAACCTGTAATTTTACCAGGATTTGGTGCAAAGTCATTAAGAGGATCCTCTGCATTGATACGGCATTCGATAGCATGTCCCCTTACTTGAATGTCATTTTGCACATAGCTCAATTCATCGCCATTGGCTATTTTGATTTGTTCTTTAATCAAATCGGTGTTTGTAACAAGTTCAGTAATTGGGTGTTCTACTTGAATACGAGTATTCATTTCAAGGAAGTAATATTCTCCGTTATCGTATAGGAATTCAACGGTTCCGGCACTTTTGTATCCGATATATTCCGCAGCTTTAACGGCGCTTCCACCCATTTCTTCCCTTAACTCTTCAGTCATAATCGGAGAAGGCGCTTCCTCTAGAAGCTTTTGATGTCTTCTTTGGATGGAACATTCCCTATCGCCGACATGAATAACATTTCCATGTTCGTCGGCCAAGAGCTGGAATTCAATGTGACGTGGTTTTTCAAGGTATTTTTCAATGAATACTGTTGAGTCTCCAAAGTTGGTTGAAGCGACTGATTGTGTAGATTCAATTGCACGTACAAGTTCATCTTCTTCATAAACTGCACGCATACCAATACCTCCACCACCGGCGGAAGCCTTTACAATTACAGGATAACCGATTTGACGAGCTATTTCTTTTGCTTCTTCAATGTCTGTCACACCTTCAGGTGTTCCTTCAATGACTGGGACTCCTGCTTTTTTCATAAGGGCCTTTGATGTGATTTTGTCTCCCATCTTATTGATTACGTCTCCGCTTGGTCCAATGAGTTTTATTCCATTTTTTTCACATTCTTCTCCGAATTTGGAGTTTTCAGCTAGAAATCCATAACCTGGGTGAATTGCATCAGCACCTGATTCAAGTGCGATGCCTATAATTTTCTCAATATTCAAATAAGATTTAGCAGGGGAAGGATTTCCTAATGGGTAGCTTTCATCTGCATAATTTGTATAAAGAGAAGTACTGTCTGCATCAGAGTAAATGGCCACGCTTTTAATGTCGAGTTCACGACAAGCTCGCATAACTCTTATTGCGATTTCTCCTCTATTTGCAACTAATACTTTTTCAAACATATGAAACCTCAAAGTAATTTTTCATTAATAATATAATTATATAATAAATGATATATTAATTATTTGATTAGATGAAAAAAATTACTCGTAAAAAACATTTAGAAATGAAACTTCAAAATATTCCATCCCATCCAAAACCTAAGGTGGGTCTTGAACAGTACACTACTCCGTCCGTCATCGCATCCGATTTAATATGGAATGCGTTTTCATTGGGTGATATTGAAGATAGGAATATTTTGGATTTGGGTTGCGGCACTGGAATTTTCGCTATCGGATCTGCATTGATGGGTGCAAATTCATCAACCGGTGTAGATGTTGATGAAGATTCCATTAGATTGGCCCGTGAGGTTTCAGGAAAATTAAAGTTGGATAATGTAAAGTTCATTGTCAGCGATATTGATGAATTTGATGAATCGTCAAATGCAGATACCTTATTTCAAAATCCTCCTTTCGGTTCTCAAAGAAAAGCGGATAAGGGCCAAGATTTAAAATTTGTTAAAAAGGCTGTCGAACTTGATACAGATGTCCTATATTCATTTCATATGGCATCAACCGAGGAGTTTTTAATAGATTTCTATGAAGATAATAATTTGGAAATAACCCATATATTCAGATATAAATTCCCAATTCCGAAAATATATGATTTTCACAACAAAGAAAAGCAAATTGTTGATGTAATAGTCATTAGGGCAATTCTATAATCGTTTAATTTTTTAAAAATTTCATTTTTCCACTATTTTTGACCATAAAAACAATACATTTATATAGTGGATAGTCTATATTTTATATTAATATATTCTCTGAGTATAAAAAAGTTGGTAGCATAAAAAAGAAGCTACGGATATTATAATTGATATAATATTTTGTAAATGTGTAAGTCTATTTAGTGATAGCTATGTAAATGTAGGGTAATCTTTATATACTTTATTTTATATAATTTAAGGTAATGTATAAAGATGAGCTATCTATATTTATTCCAAACTCATTTCTTTCTGAGTCTAAAGATCTTAAAATTCGTACTTATAAAGTAGGTATTTTGGGAAGAGCGTTGGCTATTTTTCAAGCAGATAATGTGGTTATTTACAATGATGACCATGTTAAAAACGAAGACGGAGAAATGGACGGGGAATTTATTGCAGAAATTTTGAATTATATGAATACCCCTCAGTACTTGAGGAAAAAGGCATTTCCTATAAGGTCAGAATTGAAGCATGTTGGAATTCTCCCACCACTTAGGACTCCTCATCATCCTGTTAATAATCAACCAGACGTGGGGGATTATAGGCAAGGGTTTACTGTTAAAAGAAATAAGAAAGGAACTTTTGTGGATATAGGTATGGATAAACTTGCATTCTGTAAAGAGCAACTTTCAGTCAAAAGAATTTTTGACTTTAAGATTACTAAGATTGCTAAGAAAGAAGTAATAGTCACACCTGATAAACCAGATGACATTTACTGGGGATATAATGTAATGTCCTCTAATAAGAGTCTTAAAAATAGCTTAAAATTAATTAAACCTGATCTTGTTGTTGAAACTACAAGATATGGAGATTATATTGATTCTATTTTTGATGAATTAAAACCTAAAGTAGATGAATCTAAAAGTATTGCTATTTTATTTGGTGGCCCTTATTCTTCAATTCAAGAAGATGTTTCCAATCCGAATTGGGATTTGGTTAAATTAAATACTATTCCTAATCAGGGTACTGAAACTGTTAGGACTGAAGAGGCTGTTGTCGCTACACTTTCTTTATTTAACTTTATGAGATTTTAATTCTCTTAATTTATTAGTTTTACACTCTAATAGATAACTTGCTCAACTTTTTATACATTGATATTTTTAGGACTCTCCTAAAAATTATCTTAGCGCAGAATGATTTATACATTGGATATATTCTTCATTGTGCTTCAATTGGATTAAACTCGATGGAATATATTGAAATTTAATATTTATCTAGTTATAATTTATATTATAGCTATTTATTAATTCGATGAGGTTATATTTATTATAATTTTATCAAAATTCGTTAATAGTTATTTAATTAGCTATTAATCTAAAAAAAATTAAAATAATTTAAAAAATAAGGAAAAATATTAAGAAGGAGGTTAAATTAAATGGTAAGACATCACCAGCCAAGAAAAGGGTCTGTTGCTTTTAGTCCAAGGAAAAGAGCAGCTAAAGAAACCCCTAGAGTAAAGTCTTGGCCTCAAATTGATGAACCAAAATTACTCGGCCTCGCAGGTTATAAAGTCGGTATGACTCATGCTTTAGTCACTGATACTGATAAAAACTCTCCAACTAATGGTATGGACGTTTTTACTCCAGTTACTGTATTGGAAGTGCCTCCGGTCGTTGTAATGGGAATTAGAGCTTATGAAAAAACTTCTCGTGGATTGAAAGTTATCACCGAAGTTCTTGCAGACAATTTAGATGAAGAACTTTCTAGGAAAATTTCTCTTCCTAAAGAGTACAATAAATCTGAAGCTATTGCAAAAATACAAGGTGCATTAGACAACACAGAAGAAATTAGGGTATTAGTACACACCAATCCAAAAGTAACTAGCGTACCTAAGAAAAAACCAGACATATTTGAATGTGGTATTGGAGGATCCAATCCTGAAGAAAAATTAAATACTGCATTGGAATTATTAGGTAATGAAGTAAAAGCTAGCGAAATCTTCAACGAAGGAGAATTTGTTGATGCAATTGCAACTACAAAAGGAAAAGGATTCCAGGGTGTAGTAAAAAGATGGGGAATTAGAATCCAATACGGTAAAGCTGTTAGAGCAGGTAAAGGTAGACACGTAGGTTCTATCGGACCTTGGACACCTAGAAGAACCATGTGGACTGTAGCTCAAGCAGGTCAAATGGGATACCACAAAAGGACTGAATTCAATAAAAGGATTCTAAAAATTGCATCAGCTGATGAAGTTGATCAAATCAACCCAGATGGTGGATTCGTAAAATACGGACTTGTCAAAAACGATTACGTCTTAGTTAAAGGTTCACTTCCAGGACCTTCCAAAAGATTGGTAATCTTAAGACAGCCTATTAGACCTAATAATAAAGCTGAGGATATACCTCAAATTAATTACATAAGTACAAAATCTAAACAAGGGGTATAATCATGAAAGTTAATGTTTATTCTATTAATGGGGAAGTAAAAGAAGAAATTGAACTTCCAGCTATTTTTGATGAAGTTTACAGACCGGATTTAATCAAAAGAGCTGTACTTTCTGCACAATCTGCTAGAGTACAACCATGGGGTAATGACCCTATGGCAGGTAAAAGAACTTCCGCTAAAGGATGGGGTTCAGGCAGAGGAACTGCAAGAGTACCAAGGATTAAAAACGGTTCAAGAGCAGCTTTCGTACCAATGGCAATCGGCGGTAGACAAGCACATCCTACTAGAGCTGAGAAAAATCATCATGAAAAAATCAACATAAAAGAAAGAAGATTTGCTATCAGATCTGCTGTTGCAGCAACTACTGACAAAGAAATTGTTGAAAACAGAGGTCACAAAGTTGCAGATTTAGAACAAGTACCTATCATTGTTGAAGATGAAATCGAAGCTGTAAAAACTGCTAAACAAACTCGTGAAATCTTCCAAAGTTTAGGAGTTTATGATGATGTCATCCGTGCCAAAGAAGGTAAAAGAATAAGAGCTGGTAGAGGTAAAACCAGAGGAAGAAAATACAAAAAAGTAAAAGGACCTCTTGTAGTCGTTGGTGAAGACAAAGGCATCTCTTTAGGTGCTAGAAACCACGCTGGTGTAGATGTCGTTGTTGCTGAAAATTTAAATGCTGAATTATTAGCACCAGGTACTCACCCAGGAAGACTCACTATTTACACTAAATCAGCTGTTGAAAAGTTAGGAGGTTTATTCCAATAATTTGGAAAATAGGTGATTATTATGGATGCTTACTCAATTATTATTAAACCTCATGTTACTGAAAAAACCATGAATCTTATTGATTTAAATAATGAGATTACTTTTGTTGTACGCCGTACTGCTAACAAAGGTCAAATCAAAAGGGCATTTGAAGAGTTATACGGAGAACAAGTAGCAAAAGTCAATACTCATATTACACCTAAAGGTGAAAAAGTAGCATTTATCAAACTTGTTGAAGAAGAAATGGCAGAAGAACTTGCTGTCAGGATAGGAGTATTCTAAGGAGGAATTTGAATGGGAAAACGATTAATTCATCAAAGAAGAGGAAGAGGAACTCCTGCTCACCGTGTTGCTTCTCATCGTTTTAAAGATAAAATTAAATACAGATCTTACGATGCATTAGAAAAAGAAGGAAGTATCAAAGGTAAAGTCATTGATATTGTACATGACCCAGCAAGAACCGCTCCTATTGCAGAAGTAAAATTCGAAAATGGTGAAAAGAAATATATCTTAGCACCTGAAAGCATTCAAGTCGGCGATGAAATTGAATGCGGTATTTCTGCTCCTATTAAATTCGGTAATACATTACCTCTTGCTGAAATTCCTGAAGGTACTCCAATTTACGATATCGAAAACACACCTGGAGACGGTGGTCGTTTTGTAAGATCTTCTGGAACTTATGCTAATGTTGTAACTCATGATGCTAACCAAACTGTTGTTGAATTACCATCAGGGGAATTAAAATACTTGAATCCTAACTGCCGTGCTAGTATCGGTGTTGTAGCTGGTGGAGGTAGAAAAGATAAACCATTCCTTAAAGCTGGTAAAAAATGGCATGCTTATAAAGCTAAAGGTAAGAAATTCATGACTGTAAGAGGAGTA
>NZ_JBGUIH010000020.1:0-8741 GCF_045112895.1 Methanobrevibacter sp. | reverse complement strand
TCTGGCAGAGCGCTTGGCTTTTAACCAAGCGGCCGCGGGTTCAATTCCCGTCAGGCCTGTTTCTAATTTTATATTTTAACTTTTCTAGTTGGAGGAAATTAATTTGAAAAGTGAATTTGATATTCAAGAGCATATGCTTGTACCAAAACATGAAATCATGACTGAAGAAGAAATTTCAAACGAATTTAGCGATGTGGATTATGATTTTAAAGATCTTCCTAAAATTAAAGTCAATGATCCTGTTGCAAAATCTATTGGTGCTGAACCAGGTAATATTTTAAGAATTACTCGTAAAAGTCAAACCGCGGGTGAATTTATTACTTATAGGATTGTTGAACTTTAATGTCAATTAAATATAATTTTAGAATTGGTGAAATTTAATATAGTATAATTTCTGTATTTTTTTGTTTTTTAGAAATTCATTATAATAAATTTGAACTTAGTTTGAGAGGAATTATCTTAAATGAGATAGTTAGGAGTAAATTAAGAATAATGATTAAATGAATTAGTTATTAGGTTGTTTCCTTTTTATTTTTATTTAGTTAATTATTTTTATTGCGTTACGTAATGTTGGAGGATGTCCATGACAGAGAATAATTGGAAATTAGTTGATGCATTTTTCGATAAATATGACTTAGTGGACCATCATATAAAATCATACAATGATTTTGTAAACAATAGGATTCAGAATATCATTGATATTACTGATCCGATTAGTTTGGATGATGGTAAATACACTTTAAAGACAGGGAAAGTACGCATCGAAAAACCATCCAATAAAGAGGCGGATGGTTCTAGAAGCGAGATTGACCCTACTGAAGCAAGACTTAGAAATTTAAACTATTCTGCAGATATGTATCTTGAAATGGCATTAAATGAAGAAGGAGAAGATAATCCTTTAGAAGAAGTATATATCGGTGAATTGCCGGTAATGCTCAAATCTGATATTTGCCATCTCAATGGTCTAAGTGATGAGGAATTAATTGAAAAGCACGAAGACCCTCAAGATTTAGGAGGATACTTCATTGTAAACGGTTCTGAAAGGGCTGTTGTAACAATGGAAGAAATCGCTCCAAACAAAATTATTCTTGAACGTATCGGCGAAGTTGAAGAAAGACATGCAAAAGCTGTTGTAACTTCAATTAAGAGTGGTTTCAGAGCCAGAATTACTTTAGAATATAAAAAACCACGTAAAAATAAAGCATTTTTAAGAATTTCCTTCCCATACCTTCCAGGGGAAATTCCATTAGTTGTATTATTAAGGGCACTTGGTTTGTCCACTGATAAAGATATTATTGAAGCGATTTCAAAAGACAACAACTTCCAAATGATGATTGCGGACGATATTCAAGTTTCACAAGAGGAATTGGATAAGTTCATAGATCAGTCAGTCATCAAAAATGGAGACAGGGATGAAGTAAGACAACACTTGCAAGATGCGGCTATCAAATACATCGGTAATAGAGTAGCCAAAAACATGCCAAAAGATTATCGTTACAGACGTGCTAAAGATGTCATAAATCGTTATTTATTGCCTCATATGGGTACTGAAGAGGAAAGGTGTATTGATAAGGCGATTTATTTAGCTGAAATGACTGAAATGTTGTTGGAAGTTATTGAAGAAAAAAGAAAACCTCACGATAAAGACCATTACACTAATAAAAGACTTAGAGTATCTGGAGATTTAATGGAAGACTTATTTAGGGTGGCTTTCACTAATTTAACAAGAGATATGAGTTACCAACTTGAAAGAAGTCTTTCTCGTGGTAAAGAGCTTTCCATTAAGCAGGCTGTTCGTAGTGATGTTTTGACTGAAAATATTAAACATGCTATTGCTACAGGAAACTGGGTTGGTGGAAGAGCTGGTGTAAGTCAGTTATTAGACAGGACAAGTTATATGGGTACCCTTTCTCACTTAAGGCGTGTTGTATCCCCATTAACTAGAAGTCAACCTCACTTTGAAGCAAGAGATTTGCACCCAACTCAATTTGGTAAAATATGTCCGAACGAAACTCCGGAAGGACCTAACTGTGGCCTGGTAAAGAACTTAGCTTTATTGTGTAATATTTCAGAAGGTTCCGATGAACAACAGATTATTGATGTAATTGAACAAATGGATGTCGAGTTGATTTAAGGGAGGTGAAATGTTGTCTGATAATTATAAAAAACCTACTACTGAAGAGAAAAAGGCATTTTATTATTTTGGTTTTGAAAGATTAGCTCCTTTTAAAGATGTTAAAGAGGTCATTGAAGAAGCAAGACTATCTGCTGATGAAAAGACCTTGGAAAAAATTGAAGAGCATGTTGAGCATATCAAAACCTATTTTGATGATGATGAATTGAAAGAAGATGACAGTTTATATGTTCCATTTAAAAGAGATAAACGTAGAGCTAAATGGAAATCACTTAAAAAAGATTTGCCTGAATTAAAAGAATTTATTGAAGAAAAAGTCTCTCAAAAAGTTGATGAAATAGAAACCGAAATTGAAGAAAAAGCTATTTCTGATGGTGAGATTGAGCCTCTTGAAAAAGAAACTGTCGAACTTGCCGATGAAGGTGAATCCATTGAAGATGAAATTGAGCCTGAATTCGAAGTTGAGGAAGTAGCTATTGAGCCTGAAACTGAGGTTGAGGAAGTAGCTATTGAGTCTGTTGAAGAGGCTGATGATGAGATTGAGCCTGAAACTGATGTTGAGGAAAATATTATTGAGGAAGAAGTTCCGCAAACTAAAATTTATCTTAATGGGGAACTTAAGGGTTACTGCAGAAATCCTGTTGAATTTACTCAAGAAATGAGAGAAAAAAGAAGGAAAGGCGAAGTTTCTCATGAAATGAACATTACCTATTATGAAGATAATGATGAGATATACATATTCAATGATCCTGGTAGAGCAAGAAGGCCGTTAATCATTGTTAAAGAAGGAATCCCTCTTTTAAGAGAAGAGCACTTAAACAAAGTAGCTAACGGCAAATTAAAATGGGATGATTTAATTAATGATGGACTTATTGAATACTTGGATGCTGAAGAGGAAGAAAACTCATACATTGCCATGACCTTGGCGGATTTAAATGAAGAGCACACTCACTTGGAAATCGACCCTGCCACAATGCTCGGTATTTGTGCAGGTATTATTCCATTCTCAGATCACAACTCCTCTCCAAGGAACACAATGGAAGCAGGTATGACAAAACAGGCTTTAGGATTATATGTATCTAACTATGCATTACGTACTGATACTAGGGCGCACCTGTTACACCACCCTCAAACCCCTATTGTAAAAACACGTATCATCGATTCAACTAATTACGATTTAAGGCCATCCGGTCAAAACTTTGTTGTGGCATTAATGTCTTACGAAGGATATAACATGGAAGACGCAATGGTTATAAACAAGGCTGCTTTAGAAAGAGGATTAGCAAGGTCTTCATTCTTCAGGGCTTACGACACTTCAGAGAAAAGATATGCTGGTGGTCAAGTGGACAGATTTGAAGTGCCTGATAAAAACATCAAGGGTTACAGATCTGAAGATGCTTACAGAAACTTAGATGATGATGGTGTTGTAAATCCGGAATCAGAGGTTAAATCTGGAGATGTGTTAATAGGAAAAACTTCCCCTCCAAGATTCTTGGAAGAAGATTTCGGTACTGTTGCAGATAGAAGAAGAGAAACTTCTGTAACTGTAAGACACGGTGAAAAAGGTATTGTTGATGCAGTTCTTTTATCAGAAACCGTTGAAGGTTCCAGATTAGCCAAAATTAGAGTAAGAGATACAAGACAACCTGAATTCGGTGATAAATTCGCATCCAGGCACGGTCAGAAAGGTGTTGTCGGTTTAATATTATCTCCTGAAGATATTCCATTCACTGAATTTGGTGTTGTGCCGGATTTAATAGTCAACCCTCACGCTATTCCATCCAGGATGTCTATTGGACAGGTGCTTGAGATGGTTGCGGGTAAAGCAGGATGTCTTGAAGGTAAACGTATCGATGCAACTCCATTCAATGAAACCCTTGAAGATGAAATCAAAAATCAACTAATTAATAACGGATTTGAATCTGCAGGTTGCGAATCTCTATACAGCGGAGTGACTGGTGAAAGACTCGATGCAGAGATCTTCGTAGGTGTTGCATATTATCAAAAATTACATCACATGACAACTGATAAAGTTTATGCTCGTTCCAGAGGTCCAGTACAAGTACTTACACGCCAACCTACAGAAGGTAGAGCACGTGAAGGTGGTTTAAGATTTGGAGAAATGGAAAGAGACTGTCTTATTGCACACGGTGCAGCATTAACCTTAAAAGAAAGGTTACTTGATGAATCCGACAAATATGAAGCAATTGTCTGTGACAACTGTGGTATGTTGGCTGTATATGATAAGAATAAAAATAAAAAATACTGCCCAATCTGTGGTGATGTAGAGACATACCCTGTTGAAATTTCATACGCATTTAAATTATTATTGGACGAACTTAAGAGTTTATGTATTTTCCCTAAATTAATTTTAGGAGACAAAGCATAATTAGATTTATTAAAGGAGTTAATACATGAAAGCATTTATTAAAAAAATTAACAAAATTAATTTTGGTTTAATGTCTCCTGAGGATATTCGTAAGATGTCTGTAGTCACTGTTGAGTATCCGGATACTTATGGTGATGACGGATTTCCTATTGAAAAGGGTTTAATGGATCCTCGTTTAGGTATTATCGATCCTAGTTTGGTTTGTAGGACTTGTGGTTCTAAAGGAGGAGTTTGTCAAGGGCATTTCGGTAGTATCGAATTAGCTAGACCTGTTATTCATGTTGGTTTTGGGGATGTAATCCACAAGATTTTGCGTTCCACCTGTAATGAATGTGGCCGTGCTCTTTTAACCGATGATCAAGTTAAGGAGTACACTCAAAAAATCATGGAACTTCAAGAAGATAGTGAAAATCTAAACGGCATTCTCAAAGAAATATATAATTTGGCTAATAAATCAGAATGTGAAGAATGCCCTCATTGTGGTACCATTCAAGATAAGATCATCCTTGATAAACCTGTTTCAATGGTTCAACGTATTAATCCACTTTGTGAATTTAAGAAAGTATTCAATGAAGAAATGTCTTCTGAAAATGTTTCTATCGCTGAAATTGGACCAATATCCAGAGAAATAGCTGAAAATAAAGAAGAATACTTTAAAAATAGATTATTGATTAACAGTAATTTGATTGAACTTTTATGCGAACATTTACACAATGTTGATGAAATTATAGATATCTTGGACCTTGAAGAAGATATCGACGCATCTTATGAATTGACAAATACTCAATTAAATAATATCTTCAAAAGTATTGTGGACAATAACGGATTAATTGAAGATTATAAATTAACAGCATCCGAAGTTCGTGAAAGACTTGAAAAAATAACTGATGAAGATTCATTGGTTTTAGGTGTTAATCCTGAAGTTGCAAGACCTGAATGGTTAGTATTGACAGTACTTCCGGTCCCGCCTGTAACCGTAAGGCCTTCAATTATCCTGGATACTGGTGAAAGGTCTGAAGACGACTTGACTCACAAACTTGTAGATATTTTACGTATTAATCAACGTTTACTTGAAAACATGGAAGCCGGAGCTCCGCAATTGATTGTTGAAGATTTATGGGAATTGCTCCAATACCATGTAACAACTTACTTTGACAACGAAGCTAGTGGTGTTCCTCCTGCAAGACACAGGTCAGGTAGGCCACTCAAAACATTAACTCAAAGATTAAAAGGTAAAGAAGGAAGGTTCCGTTCAAACCTCTCTGGTAAAAGGGTTAACTTCTCAGCACGTACTGTAATCTCTCCGGATCCAAACATCAGTATTAATGAGGTTGGAGTTCCTGAAATGATTGCAAAAGAAGTAACCGTGCCGGTTTATGTAAACGAATGGAACATCGATGAAATGAGAAAGTACATCGAAAACGGTCCTGACGTTCACCCTGGTGCAAACTATGTAATCAACGGTGACACTAAAAGGAGAGTCACCGATGATACTAAAGAGTTTATTCTTGAGCAGTTAGAACCAGGTTTTATCATTGAAAGACATTTAAAAGATGGAGACATGGTTTTATTCAATCGTCAACCTTCCCTTCACAGAATGAGTATGATGGCACATGAGGTAAGAGTCTTGCCTTACAAGACTTTCAGGTTAAACTTATGTGTATGTCCTCCATACAATGCAGACTTCGATGGGGACGAAATGAACATGCACGTTTTCCAAACTGATGAGTCTCGTGCTGAGGCAAAATCATTGATGCGTGTACAGGAACACATCTTATCTCCAAGGTTTGGTGGACCTATTATCGGTGCTATTCACGACCACATTTCTGGTGCATACCTTTTAACTCGTGATGGTGTTGAATTCACTGAAGAACAAGCTTTACAAATTATCAGAAAATCTCACCTCAAAATACCTGAATTCAAATCCAATCAATGGATTTTAAAATATGACCCTGATTTCAGTGAGGATTCATTCATTTATAAAGATAAAGGTGAAAAATGGACAGGTAAAGAATTGTTCTCTTTATTATTACCTAATGATTTAAACTTATCCTATAGTGCTGAAATTTCCAAATGTCCTGTCGTTTATCCTGCTGAGGATGCTAAAGTTGTTATTGAAAACGGTATTCTCAAACAGGGTGTAATAGATGAAAGCGCATATGGATCTTTCTCAGGTAAAATCTTAGATAAAATTGTTAAAGAATACGGTCCTGGAAGAGCTAAGGAATTCTTAGACAGATCCACTGATTTGGCTATCTGCGGAATTATGAAAACAGGAATTACAACTTCCTTAAATGATGAGGAAATTCCTGAAGAAGCTCAAGATCGTATTAATGAGCACTTGAATAATAAGATGGATGAAGTAGACAAACTTGTTGAAGCTTATGAAGAAGGTTATCTTGAAGCTTTACCAGGTAGAAGTTTAGCTGAAACTTTAGAGATGAAAATCATGCAAGTTCTTGGGGAAGCTAGGGACATGTCTGGTCAAATCGCTGAACATTACCTTAACATGGGTAAACAATACCCTGATGATCCATACGATCATGTAATGGCTGTTGAAAACCACTCTGTAGTAATGGCACGTACTGGTGCAAGGGCATCCATGTTGAACCTTACTCAGATTACTGCTTGTGTAGGTCAGCAAGCGGTTAGGGGTGGACGTATCGAAAGAGGATACATCAACAGAACCTTGCCTCACTTCAAGAAAGGTGAGTTAGGGGCAAAAGCAAAAGGATTTGTTCACTCAAGTTATAAATCCGGACTCGACCCAATTGAGTTCTTCTTCCACGCAATGGGAGGAAGGGAAGGTCTTGTAGATACAGCGATTCGTACAGCACAATCCGGTTATATGCAAAGAAGACTTGTAAACGCACTTCAGGATTTACAAGTCAAGCCATCAGGACTTGTTACTGATAATCAAGGTAATGTTATTCAAACTATGTTTGGTGAAGACGGTGTTGACCCTGCAAAAAGTGACTTTGGTAAACCAGCAAACTTAGACAAACTTATTGATGAAATAAGAATGGGTAATTAGGTGTAACTATGGATGAAATTATAACTAAAATTAATGAAATGATTGCTGAGATTAATGAGACAGAAAATCTTAACATCGATTTTAAAAGTAGTTATATCGAAGATTTAGCTGAACATTATATCAGTAGAGACTTAACTGATGATGAATTAAGAAAACTTATATTGAAGCTTAAAAAGGCCTATGACCGAGCTCATGTTGAAGCTGGAGAGGCTGTTGGAACAGTAGCTGCACAATCTGTAGGTGAACCTGGTACTCAAATGACAATGCGTACTTTTCACTATGCAGGGGTAACTGAGTTAAACGTAACATTGGGTCTTCCAAGACTTATAGAAATTGTTGATGCAAGAGAAAAAATCAAAACTCCTACAATGGACATTTATTTTGATGAAGACAAGCGCAATGATGAAGAATTTGTAAGGACTTTGGCTAATAAAATTGGTAAAAGTACTATAAATGATATCCTTGCGGACTTCAATTTAAACTATGGAACAATGGAAGTTGAAGCGGTTTTGGACAATAAGAAAATTGCAGAGAAAAGACTCAACAGAGATAACATCAATGCTATCATTGAAAAAACATTTAAAAAAGATGTTGTTATTTCCGGTGATTCAGTCACTATTTCATCAAATAAACCTAACACTGACTTTGTAATACGTGAACTTCGTCTTTTAGCGGATAAATTCCGTGATTTACAGATTAGTGGTATCAAAAATATAGGTAGGGTCATCATTCGTCGTGATGAAGAATGGATCATACACACTGAAGGGTCAAACCTTAAGGAAGTTCTTAATATGGAAGGTATTGACAAAGTAAGGACTACCACTAACAACATTCACGAAATCGGTGAAGTTTTAGGTATTGAAGCGGCTCGTCAATCTATTATTAACGAAGCTCAAAATACCCTTTCAGAACAAGGTCTTAGTGTTGATGTAAGACATATTATGTTAGTTGCCGATATCATGACTTCTGAGGGCGTTGTCAAATCCATTGGAAGACATGGTATTAGTGGTGAAAAATCAAGTGTTTTAGCTCGTGCAGCTTTTGAAGAAACTGGTAAACATTTACTCCACGCAAGTATTCGCGGTGAAGTGGATGATTTAACAGGTATCATCGAAAATATTATTATTGGACAACCAATACCTCTTGGTACCGGTTCTGTCGGTGTCAAAATGGATTATAAAAAT
>NZ_JBGUIH010000019.1:0-65563 GCF_045112895.1 Methanobrevibacter sp. | reverse complement strand
CTTAATAATATTTCCTTCAATAATCATTTAACCATCTCTACCCCGATAACTCTTTTAATAAGGTCATTTATTTGATCAGATGATCCTCCTGCGGACCCATCTTTATCAGGTATTTCAATTATCATTGGTAATACATCAGAACCAATTTTCCTATTAATATGCTCTCTTATTTCATTTGCCATTAACTGTGTTATGATAATAATTGAAATCTCGTCTTCTAAAAATTTATCAAAAGCTGCAATAGCTTCTTCAGAAGTATTGACTACTTCTGCCTTCTTGACACCACCAAGTCTAAATCCAGATACAGTGTCAATATCACCAATAATTGCTACTGAACTCATATTAACATCTCCATGATTTTAGAATTAGGGAAGTCTGCTTCTCTTTTCGCTCTTGCAATAATTTTTAAATTTTTAATTTCGTTTTCTTTTTGACTTAAATAACCAATAATTGGACCAATACCTAATGGTTTTTTAACAGCTAAAGATTTTGAATAATCGGAAGCGTAAACATCCAATGCTTTTTCAAATACTGCAACAGAACCTGTTTCATTGTAAACAGGCATTGCATCAGTCAAAGCTTCAGCATATTTTGTTCCTTCCAATCCGGATATTACGTTTGTAACATCAGGGGATTCCATTAAATCTTTAAGTTTCCATTCACGTAATTGGTATCCTTCTTCTAATATATAAGGAGAGATTGCATCATAATCAAGGCCATCTTCTTTAGCCCTTATAATTAGTTTAAGATTAGCTACATCAACTTGAGTTCCAACATAGGAATATAAAATTTGTTTATTTTCATCAGAAGGAACATCAGTGGAACGTAGTAATTTGCTTAAATAATATTTATCTAATGCAGATTCTAACGGAAGAACCATATTAGTGTCTTCATATTGTGGAAGAGCATCTTCTAAAGCTTGAGCATATTCAGTGCCGTCTAAACTTGTAACAATATCAGTTACACTTTCAGCATCGACTAAAGATTCCAAATCGCTGTATAAAGATCCGCAAGGAATTAATAATTCTTTGGTTTCTTCAGCGGAAAGACCTACTTCTTTTGCAGTTAAAAGACTTTTGATATTATCAATGTCAGCCTTTTTAGACATTACAACAAAAGGATCTTTAATATCTTTAGGAGCTAATCTTGCAACAAAGTCATAAGTATTAGCACGTTCAACATCTAAAGCTTTGTCAAGTGGATATTCGTCTAAAACATCCGCATATTCAGGAATACCTTTGAGATAGTTTTCAACTTCTTCGACATTGCTGGTTTCAACAATTTCAGAAATTTGTTTTTCGTCAAATAATCTTCCTTTTCTGGCTCTTACTCTTGCACTTGGATTAAGATAAGGATAAATGTCCAAAATTGGTCTAGATGTAATGATTACGACTACTGCACCAACAACAAGCAATGCAATAACACAAAAGACTAGGAAAGTGTCTTGTGTAAGTCCTACAGAACTTATTAAGGTAGCAATTTCATCTGCCATAATTTATCCTCCTAATTATTTAAATAAAACGTCAGCAACTTCACTACGTAAGATACTTTTATATCTTTCTAATCTTGCTTCAATAGTATTATTTACTTCAATATCCCCATTGCTTGTTTTCAATACAGCTCCACCAATAACATCGATTGGTTCGCCTAATTTGAATTTGATTCCTTCTATTTCAAAAGAATCTCCTGAGGATATTCCTTCTTTAAATGCGTTTGTGTCAGCTTCATTTAATTGAATAATTAAATCATCACTGCCGAGTTCATCAGCAGCTTCTTTAATCATTTTACTTAATGAATTCTTATATTCGTCGCCACCTTCAGCGGCCTTTTCTTTTAGCTCACCAGTAGCTTGACTAAAAGCCGCTTCGATAACATCTTCTTTAGCGTCTAATTTTGCTCTACGAGCATTCATCTTAGCTTCAGAGATAATTTGCTGATATCTCATCTCAGATTGTTTTTTACCGTTTTCTTTAATTTTTGTTGCTTCCACTTCAGCAGTCTTTTCAGCTTTTGCTTGGATTGCTGAAACTTCTGCATTAGCATCTTGAATGATTACATCAGCTTTCCCTTGGGCTTCAGACATAATGCTTGAAACAATTTTATCTGTGCCTGAGCTCATATAAATTGCCTCCTTAACCTAAGATTCCACCGAATACCATAAGTAAAATAGCAATCAAGAAACCGTAAATAGCTTGTGTCTCTGGTAACGCTGAGAAAATAATACCACGAGCAAACATATCATTGTCTTCTACAATAGCACCGACAGAGGATGCTGCTGCCATACCTTGTCCCATACCGGAACCTAAACCAGCAAATCCGATGGATGCACCTACACCGATAGCTACAATACCTGCTTCGGTAGGTAATCCTTGTCCTCCACCTAATAATCCTGAGAATACTAATAATAAGATTGCAACCAAGAACCCATAAATAGCCTGAGTTTCTGGTAATGCAGAGAAAATAATACCTCTTGCAAACATGTCATTGTCTTCTGCAACTGCACCTACAGAACCAGCAGCTGCCATACCTTGCCCTAAACCGGAACCTAATCCGGCAAAACCAATTGCTACTCCAGCACCAATAGCTGCTAAAGCAGTACCTAAAGCAATTTCTACCATATTTATTCACCTTTGAAATAATATTGATTTTTTAATTTAATTTAAGATATAAATGAAAAATTTTTAATTTATTTAATTTTTGTAAATGTTCTTTTTGCTTTGAAAGCATCGAATTTTCCTCTACCTTCTTCAAAGAATTGTGCGAAGAACTCTACATAGTTAAGACGTAAAGCGTTAATAAATGCACCTAACACTTGGAAAGCGAAGTTTGCGATATGACCAAATATGAATACGATTACTGCAAGTACAATTCCTGCAAATGGAACCATTTGATCAAGCATTTGCGCTAAGATGTTTACGGTCATAGCAATACCGCCTGTAGCTAAACATAATGCTAAAAGACGAGCAAATGATAAAACATCACCCAAGAATCCGAAGATATCCATTAATCCAAATGCACCATTAGCCCAAATTAATATTCCAATAGCTGCAATTATTAAAATTGCTCCTAATGCCATACCAATCATGCCGATTGCAGGCATCATAAATCCTAATACAAGGAAAATTAATCCGGCTTCAAATACAAACCAACAAATTTGGGATCCTAAAGCTTCTTTAGTCCTTCCGTATCTTAAGTTGTTAATAGCACCTAATATAAATCCGATATTAACGTATATTAAACCAACAGCAATAGCTATTATTAAAATGGTTTCAGGATGTTTAAATGCTTCAACTGGAGCGAATACGGTTGGCAAACGGAAACCAGCAATTCTTTCCGGGAAGTCCCCGATAAAACCATTGGTTATCAAACCCAGTACAACGGCCCACAGACCAGACCAGATTAGGATCCAACCAAAGGAATGCATTGATTCTTTGATTTTTCCAACACCTTTCAATAATACTACACCAATAGCCGCTACAACCAAACCATATACTGCATCGGTTAAACAGAAACCGAAGAAGAATGGGAAAGTAATCGCAACAAATATTGTTGGATCAATCGCATTGTAACGTACTGGAGCGTACATATCTACGAGGTATTCGAAAGGTTTTGCATACCATCCGTTTTGTTGTAGAATAGGAACATTTTCATCATCAGTACCTTCAACTTCAATTGTTTCAAAGGCACAATGTCCGTCAGAACTTTTTTCAACAATTTGTTCAACTTTTTCAGTATCTTCAACAGGTACCCATGCTTCAAGTACATAAGCATCATTAGTTTGAACAAAAGAGGAAAGGATTTCGTTCTTTTCTTTTTCATTTTCTAATTGTTCTTTGAGAGCCAATATTTCATCATCCCATTGTTCAGCAACTGCTCTTAATTCCTTTTTAACAGAATCGCGTTCTGATTCAATGGTTAATAATCTGGAATCAGCTTTTGAAATAATATGTTGAGGAGTACCTTCAACGTCACCTACTTCAATTTTCTCAAAGTCGTATTTACGAAGTGTTGAATAAACATCATCACTAAATTCCTTCAATGTCACTACGGTGATAATCTCTCCGTCATCATCATCCATAGGAACAGTAAATACTTCTAATTCGTCTGTCAATTTACTTAATTCATTTTTGATTTCTGAAGCAGATTCAGCGTTAATCCTACCAACAGTAGTAGAAGTGTACTTAGAATCTTTTAAAAGAGCTAAATCCATGTCAAAATTAGATAAACGATTAGCCAAACTTTTATTAGACTGTAGTTCACTTGTTTCAGTGTCGAGTGCGGATAATTTTTCTTCAATTACGCTTGTTTTACTCTCAACTTGTGCTAAAGTATCTTCAGCTTGTTTAATGAATGTTGGAGTATCTAACTTTTCAATTTCTTTTTGAACCGGCAAATCTGGACTAACAAAAGACATTATCAAGTCTTTTATCCCATGGCCTTCAGATAAAGAGTTTCCTAGTAGTTCAGATATACCATTTGTTTTCATTAAGAGTGAAGATAATTTACCAGTGTAAGGACTAGCTTTTGAAGAAGTTACTAATTCCGCTAATTCAGGATCTTGCTGAATGCTTTCAGAAATATCACTGACTTGTATGAGCCCTGATTCGTGGAGAGCATCCACTGTAGGAGCTACATACTTTTCCAGTGTAACAATTCTAATTTTACGCATTCTAGCTGTCTTGAACATATAAACTCACACTACAATATATTTTTGACAATAATAGAAGCCGCATCATCAACATTTGCCATAGCTTTGTCTTTTAAGGCTTTAACTTCGCCTTTGGACTTTTCAGCAATAGTTTGCGCTTCTTTTTTAGCCTCATCTTCTTTCACAAAAATAGAATTTTTAGCTTCTTCTTCTGCCGCAATTTTAGCTTCGGAAACAACTTCCTCCGCCTTTAATCTTGATTCAGCAATCAAATCTTTAGATTGCACTTGTGAATCAATAATAAGTTGCTCAGCATCAGCTTCAGCTTTTTTTATCATTGCGATTGCGTCTGATATCTCTGCCATAATTAATCACCATGGTGTATTTATTTTTGTTGGGGAATATATATATCTTTTACTATTTAAGATTGGTAAAAATAGCTGAAATTTAAATTTGAATAAAAAAATGTATTTAAAAGATAAAATTTAGATTAAAAGAATAAACAAAAAAAAGAATAAAAGAAAAATAGTTTATCTATAGAACCATTTCAAAATATTAGGCGGTAACTTCTGCAAATAAGCAAGGACTGCTATTGCAATAATGATAAGACCCACAATAACTAACTCTAAATTATATGGAAAATCCAATAACATATATCCTGCAACACTTATAACAATTCCTTCAAAAAAGAAAACTGCCTTGGTCCAACTAGGATTATACATGATTATCAAATATGCAATTCCAATTAGTATCAATATGATTGCAGTTGCAATAACATCATTTGTTAAGGTTTCATGCCTTAAAATTGGTGATAAACCCCAAGCAATCAACATTAAAGCCAATGCCGCGCCCAATAATTTAAACATTTTAACATTTGCCATAATAACACTACTTTTAGTATCTATCTCATAATATTTATATCATTTTATACAAATTTAGCAATATGGAACGGGCAGTTTGGATAATCTTAAACAAAAATTTTTCACTAACCTTGGATGGTGAAATTAAAAACAACAAAGTTACAGATAGGAAATTCTCACCCGGAAGCGACATCTGGACAGACGAACTTCCACGCTTAGGATTCAGTGATGAACAAGCTCAAAAGGATTACGATGAATTTATCAGCGATGTTCTAACTTTATTTTCAGAGCCTAGTGCTGATAAAGTCTTCATTGATGCAAAAATAGGTGAAGAATCCGAATATCTCTATTCTAAAAATCCTTTAGTAATCAGGAAAATAGAAGAGTATAGCGTAGATGAAATCATAGAATAGAAGTGGCCTTCTTCAATACTTCATCCATGCTAGTGAACTCTAAAGGATTCCCTTCATCATCGACCTTTTCTGTTGTAATCAATACATGCGGAGAAGCCCATAGATAGGAATATGTGAAATAAGCTACATTTACAAAGAGCAATGGGGCGAAATAACCTAATGCAATGATTAAACAAACTGCATGGATTAAAACATTGCCCACCCTTCTTCTTCTCAATAAAATAAACGTGTCGTCCTCATCAAGGAGTTTGAATTTTTTTAAGGACAATTCCTGAGACATGTTTTCCATATCCTTTGAATTATCCGCACCCAAAATATAAAGCTTCATTTTAATCCATATAGACAACGAATTCATCCAATTCCTTTCTTGGAGTATCACGAGGTTCGGCATTTCCATAGCCTAATGGTGTGAACAATACTGCCTCTTCGTTTTCGTCCAAGTTTAAAAATTGATGAGCCTTATTTTTCTTAAATGCCCCAATATAACATGTTCCAAGACCTACGTCGGTAGCTGCAAGAATCATGTGATCCATTACAATTGTTGCATCGATATCTGCAATGTTTTTGCCATCCCAAGGCCTTGTCCAAGCCTTATCCCTTAGGGATACAACACATAACACATAAGGCGCTTCGACAAACCAGCTGGCGCCATAAATCTCGGATAGTTCATCTTTATGTTTTTTAGTGTCAATCACATAAACTTTGAACGGCTGATAGTTTACCCCTGTAGGAGCTAATGTGGCCGCTTTTAGGACATATTCCAATTTCTCGTCTTCAACTTCCTTATCCAAGTATCCTCTAACACTGTACCTTTCATTAATGACATCTATAAATTCCATATTACCTACCACTTTTATAAATTACATCATCTAAATCACAGAATTTTCTAAATTCCTCTTCTTCCATATTTTCTTCATGAATATGGGCAATTATGCCTGGAATCCTGCCCACAATAAACACACCCAATCCTAAATCTGGAGTAAAACCCAAATCTGATAGGATTGCTGCATTTGCACCATCAACATTGAGTCTGATGTGCTTTTTCTCATATATTAAATCTTCAACAGCAAATGCTAATTTGATATGGGGCCCGATAAAACCTTCCTTTATGGCAAGCTCCATTAATTTTTCGGCTCTCGGATCAACATTATGATACCTATGGCCGAATCCAGGTATTTTCTTATCACCCAATACATATTCATTGTATATGTCAATAGCCAAACTGGCAATTTGCTTATTGTCGATGTCAGAATCTTCAGTAATATATAATGAAGAAATTTTTGATTGGTATAATTCCATTGCTCTTTCAATAGCTCCCGCATGCTTATGTCCAAAAGACAATAATGCTCCGGCAACTGCAGAGTTCATCGGTGAGCCTGAAGATGCTACAAGGCGAGCGGTTTGAGTACTAGGTGGTGTTACACCATGATCGCAGAATGAGACCAACACATGATTGAACATTTTACCCTCTTCAGGTGAAGGCAATCTTCCTTTCAAAAGTAAAAAGATCATGTCGCTATATCTAATTTTTTCAATCAAATCTCGTTGATTATAGCCCCGAGTTACGATTTTATCCGTTTCAACTCTTGTAATGGCTGTCTTTAAACAATGCGAATTCACTCTAAAATTATTTTCTTGCATTTTTCATACCCTTTTGTTTATTAATTAAAAATTAGCTAAATGAATATATAAATATTTACAATTTTATTGTTGCCACTCTTGGCTCGACAAAACATGACGGCCTTACTGACACTATTCGAACACCGCTAGCCCTTTGGTTTCCGATATTGAGGTATGTTCCTAAAACTGTAGTCTTTCCGCCGAAACCTAACGGCCCTATGCCTGTTTGGTTTAGCCTATCTGTTATAAATCGCTCATGTTCACTTTGGCAATCCAAATTTCCATAAGCAATTGATTTTAAAAGGAGCGAAGTTGCCTCAAAATGTGTTCTTCCAATGCCGATAGCTGGAATTGAAGGAGTGCATCCTAACATTTTCAATGACTCCTCAAGCCATCCGCAAGCCGCATCCACTACATTTTCAAAAGATCTTTTATGATAAACCCTATATGTCTTTGCCCTTATTTCAGGTCCTCCCCCTTCAAGTAGAAAATGTAGATTTAATGTATCCGAACTAATGTCCCTTCTGTATGTGGACTCGTCATTTGCGCTGTCAATTAAGATAGATGCCGGGCGAAGCATCCCTGGCCTTTCATATAGACCTTTACTTTGTTCAATTCTTTCAATTTCATTGCCTTTCACGGCCATTGGCCTTGCCGGAAGATTATTCAAACCCAAGGCAATTCCATGATGAATCTGATTTAGAAGTTCGCCTGAAATTTCCCTATCTTCACCGATTTCAATAATGACATGGGGAATTCCTGTATCATCACATAGAGGAAATTCTGTCTTTTGAGCGACCTGATAGTTTTCCAGAATTTGTTCCAATGCCCATTTTGCATTAGCATTGTCTTCAGTTTCGATAGCTCTTCTTAACGCATTTAATTTATCGCATGAAAGAGTGGTTGACGCTTTAATAATGGTTTTTGAAATATCCTCTAAAATATCCATAAAATCACTCAGGTATAGACAAATCATCAGATTCATTTGGAGAAACAATTGCATCCGGATAATACTCATCAATCATCCTTTTAACAAGCAATACCTGTTTTATGCGAGCTATTGCTTCTTTTTCTGTGGTGTCCCAGTTATGATTGGCTGCAACAGAGCCTCCAGTTTTTAAATAGACAGGTGCTGCAACCCTAATAAATTTTGGAACTTCATAATGCCTTATGAAACCTCCAGTGGATTTTGGATTTTCAGTATGAAGATCTATAGTCATGTCACATGCATCCCTAATTGCCGCGATCATTGGAATCTGCAAGTCCCTTACGGGATTTAAGGAATCAAGTCCCTGAGATTCCAATAGCTTTGCTGAAGCCGGATTTGAGTGACCCGCATGGGCGGATAATTTGAAATGAACATTTTCTGGTATTTCACCTTCTGCCCTCATTTTATTTAAAGCCCAAAGCAGACCCTCATCATATAATAGGATTCCACGAACTCCCAACCGGCAGGCCCTCTTAACATCCTCAATTGCATAAACTAAATTATCATAACCTCTTAGCCTATATCCAATCCTACTTCCCTCTTTAGTTTGAACTGTAGCGGAGGTATCATATGTTGCTCTTGGACCCACAGCTAAAAACAGCTCACATCTATAGTTTTTAGCCAAATCCACCATCTTTTTGATTTCATCATCAGTTAACAGCATGATTCCCTTTGTTTGGGTAATGCGATGTATGAAAACATTCTGCTTTACGGATTCCTTTAAAAGGGCGCTCATGGTTTTAGGGGATTGGATGCCCGGAACTTCGAAGCGGTATTGTCCCCCATCATCAAAACGTTTGGTTGATTCGTAATCCTCACCAACTTCATTTATGCCAATCTCTTTAAGGAATTTCTTTGTATTCTCCATGGTATCTACTCATTTAATTTACGGACAACATAATTCATTGTATAATCTTCAATTGAATCTATGACAGTCAAATTCTTAACATTATAATTGGGATTTAAACCCTTGAATTTGTCGATTAAATCTCTAAGTTGCAATGGATTTTCAAAATCTCCTTTAGGAAGCAATGTGATATTCTGAAAAATTCCATTTCTGAAAGTATCGTCTAATTTGATAATGACATTTGACGGCCGTTTAGATGGATACAGCTTGTTCAAATCATCATCAGATATTAAAATCATTCCTCTTGCCAGATTTTTAATGCTGTTTACCTTATCGACAGTGGAATAATTGTCCAAAAGGCCGAATTCGATTAGTTGGTTTATGTCATCAACACTAACTTCGCCAACAACTAAAGAAATCGCAACAGCATAAGGAAGGCTTTGCTTCAACTCCTCTATGTTTTTAGGATTAAAATTATTGTGTTCGGCTGCAACAGAGTATGTTTTAACGGCTATATTTTGAATATGGTCGTATTCATCCCCAATACTGGCCTTCAATTTTAATGCAGTGTCTATTGATGAATGGAGATGTCTGCAGAACGGATACTTTTTAAAGTAAATATCGCGAACTCTGACTTTGCCGATGTCTTTCAATACAGTTTCCAGAGAAAAATTCTCCAGTTCCACATCATTATCAAGGACCATTGCTTTTAAGAACCCTTCATCACCTTCAAAAATAGTTGCACTTCCAGTGAAACCGTTTCTTGCCAGAAATGCTGATAAAATTCCATTATATGATGCCTTGCCTGCATGCAACACTTTGCCCATGGATCCCCCATGGTCTGATTCCAAAAGACCTGCCGCCTGGGTTCCGCATAAACCTAATGCATTCAGAATTTGACCTTCATCAAGTTTTAATAGTTTAGATGCTACAACACCTGCAATGAATGTGCCTATGGTTCCTGTTGTGTGGAAACCCTTGTTCCTATGTTCCGGATTAACTATTTGACCCAATAGGATTCCAACCTCATATCCGACAACAACCCCCTCTAGAAATTCCTTTCCGGTGAGATTATATGCTTCTGAGATTGCTAGTGCTGTGGGAAAGATAATGGCTCCCAAATGTATTTGAGCGCCTCTATGACCATCATCCAATTCCAAAACATGTGCCGCAACACTATTTACGAAAGCGGCGCTTAGAATATCTGTCTTTATGCCAGTCCCAATAACGGATGCCTTTAAATTAGAATTGAAGTTTCCTGAAAATATTTCTTCAACAGTGTTTAAAGCAATTTCTGAAGCCTTTTCGTCCATTCCACGATAGGTTACTCCAAAAAAGTCTAAAAAAGCAGCTTTAACCGTGGTGAGTGATTCTACAGTTGCCTGTTCATAGCGATAGTTTGAAATAAATTTAGAAATATTTTGCAAAAACATAAAACACCTACAATAATATATGTGGAAAGTAGTATTAAAATTGTTAAGTTATGGATTAGATTAATGGAATCTTTCAACTTAAACTGCAGGAACACCAGTTAAAACAAGCACAATATGGGCAACAATAGCCGCACCATAATAAGTTGATGCAATGACCAGGATAGTTATGATAACCGCTCTCCAACCAAGAGCCTTGAATTCATCCCAGCTTTTACCCATACCAATACCCACATATGCCAAAAATACTGTAACGATAGATAAAAGCTCAACTTGTGAAACATATTTCAGCACAAAATCAGATGTCGGCATTCCTGGGAAAGCTATTATGATGCCTATAACGCTTATATAAAGAATTGAAGAAATGTTGAATGGGAGTTCCCTTTCCATCCATACTCCAATAAGAGTAACGACTGATAAAATTGCCATACCAACTAATGAATCGTACATTGGATGCTTGTATCCCAAATAATTTCCGACGACAGTAATAATTGAAAATATGATTAATAGAAGAATCCAATTAAAGATACCATGAACAGAAACGTTTTCAGATCCATCAATCAAATCAGTCATTATTCATCCTCCTTTTTCTGTACTAAAGGTTCCTTTCCAATTTTAGGTTCCAACCAATCATATATCCTTTCTGTCAATGGAAGAGCGACAAATATCACAATATAGATTCCCACACAGAATGAAAGCAAATTACTGAATCCTGCAAACGCTTCAATTTGAGTTTCCATGCCCGGAAATGCCGCTAAAGTCGGGCCGATTGCAGCAGCATTCATACTGGCACTACCAACACCGCTTGCCATAGCATATGCATAAGGGTGGAGCGGTATGAATGATAATGAGAAAGTGACTAAAAAGCTAATAAATATTGTACCTATTACAGTACCGATAATGAATATTGCGAATACTCCCCTTGATTCGGGAGAATTAAAACCAAATTTATCAACAACAACAGCTACGTTAGGTTCCCTTCCAATAGAGTTTGTCATACCGATAGCTTCCCTTTTGAATCCTAAAAGAAGTGCAATAGGAAGAACTAAAATTGTTGCCAAGTGCCCCAACTCCTGCAATATCAATGCGGGACCCATATCAAAAATCAAACTTATTGATTGGCCACTGGAAACAGCCAATTTCGCAATTAAAACTCCTATGAAAAGCATCATTGCTCCTTCCGCAATACGTGCCTGTTTTCTTTGAATCCATTTAATTGGTTTGGCTAAATAAAAAGCAAGGCCCAGAATGATTGTATATATTAGGGGCATTATTGTAATTGCAACATCTTTTGCAATCGGAATTTTTTTAGTCCCAATCAATTCGGCAATGATTACTAAAAAAAGTACAGTAACGTGTAAACGATAATCCCTCCAAGGGTTTTTCTTTAGAATACGCTTATCCGTTTTTTCCCTGTAGATATGCTCTACCTGTCCATCATTGCCCTTCGTTGGAATAATAACAAACCCCGCGTAGTTTTAAAAAATTTACTGAAATTTCAGTATATACTATTAATTTCCTTAAACATCATATTTAAATTGATAGCATTTAATTTAAAAAAATTCACTAAATGAGAATAAAAAATGGTAATACTCTTCATAAAATAAGAAGTTATTTGGTGAAAATCATGCGACAAAGAGGTTTTGAAAGATGCCTTCTTGCTGAAACTGGAGTTTCATAAAATATGCCATTTTTCAAATCGCGACTAATTTTAACAGGAACCTTATCATCAGACTCGATTTTTCTTCCACATTTTTTACATTTGAATCCTTTGTTTTTGCCTGCAGAAGTCATTCTTTTTCCACATTCACAAATGGGATTCTTATATTCTATATCATTTAATTCAATTACTTGAAACTTCTCGATATTGAATGTATTCTGCTCACCAATACCCCCATAAACCTTGATAATGTCTCCGGGACGCAAATGTGAAACGACCTTTCTGAAGTTCTTTGTCGGTTCATAGGCCCCACATTCAATCTCACCCGATTCGTCTTTAATGAAAAAGAACATGTGCCCCCCATCAATAATTGTAGGCCTGTTCTTAACTTCGCCAACAACATAATAGCATCCAAATTGATTCATGGATGCAATATTTTCCGCTTTCTGAATATGCATATCGGTATGTTGGTTTGTCTTAAAAATGCACCAATCAACAATAGGTTCCTCAACTTGAACAATTTCTTTTGCTTTTTTTAGAGACTCAACAGTGTTGGATCTGATTCCATATAACACGGGACATGGTGTTTTAGGTTCAATTGCGATATAGCCCTCCGAATAATCAATATTTTCAAAAGTGTCGGGGAAAGTTTCTTTATCCATTCTATAAACCGATTCATAATCGATTTGACGTTTGGTTCCATAGTTTTTAGAATCCCTATATGCAAGCAACTCAAAAGTGAAATCGTCTAAGGGCAGGCTAATGGCAGCGATAGACCCGATAATTCCCCTGCCTTTTTTGAACTTATGAATTTCACAGCCGACAGATTTTCCAAATTCTTCAGCTTCCTCGATTGTTAAGAATTCATAAATAGCTCTGAATGCGTAATCCTGCATTTCCTTTGTAATTTCCCCATCATAAAATATTACGCCGGGATTTGTATTTTCACAATCAAACATTGACAACTTTTCAACTTCCGACAATACAATCTGCTTAGCCAGACTAACTTTATCGTCATTAGGAATTCTTAAACTAACTCCTCCATTTCCGCGTGTTTTGAATCGTGCAAATGGATTCAAACGAATTAATCTGGGATAATCTAAGAGTTCAATTCCATTATCTTCAAACTTATTAACAATTTGACTTGCCAGATATGTTGTGCACATTCCATCGGGAGAATCCGTGTCATCTATTCCAATATGTAAAATATTAATCACCTGTTAAACAAAAATATATTAGAGTTATGACAATATATATTTTAAACAAAGAGGTAATCTTATGTTAACTCGAGGAAACTTGTTGCAACAAATTGAAAATCTATTAAAATCTCAAGGTTATAAAACCTCGGATATTTATGACCAGGGTTCATTTGATTTAGTGGCAAGGAAAGACTTGTTAATACTACTTCTAAAAACTTTCTTAAATATTGATAGCATTAATGAACACAACGCTCATGAAATGAAGCAACTGGCTAATATTTTCCTAGCTTCCCCTATCATTATCGGCGAAAAATCAAGAAACGGGCTTCTTGAAGAGGGAGTGATATATGAGCGCTATGAAATTCCAACAATCAGTTTAGATACATTCAAGAACATGATTCTATACAAGGAGTATCCCGAAATTTTAGCAGACCGTGGAGGATACTTTGTTAAAATTGACGGCAATGTCATAAAACAGTACCGTGACGAATATTCAATGTCCCTGAAAGATTTGGCTAGCCTAGCCCATGTGTCTCGCGCTACAATGTACAAATATGAAAATGGAATCGTCCGTGCAAATGCTGAAACCGCAATGATTTTAGAAGAGATATTGAATACGAAAGTTACCCTCGATATTGATTTGCTAAAACAACCTCAAAATGAAAACATTGAATATACTGATGATGTTAATGACTTGCTAAAATTAGGTTATGGTGTTTTATCAACAAATAAGAGTCCGTTTGATGCTGTTGCTAAAATGAAAAGTTCGGATAAAGATTCACCATTAATAGCGAATGTTGAAAAGAATAGAACTGAAAAAACATTGAAAAGAATGGCAATACCTCTTAAAGACTTGTCCATGGTTACAACATCCGAACCTGTTTTTATAATTAATAACGATAAGATCAAAGAATCAATCGGCACAATCCCGGTAATCAAATCCTGGGAGCTGAAAGAATTTGAAAATTCAAAAGAATTAATAAAGATGATTAAAGAGAGAAAGGAAAACTAGAGTGGTAATATGGAAAATTTACAAATTACAGGTATGGAAAACTATCCCATCAAATGGGTTTGTAACTTCAAAGGACAAAGGGCAATTGGAATTTGTGGCAGAACCCAAAAAATAGCCATGTTTGCATCAGATGAGAGAGTATCAAGAATTTTAGAGGATATTGTAATCGGAACTGATGAAGCTCAAGAGGGATACGGCTGTGAAGAAAAAGACAGATGCTGTAATTTTGAATGCGAATATTGCGAAATCTCTCCTAGACAATACCTGCAAATCACAGGCAAAAAGCCATCCAATAAAAACATAACAGATTTGATTAATGGATTAATCGATTTGAATTTATCTCTTGAAGCCGATGGCCACATTCCATTTGAGAAATATGAAGTCGTTAAGCTTTAATATTCTCTTAAAAGTGAAAAATCCTCGCTAGCTTCACTTACTTTAGCAACACCAATAGCAATCAAATCTATATAATCTATTTTTTTAAAAAAAGTGAATGCCTCTTTTGGTTGTAAAACCCCGGCCGCCAGTGCTCTGGTAGCGATAACCTTTTTATTCAATTTTAATAATTTCTGTTTAAAATCTTCTCTTTGCGCTTCATTAAATGCACTTATATCCATCATATAAGAAAGAGAATTAAAAGGAATCATGAAAAAATCAAATAAATCCATATCAAGATTTTCAGGGATTAAATCGGCAGTTCTTGATGGGAATGCTGTAACCAATCCGGAAAGGGAACCCGAATTATTAATTTCAGCCAATATTTTTGAAGTTAGCTTCCAGTCATAAGCATCGGTTATGAATTCATCAACCAGCATTACCGGACAGTCATAAGAAGAAAATAACTCAATATCTTCATCCCAATCAACCTCTTTTGCAACTTCATAATTGGGATTTAAGTAATCGACATCTGATTTGCCGATTGTGGCAATCACTTTCATCTCACATCCTTCATCACAAGCAATATCATAAGCTTTAAGCAGATTAGGGTCATTGACTAAATTTATTGCCCGGACTCCCTGATTATATGATTCCACTATTACTTCAGCAATGTTTTGAGGATTAATATATAAATCATCATGATAAAGTCTTGATCTGTGGCCAAAATAAAGTTCCGCCATGAATGGACCATATCCCAATATCGTTTGAGGTATTGATTTACCTTTATATTCCAAATCCTCAAAAAACATATTATCACTACTCTTTTTCAATTACGACTGCAGTTCCATAGGTTAAAACTTCTTGCATGTTTTGAGAAATACTGTCTGAGTCCATTCTCACGGAAATTATGGCATTTGCACCCATTTCCTTTGCATGTTCAATGCATCTTTGGATTGATTCTTCCCTTGAATCCTCCATCATTGATACATATTGCTTGATTTCTCCGCCCAACAGTCCTTTAATGCCTGCACCGATATCTCCACCGATGCCTCTTGCACGTACTGTCAATCCGTATACGAATCCTTTATTTTCAACAATTTTGTATCCTGAAATATAATTTGCACTTGACATTGGAAATTCTTCCATCTTTACCATGATTATCACCTATTTATTATTGAATTCTTTGCTTATTTATAATTTTTTATGGTGCTTCCGGAATAATATTTATTTTGAAAAATCACTATTCTCTGTTAAATTTTTATTAAAATAATATTCTTTTAAATAATATAAAACACATAAACTTAAGTAATATTTATTATTAAATATTCATTTCAAATTAACAAATTATGGTGAAAAAATGAAAGTACTTATTGCTGATGCTATTAATGAAAAGGGTATTGAAAACCTAAAGGAAGTGGCCGATGTAGTCGTTAACACCAGCATTACTCCCGAAGAGTTAGCAAATACCATCCATGAATATAATGGAATTATAGTAAGAAGTCGTACAAAAGTGACTGCAGACATTATTGAAAAAGCAGACAATTTACAGATCATAGCAAGAGCTGGTGTCGGAGTAGACAACATTGACCTTGATGCCGCAACTGAAAAGGGTATTATGGTTGTCAACTCACCTGAATCCACTTCAGTTACCGTGGCTGAACATACAATGGGATTGATCTTGACTATGGCCCGTAAGATTTCCATTGCAGACAAATCTGTAAAAGAAGGCAAATGGGAAAAGAAAAGATTCATGGGTGTGGAACTTAGAAATAAAACCCTTGGTGTAATAGGAATGGGAAGAATCGGTTCTCAAGTAGTAAACAGATGTAAAGCATTTGGTATGGATGCAATGGCATATGACCCATACTTACCGGAAGAAGTTGCAAAACAGATGGGTGTTGCTTTAACCGATTTAGAAACCGTGCTCAAGAATGCAGACTTTATCACAATCCACGTACCGCTTACACCAGAAACCAAACATTCAATTTCCACCGAGCAATTTGAAATAATGAAAGACACTGCATACATTGTCAATTGTGCTCGTGGTGGAGTCATTGATGAAGAAGCATTATACGATGCTTTAGCAAATAATAAAATTGGCGGTGCCGCTCTTGATGTATATGAAGAAGAGCCACCTGCAGAAAACTCAAAATTATTCGAACTTGACAATATCGTGTTAACTCCTCACATTGCGGCTTCAACAAAAGAAGCTCAAAGAGATGCTGCAATTATCGTAGCTGATGAGATTATTGATTTGGCAAAAGGAAACACCCCTAAAAATGTATTGAATATGCCTCGTATTGACAGAGCTACTTACTCAGAATTGGCTCCATACATGGAATTATGTGAAAAATTAGGTTGTTTCATATCCCAAGGAGTTAACGGTAAAATCAAAGAAATTGAAATCATCTACAGCGGTGAACTCGCTGAAATTGACAACCTTGAAATCCTTACAAGAACCGTTATCCAAGGTGCCGTAAATCCATTCTTAAGCTCTCCTGTCAATGCAGTCAATGCAGCATTGGTTGCAAAAGACAGAGGAATCAGCATTACCGAAGGCAGGAAAAGCAATGCTAAAGGATATGAATCATTAATCAAGGTTATTGCAAAAAGTGAAGACGACGTTTTCTCAGCTGAAGGAACTCAATTGCACGAAGCAAGAATCTTAAAAGTAAATGATTACTGGGTCGATGTTATTCCTGAAGGACACATGTTTATTGCAAAATATGAGGATGTTCCGGGAAGCATTGGAAAAATCGGTACAAAATTAGGCGAACATAATGTAAACATTGGAATTATGCAAGTTGGAAGAGATGAAAAAGGCGGAAGAGCCATCATGGTTCTAACTTTAGACAAAGAAATTCCAAAAGATGTAATTAAAGAAATCCAAGCTTTAGACAATGTTTATGAAGCTAATGGATTGGAATTATAAAAAACAATTTCACCATAATTGTTTTTTTCTTTTTTTCTTTTTTTAAACCATCAAAAATAGATTATTCCTTAAACTCACGGAAAACTTTTTTTACAGTGCCATCGGGATTAAGCTCAATCTTAATTACTTGATTCGGTAGCTGAGTATTGGAAATTACATTAACCTGATGTCTTTTCTCATATTCCCCGTAGTAGTCAGCCCTTTCTTTATCGAGATTCTGGAAAAATTCATCATCTTCCTCATCAAGAAATCCCGGTTTAAACTCATCGCTGTCTGTTAAGACATCATCTTCATCGAAAAATCCGCTAGGGTCATTATCTGCCAAATAGCCATAATCCCCAATACTATAATCGGCAGGCTCGCCATACCTATCATAGGCTCTAAATGTTTCTAAAGAGTATGGGAGACATAAAATCATATGGAAATAGCCGTTTTTTGAAAATGTAACCAAATCAGCATCTGAGGGCATTGCACTTGGACCTGGGTGTGAGTGAACTGATCCCCAATATTTGGTGTTGATTGGAACCATTTCCGTGTGAACAACAGCTCCGGTTTCGCAAGTTTCGCCCGGGACAAATATTAAGCTAGTAATGTAGAGAACCTTATTTTTGATTTGGCCATCAAAAAATGCTAAAAACTCATTGGGATAAGCTTTTTTTGAATAGTATATTACGGACTCTAGAACGCCCCTATCAATTCTAACTTCTGCGAATTCCTCATCATTATTTCCAAATATTTTTGAAATAAAACTCATTTGATCACACCAATTTCTTCAAAGAATTCATAGCTAAATTTCGGAAGTTCCCAGTCCGTGTAGACATAACTTCTGTAGGATGTTTGATTTTTATTTTCTTTTTTATTAAATCCCACCACTTTCTTATTTTTCCTGTATATTCCAATTCCCCTTTTTTTATAAGTTTCAACATCATTTAAGTTAATTCCGTTTTGGAACAATAATTCATGAACTTCACTTTGATTCATGCCTTTTATTATGTCATTAGCTTGAGAATTCGAATACTTGGATTTGAGGTATGAGATGCCATGCGAATTAACGCAGTTTCTCCAAGATTCATCCTGCCTCCATTTAAAATATTTAAGAATATCCCCATCAGAAACTGGAATAATTCTTGAATCAAAAGCCGGCGGCTTTTTGAAGTGAGTATTGTAATGCATTACAAAAGAGCTAGAAGTAAAACTGGCGATTACAGAATTGATCTTTTCAATTCTGCCGTCAAAAGGAACATTATCTAAAAGCAAGCTTATTTCATCTGAAAAGGTATAGGCAAAAAGCGGTGAAAATTCCTCGAACAGGTCTTCACACACTTTTGAAATCACCCTGTAAAAGTTTTCATCATATGGCTTTTCCAAATTTAAGTCACGGGCTAATGAATGAAAGCTTCTGCCATCCAAACGGACAATGATTTTGGAATTTTTAGGAACTTTTAAAGATGAATAAACTTCATAATCCTTCATTACATTCCCACGCTAATAGTTTCATTAAAACTTTTAAGCAATCTAATCGCAGAAAGTGCCGCTAACATGCTGGTTTTTGGATTGGCTTCACAAGGCAAGTTCATGGTTGTTGTTTTGAACTCACCGAAGTCTCCTTTTGCAGTTATTTCATGAACATTTCTGTCAACTTTAGGATCGACAATTATCTTTACATCAATGTCCTTGTGACATGCAATGCTGATTGTTGCCGCAACATTGATATTTAATGGGAATTCCTTTACGGCTTCAGATGCTTTTCCTTCAAACAGCACCTCTTCAGTATCGATTTTTTTTCCGAGAGATGTTGGAGACTTGCGAGTGACTAGACTTACTTCCTTAAGACCAAATTTGGCGACTGCTTTAATTCCATCGAGGCCTACTATTGCACCGGAAGGCAAGTGAACTCTAGCACAATTCTCTTTAGCCAGATTTTCAATTTCTGAATAAAATTCATCATCCATCAAAGCCCCAATACTCATGATGATTATGTCAACACCTTTAGTCAGGACTTTTGGAGCATATTCCTTAACTGAATCCGGTGAAGCACATTCCAAGACCAAATCAACATTATCTACCATGTTGTCAAAATCGAGTGCAGCTACACCGCCGGCCAAACTTGCCAAATTTTCAGCCCTTTCGATATCCTTATCAAAAAAGTACTCAATCTCAATACCGTTATCTTCCGGAACTATGCTTGTAGTTATAATGTTGGCAATAGCTCCGCAACCTATAATGCCTACTCTCATAGTATCACATAAAAAAAGTTATAAAAAAAGAATTGGTGAAAGATTAATTGTAATCTTTCTATTCAAATTGGATTTGTGTTTCGCCTTGTGGTTTAGTTTCAGGATTAGGTGGAGCAACAGATTCAGGGATTTGTGGTTCAGGATTTACTTTTCTCATATCCCTTGGATTAATTAACATGATGTCTCCAATAGCTTGTACTTTATCAAAATCGACTGTTAATAAATCACTTTGGAAAGATTTCATTCCGGTTTCTTCAGGCATTTCCCCACGGATACTTCCTAAAATTGTATTCATCATTCCAACAGGTTTCTTTTCATGTTCAATAGCTCTTACTTGTAATTTTGAAATAGTACCTAATCTAATATTAAGAACAACATCCTCTACACGACCAACATAATGACCGGTGTTGGTATAAATATCTAAACTGCGTAATTTTGAAACTTCTACCATTTTTACCACAACATTAAATAATAGTTAAATAAATATGTATAAGTTTATTTTATTGTTAATATAAATAGTTTATGTTTTTTAAAGTTAAAAATTAGCTTATTTTCATAAAATAGAAAAAATTTAATAAATTATAAACAAAAAAATATAATTTAGATTAATTAAGGAGACTTGAAATGTGGGATACAACAAAAGATTATAGAATTTTAGTAGCGAGCAAAGCTAGGGAAAACTACCTCAATCTTATTCCAACAGCAGGATTTAGAGGAAGCTGGAATAAAAAGCAAGCGATTGATATTGGAAAACAGATGAACAGTGATTTTCAATCATTGACCTATTCTTACCTTGAAGGAGATGAATTGGTAAACTCTCCGGATGTAGCTGCCCTAAATGAAAAGGCTTTAAAAATCATTGAATGTTTGGGTGGCAATGACTGGAACAAGAAATTTTTGAATAATGCTCCAAAGGAGGATAGGGAAAAAACCCAAGAGAACATTGCAAAAGTGAGATTTTTCCTCGATACCATCATCGGATTGAAAGACCGCCTTGCATTAGGTCCGATTAATGACCCAATTATGGGAATTGACATTAAAGTTGGGGAAGTGATGAGCGTGACAAAACATCCTAAAAATGACAAGCTCCTAATCTGCAATGTCAATTTGGGAAAGCGCGCAATTACCGTTGTTACCAATGATTTGAACGTTAAAGATGATAACAAAGTAGGCGTCTCCTTGCTCCCACCACAGGCATTCAGCGACATTGTAAGTGAAGGAATGTTTTTAGGAATGGGCGACGGCATTCTCAAGGATGTCGATGGCGAACTTGGCCAAATGCCTAAAGGAATCCCGATAGAGTCTCTTAACGAAACACGCAATCTTGTTGAAAACTATTTAAAATAAGTTTAACTACTTATTTTCTTTTTTTATTATTTATTTTGCCTTGTAAATTTTATTTAGGTTCATAACAAAAGTTATTTATATCATTTCAAGCATAAAATTATTTGATTTAAAAATAAAGTAAAATTTGATTGTTTTGAAGTAAATATTCAATTATTAAAGCAATTTTACTTAATAAAAACAATTTTACATGGTGAAATCAATGTATAATTTTAAAGAATTTTACGATGTTGGAGAAGAATTAGCAGAAAAAAATGATGAATCCCATATCCGATCTGCAATTAATAGAGATTATTATGCTCTTTTTGGTGAATCAAGAAAGTATTTGGTTGAAGTTAGAAAAAAGAAACATCTCAAAACAAAAAAAGGAATTCATGGAAAAGTTTGCAATGCACTTCTTTCATCAAAAGACCCTACTGAGAAATATATCGGACAATTATTGCTCAAATCAATGAACCGTAGGGGCTTTGCAGACTATGACTGGAAAAACAAGGATTATGATTATTTCAAAAAATCATTATCCAAAATTCAAGAATATTGTCAAAAAGGACTTGAATCATTAGATTACTTAAACAAAAAATACAATGAAAATTAATTAAGGTGAACACATATGAGATTAACCGAAACCGAATTTGAAGAAAACTTTAAAAATTTATATGATTCTTACAAAATCAAAAATCCCTCAGAAGTGAAAGGCTTCATAAAAAATAATGAAAATTTATTTGAATTGTTGGATAAAACAAAAATTCATTTAAATGAAACATTTCCACAAGGACTATTCGAATTGGAAGTATATTATGATTTAAGTGGAGAAGGAAACGATTCTTTGTTAGTGAACATTTATGTTGATGAGGAAACCTTTAATAATGGATTTACAGACAAAATCCTTGATATAGACATGAAAATACTTCCCCTGCAGAAAGAACTTGATTTGCTTATGAAATTATGTCTGATGGAAGGAATTTCATCTGAAAGAGAATTAAAGCTATCTTAAATTCAAACCTATCAATTTTGTTTTGGTCATCTCTTCAACAGCATATTTTATTCCTTCTTTTCCAACACCACTGCTTTTAAACCCTCCAAACGGCATGTTGTCAGTTCTGAATGTTGATTGCTTATTGATGAATACGGTTCCGGCCTCGATTTCCTGAGCGCATTTCATTGCTGAAGAATAGCTTTCTGTAAACACTCCTGCCTGAAGACCGTATTCAGTATCATTTGCAACTGAAATTGCTTCCTCAATGGATCCTACTCGAATAATCGGAGCTACAGGTCCGAATGTTTCCCTTACAACCAAATCCATATCCTGTGTAACATTGTCAATTACGGTAGCTTCATAAAATGCTCCATCACGAACACCGCCGGTTAATATTTTAGCTCCCTCCTTAACTGCATTGTTTACAGTCTCTTCAACATGCCTTGCGGCCTTTTCAGAAATCAAAGTTCCCAATGTAGTGTCACTGCTTAAAGGATTTCCCATGACCAGCTTTTCGGTTTCCATGACTAGTTTTTCTGCAAATTCATCGGCAATTTCATCTTCAATTATGATTCTTTTAACTCCCATGCAAACCTGGCCCGCATTTAAGAATGCTCCATTGATAACGCCTTTTACTGCCTTATCAATATTGGCATCTTTCAATACGACCATAGGATCGTTTCCACCAAGCTCCAAAGTGACTTTTTTCATTCCCGCCTTTTGGGAAATCATCAAACCGGTTGTTATGCTTCCGGTAAATGATATCTTATTCACATCCGGTGAGGTCACCAAGTAATCTCCAACCTCTGAGCCATATCCGGTTACAGTGTTTACTACCCCATCCGGAAACTCATCATTTAGTAACTCGCAGAATTTCATTACTGTCAATGGCGCTTCAGTTGGTGGCTTTACAATTACGGTGTTCTTGCATGCTATTGCAGGTGCAATCTTATGGATTGTTAGATTAAGCGGATAGTTGAAAGGAGTGATTGCGGCTACAACACCTAATGGCACCCTTTGTGTAAATGCAAAAAATCCTTTTCCATTCAACCCGGCATCCAGAGGAACGCTTTCACCATAAATCCTTTTTGCCTCTTCGGCTGCAAGCTTTAATGTTTCGATAGACCTGTCCAATTCAACAAGAGATTCGTTGATTGGTTTTCCAACTTCCAAAGTTAATAGTCTAGCAAAATCTTCACGGTTGTCCTTTAATTTTTCAACTACATCAAACAACTTATTTGAAACTTTAAAGGCTGACATTTCGCATAAGCTGTCTTTAGCCTTATTCGCTTCAGCAATTGCCAGCTCTGCAGTTTGCAGGTGAGCAATCGGAATTGTGTCAATTACCTCACCATTGTATGGATTTTTTACTTCTTCCAAATCATCACTTGAAACATGTTTTCCGCCAATTAACATATCCATTTTATCACCTAATCAATATCAGTTTTATTCGATTCTTCCCTGAAGTGCAAATAGTCTCAAAGAGAATATTAAACTTATTGGAGCCAATGTGAATTTTAGAATAAACTTAATAATATGAACAATCTCCAATGAAGTTAAATCAAAAATACAGGACACAAGAACAACCTGAGCAATAATGCTAGCTAAAAATAAAAAAATACAGCTTTTTAGACCTAGCCTTGAATATAATCTGAAAATTCCCCTTAAATCATATCCTTCACGAACGCTTCCAGATTTATAAGCCCTATAAATTAAGGCGCTTTCCATCACTACCAACACTGCTGCAGACAGAATAATGTTTATCACAAGCAATACGACATCCAATGAAGGATAATTCCCATATATTGCGTAAAATGCCGTGTTTATAACGGCAAGAACCATGGAATATCCAAATATCACTAAAAAATCTTTAACGCCTAATTTAATAATTTCCGGAATGTTTTCAATAATTGGAGGTTCTATTGACCCTTTAATTGTTTCCTCAATGATTTTTGATGAATATCCTGCTTCAAAAAGCATTAGTATAATTAGGATAACGTTAAGAATAATGCCGATTCCGCTAAATTTAAACTCATAATACTGCATAGTGGAGATAAGTGTTAATGTAACTCCGATTACTATAATCGATACCTTATCCGATACTGCGAATCTTAATGAGTCTAGGACATTCTCATAAAAAGTCTTAGTGTGTTCAATCATTATTAATATGTTGCATTCCAAATTATTTATATATTTCATTTGAAATAATTTTTTAAAGTTTTAAGCTGATAATTGAATTCATTAACCTCTTTTGATGCTATTTCACCACTTAAATCGTTTATGTAATTGTTATACATGTAGATAACCAACAAGACGACAACAAATATTCCTCCAAAAATCAGCATGAACTCCGCTGATGTCTGTCCGCTGTCATCCACTAAAATCCCCCCATAAGCATGTTGCCGCCAAAAGTTGAAATCAGATAGAATATCCCAAAGGATGCCGCCACCAAAGGCATGGAGAACTTAATTCCCTTCTTGATTTCGCCATACATGATTATGCTAATGATAAATCCGACTAGAGCCGAATGGATTATCAGATAAATTTCACCGGCAAGAGGAGCGGTTAGAATAATTTCTGATTCCATCCCATAGCTTTGCATAAAGCTGGAATAAACGCCGACCATACCCACCGCAAAAGGGGTTGCAACAATGGCTGAAATCAGCAGGAACATGACCGACATCATAACGACTGATTTTCTCTCCCTTTTGAGTGCCAGTAAATCCCTTAAGTCATCCGAAACATCGTTGATGACATTTGATATGCTTGATCCGCTTTTACGGCCATCCAAAATAATGGCAAAAACCCTTTCCAATTCCCTTGATTTCAACCTTTTGCTCATTGCACGCCATGCCTCATCGAAATTGCGCCCCATGCGGATTTCAATTATGGTTCTGCGCATTTCATCATAAAGTGGGCCTTCGCCGTACTGGGACATGTCCTCCATTGCGTTTTCAAAGCTGAGTCCGACCTGAAGCATGCTTGAAAGCTGCCTTAAAAAATCAGGTGCAGTCTTTTCAATTTCCTGTGCTCGTTTTTCCTGCTGGACAACGACATATGTGAAAAGTGCCGGAATTATGAAGAATGGGAAAATCAATACAGAAAACGACAAGTTGAAAACTGTTAATGTTACTGCTAAAACAATTTCACTTAGTAAAATGAAAATTATAAGTATAACTAAAACATTGCTTGCCTCTGTAAAAATGGCCCCACTTAGTAAAAATTCCTGCAATTTAGATAAATACTTTTCAGGAATAATATTGTCTAATAATATCGCTAAATCATCAATTATTTTAAATTTCATAAATTAACATTGGATTTTAAAACATATAAACTATCAGTTATGTTCCAAATCAATTTTAAAAGGTAAAATAAATAATTTAGGGGTCTGAATTTTTTGATTAAAATTCATCCTAATTTTTTCTATTTTTCTTATATCTCATTTTCATTTTGATAGTTTGTAAAAAAAATATTGCCATTAGTAAAAATGCCTTCGATTTAGATAAATGCTTTTCCGATATGAAATTGTCTAAAAATATTTCTAAATAATATTGTAACGCATATTTCACAAATGTAAAATTTATTATATGTAAAATTATGAAAAATATTCAGTTTTTCAATATAATTATACTAAAATATATATAATATCTTATTGAATACTAATAAACAGATGGTGGTAAATGGATTATAAGAAAATAATAGGAATTTTATTTATGATACTGGGTTTGCTTTTCATAGTCTATCCGTTGTATAGTGCTGCAGCGGTATCTCTGATTGCAGGCATATGCTTAATATCATTTGGTTTTGCCGCCATTATCGATGGATTTTCAATATGGAGCATGATGGCTAACGTTTCAGTGATTAAAATTCTATTGGGAATTTGTGCAATACTGCTTGGAATAGTATTTATTTATAAGATAGATGCATTGTCCTTCATTGTTGCATACCAATTTTATTTAATTGCATTTGTAATGATATTTGTCGGCATATCAGGCCTCATTGCCGGATCCGAAACAATGAGTAAACTTACTTCCACATTAATTTTGATTATGGGCATAATAGCTATTTTCCTTGCTGTTTATTCAATTACACAACCGCTATATGCTGCAATTCTTGTTGGAATATGTCTAATTATGGAGGGAATAGCTTTCTGCACCTGATTATGGAAAAAATGAAAATTTTAAAAAGATGTGATGGATATGGATAAACAGACAAAAGAGCGTTTAGGCGAAATCAGGGAAGTCATAAAAAAATATGGCTTCGATAAGATTTTAGGCCAAACAGTTAAAAGCAAAATAAGAGGAAAGGAAGAGGAGGACGACGAGGAAAGCAATATCCTATTAGATGATGAACTTCCTGTAAAATTAAGATTGATGCTTCAGGAATTGGGAACCACCTTCATCAAATTAGGTCAGCTATTAAGTACAAGGCCGGATATTGTCGGAGAAAGAATAGCTAATGAGCTCGCCAACCTGCAAGATGACAATCCTGCAATAACCTATGACCAAGTTAAAGCAATAGTCGAAAGGGAACTCAACGGCAATATTGATGATTTGTTTGAAGATTTCTCCCATGAACATTTAGCAACTGCATCCATCGGCCAAGTTCATGAAGCAAAATTAAACACTGGCGAACGTGTTGCAGTCAAAGTGCAAAAAGAAGGCATTACTGATAAGATTGACCTTGATATAAGGATAATGAAGTACATTGCCAACCGTGCCGATAAATGGAACTCCGATATCAGAAAAATAAACCTACCTGGAATCATGGAAGAATTCGACCGTTCCATCCACAAGGAAATTGACTACAACAATGAATTCATGAACATGCAACGCATGGAATTGAATTTTGAAGATAATCCTGAAATCCATATTCCCGCCACTTATGCAGAGTATTGTACATCAAAAGTCTTGACCATGGAATTCATCGCAGGTACAAAATTAAATGACGTTTATGAAAGTGACAGCGACGAGTTTGACAAAAAGCTTTTAGCAAAAAATGTTCTTGATTCATATCTTCAACAGCTGTTCATTGATGGATTCTTCCATGGGGATCCTCACCCAGGAAACATAATGATTTTAGAAGATAATGTTTTATGCTATCTTGATTTGGGTATGATGGGATTCTTCGATAATGAATTCAAAAAGAATCTTTCAGAATTATTTATTTTACTAGTAGACCAAGACGTTGACGGATTAATAAACCAATTAATGTATATGGACATATTGGATTATGACATTGACACAAGAACCCTAAAAAGAGACTTGAACGATTTATTCGGAAGGTACTTCGGTGTTGAACTAAACCGTTTCAATGGAATTTTAGAGGAGCTGCTTAGCCTTATGCAGGAATATGGCGTTATTCTTCCAAACGAATTTGTTACAATGGCAAGAGGAATATCCATGGTTGAAGCTATTGCAAGCAATTTGGATCCTGAAATCGATATTTTCGCATCAATTAAACCTATTGCCAAACAAATTGCTAAAGAAAGAGTTAATCCTAAACAGTATCTGAAAGGCAAAAAAAGCAATTTGATTCTATATGAACATATGCTTCAGGCATTGCCCAAACTTCTTACCAGAGCCATCCATAAGATTGAAAACGAAGAACTGCAATTCAGGCTGGAAGTTGACATTACCGACAAGGTTTCAATAATCGCATTGGTATCAGCGCTTATAATCGGCTCTTCTGTTGTTTCATTTGGACCTATGGTATTTGGCATGCCGTTGATTTCTTTAATCGGTTATATAATAGCTATAATTTTAAGTATTATTGGAATTAAGAAGTTTGTAATGAAATAAGACTAAAATTGGGAGGAATTAATTTCTTCATGATTATTCTTTTAAACTATACTGAGGGACAAATATGAGTGGAAGAGATATAGGCAATATTGCTGAGATAATGAAAAACGACTTTAAATCAGCATTTTCAAATCCTATTGTAACAATTGTATTAATTGCAATAATCATTCTCCCATCTCTTTATGCTCTTTTAAATATACAGGCATGTTGGGACCCTTATGGAAATACGGGAAATGTAGAATTTGCAATTGCCAATCTTGATAATGGCTCAACTTTCGAGGGCAAGAACATAAATGTTGGAGATGAACTTGTTAAGGATTTGAAAAAGAATGATAAGTTTGACTGGACATTTGTAACGGAAGATGAACTGCGGGATGGCGTATATAATGGAGATTATTATGCGGGCATCATAATACCCAAAAACCTGAGTGAGAATATTATTTCGATTACAACCGATGATCCGCAACAGGCAAAACTTGAATATGTTGTAAACGTTAAATCCAATCCCGTAGCCACTAAATTAACTGACACCGGTGCAAATACCGTTTATACAACACTCAATGCGAAAATCATTCAAATAATTAACCTTGCAGCATATGGAAAACTTGGAGAATTGCAGGAAGGCCTTGCTTCAGGAGCCCAGCAATTATCCAGTGGAGGAGTCCAACTCCAATCAGGTGCAGCACAGGTATCATCCGGTGCAGCACAGGTATCATCCGGTGTTGGCCAGGTCCAGGACGGCGCAAGTCAAGTAAAGGAAGGTGCAAGTCAGGTACAGCAAGGGGCGTCCAGTGTTAATGAAGGTGCAGCTCAAGTCAAACAAGGTTCTGATGCTGTTAAACAAGGAGCCAGTGATGTCGAAAAAGGTTCTGAAGAACTACAGGCTGCCGTAGACCCATCATTAATACCTGAAGGTCCTGTAAAAGAATATGCGGAAGGTAATGTGAAACTTGCAAACGGCAGTGGTGAAGTTGCTAAAGGTTCAGCCCAATTGGCTGAAGGTTCACTAAGTCTTGCAGAAGGTTCATCAGCACTTGCCAATGGTTCAAGTCAAGTTGCAGGAGGAGCCGGTGCTTTGGCTGACGGTTCTGTGCAACTGGCTGAAGGTTCATTAAGCCTTGCAGCGGGTGCGGAATTACTTGGAAATTCAGCAGCAATGGCATTGTTTACTGCAGCAAGCTCACTTGGAGCATCTGCGGATGAGCTCGGAGCCATTACAGGAATAAATGAAACAATTCTCGGTGACTATTTCCTATCACCAATCAAATTAGAGAGGCATGAAGTATTTTCAGTGCCGGATTACGGATCCAATGTAGCTCCATTCTATCTGGTATTGTCCATGTGGGTTGGTGCTTTAATCACCTGCGTGATGATGGAACCTAAATCAAGTGCCGGAACCAAATATTCCCCATTTGAGATGTATGCCGGTAAATTATTGATCTATGTGATAATGAGCATATTGCAAGCTTGCGTAACATTGATCGGAGCTTACATATTAGGAGTCCATGTTGAGAATTATCCATTGTTTATATTTTCAGCAATACTGGTATCGGTAGTGTTCATGATTCTAGTATACTCAGTAATTTCGGCAATTGGAACAGTTGGAAAAGGACTTCTCGTGATTCTTTTAGTTCTTCAGATATCCGCAACTGGTGGAATTTATCCAATTCAGATTATGGATAAATTTTTCCAAACATTATATCCATATATGCCAATGACTTATGCAATTAAATTAATACGGGAAGCGCAGCTTGGCGTTGTTTGGTCAAACTATTGGCCAGCACTGATTATTCTACTTGCAATCGGAATCATAACCGTCATAGTTGCAGTTCTTATTAAAGAGAAAGCAGACAAAGCATCAAAATACTTCGAAGAACGTTTAGAAGAAAGTGGATTGTTTTAGAAGTTATCTATTAACTTCTAATTATTTATTTAATAAGATTAAGGAGATAAATAAAATGAAAAGAAAAGGCATATTGTTTATCTTATTGCTTAGCTGCATGCTATTCAGCATTTCAAGCGTTATGGCTAGTGACGCTAATGACACGGCAATATCTATTGAGGAGAACACAGCTGTTGCAACAGACATGGATGATGCTCTGATTGAGTCTGCAAGCAATGATGTTGTCGGAGATGCTGATGATGGAACTTTTACAGCATTGCAGAATAAGATCAATAATGCTTCAAAGGGAGACACTATCATCTTGGACAAGGATTATGCCTATGATGAAGGATTTTCCACCAGAGGCATCGAAATCAAAAAAGATTTGACAATTGACGGTAATGGCCATACTCTAGATGGATTGTCCAAATCAAGGATTTTAATTGTAAAATTTGGAGCCGTTTCGAATAATAAAGTCACTTTAAAAAATATTAAGTTCACTAATGGAAACACCAAATTATATGGTGGAGCCATTTTCAATTATGCGAATTTGACAGTGAATAATTGTTCTTTTGCAAACAACCATGCCGATTGCTGTGGAGGGGCGATTAATTCTGTTGGACATTTAATTGCAAATAAGTGTACATTTAAAAAGAATACAGCAGATGGCGATGCAGGTGCCGTTTTCACATTATCCATTGATAAGTCAGTCGATTATTTTACTAATTATTATAAAAATGCAACTCCTGACGGAAATATGGAATTCGTATTTGAATTGACTGTTGATGTAACCTTAAAATACGGTACCGATTATCTTAAAAATTGTGTTTTCAATAATAATGTAGCAAAAGGCCGTGGAGGTGGAGCTGTTTATGCATTTACCCATATAAACATTAATTCCTGTACATTTAATTCCAATAAGGCCGGCGAACATGGCGGAGCTGTATTTGGAAACAAAAATCTGTTTATAAGCAATTCCAAATTCACCAATAACAAAGCACCTATGTATGGCGGTGCGGTGTACTTCAGATGCCACGAGCAAAGCGGCCATTATGAGAATGGCAAATGGGTTTCAGAAATCAAATATTACTCTAATTCAATCAAATCCTCAACTTTTACAAAAAATACTGCAAGCAAAGGTGGTGCGATTTATGGGTTTAGATATTCTGATTCTGACAAAACACATTGCGCTAAAGCTGTGAAATGCAAGTTTACAGACAATAAGGCATCTAAAGGAAGAGACATATATGGCGGAACAACTTCAAAATGTGTGTTCAACTATTTGAAATTGACCTTAAAAAAAGTGACTGTTAAAAAATCAGCCAAAAAGTTGGTTTTGACCGCAACTCTTAAGAAAGGATCTACACCAATCAAATCTAAAAAGATCACCTTCAAATTCAATGGTAAAACCTATAAAGTTAAAACCAATAAGAAAGGTATTGCTAAACTAACTATTAAAAAGTCAATACTCAAAAAACTCAAAGTCGGTAAAAAGATTACCTATAAGGTAATCTATGGAAAATTGACTGTTAAAAGAACAGCAAAAGTGAAAAAATAGATGATTTGTACATTATTTTTTGTTTTGAACTATCTCAACTTGAGAAATGAGGTAGTTCAATTAAATTATTATCTTAATTTATCTAAACTATCATAACATAAATATTTATAAATTTATTTATCCAATAGTTATATGAATTTATTGTAATAGGCATTAGTGGTAGATTATGAGGTATATCAACAAAATTGATTTATTAATCATCGCTAGAAATTCTGGGATGTTGATGATTGGAATCGGAGTGATGTGTTTAGTTCCGATTCTCATCGATTTGGCATATCTGGAATTCAATGCAGTGGACTTTCTTATACCCGCGCTGATATCTATTGCTATTGGTTTGATTTTTAGAAAAGCCCTAGAAAAATACTCTACTAAAAAAGTGCGCCTAAAACACGGAATGATAATATCATCACTATCATGGCTATGGGCGTGCATCATTTGCGGTTTGATACTTCATTTAGTAACTGGCATAAACATTATAGATGCTGCTTTTGAAAGCATGTCTGCTTTAACCGGAAGTGGAATTACAATATATAGTGATGTAGAAGTACTGCCACATAGCATACTCTTTTTTAGAGCATTTCAACAATGGGTCGGTGGTTTGGGAATTATTGTTATGATTATGTCCCTTCTACTAAAACCAGGAAGTACATCATCAAAATTATATCAATCTGAAGCTCGTGACGAGCGTATCAAACCCAGTCTTAAAACAACCCTTGAAAAAACATTGGAGATATATTTGATTTATACTGCTTTAGGAATCACATTATATGTCATTGCTGGAATGCCTATTTTTGATTCCGTTTGCAATACCTTCTGCACTATTTCCACCGGAGGCATGAGTGTGAAAAATGCGAATATAGGGTATTATAACAGCGAATTAATTTATTTCATTACAATTCTTATAATGATATTGGGTGCAACAAGCTTTATAGTTCATTATAATATTATTAAAACCCGCGGAAAATCATTAATTCATGACTTACAATTTAAAGTGATGATTTCTTTAATAGCAATTTCAACCCTATTAATTTATTTTACATCCAAGATTATTCCAATGGACATTCTATTTACTGTAGTTTCTGCCATTACAACAACTGGGGCAAGTATTCAAAGTTCGACCATAATGGGCGGATGGCCATCATTTGTAATCCTTATCATAATGGTGTTAATGCTTATTGGTGGTTCTAACGGTTCTACTGTAGGTGCAATCAAATTAATGCGTATCATCACATTTTCAAAAGGAATATATAAAAATTTACGTGAAATAATGTCTCCCGAAAAAAGAATTGTCCAAATGAAAATGAATGGTAAACTCCTTCCAGAAAAAGTTGCAGCGCAAAGCGGAAACTATATAACCCTTTATTTCCTCTGTATTCTGTTTACTTGGTCACTGCTATGTTTATATGGTCATGACCCATTTGATTCATTATTCTTTACCATGTCCATGCAAGGTAATATCGGTTTAGAAATCGGGCAGCTATCCCAAACAATAGAATTGCCGTTGAAAGCCATCGGCATATTCAATATGTGGACTGGAAGACTGGAAATCTATCCTGTATTGATTACATTAAGGGCGTTTCTTGAAATATTTAAAAAATAACCTATATTTTCATACTTGATGTTTCTTTTTTAGTTTAAAAAAAAATATTATATATTGCAATACTTAAAATTAAATATTGATTAATATAGGTTGTTAGAATTATGTTAATGAATGAACAGACTAAACTTAATAAGGACCACTATAGGATTTTTGCCTTAAGCTGGGCTGGTTGGGTTTTTGACTTCTATGATCTGGTTTTATTTACCTTTTTAATATCCCAACTTCAAAGCAGCCTACATTTTTCAGCAGAAATGCTTTCCTTATGCTTGGGAATATCATTGTTTGCCACCGGTTTTGGAGGAATTGTGTTTGGAGCATTGGGAGACAAATATGGTCGTAAAAGAGTATTGCAATGGACAATTATTGTCTATTCGATAGGCACATTATTGTGCGCTTTTTCATGGTCTTTCTATTCATTGGTAATATTCAGGTTCATCACCGGCTTGGGCGTCGGTGGAGAATGGGCAACCGGCCAGATTTATATCAATGAAACATTTCCAGATGATTTGAGAGCTAAATTTGGAGCTTTCATGCAATCTGGAGCGCCGATTGGAGTGATTTTAGCTTCAATTGTAGGGGGAGTGGTGACTCCAATCATTGGCTGGAGAATGACATTTTTAATTTCAATTGTTCCTGCCCTCATGGTTATTTTCATAAGAAGATACCTTAAGGAATCTGATGTCTGGCTTCAAAATAAGGATCAATATGTGAACAAGAACATCCTTCAGGAGTTCAAGGAACTGGTTTCAGAAGAACACAGGAAAATATTCCTCATATCCTTAATATTATGCATATTCGGTATGTCAGCATATTGGTTTACATATTCATGGCTGCCAACCTATCTTGAGCAGGAAAGAGGTCTGGCGCTAATCGGCACCACAATAGGAATTATAATAATTCAGTGCGGAGATTTTGTCGGATATACAAGTTTCGGTTTTGTTGCCGAGAAGCTTGGAAGACGGCCTGCATTCACAATATACAGTTTCATTATGGGCATAAGCATTTCCATGATAACCCTCTGTTGGAATCAGATAAATGCAATCCATGACTTGATATTCGTATTCATGTTCCTGACAGGATTCGGTACAGGATTCTTTGGCGGATTCGGCGCACTGTTCTCGGAACTATTCCCAACAAAAATCAGAAATACTGCTGTTGGAACAGTTTTCAACCTTGCACGTGGAGTGCAATTCGTAACACCGGTAATCATAACTCTTGTTGCATCATACTTTGATTTGAGCTATGGCATAGCCATTGCCGCAATCTTTGCAATATTGGTTGGTATCTGGATTTGGATGTTCCCTGAAACCAAAGGAACAAGCATCAATGAATTGGATTAAAAAAAGATTTAAATAGATGAAAAATCATCTATTTAACTTTAACGCTGGATTTTATTGTGTCTTTAAGGTAAATCACTTTTACTTTGTAAGTTTTGCCTTTTTTGAGCTTTTTGATCACCTTTTTATTTATGGTTACCTGTGCTATTCCTTTCTTGTTGGTTTTAGCTTTGTAGGTTTTTCCTTTAAATTTGAATTTAATGGTTTTGCCTTTTACAAGTTTTCCGTTGATTTTGAGTTTCGCTTTCAAGACAAATTTTTTAACTGTCTTTTTGACTGTTACCTTGCTTGTTGTGAGCACCTGCTTTACTGTAACCTTGTTCGTATAGGTTTTGCCGTTGCATGTGGTTTTTATTGTGTATTTTTTCGGAATCAGATTTATCTTGAGTTTAGCTATTCCGTTTTTGTCTGTTTTGACTGAGTATGTCTTTTTGTTTATCTTGAATTTGACTATTTTACCTGCACCAACGGCTCTGCCATTAGCGGTCACAACTTTAACGGAGAAGTATTTGCCGCCGTTATAGTCAACAACAATGTTTTTGTTGTTGATGACTTTTGTATCATCCTTAACAGTATAGACTTTAAGACAGACTGTTCTGTTTTGAGTGGTTATGTCTTTCCATGATTTGCCATCCGCACTTACCATAGACATTCCAGAAACATAATGCTGCCTTGAATACGCTTGATAAGGAAGAGCATTGCTCTTAAATACTACTTTAAATTTATCTCCTTTATTGATTGGAATGTACTTATTCAAGACAATTGTTCTGAAGCCGGCGAACTCGCTAACACCTTTCTGAGAATGAACTAATTTATTATTTACATAAACATCAAAGGAATAGTCAATTCCGGATTCGTTGAAGTAAGTGCCGACAGCACCAATCAACTCAGTATACTTAGAGGTGAATTCATTTGAATAGCAGGTATACTTCCCATCAAAACCTGTTAGGCCAGTCAAATCAGTCTGATAGTTTACATGATAATCAATGTCATTTTCAAAGATGTAAGCTACTGCAGCTGCCTGAGGTATGATTGCAGATAAATCCTTGGCTAAAAATGAAGGATTATCATAGGATATCCAGATATAACCTCCCTCACCCATGTAGACACCTTCAGTTTCGCTTAAATTACCGCTTTCAGAATCTTTTATCAGCCAAGCACCATCCCTTTTAGGAATGCCATCCATAACACCTAAAGTTCCTCTAAAGTTTTCAGCAGGATAATTGTCATCCCATCCGATTAGAGTAACAAAATGATTTGGCTGAAGGTCTTCATCAGTGTAATCGGCCTCATTATAATCAATAGGCATGATTGAATATTGTACAGAAGCAGCACCATAATTGATTATTGCACGTTTAAGCAAGTCCTCCGTATCATTTCTTCCAGCAAGGATAATCATGGCATCCTGAAGATGAATCCTATTTTCGGTTTGAACGACACTGGAAAACATGCCTCTTTCATCAAATGGATCATCTTGAGCCATTACAATCCCATACCAGCTTAATGAATGGCCCAAACCACTATAAGCAAAGCCAATATTATCAATTCTAGTATCCCCTTCACTATAATATTTCAATTGGAGATTGTAAACATTGTCCTCTGAGATATTATATACATTTCCGGTCGCTTTTAGAAGTGTGCATTCCAATGCTCCCGCAGTGGCAAATGCCCAGCAGGCCAGACTGTCTCCCTGAAATTTCAGTGGACTTGCCCATCCCCAATCGCGTATGTCAAACCTGGAAGGCAACTTATCCACAACTATGGAATTTTTAGTCAAGTTAAGTTTTATTCCTTTGTTTTCAACTGAAACTATATAATCAACATTATTCATCAAAAACAGACCTGTAGAATCAACATCCTGGATATTGGAGCTGCTTGCAAAGTTTGCATAAACCGCTACTCCACCATTGTTGAAGGTTGACTTTTTAATTGTGGCATCAACATCATTTGCATAGATAATAGCTTCCTTTCCGGAAGAAATTGCATTGACCTTATTATTTGTGAAATTAGATTTGTCAATGACCAATCTGCCCTTATCAAAATAGATTGCCCCTGCATTTGACTCAGCACTATTGTTTATAACATTACAATTTGTAAGAGTTAAATTGGCCCATGAAGTATAGATTGCACCGCCAAGACTATCGGCTGCGGAATTTACAAAATTGGTGTTGATAATGTTCAAAAATCCACCCTGATCTGCAATAACTCCTCCAAAACCTGAAGATGAATCAGTGAAGTTACAATTAGAAATATTCAAAGTTTTCGCAATGCCATCAGAACCTGAATCCAAATCAATGTAAATTACACCTCCATTATGAATCGAAGAAACGTTCAAAAACTCGCAATTCTCGATTAGCATGTCTCCTGATGGACGATAATCCATATTTACAGACAAATCAATGAAAATCGGGAAAAACTTTGCAAGAATTGCACCTCCACTATAACCCACATGCAAATTCTTGAATACTGAATTTTTAACGGACAATGTATCTCCCTTGAAATTGATTGCCCCACCATATGGAGAGCTTAAGTTTTCAAAAGTGGAATTTTCAATGACCAACCCCCTCCTATTAATATTGAGAGGGGCCATCACGCTTTGAGTATTATAAAAATGAGAGTTATAAATTGCCACATCAAAGTAAGTTGTTGATATAAGGGTCGAATTGATATTTGAATTGAAATTACAATTATTTAAAATTAGGTCTCCGTCACCGTCAACGGTAACAACTCCTTCTTCCTCACCAAAAGCCGTGTCTTTCACGAAATTCTTGGTGAAATTAACGTTGTTTAAGGTGATTTTGCCGGAATGGGTTTTTATCGCCTGATTACAATTGACAAAAGTCAAATCGTTTATTGTAATATTTGCATTATCATTTTTAAAAATAAATCCATGTGCCTCGTTAGAACCGTCAATTATATGATTATTACCATTGATTACCACATTACTCTGATTGAACACCAATTGGGGCTTATTATCACTTTCACTATATTTATAATCATATTTCATGTCAAATGTACCATTATAATCCTTTATATCCTCATAGAATCCATCATAGGATTTGGTGGTTGCTGCCGCCAGCTTTTCATTTAATCCATCATTGGAGATATCAATTTGCTCATCTGAAATCAGATTCTGACTTAAAGCAACATCAGACTGATTGTCGCTTGCCGAAATTGTTGATATGCTGAATAGGATACAGATGACAATGACAAATACAAAATATTTTGATTTAAATTTCATTTGTTATCCTCCGATTAAGTTTTTGAAGTTCTTATTTTTTTATATCCAAGTGCAACTGCTGTAGCTAAGACTATCATGCATATTGCAATTATGGAAGTCACCAAATCATTTAGTACCAAATCTTTGAAGAAGTAGGAGATTAATATTATTGTCAGAGGTACAAAGAACCATTGTGCAATATAAATGTTAGTAATGTTGCTGCTTAAAATTGAAAATGCCTTGATAATTGAATCCAGCAGGAATTTGGCCATCCAATAGCAAAGGCCGATTACTGCATGAGCATTGACTATGCAGAATATTGCATCCAAAATGTTTAAGAAGTAATACAAGTGAACATCCTCTGAGAAGACTCCTCCCCATAGATTTGAAGATATGAAAAAGTAAATTAGAGCAACTATCAATAGAATTGGCCAGAACTTAAAGAATTCACATTTATCCTTAGCCTTTATAAAGTACTGTCCCCAGACATATCCGGCAACTGGGAATATCAACCAGTTGAATAATGGGAAAGCAGTAAATCCTCCTTTGCATCCTATGAAGTGAGCAAAGAACAGGTTTAAAACAGGGCTGCCAAAATCAATACCCACCAGCAAAGTTCCGATTATGGACATTGTAACTGCAACGACAATCATCTTCTTATTTGAAAGATTTAACTTTTTTAGGATTCCCATTGAAATGAATGCCAACCCTGCGAATGCCAAGATGTCAATACAGAAGAGCAATAATCCATCAGCTATTGGGAAAATATCCCATTTGCCCAAAAGGGTTCCGCAAACGAAATGAGGTATGAAAAACTCAAATACATTTACCAAAACACCTAAAAGGTATAGCTTTACACCTCTTTTCACCATTACGTCCCACTGGCTATGCCTGGAATATACCACTCCAACGCCCATACAGAACATAAATATGACTGCGGCGTAAGGTCTTCCAAGCACATTCATAATAAGAAAATTGTAAGCGGGATTGAAATCCGCATTGAAAGCACTGGCTATGTAAAAAGTATGAAGAAAGATCATGAATATTATAGATAGCCCTTTAGCAATGTCCAACTCGACTTGCCTGCCAACATTAACTTTTTCATCTGAAAATAAATTTGAGATATTCATGATAAGTTGTATATAAAAAAGGATATTTAATTATGTAGGAATTTAAAAAAAAGTAAGAATGTTAAATATTGTATTTGCATAAATCCCGTTAGGCATATCTTCTAAATACATATGCAAGAATCGAACCTGCAAAGTTCTGCCAAACGGAATAAAGAGCTCCGGGAACTGTTGCCTGGGTTAGGCTCGGGAAATGAGTCTTTGCAAGGCCAGTGGACAACCCGGAATTCTGGAATGCTAGCTCAATGGCCACAGTAATAATTTGCTTTCTGTTCATTCCAACCAAATAACCTACACCAAATCCAATCAGCATTGCTATGAAATATTGTAGAATAATAACTAGCATTATTATTCCTGAAGAAGTTAATATGGCTTGCTTATTGACACCAATCACTCCTGCAACAATCAAACAAATCACAATTGAAGATATGGCCGGCAGATAATCTTTTAATTTTTCACAGAAATCAGGGAATTTGTAATTCAATATCAAACCCAAAGCGATAGGTATGATTACGATTTCAATGATTGAAACAAACATGTCCACCGGATTGAAATTAATCTGGTTTCCGATTAAAAATAATGTAATCAGCGGAGTTAAAACTGGAGAGATTATAGTGGATACCGCAGTCAAGGAAACTGACAATGCCACATCCCCCCTTGCAAGGAAAGTGATTACATCGGAAGCAGTTCCTCCAGGTACAGTACCGACTAGAATAAGCCCAACTGTTAAAGCCGCGTTTAGAGAAAAGATATTTGCAAGAGCCAACGCTATAAGGGGCATTATGATGTATTGGGCTGAGATTCCAACAGCTATTTCTTTTGGATTTTTAAATACATTGACAAAGTCTTCAGCTTTCAAAGTGGTTCCCATTGTGAAAAGAATGATGCTTAAAAGCAAATTTAATATATTAATGCCATTATATTCACTTAAAACCCAATTAAATGCATTTGGATAAATTAAAGAAACAACAACCGCAAGCAGTATGATTATAAAAAAATATTTTTCAATGAATTTGAAAATCCGTTTCATGTTTTAATATTTGGCATAATCTATTAAAAAAATATGCATTTTATTAAAAAAATAATTATGTGCTTTTAAAGTTATTTTCTCTATTCGAATGATTAAATAATGTTATTGAAACATAAATTAAATATAAATAACTTAAAAATCAGATAAAAGAACATAAAAACTATTTATTGGTGATATTGAATGGAATATGAAATACAAGGAGGTACATTTCCTATTGTAATATGTACATTGCAAAAGGGAGAAACCATGAAAAACGAAACCGGAGCAATGGCTTTCATGACTTCAGACATGAAAATGGAAACAAGTACCGGTGGAGGCCTATTGAAAGGACTTGGAAGAGCACTATCCGGCGATAGCTTATTCTTAAATTTCTTTACTGCACAATCCGACAACGAGCAAATCGGATTTTCAGCATGCACACCTGGAAAAATCATGCCTATAAGATTAAATGGATCCAACACAATCATCGGTCAGAAAAATGCGTTTTTAGCTGCAGAAGACAGCGTTGACGTTGACATATTCTTTAAAAAGAAACTTGGAGCTGGCCTATTCGGTGGAGAAGGTTTTGTTCTTCAAAAATTCTCCGGAAACGGAATGGTATTTTTAGAGATTGACGGAGAAGTAATTGAAAAGGGCCTGCAGCCTGGAGAAAAACTGCTCGTAGATCCAGGACACATCGCTGCAATGGATGAAAGCATTGATTTTGACATAGAAAGAGTGAAAGGTGCGAAAAACATATTGTTCGGAGAAGGACTATTCTTTGCAAAACTAACAGGTCCCGGAAAAGTATGGATACAGACCATGCCAATCAGCAAGTTGGCAGCCGCATTAATCCCTTTCTTGCCAACTTCTTCCAGCGGTTCCGATTGGGGCGATCTATTCGATTAAATAATTAAAAAAAAGGAGAAAACTATGGGAAAAACAAGAGTTGAATGGATTGACCTTGTTCGGGCGCTTGCAATCCTGACAGTATTATACATTCATGCGGCGGATGGAATCTACATCATTTCATCTGATGCAATAGTGAATTTAACAATCTATTCAAGGATATTCAATTTCATATCAGTATTTATTGGCCGTATAGGGGTTCCGTTCTTTTTGATGATTACGGGTTATCTGCTGCTTGACAGGTCCTATGACGATGAGCGTGTGCGGAAGTTCTGGAACAAAAACTGTAAGGGATTAATCATCGTTACTGTGATCTGGGCATTAATTTATGCGATTTGTCTGCAGTTCATTACTGTAGAAAGCGGCCAGGTCAACTTTGCAGAAGCCGGAAACCTGTTCTTCAGCCACATGTGGTATATGCCAATGATTATCGGAATGTATCTTTCATTGCCGTTTGTTACTGCTGCTCTTGAAAAATTCCATCCGGAAACCATCTGGCAGGCAACAATAGTATTTTCGCTTTTGGCTTTCCTGCTACCGTTCGTTACAACAGTATTGGCAATGCACGGCATTGAGAATGTCAATATCCAATATTGCCTTGGATTCAGTGGTGGAGTATATGGAATCTATATTATCATAGGATATCTGACTAAAAAAGGATTGTTTAAAAAGTATTCGTCCAACAACTTGAGGATAGTTGCAATCGTTTCATTTGCAATATGTGTAGTGTTCCAGTATTATGCATTCATCAAAGGATTCGGCTTTAACTTATGGTATGAATTCCCTTTCATTTTAACAGGATCCTTTGCATTGTTTGAGCTTTGTTCCAGAAGAGGAAAGGTTAGAGCATACCCACTAGTGACATTTTTAGCAAAATATTCATTTGCAGTATTTTTAGTGCATAACCTATTCAGATTACCGTTGCTGCCTTTAGTTGTTCAGCTACCTTATTCAGAACCTGTAAAAGCCATAATTCTTTGGATTCTGTTGATATTCTTCAGCTATTTGGCTACTGTAATAATCTATAGAATCCCAAAATTTGGAAAATTTATACTTTACATGAGATAATTAGCCAATTATCTCCTTTTTTATTTCTTTAAATGCGCCGATTGCCTCTGGAATTGGGAATAGTGGATATATATGAAACAATCCACTGCCGGTGACTAATTTTACATTAACGCCATCACTTTTTAGATTTTCAACATATTTTTCAATGTCCTGATAAAAGATTTCATTTTCCCCTGCAAAGATTAGCGTATCTGGCAAACCAACATTGTCGTCAAAAAGTGGGCTTACCCTCCAGTCTTGGGTATCCAAGTCTCCAGCCCAGGATTTTCCTATTTCCCTAAGGCCGATTTCACCTAAAATCGGATCATTTTCACTGTCATATGGAGGATTGCTCATTGAAACATCCACCCAAGGCGAAAATGTTATGATTCTATCAGGCTGGGGCAAATCAACTGTCCTTAGATATTGGCAAAATGAATGGACAAATCCTCCACCTGCAGAGTCGCCCATCAATGTCAGATTATCTTTCAAAATTAGATTCTTATACAAATCAGTAATCACTTCATAAGTTTGCTTTGCTTTGCTTGAAGGGGCGAGCGGGTAAACTGGTGCAAGCACATAGGCATTCAATTTTCGTGACAGCAAAAAGCAATATAATAGATGTTGGTAACCTATCTCAAGAACGTAAGCTCCACCATGTATGTATAGAATAGTATTTTGGGCATTTTCATCTCCAAAAGTGAAAACTTGAGTGCCGTCAATGTCAATGCTTTTGAAAATGCCTTTTGGAGGCTTATTGCCATATGGGTTTTTTAACAATTCATCAACTTTTTCTTGAGAATCCATGAAATCCAATTTTGTAAACCTTAAAATGGCTTCCTCTATTTTTGCGATGAATGATTTTTTATTTGACATAATCCACCTAAAACTATTTTTTTAATAAATTTTTTATTTAAACTACAGTAATTTCTAATCCCAAAATATCTGAACAATCAACTTTATGTCTTCTCCCATACATAATCTTTTATTAATCACTTTCTATGATATTTAATAAACCAACACCAAATGATAAGTAAAAATATTACTCACAATACCTGTTTAACAAAATAAATATATAAAACCTAACTTCATTCACCACATAAGATAAGAAAATTGAAAAAACGCGCAATAAAATTGAAAATGCTTTCCAAAAAAATTCCAAATTCAAGAAAACAAACTTTTAAAACAATTTTGAGGCATTTTAAATCTAATATATCGCAAAAATCTAATTTGGAATGAAAATCGAAACTTTATTTTAAAAATCAACGAAGTTTTTGAAAGAGCCCCTTAAAATGTCACTAAAATTAATATGTAATTAAACAAAAATAATATTATTATAAATCTTTTGGTGATTATTTTGAAAAACTTAACAGAACACAACAATTGTCTAACCAACATACCAAATGTTATTGAATCAACATTTGATCAAAAAACATTGGACCTTGAAAAGAAAATTGACGAATCTATTTTTGCTTCAGTGATGGGGATTTATCTGTCCAGAGTTAATCAGTCTGGAGGAATCATCTTTAAAATTTACCGGAATGATAAGGAAATTCCTTTAAAAATCGATTATAACGAGAACAGCACAGTCAAAACATTATTATCAGAAGTTGATGAATTAATGAACCGCATGTCTGATGAAAATTATATTTTTGACAATGACCTATTGCATGCATACTCTATTTTTAATAAAGGAAATAATACGGACTTTGTTCCTCATGAAAAGTCTATTTTAAACTGCTTATTTGATGAAAATTCAGTGGAATTCATTTATAATGACAGTATTTTTTCACAAGTCCAGATGGAATCTTTAATTAACAATATCCATGACTTAATTAATCGTGTTGAGGAGAATCCAGATATTCCATTAAAAGATTTAAATATTGTTTCTGATAATGAAATGGAAATGTTAAAAAGTTTTTCAAAAACCGATAGGTTAGATTTCGATGAGAATGAAACAATAATGGATTATATTCATAATAGTGCTTTAAAAACACCAGATCAAATAGCCATCTCCGATACAATAACTGAAATAACCTATGGCGAATTTGACAGATATATTAACGCGTTATCCGCAATATTGCATAGTTTAGGCGTTGAAAAAGGAGAATGTGTTGGTGTTTTGCTTCCAAGAATTCCAATGTATCTTGTCTCATGTATGGGAATTACAAGAAATGCTTCTGTTTTTGTTCCGCTTGATTTAACTTACCCAAAAGATAGAATTGATTATATCATTGAAGAAAGCGGCATGAATTATATCATTTCCTCCAAAAGTGTCGATTTCGCTTCACAATTTAAAGACAAAAATATTTTATACATCGAGGATTTTGATTTGGACAATGATGAAAAATCACCAAACAACGTGGTGGCTAAAGATTTAGCGGCAATTTATTTCACTTCAGGTTCAACAGGTACTCCAAAAGGTGTTAAAGTACCTCATTACACTTTTTTACTTGAGGCAATATACTCTTCAAAATATTTAAGATCCGGATCGGACATTGCATGTTACGTTAACTTCACATTTGCATTTTCAGTTGTATTATATTCCGCTTTTGTTAAGGGAGCTAATTGCATTATATTAAATGAACATTTAAGAGATAATGTTCCGGAATTAATCGAATTTTTACAGGCAACCCCTCTTGATGCTTTAATTTTACCTACCGTTCTTGGGGCAACCATACTGGAGAGAACTGAAATTAAAACAAAGAATATGATTATAGCTGGTGAAAGATTAAAAGAAGCAACACAAACAATCTTAAGTCGGAAAACCGATTTAATTAATTGTTATGGTTCCAGTGAAGCATTAGTAATAGCCTATCAGGATGTCAAAAAAGCATCACAATTGGATGAGATTCCAGTAGGTTATCCTGCAGGAAATACATGGGTTTATATTGTAGATAAAAATAATATGCCTCTTCCAATTGGAGTTCCGGGCGAAATTGTTGTATCTGGCTTAAAATTGGCACAAGGATATCACAACAATGAATCACAGACCAATGAAAGCTTTGTTGAAAATCCATTTTCTGATTGTTGGGAAAATGAAAGAATGGTCCATAGTAGAGACCAAGGATATTTCACCTTTGATGGCGAACTTGTGGTTAAGGGAAGAATCGATAGGCAAATCAAGCTTAGAGGTTTGAGAATTGAACCTGGTGAGATTGAAAATGTTGTTTTAAGCTACTCCTCATCAATCAGCAATGTTGTTGTTGAACTTAGAAACGATAATCTTGTATGTTATTACATCTGTGACGGTGAAATTGATGAAGATGGCTTGAATGATTTTATCAAGAGTAAAGTGACACAGTACATGGTTCCTTCATTCTATATGAAAATGGATGAGTTCCCACTTAACCTAAATGGAAAAGTGGACGTTAAGGCACTTCCAACACCCGAATTTGCCATTGAAGAAATAGTTGAGCCAAAAACCGATATTGAAATCAAATTATTTGAAATCATATCCCCAGTGTTGAAAACTGATAAATTCGGCGTCACTACTGATTTGATTAAATTAGGTTTGAATTCACTTTCATCAATAAAGATTGCTTATGAAATAGCATCCAATTGGGGAGTTCAACTCAGTATTAAGGAACTTAGTGATGCAAAGGACATCAGAAGCCTAGCAACATTAATTGATGCTCCAAGTGAATTTATAGATGTGGTCCATGAAAAGCAGGACCTGTATCCTTTAAGCCAAAATCAATTGGGAGTTTACTTTGAATCCATTAAATATCCTGATAAATTAATTTACAACACCACATCAGCTGTTGATTTGGGAGCGAATATTGATGTGGAAAAACTTAGAAGCTCAATTGTCAATTTAGTGAATAAATATACTTATCTTAAAAGCGTTTTATTTGAAGAAAACGGCAAGACCTATCTTAAAAGAAAGGATGATGAGGCCGTCGCTGTTGATGTGTATGACAGTTTAGCAACAGACGAGATTAAAAACAGTTTTGCACGCCCATTTGACCTGTTTAAAGGGCCATTGTATCGTTTTGAAATATACTCAACAGAGGACAAGACAATTTTGCTTATGGATGTTCATCATATACTGTTTGATGGAACTTCTGTTAATCTGTTTATTAATGAACTGTTGGATGAATATGATGACATTAATGATGCGGATGAAGTCAGTTCCGGATTTGATTTCATTCTAGATGAAAAAGAACTTGAAGGAAGTGAAAAATACCTCAGAGCCAAAGAGTTCTTTGAAGACAGGTTAGCAGATATTGGGGAAGTGACTTCAATCGATCCGGATATCGGCGGTAAGAAGGAATTGGGTTCTCTTAAAGAGGTCTCAGTTCAGATTAACAAGGAAAATATTTTTGAATTCTCCAAAAGGAATGGAATAACTCCAAATAGTCTGTTTTTAGCATCATCCCTTTTAACATTATCAAAATTCTCATACACTAAAGATATGCTTTTAACCACAATTTCCAATGGAAGGATTAATCCAAAGTATTTCAAGACATTGGCAATGATTGTGAGATCCCTTCCAATTGCAATGACCATTGACACCCATCAAAGCGTTTTGGATTACATTAATTCAGTGAATGACACCTTTGTCAATACAATTGACAATGAATCATATCCATTTACCAAAATATTCGAGGAATATAATTTTGTTCCGGAAATCTATTATGCATACCAAGTGGGCTTGTTTGACGAGAAAATATTGAAAAATGGAAATAAAGTTAAGGTGGAGCCATTAGAATTGGATTATCCTAAATTCAACATTTGCATATATGTGGAAGAGGATTTGGAAAACATCAATCTTATCATTCGCTATAATGACCAATTATATTCATATGAATTGATGGAAACATTGGTGGAAAGCATCGATTTGGTTTTAAGCAAATTCATGAATTCACTAACTCAAAACACTTCAGACATTTCACTTTTAACCACCATTGAAGAGAATGAAATAACTGAAAAAGAAAATGAGTTAACATTAGACCTCAGAGAACCATTATTAAAAGACAAATTTGAATATATTGCATCTAAAAAGGCTGAAGAGATTGCAGTTTATGCAAACGACAACAATTTAACTTTTGATGAACTTAACAAAAAAGCAAACGTATTTGCAAATTCATTGATTGACAGAGGATTTAAAATTAATGATAAAATCATATTAAAGTTAAATAGGACTTCCAAATTAATGATAGCCCTTATCGGTTCTCTAAAAGCGGGTGTTTCATTTATCCCTGTAGATCCAAAGTATCCTCAAGAGAGAATTACACATATCCAGGAGGATAGTGGGTGCAAGATGATTATATCCGATGACCCGACCACAGGCGAAGTTGGCATCGATAATTTGCTTAAAGGCTCAAATTCACAAAATCCAAAATTGGATTTGAAAAATGATGACATTGCATTCTTAATTTACACATCAGGTTCAACAGGTCTTCCAAAAGGAGTAATGATAAAACAGGACAGCATTACAAATTATATCAAGGCCACACCTGAAAATTCCCCAATAAATGCAATAGCCAATGACGTTTCCAGAATGTTATCCATAACAACAGCATCATTTATTGCATTTTTACGTGAAGCATTTGCATCTGTCATGAATGGGGTTCCAATGGTGCTTGCAGATGAAGAAACATCCATGAATCCAATTAAATTAGCAAATTTAATTAAGGAATATGAAATTGACGGAATGTCCGCAACACCATCCAGACTGCAACAATACATGACAATTAATGATTTCAGAAGGGTTCTAAATGACATCAAGGTCATCACTATAGGTGGTGAAAAATTCATCGAATCGTTATACCCAACATTAATCAAATATACAAATGCTGACATTTACAACTCCTATGGTCCAACAGAAGTAACCATTGCGTCACATGCGAAACTAATGAAGGACAACATAGTATCTGAAGGAAAACCTATCCACAACACCATCGATTCCATTGTAGACATTGACAATAACCCACTGCCAAGCAACCTTGTGGGAAATATTGCAATCGGGGGTGTCGGAGTTTCTGCAGGATATTGGAACAAACCTGAATTGACAGAAGATGTATTCTACACTAGAAATGGCATCCCATATTATAATACTGGAGATTTAGGTTATAAACGTGATGATGGGGAATTGGTTGTTGTTGGAAGAGCAGACTCACAAATCAAGCTTAGAGGTTTAAGAATAGAAACCGGCGAAATTGAAAACTGCATACTGAAAAACAGCGACATTGACTTGATATTTGTTAATGTTCAAGTCATCAACGACACAGAATATCTATGCGCATATTATGTTGCGGATTCACAAATTGACGTTGACAAATTAAAAGCAGACATTTCACAGGAATTAACCGATTACATGATTCCTACATTCTTTATTCAATTGGATGAATTGCCGTTAAATCCTAATGGTAAACTAGATAGGAAAAAATTGCCTCTCCCATCAATTGAAGATGAAATAACAGAAGTTGTTGAAGCTTCCAATGACTTGGAACAACTTGTATTGGACATGTGTAGGGAAATTATTTCTAAGGATGATTTCGGTGTTACAACCAATCTGTTTAACATTGGTTTTACATCCCTAACAGTTATCCAGTTGCTTGCAAAGATTTCTGAGGAATTAAAAGTTGATGTAAGCATAATGGACATGATGAAGTCAAAAAATGTCTTGGAAATCGTTGACCTTATAAATGCCGCTGAAGAAGTATGTGAAACTGAAAGCGTTGAACAAAAAGAATATTATCCATTAACACACAATCAATTGGGAGTATACTTCGACTGCATTAAAAATCCTGATAAGATAGGTTACAACTTGCCGAAAATCATCAGATTTGACAAAAGTGTGGATTCGGCCAAATTAAGAAAGGCGATTATCGATGCCATTGACCTGCACTCATATCTCAAAATGGAACTTGTCCAAAAGGACGGCCAGATATTGCAAAAGAGAAATGATGAACTTGACGTTTCAGACCTGATAACAATTACAAAACAGGATGTGGAAGTAACTCAAGAGGACATTGATAAGTTTATACGCCCATTTTCATTATATGATGACTTCCTATTCCGGTTTAACATAATTGAAACACCTACAGAAGTTGTTTTACTCAATGATTTCCACCATTTAATTTTGGATGGGACATCAGCCAACCTATTCTTTAGGGACATCACACTATTTTACGATGGCAAAACAGATGAGATTCCGGAAGAGCTTGTTGATGCCTTTGAATACAGTCTGATTGAAAAGGAACTGGAACAGTCAAACAAATACCAGCAAGCTGAGGCATTCTTTGATAGAGAAATCTCTGAATTTGATGAATCAACTGTTGTCACACCTGATTTGGAATCAAATGAGGAAGGCGTTTTGTGCACTAATGAATTATCATTAAATGCCAGTGATATTCATAATTTCTGCAGAAAAGAGGGCATAACAGAAAATAACCTGTTATTGTCCGCCACAATTTTGGCAATATCCAAGTTTACATTTACAAGGGACTTGTTGATTTCAACAATATCCACCGGTAGAACCAATCCGAAATATAGAAACACTATCGGAATGCTTGTGAAAACACTTCCATTCACATGCCACATCAAATCAGACAAATCGGTTAAGGATTTCCTCGATAATGTTAATGAAAACTGGTTAAACACTTTAAACTACGAGTTTTATCCATACACAAAACTTGCAAACAAATATGATTTGGCCCCCGAATTCCTATATGTCTATCAAGGGGAAATCATCGAGGACCTGAACATGAATGGCAAAACCTATGAGAGGGAAAGAATCGATTATGACTCATTAAGGTTTAAGATATCATTCAATGTTCTGGAAGAGAAAGGCGAGTTAAAACTTATCAATCAATACGACGATTCCCTTTATTCAAGCCATATGATGGACCTGTTTAATGATGCGGTTAAAACAATCCTTGAAAAATTCATGAGTTGCGACATATCCGAAACAAAAGTTAAGGACATTAGCCTTGTAGAAGAACCTGAACTTGAAGAATTTGACTATTCATTCAATCCATTCCTGAATGAAGTGTTCCACAAGACTGTTGAGGAAAATAAAGATAAATTGGCTTTAATCGCTGAAGACGGTGAATTCACATATGATGAACTGAACCGCAAGGCTAATCGTATTGCCAATGCATTAATTAAAAAAGGAGTCAAACCTGGAGACAAGGTTCTCTTTAAACTTAAACGTGACAGTAACCTGACCGCATCCATGTGGGGTATTATCAAAGCTGGAGCGGCATTCATTCCGGTTGACCCCGAATATCCGGAAGAGCGTATTACTTACATTTACAAGGACTCCGAAGCAGATTACATAATTTCTGACTTTAGTGACAGCACTACATTGAATGTATTTGACCTATTGAAAGAAGAAAATGAGACAAACCCTGTTGTGGAACTTGACCCTGACAATTTGGCATTTTTAATCTATACCTCAGGATCAACCGGCAATCCTAAAGGAGTTATGCTTACCCACAGAAACATTACGAACTATTTGCTGTTGAAACCTGAAAACAACTACATTACTGATGTGGTGACAAATAGAAAACGTGTTTTAGGAATTCAAACAGTGACATTCGATATTTCAGTCTGTGATGTTTTAGTGCCATTGACACATGGTTTGACATATGTATTTGCAAGCGATGTTGAAGCGAAAGACGTGCTTGCCCTTGCAAGATTAATCAAACGTACAAAAGTTGATGCAATGGCGGGAACCCCTTCCAGACTGTTCCAATATTTGGATTTAGAAGAGATGCAAGAGGCATTCAAAAATCTCAAATCCGTTTCCCTTGCAGGTGAACCGTTTAAACCACAATTATATACCAGAATGAGAGCTATTAACCCTGACGTTAACATATACAATGGATATGGCCCATCAGAAACCACAATTCATACAAACCACAAATTGCTTACAAGTGCAGAAAATATTACAACCGGTAAACCCCATTACAATGTGATTATGGACATACGTGACATTGACGGTAACTTGATTCCCGATGGAGTGATGGGTGAAATATATATCGGAGGATTGGGTGTAGGAAAAGGTTATTTAAACAAAGAAAAACGTACCAAAGAATCATTCATTAAAATTAATGGAATTAATTACTATAAATCCGGGGATTACGGTACAATTGACCCTGAAGGAGAGTTTGTAATTCACGGAAGATTGGACAATCAGATTAAGCTTAACGGTTTGAGAATCGAATTGGGTGAAGTTGAACAAACAATTTTGAAATTCGGTGAAATAAAAGAGGTAGTCTGTGCAATTAAGAAAATCAATGAAAATGACCACTTATGTGCATACTACACTTCCGATGTAGAAATCGATAAGGATGAGCTGAAGGATTTCATTTCCCAATCTTTGACAAAATACATGGTTCCATCTGTTTTTGTCCAGCTTAAAGAATTGCCTTGGACATTGAATGGAAAAATTGAAGTTAAAAAATTGCCTATTCCTGAAATATCCAATGAATATGTAAAACCAACCAATAATGTCGAAGCGTTCTTTGCATCCGCATTTGAGGAGATTTTAGGTTTGAATAAAGTTGGAGTTACAGATAATTTCTTTGACATTGGAGGAACATCCCTGCTTGTTACAAAACTCACAATTCAGGCTTTAAATGAAGGTTATGAAGTCCAATATGCAGACATATTCAATCATCCTACTCCAAGAGAGTTAGCAGAATTTATTTCCGGCTCAGAAATTGTTGAAAGTGAGGAAAGCCAATATGATTATTCAAGAATTGATGATCTTTTATCTCAAAACACCATGGACAATTTCCTAAATGGGGACCTGCGAGATTTAGGTAACGTGTTGCTTACTGGAGCAAGTGGATTTTTAGGAATACACATGCTGAAAGAACTTATTGATAATGAAGATGGAATTATCTATTGTTTACAACGTGCTGGAAGAGGCCTTAGCGGAGAAGAGAGATTGAAATCTCTGCTCTTTTACTACTTTAACGAAGATTATGGGGACTTATTCGGTAAAAAAATCTTTGTTGTTGAAGGAGACATCACAAATATTGAAGACTTTAAAAAGATGGAAAATTATCCTATTGACACAATCATCAACGCAGCGGCAAATGTAAAACACTTCGCCGAAGGCAGTCAAATTGAGGATGTCAATATTTTCGGTGTAAAAAATGGATTGGAATTTGCTAAAAACATTGGAGCATGTTACGTTCAAGTTTCAACAACCAGTACTGCTGGTGAAAGCGTCAATAATTTCCCACCTAAGGACACAATATTCGATGAGCAGACATTGTATGTTGGTCAAGCATTAGACAATAAATACCTCTCCAGTAAGTTTATAGCGGAACGTCTTGTACTTGAGCACGTTGTTGACGGAGGAGAAGGTAAAATAGTTCGTGTAGGTAACCTGATGGCAAGAGAATCTGATGCGGAGTTCCAAATCAACTTCGAATCAAACGGTTTTATCAACCGTATAAAAGCATATGTTACCCTACAAGCAATGCCATTTGATTTACTTATTGCACAAACCGAATTCAGCCCAATAGATATTGTGGCGAAATCCATTATCGCTTTAGCTAAAACACCGAAAGAAAACACCGTGTTCAATTCATATAACAGCCACTACATTACTTATGCAGATGTTTTAGAAACAATTAAAGCTCATGGCTATGAAATAAGCAAAGTGGAGATGGATGAATTTAACCGGTTATTAGATGACGCCAGAAAGGACGAATCAAAACAGGAGGGTATTTCAGGACTTGTTACACAGGTGGGCATGGGTAAAGCCGAGAATAGGAGCATTGTTAATGTATCGAATACATTTACAATCAATATCCTAAATCATTTAGACGTATACTGGCCTTTGACAACCTATGAGTACCTACACAACTTTATCAACTATCTTCAGGGAATGGGATTTTTAGAGTAGATGATTAGATGTACGGGCGAAATTATGATTTAATAAATAGGAAGTTTAAAGAATTTTTCCTTCCAACACTGCTAATGTCAATGTCCACAAATATAAGTATGGTTGTAGACTCATTGATTGTCAGTTTTTTAATTGGTGCGATAAATATTTCTGCAATTCAAGTTGTGGCTCCGGTTTTGACATTCATTAATCTGTTATATTGGATGGTTGGTTTCGGAGGAAGCTTAATAAGTTCTACTGCAAAAAGTAATCATGATGAAGAAAAGGGAAATCTTTATTTTACAATTGCATTCTTTTCCCTTATCATTTTAGGGATTTTATTTGCTTTGATTTGTTTTTTAAGCAAGGACCTCCTAATAAACTTATTGTGTGGCACTGCAAGCATCATACCTCTTGTTAAAGATTATTTCACAGCGTATATTATAGGAATCCCATTTATATTCATCATCATGGGACTATCATATTTTGTTCGTGTTGACGGCAAACCAAACATGGCATTTAAGGCATTATTATTGGCAAATGTTGTGAATTTGTTTTTTGATTTTGTTTATATTTCTGTTTTTAATTTGGACATTTTTGGTGCAGGGCTGGCAACTTCAACAGGTTTTATTGTAGGTACCCTATACTTGATGAGATATTTCTTTATGGATGATAGAACCATGAAAATTGTTGGTTTAGCCAAATATAAAATTTCCACACTATTCAATCATCTGAAAGACATATTAGTTTTAGGATTTTCATCCTCCTCTTCACAATTATTTTTAACCATAAATTTACTTGTATTCAACAATGTCATCGGTTCATTGATGGGAAGTTCCGGATTTGCAGCATTTGGAATCTGCAGGAACCTGTTATTCATATTATTCATATTCCTGATAGGCACAGCCCAATCAATGTCTCCGATAGTTTCAATTTATTATAATGAAGAGGACTACAATACAGTGATCCATTTGATGAAACAATCATTTAAAATAGTTTTAATTTCAAGTTTTGTCATGTCAGCAATCTTTGTTGCGTATCCTCAACTTGCAGTCCTGATGTATTCGGTAAAACAAGGCGTTGATGTGGATTTAGTATTGACTGCCGTTAGACTGTACGCTTTAAGTTATGTCGGAAATGCAATTACATTTTTAATGATGTTCTATATGCAGTCAATTAAAAGAAAGTCATTTTCATTATTAATATCCGCTCTTGAAGGTTTAATTTTACCTATCGGACTCATTTATCCATTGATAACCCTATTCGGACCAACTGCAATTTGGTTATCTTTTGTTTTAGCAGAAATAATCACAATAATCTGCATATTGATAACAGTTAAATTCATTGAGAAAAAAACCAACGGAGAATATAATGGATTATTGCTAGTAAAAGACAATTCATTAAAAGACCAATACGAATTTAGTTTGGATGCTAATATCAACGATGTAGTAACATTTGTTAAAGATATGTCAAAAACATTTGAGGACATTTTGGATAAGAGGTCAATAAATCTTTTATCCTTGGTTATAGAGGACATGTTAGGATATATTATTCAAAACAATGATGATTTAAAGAGCATTGATTTTATAATTAATATTACAGAGGATAATGTTGTCGTATCTATAAAAGATGAAGGAAAAGAGTTCAATCCAACAGTTATTGATGAGGGCGATGAATTTTCAAATATTGCAATTTTAAATAAAATTGCTGATAAAGTAGATTATGCGCGTGTTTTAGGGCTAAACAGCACTGTTATAACCATAGGCAGATAGTACTAAATGTACCGACTTGTCTGTCAGTTTTTATGCAAAAAAAATATGCAGTAATGATAAAAGAGTATCCTTTGAGTGTTGAGGAAGTGTAGGATAAGCAGTTTAAATTAAGAGAATTTATCAAATCATCATAATACTTTTCTATTATAACCTTCATATATTAGATTATTGCAAAATAATAAATATTTTATTAAAAAACAGCATATCTGGAAGGGAACATCATGAACATTACTAAAAATTATGATGAAAAAGAACTGACAATAAATGTTGAAGGCAGGATTGATACAATTACTTCACAAGAATTGGAAAATGAGATAAATGATGAATTCGGAAATTTCAATTCATTAATTGTGGATTTTACTGATTTAGAATATATTTCAAGTGCAGGACTTAGAGTTTTGATTGCAACTCAAAAGAAACTAAAAGCAGATGACGTTCCATTTGTTATCAGAAATGTAAATGATGCAGTTGGCGAAATATTTAGAATGTCTGGTTTTGATAAAATTCTAAAGATAGAATGAATTCAATCACATTAAAACCTGAAATACGTGAATTATACAACTTGAATGCGTTTATCTTAGATAAGCTTCCTCAGGAAAACCTTCAGGTTAACTTAATCGTTGAAGAAATATTTGTAAATATTGTTGATTATTCGAAAACAGATTTCATTACAGTTAATGTTGAGTATGAAAATGAAACGTTGACTTTGGAATTTATTGACAATGGAATTCAATTTAATCCCCTTTCAAAGGAAGATTTAAAAACTCCTGAAAGTATTGATGAAGCTCAAATCGGAGGGCTTGGGATCCTTTTAACAAAAGAAATTGCTGATGAACTTGAATACCAACATGAGAATGGCGAAAATCACTTAAAGATAATCAAAAAAGTGGAACAATGAATGCTAAACTAAAAAAAATATTGGTCTCCTTCATATTAATGATTGTGGTTAATATTCTATTTTCAACATTTTTCTGGGATTTGGGACTGGAAAGTCCTCATGTTGGACTGTTATTTGTTTTAGGTTTATTATTTGGCCCATATGGTGCTTTAGGTGCAGTGCTTGCGAATATAATGTTGGATCTGTTGTATGAATTTACCCCAATCGAAATAATTCCTTCAGCCATTTTTAGCTTTGGAGTTTCCTGTTTGGCATATAAACTCTGGTATTCTGGTTTTAAAACCAAAAAAATTACAAAACCTAAATTAGACAATATTTACCATCTCAGCCTATTTTTATCAAGCATATTCATATGCGGACTCATTTATTCCGTAATCCATGGAAATCTGATAGGAGTATTTATTAACAAGAAACTAATTACCTACTACTCCATTTCATATCTCTTAAACTTCATTAACATTGCATTTATTTTTGGAATAATAAGCATTTGGCTTTCAGACAGAATTGATTTTATAGAAATCCCTAAAACAGCAAAAAGGACAGTTAACAGAAAATTATATCGGATAATTTTTTATTTATTAATCATCAGTACCATAATAACATCCCTATCCATAATAACAACTGTAGATAAAAATATTATAATCGGAGAAATAATCTTGGTCGGAATCTTATTATTCGGCTATCTGACAAAACCCTTTGAATATGAAATCCAACCAACTGATGAGAACACGATAACTGAAAAGATTATTCGGAATTTTCTCACAATAACATTAGCTATTGCCATTTTCGGAACATTAATTTCTATTTTAAGTTATAATTTTGTAATCCATATCAATAATAATGTTTACATGCACTTGATGCCCTTGCTCATCATAACTGATGTGCTTTTAATCGTATTTTTTATTCCAGGCATTATCAGTTTAAGATATGTTGAAAGAAAAGTAATCAAACCTATTTCGTCATTTTCTGAAATTGAAAGATTCATTAATGAAAACGAAAAAATCGAAGCAGAAGGATTAATAGACATTTATTCAAAATACATTAATGAAAAAACAGAAATCGGAACCCTTGCTCGCTCCTATACTGACCTGATTAAACATAACAACAATTATATTGAAAACATTCGTGAAATTGAAGGCGAAAAGGAGCGTGTTAATGCTGAACTTGATATTGCAACTAGAATTCAAGCGTCCGCCCTTCCAACCGAACCCATAGATAATGATGATTTTATCGTTAACGGTTATTCACACCCTGCAAAAGAAGTTGGAGGAGACTTCTTTGATTATTATATGATAGATGATGATAATCTGGCCATTGTAATCGGTGACGCATCAGGCAAGGGCATTCCAGCTGCAATTATGGCAATGATTACTCAAGTCATAATCAAACAATTGCTTAAACATGAGTCAGATCCGTCTAAAGTTTTATACTCATTGAATAACCAAATAAGTAAAAAAAATCCTGAATCAATGTTTATCACATTATGGCTAGGAATCTATAATAAGACAACAAAAGCGATAACATTTTCAAATGCTGGACATAACCCTCCATTAATGAAAGACAATGGCAAATTCAAATACTTAAACATTGATACTGGAATCGTTATAGGAATTATGGAAGACTTTGACTATGTAAAAGAAGAAATAACATTAATAGATGAATTAGTGTTATACACTGATGGAATAACCGATGCCAATAATGACAATTATGAAATGTACGGTGAAGACAGATTGGTGAAATTCTTTAATGGATTTGAAAGCGATAATGATCCAATTATCCCGCTGTTAAAAGATATTTCAGATTTTACTAAAGGCACAGATCAATATGATGACATGACACTACTCTATCTAAAGGACAAATCATGATTAAAGTAGCTTATTGTAATGTTGAAAAACTAGATTTAAAAAAAACTTACTGTTTAGTTTCTCAAATCCGCAAGGAAAAAATCGACTTTTATAGATTTGAAAAGGATAAAAAATTGAGTGCTGGAGCCTATCTTCTTTTGAAAAAACTGCTTGATGAAAAGAATATCACAAATCCTATTTTTAAAACTGAAAAATATGGCAAGGCATACATCTCAAACCATGACAACATCCATTTTAATCTAAGCCATTCCGGCAAAATAGTTTTATGTGCAATATCTGATATGGAAGTTGGAGTTGACGTTGAATATATTGACTCTGAAATCGATTTAAACATAGCCAAAAATTATTTCTACAACAGAGAATATGAAAGCATCATGAAATCCGATAATCCTTCAGACGAATTTTTCAGATATTGGGTTTTGAAGGAAAGTTACATGAAATACACTGGTCTTGGAATGAATTTGGAATTGGACAGCTTTGAAATACTGCTTGAAGACAAAATCCGGCTTAAGGATGATGATGAAAATTTAATATTTAATTTATTTGATATTGAAAACTACAAGATTGGCATTGCAAGCCACTATGAAATATCCGAGCTGATTGAATACGATGTCAATGAACTATACATCTAATATGCCGTTTGGTTTAATGTTAACACATGCCAAAAATGAAAGTTAGAAAACAATTTTGATTAAAAACATTAATTAAACCTTAATTTCTTATTTTAAGATGAAAGTGAGTGCTTGCATTCAAAAAACTTTATATATTATCTTCTACAGACAATTACTAAGTGTGATATCAAAAAAACATTGAAAACAATATTGGAGAATAAAAAATGAAGATGCATAAAATTTGTCCAAGATGCGGATCCAGGAATATTGATTGGATTATTCCACAAAATTGGTCCCAATGCGTTTGCAAGGATTGTGATTATACCTGCCCAATAATTGAAGGAAACGATGAATTAGCAGAAGAAATTCATGAGGCATATGTAGAATCCTTAAAAAATGAATAAAACAAAAGGAGAGATTAGGATGTTAGGTTTGAATAAGAAAAATGCTGAAAATAAAAATATTAAAAATCCACCTAGTGATGATTCCTATCCGATAGTCGCAACATTATTTAGAAATAAGCGATTGAACAATCGTGAAATTGACATTCCTTGCCTATCACTCACAATTCTCAATCTTATTAATGAAAATCAGATTAAATGTGAAATCAACTATGGCAATTCCTATAATATTAACGGCAAACCAAATGAAGATGACCTGGAAGTCATGAAGAACATTACCCTTAGAATCGCAAATAAGGGCGAGTTGAAAACATCCGAATCAATAGCTATAAATCTGCTAAAAAGAATGAATAACTCAAAAAAATTCAATTTAAAAGACATGTACAAACAAAGCAAAAACACTGCAGTGGCCAATAACTTTTACAAGGATTTTTATTCATTTAAAGAAGCCGTTGAAAATGAAAACAACTATGATTCTAAAGATTATAAAGACATTTTGGCTAATGGCAAATTTAGCGATAAAGGAAAGGACATTAAAAGACAATGGAAAAGTTTCCAGGACTATCTGAAATCAGAAGAATTGACTGGAAAGTATCCTCCTGAATCTGCTGATGAGAATGCCACTCAAATAATTTATGCCGCTTGTTTTAACATTGAAAAAGATGCTTCCGGCCTAAGAGATAATAACTCAACTGTATGCAATTTCATTGACAAAGACGGGTATAAACTCCTAAATTTGATATTTGATAACGCATTATCCAATGTCAGCAAAAAAAGCAAAGGAACTGGAATATTTTATGGTGTGAATGACAAATACACCATTCCCGGCGGAGGATAAATAAACAAAAGCTGAATTTATAGGATATTAAGTTGAGAACTTCATTAATAATCCTATTTATAATTTTTTTAAGTTTCTTAACGGCTTGGTGATTTTCCAGCTATTTGACCCTAAAATTGAATCAATTTCCTCTTTCAGCTTTGCATTTTCATCCCTCAATTCATGAACTTCAAATTCATTCAAATCATATAGTTTCATTTTAAGTATTGCATTTTCTCTTTTTAAACTTCTAAAATTAGAATATGCTTCATCACCATAATCAAATAATTCGTTCATTCGGATAATGTCCTTCAGTTGAACAGTCTTTTGCCTATAATAATCTGATTCAAAATGAGTTGGGGCTATGCCAAAAATATGATTTCTATCCAATAACGTATTATAATTGAATGGCAAGACTTCAACGTCATAATTTTCAAGGATATGACTATCTAAAATATCTTGATACCTATTAGATGATAAAGACTCATTTTTTAACTTTAAATCTTCGATGATTGAATTATTATCGCGATACCTATACACTGATCTGGAACAGTTTAGGATAATTCTTGTATCCTCAGAATTTTCATTCAAATAGCTGAAAAACAAATCACAGTATTTTTTCCATAATATAAAATACTCGTCAGAGTTGTCGGAAATGCTGATGCGCTTACATCCAATGAATTCATCATGCATATCCGTGTGTTTTAAGCTGTATGACTCCGTAATGTATGAATCCTGATTGACTTGAATAACATTGAAGTTAACATCAAAAAACGTGTCTAAAAGGATATAGTCAAAATTTTCATTTTTAATGGAATGAAGATATCTCTTTGATAAGTCTTCAGTAACGCAAACATTATCATATTCATGGCCAGAATTGATTAAATTAGAATCGTATTCAATGGAATTGGACATTAAGCTAATCATGCTTACCCTTTCAATAGAATGATTGATATTAAAATAATCTTTATAATTCTTATTCAGATTACTGTTGAAAATGTTTCTTGAAGAACAAGACCCTAATGTCGAAAATTCCGCTTTCATTAAAACCACATTGAATATTAAAAAATGATTTGATGATTAAATTTATTAAAGAATTATTAAATTAAACTTTTGCATAATGTCAAAAAAAATGCAGATTTTGTTTTTTTAAAAAAAATAGAAAGAAAAGGGATTGAAGCAATCCCAATTAAACTTTAATCTCTACGATAGTAAGGAACTAAACCACATAATGCTAATCCTAAAAGGGCCAACGGATTACCAGTGGATGCGGTTTTAGCTGAACTAACCTTGTCTTTATTATTGGAAGGATTTGAACTTTCTCCAACAGTAATGGTGGTATTATAATAACTGCCCGGATAATTAATATCGCTATTATCTGCACCTACACCCGCAACAATCATCTTTTCACCGCTCTCTGTTGCCAAGAATGTTAAAATAACGTCTTGAGATTCACCAACATCAAGGAATCCAAATTCAACTATAAATCCACCATCATACGGATATACAGCATAACCATTATCATCAACTAATTGGAAACTAGGGTCCGGATCCTCTAAAAGGTCTATGAATGCAAATCCTGCAACAACATTCTCAGCAGGATTATTTCCATCGTTGGTTACTGTAACTTTAACTCTAAATTCATCTCCCGCTTTAATATTTTTATCAAGAACATCGACTTTTATGGATATGTCGGTCAAATCTTCTGCATCAGCAGCGGCACCGGCAGTTTCTGCATCTTCACCAACTTGCAAAGGTTGTTCTTCTTCATCTACTGCGAGAACATCATCAGGATCTTCAGTTACCGCAATATCTTCATCCCCATTGTCAATTGCCAATTCCTCAGAAACATCTGCAGCATCTTCAGCAACTACGGCACCAATTGACACTACAAACACCAATAATAATAGAACACATAATAGTTTATTCTTCATAATCAAAATAAACACCTCAAATTTCTTAAAAATCCACTTCAGAACCATAACAAATCAATACCAAACATACCTGATTTATAAACCAAAATATGCCTAATAGATAACTTATCATATTATCTGAAAATAGAATATTATATTTAAAATTTGAAAAAAGTTCAAATAAATATTCTGACAATAATATTTCTAACTATAAATACTATAAATAATTATGCGAAAAAAAAGAAATGGAATATTTTTTATATATGTGTCAAGATTAAACAATATCCAACGGCAGATTCCCAATAACATCTGCACTTTTAGAAATTGAAACCGTATCTTCCAAGCGAACTCCGAATTCACCTTCCAAGTATATTCCCGGCTCGACAGTAATTACCATGCCCTTTTCGATTATCGTATCGTCACGGAGTGAAAACCCTGGAGTTTCATGGATATCAAGTCCTAAACTATGGCCTGTTGAGTGAATGAACTTATCGCCATACCCATAATCCTCAATTATATCGCGGGCCACCTTATCAATCTCGCAACATTTTAAACCGGGTTTGATGGATTTTATCGCCTTGTCATGCGCTTCGGCAACTATATCCCAAATTTCCTGTTGGCGCTCCGTATAGACCATTGTACGGGTATTGTCGGAACAGTACCCCTCAAAAATTGCACCCCAATCAATTAGAATTGGCTGGTCCAAGGATTTGTCCTGTGGAATTGCATGAGGGAGGCTTGAAGCGGGACCGCTTGTAACGATTGTGTCGAATGATTCCTTTGAAGCGCCATTTTCAATCATCAGACGAACCAAATCAAACGCCACTTCCTTTTCAGTTCCCGAATTATTTAAGATATCCAATTGTAAAAATGACTTTTGAGCGATTTCAGTGGCTTCAGCAATCTTTTCAATTTCAGATGGCATTTTAATCATTCTTTGTTTGTCGATGTAGGTTTTTGAGTCTATTTCAAAATCATCCCTAAATCTTACATAAGTGCTGAAGGGCAGACTCGGCTCTATTGCAAGACTTTTGATTCCTTCTTTTTTTAGCTCGTCAATCATGACCTTGTATGATTCATATTCCTTAACTTCTATTGTTGAATCGCGAGTAGCCAGCTCCATATCCATTCCAGATGCATAGATAATTGGATTCTCTTTTATAATGCAAAAAGCAAAGCTGGTAGGCCTATAACCTGAAATATATTCTACATTTGTAAATTGGGTAAGCAAATAAGCTTGAAAATCATCTTTTTCCAAATCTTTTAAAATATTGTCGATATGTGAGTCCATAGTTAATATTAGAAAAAACTTTATATATAAAATTAGATATTTAAAAATCATGTTTAAATTTACAAGTAGTGAAGTAAAAGATTTAATAATTGCATTTTTCGTTATTTCACTTTGTTTTGCAATATTATATGCTGGAAGAAATCCTTCAGGAATCGTTGCCATGTTACCAATCGTTATGGTTGGTGTGGGGCTCGGTTTTATCTTACACGAACTTGGACACAAATTCGTGTCAATGAAATATGGCTACTGGGCGGAATTTAAGTTGTGGCCTCAAGGACTGTTATTTGCACTCATTTCATCATTTTTCGGATTCGTATTTGCAGCACCTGGTGCAGTCTATACCTATGCAAATTACATGACTGAAGAAATCAATGGGAAAATATCCATTGCAGGACCTATCGTCAATATAGTTCTTGCATTAGTTTTCCTAGCGGTAGCGACAATGATTTATCCCTCTGCATTATACTCCGGAACTTCCGCATTGATATTCATCGTATGCTCCCTAGGTTTTTCAATCAACAGCTTTTTGGCTGTGTTTAACTTAATCCCTATTGGAAACTTAGATGGATCAAAAGTGTTAACTTGGAATATCGGAATTTGGATTGTTACAATAGCTATTGCAGGCATTATGACTGCATTATCTATGACAATGGGCGTTGAAAATATCGTTAGATTAATTTTAGGAATATAACATGAGTGAAGAGATTACATATTTTAAAGGAACACATAGGGTAATAGCTCCTAGAAAAACTATTGAAATTAATGAAGATAAGCTAAAAATAGCTGGAATAACCCGTATTGCAGACATAACTGACTTAGATAGGATTGGACTTCCAATTTATACTGCAATTAGGCCAACTGCAGAAGATGGTGCAATCAGTATTTATGGAGGCAAAGGAATTACCAAAGACCATGCAAAAGCATCTGCGATGATGGAGGGTTTTGAGAGGTATTCCGCTGAAAAACAAGATGATGATGAAGTGATAGTTGCTAATTTAGATGAGATATCTAAAAAAGGAGAGTATATAGACCCCGTTTCCTTAAATTTGCCGAAAGATTTCAGAAAAGAGAATCTTGAAACGATGCAACTTGAGTGGAGCATTGCAAAAGACATCGTTTCCGGTGAAGACTTCTATGTTCCTACCAATGCAATTTTCCATCCCTACATTCATGACAATCAAGTTCAAAGTTTATTTAAATCCAATACCAATGGCCTTGCTTCTGGAAATATATTGGAAGAAGCTATATTGCATGGAATGCTTGAAGTTATTGAAAGGGACGCCTGGAGCATTTTTGAGCTTACACATAAGAATTATGCCCAAATCGATTTGGATAGCATTGAAAGCGAACTTGTTAATGGAATCATTGAAAAATTCGAAAGCGAAGGCATCAAAATCAAATTGATGGATTTTACAGCCGACGTTAAGATTCCAACAATAGCTGCTTCCGCTGATGATACCGTTACAAGGGATGCAGGCCTTTTGACACTCGGCATGGGCTCACATTTAGACCCTGAAGTTGCAATCCTAAGGGCCCTTACTGAAGTAGCTCAAAGTAGGGCAACACAGATTAATGGTGCTCGTGAAGATACTGTGAGAGCGGATTTCGCAAGAGAAGCAGGCTATGAGCGAATGAAAAGAATCAACAAATATTATTTCAGAGAAGAGGATGAAAAAATCAAATTAAGCGATATTGAAAACAAAAGCACATCTTCAATAACAAGAGACATTGAAATTGTCAAAGATGAATTAGTGGCCAATGACATTGAAAAAATATTGTATGTCGATTTAACAAGACCTGAACTTGATGTAAGTGTTGTTCGCGTGATTATCCCTGAAATGGAACTTTTTGCACTTGATCCATCAAGGGCAGGTTATAGATTTTTGAAAGTCTGATTTTTATGGTTAAAGTTATAGTCTATGCAGGTTTATCAATTCCTTTTGATGAGGCAAAAGAGATTTTAGACAGCTCTGAAAATGCTGAGATAATCTATAAAAGACCAATTCAAAGAGGAAATTTGATTCAAGCCATTAAAGAACATCCAGATATAATTGGAATCATTGATGGGGTGTTTCATCAAAACTCTGCTGTTGGACATAAGGAAATACTTAATGTAATGAAAAGAGGAATTCGGGTTTTTGGAGCTTCAAGTATGGGTGCTCTTCGGGCGTCCGAACTTGACACTTTGGGAATGACCGGAATAGGATATGTCTACGAGCAGTATGCCAGCGGTGAAGTTGACTCTGATGATGATGTGGCAGTAATGCTTGATTCCGAAACCTTGGAAGCCCTTTCAGAACCGTTAATCAATATGAAATATGTTTTTACGAATGCAGTATCTGAAAAAATCATTTCAGAAGAAGAAAAAGATGAGTTATTAACTATTGCTAAAAGAACATTCTATCCAAAAAGGAACTATGCCGAAACATTAGCCGCATCCAGTTTAGATGATGAAACCAAAGGGAAGCTAATTGATTTTATTCGAACATCACCTGATATTAAAAAAGAAGATGCAAAAGAATTACTCATGCATATTAAAAATATTCTAGAACAATAATTGTTGAGGTTATTCTGTTTTCTGATAAAATCTACTTAACCAGACTGGAATTTAAAATAATTTAAGCTATAATTAAAAAAAAGGATTAAGATATTGAAACTCACTTTTTCATTTCCCTATATTTCTCTAAAATGATATCAGGAGTTTCAATACTGTGAGTATATGTGGTTAAAAATTCTTTGCTCTCAAAGTCGGGCTCGACTTTACGAATACCGCTTAAAGAAAAGGATCCGTTCTCGATTTTAAAACCAACACCATCGGCTGAGAGGGAAATTAAATTAACTTCAATTTCTGAAGCTTTTTCTAAAATTTCATTTGACTTGACCTCATAATGAATATTTAAAGTTTTATGAGGCATTATCTCATTAATAGTCCTTTTTATGACTGAATCAAAAAGTTCTAAGAATTTAATGGCTGGAGGCATATTATTGGCCCACCAATAAGTAAGAACTGAGTTCAAAACAATTTCGTGTTCTGCAAAATCATCATATAATCTTGCACGAACACTTAAAGCACTATTATCAACTAGTCTAATTACCAAAACTGGAC
>NZ_JBGUIH010000018.1:0-64248 GCF_045112895.1 Methanobrevibacter sp. | reverse complement strand
AAGCCTTTGGAGGGCACTGATTTTGTTGATGAATTGGCAAGTGATAAGCGTTTTATTTTTGACAGTGTTCTTGCTTCAAAAGACCATGATGACTTTGATAAGTTGAGGGAGTTTTATTCCATCATTCATTCTAAATTGTCTGATAACGATGAGGTTTCCGCAATTAGGGAATGGTTCGAGTCAATAGATGAGGAATACAAATCTCAGGTTTACGGTTCCGTCAAATTTAGATTAAAAAGGTTTAAAAATAAGGAGTTAGATGATGAAAACGAACTATTTTGCAGAACTGTATTGAATCATAGTGATTATATTAATCATGCAACACAGCCGATCATACATAACATCGATTCCTTGTTGGATGAGCTAATTGAAATCAGCGATAAACTGAATCAGAATAATGAATCATCTAAAATAGCCGATATTCATGGCAAAATTAAATCTGAATTCCAATTATTTTTGGAGGAATACAAGTCCAACTATGCTAAATTAAATGAATATAAATATGACATTAATAATAAAAACGATTTGATTTCAAATTTGAATGATGAAGTTGAGGATTATAAATCAAGCGTTGCTGAAAAAGATGCAATAATTTCAGATTTGAGTGATGACATAAGCGATTATGTTTCTGTCATTCGTAAAAGTGGTTTGGAAGTATCCAAACTCAAATCTGAAAATTCATATTTGGAAAATAAAAATAAGTCTTTAATCGCATCCAATTCAAAACTTAAGGGTGAGATGGAAAATCGTAATAAAGTAAAACAGTTATTTTCCAAAATTTCAAATAAATAGTTAAAAAATTATATTGATTAACTTATAAATTATATTTGATAGAGGGATTATATGGAGAAATTAGTTAAAAAGGTTATTAAATTAGATTTAGAGGATATAGAAACATATGAATTTCCATTGGATGAACTTTTTGGACTTGAAATTATTCATGAGGGTATTAAATTTTGTTTAATCATTAATTTTTCTTCAAATAATAAAAATCTAATATGCTGCGGACCAGGGGCCTTTGCAAGAAACTCTAGAACTTCTCAAGGAGTATTAATAGAGCCACCTTTCTTTAACAGATGGTCTTGGTTCAAATATTTCGATGAATCTTTTATCACATATGCGGATCCTGTATTTTTTTATGATGATGAGATTACTATAGGATGGTTTGTTGGTGATAAGAATCAATGGTATTTAAACACTGTCGCTGAAATCATCGAAAAGCTCGCTTCAAATCAAAAAATTTTTAATGAGAATATTCTATTTTATGGCAGTTCCGGTGGAGGATTTGTATCGATTGGTCTTGGAACTTTAATTAAGGATTCAAAAGTTCTTGTTAACAATTCACAATTCACTATCCTGAATTATTATAACACTCATATTAATAACCTTTTCAGAGTATTGCAGAAGGATTTCCCAGATTTGTCTCAAGAAGAAATTGCAGATATTGTGGATTATAGAATAAACACAATCGACCTATTCAAAAAAGAAAACTATATTCCTCCAATCACTTATTATGTTAATACTGAATCAGCTCCAGATTTAGAAAGGCATTGCATACCATTTATCAATGATATTAAGGAATTGGACATTTTCAAGGATCAACTGGAAATACATTTTTATAAAGAAGTAAAAGATAAGCCTCATGGGCCATTGCCAAATGAGGTGTCAATTGAGTTAATAAAGACATTTGCAAAGGATAATTTATACAATGGAAATGAGGATAATTCTTTTTTTAAAAGATTTAAGTAAGCATTGGTTATAATGACCAATAGCTTATTTCATCATTTTTCTGAATGTCTTTAGTCAATATTGATTTTAAATCTATGACAATCGGTTTGTCTTTAGATAGCTCGTTAATTTTGTTGATGTCAATATCCTTGAATTGATTATGTGCAACTCCAATAATGATTGCATCATATTTTTTATCACAATTTTCGATTAAGTCAATGCCGTATACATGCTTTACATCTTCCTTATTTGCGTAAGGGTCATATACATCAACATTAATGTTCAAATCACTTAATTCTGAAATTACTTTAGTAATTTTGCTGTTTCTTATGTCATTACAGTTCTCTTTAAATGTAACTCCTAAAACCAAAACTTCAGAACCTTTAACATTAACTTGATTTTCTATCATTAAATAAAGAATGTTCTTCACAATAAAATCAGATAAGTTTTCATTAATCTCACGGCTTGTTTCCATTAATTTTGGATTAAAACCTAATTTTTTACTTTTATATAATAAATAGTATGGGTCTACGCTAATGCAGTGCCCGCCAACCAAACCCGGATAATATTTCTGGAAGTTCCATTTTGTTCCGGCGGCTTCAATTACATCTGATGTATTTATGCCCATATTGTTGAAAATCATGGAGAACTCATTAACCAATGCAATATTCACATCCCTAGTGATGTTCTCAACAACTTTTGCGGCTTCTGCAATTTTAATTGTGTCTGCTTTGTAAATGCCATTGTTTAATACGCTGTCATACACTTCTGAGATAATTTCTAATGATTCCGCATCAATGCCTGAAACAATTTTTGTAATGTTTTCAATCCTGTTATGTGTATCTCCAGGGCTGATTCTTTCAGGTGAGTATCCAACTTTAAAGTCATCAATGCATTTCAATCCTGAACTTTCTTCAAGAATTGGCACGCACAAGTCTTCAGTAACTCCCGGATACACGGTTGATTCATAAACTACAATTGATCCTTTTTTAAGGTTTCTTCCAACGGTCTCTGAAGCGGAAATAACATATTTAAAATCAGGGTAATCTTCATCGTTAATAGGAGTAGGCACGGCAACTACAAAAAATGAAGCATCCCTTAAATCTTCTTCGTTAGATGTAAAATGAATATCTGAGTTTTCAAGGGTTTTTTCAGGCAATTCGCAGGTTACATCTATTCCATTGTTGTAAGCAGTTATTTTCTTTTCATCAACATCGAAACCGATTACATCATATTTTTTTGAAAATAACACTGCCAAAGGCAGGCCAACATAGCCTAATCCAATAACTGCAATACTTTTAGTTTTATTCAATAAATCGTTATACATATTATCATCAGTTGTGTTCTTTGTGAATATTGTGCTTTTGATTTAAAGTAATTTTTATAATTTGTATTATTTAAATATGTATTATGGATTTATCAGTTATTTATGGTGGTTTTTGTAATTAAAGAATTAAGCATTGCCTTTTATTTTTGGAAAAAGATTTTAATTAATTATAAATAAATAGTACATATAATATTATTAATAGTGATTCAAATTCCGGATAATTTTTATACATATTTCGGGAATCAAAGAAAAAATACAAATAATTTTTATTTAAACTAAAGTGTGTTTGATTTAGGAAAATATTCAGATAATCTTTAAAAGCTTCGAATCATTTGGGGGAGATAAATGATTTCCATTATAGTTCCGATTTATAATATGGAAGAGTATTTGCATGTTTGTTTAAATAGTGTTCTCAAACAGAAATATTCTGATTTTGAAGTAATATGTATTGATGATGCTTCAACTGATTCAACACCAGAAATATTGGAATATTTCGCACAAAAAGATTTTAGAATCAAAGTTTTTAAAAATGAGTTTAATAGTGGGTGTGCTTGTTCTAGAAATAGGGGATTGGATATTGCTAGTGGGAAATATGTTCTTTTCTTAGATGCTGATGATTGGTTCAGTTTAGATGCTTTCGGGATGTTGGTCGAAGAAGCGGAAAAAAATAATTTAGATGTGCTAATTTTTAAAAGTATTGTTTATTATGATGGTTCCCATGACTTTGGAATGGAAAGATATTATGAAATGGATTTTCTGACAAAATTCAATCATAAGGTATTCAATCATTGGGATGTTGATAAGAATAGGTTATTGAGCATACCTTCTCCGGTTTGGAATAAGTTATATTTAAAATCTTTTTTAGATGAGCATAATATAAGATTTATAAATGAAAATTGCATAAATGAGGATAATCCCTTCACTAATAAAGTAATCATCAATGCAGATAGAATTTCAGTATATGATAATTATTTTTATAATCGCCGAAGAAGATTCAATTCACTTATGACCTTAACCAATGATAGGTTATTTGATATTTTCAAAATTGTTGATTTAATTATTCAAGCCTTTTTAGAAAATAAAGTGATATATGAATATTATAAAGAACAACTACTCAACTATATCTTTGGTTCAATTCTAAAAAGAAAATATGAAATTATTGATGATGAATATAAAGATGAATTCTTCAAGGGAGTTCAAGGGGTTTTTGAAAAATTCATCAATGATTATGGTTTATATTCGGATATTAAGGATAATGTTGATGATGATGTTTTGGAATTCTTTAAATTTGAACAGATTGCCTAAATTACATAGGATTCTCTTTAAGAAGTTATTCTATTCTAACATTTATAATTCATGCTGCTGATTATTAAATTTTTCTTTTTTTAAAGTATACTTAAATTATTATCAATCAAATTCTTTAAATAATATGTATGACTTATATCTCAATAAGGTGAATATCTTTGAGCTTTAAAATTGCAGTTGTAATGCCGGCATATAATTCTGAAAAATACATATCTAAGGCATTGGATTCAATCATTAATCAAAGTTTGGACTTTAAAAAAAATATTCAAATTATTATAGTCAACGATGCCAGTTTTGACAATACGGCACAAATTGCTGAAAGATATCAAAGGAAATACCCTAAAAACATCACAGTAATAAATAATGAAATAAATAAAGGTCCTTCTTATTCGAGAAATATCGGGCTTAAAGATGTTGATGCCGAATTTGTTAACTTTTTGGATAGTGATGATTATATATCAAAGCATGCCTTTAAAAAGGCATACATTTTTTTGAAGAAAAATCCCGATGTGGATATTGCATCTATTCCGATTTACTTTTTTGGGGTTAAGCATGGCCCACACAATCTTAATTTTAAATTCGATAAAACTCAAGCTGTTGACTTGAACGAACATCCGGAATATATTCAATTATCAGCGCCATCCAGTTTTTTTAGATATGATAAACTGAAGAATTACAAATTCAATGAGGATTTAAGAGTTTCTGAAGATCCGTTATTGATTAATCAAATGCTTCTGGATAATCCTAAAATAGGATTTTTGCATGGCGTAAAATATCACTATAGGAAAAATGTTTCACAGGATTCCCTAATTGCAACTTCAACTCATTATAAATCATATTTTACATCAAGAGTTGACCAGTATTTTATGGGATTATTGAATTATGCATTGGATGGTGAAGGTAAGATTCCTAAATTTATTCAGCATGTTTTAATGTATGATTTGCAGTGGATTGTCGAAATTCGTTTCATTGATAGGTTGCTTAATCAAAAAGAGATTGATGAGCTGTATGATAAAATTTTTTATATATTGAATCATATTGATAAAGATGTAATATACAGTCAATTTTCAATATCAAATGAGTTAAAACATCATTTGGTGCTCTTAAAAGATTATGGTACTGCTTATAGATTAAATAAAGATGATTTTCAAGATGATGTTGATTTAAATACAGTATACATTGATAATTTCGAATTCCTTAATAAAAATGAAGTTTATATTTCAGGGATTTTAACTAATCTTATAAAAGAAATGAAAATCTTTGCGGTTGTTGATGGTAAGATATTCGAAACTACTGAATTATCGTATCCTCAAAGGGACAATTATTCTCTTAATTTTAATTATGCTTATAATCATTGTTTTGAAGTTGTTTTGCCTGTTTCCAACAATATGAAAATTGAATTTAAGGCGAATAATGCTGTCCTTCAAATTGACTACAATCACACTTCAAGGCTCACCAGAACATCCAAGTACAAGCTTGGTAAAGATTATTTGGCAATTGATAGGGACAATTATATTGAAATTACCGATAAGACAATTAAAAAATGCATTAGATTGGAAAATGAAGTTTTAAATAAAATCTTAAAAGAAAAAAAACAGGGCTGGCGTACTGGTGTTTTCTTAAGATTGAGATATTTCCTCTTATATTACTTTTTAAAAAATAAACATATTTGGGTATTTATGGATTTGCCTAATATGGCGGAAGACAACGGATTTTTTTTATTTAAAAAAGCGATGGTTTCTGATAAACTTAAAGATATTAAAAAATTTTATGTGTTCTCAAAATCAGCGAATTCTTCATCTGATTTATCTGAAATCGACAGGATTTATGTTTCTGGTTCAAAATTGAATAAACTAAAAAATTTCCTTGGTTTGGATGATTCTAGTGAAGAATATGATGAGATAAGTAAAACGGGCAGTGTTCTTCCATACAAATCATTGAAACATAGGTTTTATCTTTTATTTGCAGATTATATCATCACTTCCCATCCGGACAATAGTATTATCTATCCATTTTGGGGCAATTATTCTCACCTTTCAGGCCTTGCAAGATCAAAAACAGTTTTCCTGCAGCATGGGGTTACAAAAGATGACATTTCCTATTGGTTAAATAGGTATGACAAGAGAATATTCTTAATTGTAACAGTTTCTGATAAGGAACGCGAATCATTTTTAGGTTCAAATTATGGTTATCCGGAGGAATTCGTTAAAGTTCTAGGTTTTCCAAGATTCGACTTTTTAGAAAAACTTGAAGATAAGCGTGAAATTGTTTTCATGCCTTCTTGGAGAAGACAATACAACCAACTTAGAAAAGAGGAATTTATTCAAACCAATTATTATAAGGCCATCAATAATCTGTTAAATGATAATGATTTGATTGAATTTTTAAAATTAAAGGGTTATAGATTAATATTCAAACCTCATAGAAACGTTTTAAAATTCATAAACCTTTTTAACATTCCATCAAATGTTCAATTGGGTACTGACATATCCTATAATGATATTTTTAATCACTCTTCTTTAATCATCACAGATTATTCTTCTGTTGCTTTTGATTTTGCTTATCTTAAAAAGCCTGTTATTTATTATCAACCTGATAAAGATTATCACTTTGATATAGATAGCGCTTATTTTAAATATGACTCTATGGGCTTTGGTCCCGTAATTGACACGCACGATGAATTAAAACAAAAGATTTTTGAATTGGTGGAAAATAAATGTCCAATGGATGAAATATATGAAAAGCGTGTAGATGACTTTTTCAAGTATATTGATAAAAATAACTCGGAAAGGGTAATTGATGCAATTTTAGAGTTTGACAAGAATTTCTATTATTAATATTTTTATATTCTAAAATCTAATTTTTAATCATGACATTAACTGAAATTATGCTTAAAAGAAGGAGTACCCGCAAGTTCAATGACCAAAAAATCTCTAAAGATGAACTTGACAAAATCTTGCAAGCAGCGCTTTTGGCTCCAACCAGTATGAATAGAAAGCCATGCAATTTTATGGTTGTTGAAAGAAAGGAAACTCTTGAAGAACTCTCAAAATGCAAAGACCATGGTGCCGAATTGATTGCCGGATGTGACAAGGCCATTGTTGTTATTGCGGATACTATGATTGCAGATACATGGTGTGAAGACTCTTCTATTGCACTAACTTATATGCATCTCATGGCAACTGAACTTGGTTTGGGAAGTTGTTGGGTGCAGGTTCACTTAAGAAAAAAAGATGGTGTTTGGGCTGAGGAAGTAGTACGCGAAATCTTAAAAATAGATTCCCATTACAGAGTTGCAGGTATTCTGGCATTAGGTCATTCAGATGATATTCCCGAACCTCACACATTAGATGAAATTGATAAAAACAAGATTCACTTTTTAGTATAGCATGTCAAAGAATTTAGTTAAAAATACCGAATCGATTGATGATAAATTCATTGAGGAATTTGTTCGAATACCTTCAGGCCTTCCCATTCTACTAGTCAATATTTTAGATGAAATTGATGATAAGGTGGAGCTTAAAAGGATGGAAATTTATAGGAGTCATCCTGAATTTGAGGAGTTAGATAAAAAGGAAATTGAAATCACTTCTCAATTGTTAAAAGAAGGCAAATTCAAACAAGCTGAAGAATTTCAACTTCAATATGCACTTGATTTTTTAAAGGAATATCCTCAGTTTCAATGTATGGTCAAAGGGGTCGAATCCGAGCTGGATAATGATTTTAGGATAATGATCAATTCAATAAAAGAAGCATTTTTTGGTGAATTTGACTACTTCTAACCCTTCAAAAGTTACAAAATATTTAAATATATCTCTTTAAAGAGTATCATTAGATTTAAATATTCTATAGGAGAATTTCAAATGCATGTAAAAGATTTATTGGATGATTTGGACTTAAGGCTTAAATTACCTCAACATTGGTATTCAACAGATATCAGCAATGATTTTGAGGATGCTGTGTTAATTCAAAATGATGAGATTGTTAAAATCAAAACAGAAGGTGAAAAAGACACAAAAGTTATTGTCATTGATGTAAATGATGGAATGAGTGTTGTAACAAAATTTTCAGACGGCAAAGTCATCGGCGTTAAATACCTTAATAACAAAGATGATTTTGAATATATCGGAAACCCATCAGATCTTTACTTTTAGTACAAGAATTCCGCTTACAATTCCAACAATCGCTCCCACAACCACATCTAACGGATAATGGACACCGCAGTAAACTCTTGAAAAAGCAAGCAATATACTGAATATTATTAATATGCTAACTAAAAGCTTTTTTTGTCTAAATTCATGAACTAAAATGGTCACTACACTAAATGTTGAGGAAGTGTGGCCAGATGGGAATGAATTTGGTTCGCTTGGGACTACAAGCTGGTGAACATGGGATAATGTTGTGAATGGGCGGTTTTCAATGATGCATAATTTTAAACAAAGTGCAATTCCTGCAGAAAGTAAAAGAGCATACAGACACAACTTTGAAATTTTTAGATAATCCTCTTTGTTGTAATGCTTGCAAATTAAAATTGCCATAATGCAAAGGATTAATAACCCAACAAAACCTCCAAGATTTGTAAATGGAGGCATTATCAAATCAAAAATCGGATTTGATAAATCATTGTTAATCAAATAAAAAATTTCAGTATTCAAATTCATCAGTAGTATTTTGGTTTTGATATCTAATATATTTCTTGATTAGCCTTTCATATACTTAAAAAGCAATTGCTTATTTAAGTTACAAAATATTTAAATATTTATAAAATATACTTTAAATCACACAATTTAGGAGGAATTCATCGTGGCTGATAAAAAAGCTCCTGCAGATGGCTGGCCTGTAATCAGTGGAGATTACATTGTTGGAGACCCTGAAAGTCCAGTGGCAGTTACAACACTTGCATCTCACATTGAAGCTGAACTATCCGGAGCAGCAATCGCAGGACCATGTAAAACTGAAAACCTTGGAATAGAAAAAGTAGTTGCAAATATTATTTCAAACCCAAATATTCGTTTCTTAATATTGGCTGGTGCTGAAGTACAAGGCCACATCACAGGTCAAAGTATTCAGGCATTATACGAAAACGGTGCAGATCCAGATAAAAAGAAAATCATCGGAGCAACCGGCGCTATTCCTTTTGTTGAAAATGTTCCATTAGATGGTATTGAAAGGTTCCAGCAACAATTAGAAATTGTTGATTTAATCGACACTGAAGATATTGGTGCAATCCAATCCAAAATCAATGAATGTGTCGAGAAAGATCCTGGAGCTTTAGAAGAAGACCCTATCGTTATGGCAGTCGACGAAGAAAATCAAAAATTAGTAATCGTTGATAAAAAAGAGAAAAAAGAGAAAAAAGAGGAAGCTGAAGAATAGTTTCGGCTTTCTTATTACTATTTTTTTCACCACACCACACCCGCCTGTTTCATGTTTTAGCACAAAATCACATTTCTGTTTTTTTGTATTTTTTAACAAAATGCAAAAACTTTATATACTAAAAGAAATATATACTTACTCAAGCACCCATATTATGTATTTTTCATAAAAAGGTGTTAAAAATAGTTAAGTTTATATACTATTGTATACAAATTATGATTACAAATCTGTATTTTTATTTTAAAAATGCATTTTATTTGTAATTATATTTTGTAAAAATAATGTTGAATGCAGTTCCCAAAAAAGGGATAAAAAAATAGAGGTGATAATGTGAACAATTATCCATCAAACTCCATCAACTGGAGTGAAAAAGTCAAAGATTTAGATGAAAATATCAGACGTGAAATTGGACTCGAAGGAGATAACGAAGCTAGACACATCCTAATTAGAGTTCAAACCAAATCAGCCGAAGCCATTGAACCAGCATTCATAGTAGGGGAAGACGAAACATTCCTTGATTTATTTGTCTTATCTCCACAGGGACCTGGAATTACTTCCACTGCGGTTCTTAAAAATAACATTCAAAGCGTTGGTGTTATCGGAGGAGTTTCTGCTGAAAAGCTAGATCCGTCTGAAATTCCAGATGAGAATCCAATGATTGATGATGTAAGTGCATTGTACCAGTAGGAGGAGCAATGTCTAGGTATAGGACTTATAGGTCAAATAGGAAAAACAACAATGAATATTTCGAAAGGGAGAAGCTAATTAACAGAAAGATTAGGCAGTTTAAAAACAAGTACTATAATCTTTCAAATCCTCCTATCGCATCCGAGTACCATGAAATGGATGCGCTAAGGAGGGAAATTAAGCATTTGCTTAGACTTCAAGAGTATCAAGTATGGCAAAAGTCATACAGACGCAAACATGCTTATTTCAGCCAACTCACCTTATTTAAATCAGTATATATGATGTGGAAAAGATTCACCTGTTTTATTTACCTTGAAGAATACCACCATGTTCCACACCATATAGCAATGTGGGCCAAATATATAGGCTCAACCTTGGTTCCGGGCAGGTGCTTTGGAACCTAATCTTTTATATTTTAATAAATCAAACTATAACTAGTGAGGGAAATGCAAAAAGTAAAACTAGGAGATATTGCAGATGTATATTCTGGCTTGTCATATAGGCGTTACCTTGATGAAAATGGACTCAAATGTAATGTTATTGTTCAAAGATCAATTAAAGCGGATGGCCAGCTATCTGATTTTGAAGAATTAAAACTTAAAGATAATATTAAAGATAGGTTTTTTTCAAAACCCGGTGATGTATTGATGAAAATGCCTTACCCGTTTGATGTGGTTCAAGTTAAAACACCAGGTCTTGTAATCAGTGATAGAATAGCAATTATAAGACTGATTAAAGGCTATTATGACCCATCATTTATTGCACACCTTTTAACCAACGCCCATGTAAAAAAACAACTCCATGAAATCGGGAGTACGGAAAGGATTTCCCACGTATCCATTAGGGAAATAAAAGAGCTTGAACTAAATATTCCAAGTATTGAAACACAAATTCAATATGGTGAGCTTTTAGACACCATAAATGAAAAGATCCTCCAAGACCAAAAAGTTGTTGAATATGACCGACGCCTCAAAGAAGGAATCTTAAACAAAATTTGGGGTGAGTGTGATGATTGAGAAATCTAAATATTCAAATAACTACACCATTTACAGAAACATCAAATCTAAATTAAGGCAATCTAAAATGTCTAGGGATTTATCTTATCTTTTAGTTTTTACTTTTCTTTATAAATATTGCTCAGATTCCCTAAAAGACCACTTTTTATTATCAATTGAAGATAAAGAAATCACATTGGATGAAGCTTTTAGTGATGGTCGGCTTGAAATGGAATTTGAAGATGACGCATTACATATGTTCGGATATTATATCAAAAAACCAACAGCATTTATTGATGAGGTCATAAACACCACATTTCAGGATAAATGGTTTATACCTCGTCTCTACACCACTTTTAGAGATAATGTTTCATTTGTTAAAGGCTCAAACTATGAAAAATACTTTAATTTCATATTTAAATGTATTGAAAGTCAATGTAAGCTAGAAAGAATAGAATATGATCCAAAAATCAATTTCATAATCAAGGACATCTTATACTCAATTTCAAAACTTGATATTTATGAACAGGAATTCACATATGGGGATGTTTTTGATGGAATATGTGAATTCAGACCTATTTTAGCAGACAAAGATCCAGATTATGTGAATAATCTTTTAGCCGAAATTGTATTTTCAGCTAAATCAACACCAATAGATGTCTACAATCCATTTTTAAATGATGCATCTTCATTGATTGCATTGTCTTTAAAAACTGATTTCGGATATGGAAAATCATTTGCTAAAGGTTATGATGCAATAACATTCTGTTGTAGTATTGTTAAACTCTTGATCGGTTACTTTGATTTGGATAACGTATATCTGGAATTTGAAAATGCACTTGATTCAACAGATTTCTATGGAAAATCATTTGATGTCATCGTCTCAAATCTTCCATCAATTGGAGGCTGGAGTTCTAAATCCATAAATACAACTCAGGAATATGAAATTTTAAAAAGGAATAGGCGCCGCCAACTTCAAAACATGTTAAGTGAAAAATTTAATGTAAATGAGGATTCCTTCAGTGAAGATAATAAATTAAGCAGTGCTCTTGAAAGCATACTTGATGAAATAGACTTCAATAAATCCAATACTAAATTCAGTGAAGAGTATGAATCACTTAGGGGCAGCGAATATTTATTTTTAATTAACTTATTCGATTCCCTTAATGATGATGGTGTTATGGTTGTATCTATTGCTCAAAGCTTTTTATTTAAAAATTCCCTTGAAACATTGCGCAAATACTTGACTTATGAAAATAACTGTCTTGACTGTGTTATAAGCATTCCAGGGGAGCTCGGAAGATATATGAGGCCACAAATAATTTGTGTATTCAAGAAAAATAGAACTTCCGATGATGTTCTATTCATTGATTTGTCTAAAGATTACACTATTAAAAAAGTTCCGCTTTCCAATAGGAGGAATGCACGTAAATATGCTCAATTGGATGATAAAAGCATAAAAAAACTCATCAATACTTATACAAAAAGGCAAATCATTGATAAATACTCAAATATAGTGAGCATTTCAGAAATTGCAGCTAATGAATTTAATTTATCTGTTTCAAGATATGTTGATACTTTTGAAGGGGAATTTATACAATTAAGCGAATTAGCAAATGAAAAAGAAGAGATTACCTCAAAAATAAAAGAACTTAACAAAAAAATAGACAAAATGATGGATGAGTTAAATATTGAACTTTAACTATCAAAAAATAAGAAATAAAGTAGATTATAATCTACTTACTTTAATCAAAGATTCAACGGGAACTCCTTCTATTTCAGATAATCCTGCTTTATCAATCAACACGGTAACGCAGGTTGGTTCGCCACCTAAATCTTTCACTGTATGAATAACTTCTTTAGCGGTTTTTCCACTAGTAATAACATCATCTACAATCACTACTTTCTTGCCTTCAACGCTTCCGAAGTTAGTACTGATTGTTCCGTCATCATCAATATCAGTATCTTTTCTGTGTTTATTTGGGTGGAAAATAGCAATGGATGTGTCTTCTCCAGTCATATCTTCCATATAATCTGCCATTACAGTTGCAAATGGAACACCACTAACTGCAACACCAACAACGGTATCTGCCTCTCCATGGGATAAAGCCATATCACTTAGAGCACCTGAAACATAACTTAAACGAGTAGAATTGCCTCCAATGCTTTTCCAATTAATTGCAAAGTCAACTGGAGCTTCAACTTTTTCTTCTTCAGTTTTTTGAAGAATTAACCATCTGGCAGTATCCATACTTACATTAAGTTCATCAGCAATTTCACCAGTTGTAAATCCATGTTGTCTTAATTCTTGTGCTTCTGCGATTAATTTTTCTTTCACTTTATCACCTTTTTAGAGTTCATCAAAACTAATTGGTTTGTGTTCATTTGAAGATCTGTTTGCAGCAATAACCATCTTAAGAGCTTTAAGTCCATCTTCACCGGTTATTTCTGGTTCGGTATCAGTCATTACGGCATTTAAAAATGATTTTAATTCGCCTTTTAAAGGTTCTTCATGTTTAATTTGGATGTCTTGTGCGAATTTTCCATAAACTTCAATACTTTGCTTAATATAATCTACAGATATGATTCCTGCAGTACCGGTAAGTTCCAATTCTCTGCGTTTGTAAGGAGTTAACCAATTTACTTCAATTATTCCGGTTGTTTCGTTATCAAAGTTAACCATTATTTCAGCGTGGTCTTCAAATTCACTATCGTCGAAACTGCAGTTCATTGAACCATAAACTCTAGTGACTTCATCATCAAATAAATAATTCATAATGTCTAAATCGTGAATAGCCAAGTCTATTGAAACACCAACGTCCTTGATTCTTGGTGGAAGAGGCCCTACCCTTTTTGCAAATGCAGATACAACATCTCCAATTACCCCATCATCAATAAGTTCTTTAGCTTTTTGAACAGCAGGATTAAATCTTTCGACATGTCCAGTTGCAAGCAACACCCCTGCTTCTTTAGCGGCAGCAATCATTTCTTCAGCTTCTTCAACTGTGAATGCAATTGGCTTTTCAACTAAAACATGTTTTTTATGTGCAATTGCTTCCATTACTACTGCATGATGGAATGTGGTTGGAACACATACGCTTACAGCTTCAATTTCAGGATTTTCTAGTAGTTCGCTATATTCTGTAAAACCTTTAGCACCATATTTTTTCTCTATTTTTTTAAGCGCTCTTTCACTCACATCACTAACAGCAACCAAATTTGCTTCTTCCATTTTGTGATAAACACGAACATGGTTTTCACCCATCGCACCTACCCCAATAACTCCTACGTTAACAGTTTTCAATTTAATTCCTCCGTTTAAACATAATTTTGGAAATGTTCCCCAATACGCCTGCCGAATTCAACAGCATTTCTTATAGAACCTTTCTCTGTTTTTTCGCTAAGGATTTCTCCTTCTTTAGTCAGTAAGATTGAATAAATATTAAATTCTTTGTCATTCATGCGAGCTATAGCTCCGATTGGCCATTGGCAACCTATGCCAAGCTCTTCAAGAACCATTTTCTCTGCAAGCACTTCCTGCATGGACACATAATCATTTAATTTTTGTATTGATTTTTTTGTATCTGAATCTTTTCTAGTAATTATGGCTAGTGCTCCTTGGCCTGCGGGAGGTGTGATATAATCTATTGGAAATACTTCTTTAATGTATTTTGTGAGATTTAATCTTTTAAGTCCTGCTTGAGCCATAATTGTAGCATCTAAATCACTATTGAGTGCTTTGTCAATTCTAGTTTCAATATTTCCTCTAATTGGTTTTAATTCGAAATCCTTTTCGTAATGATTGCAAAATGCTTCACGTCTAAGGCTACTTGTTCCAAGTTTGGATCCAGGTCCAAGTTCGGCCCAAGATTTAGAGGAAATAAGAACTTCATTTGGAGTTTCACGCTTTGGAACTGCTACGATTTCTAAATCTTCATCTAGTTCGGTAGGAAGGTCCTTAAAACTGTGGACAGTAAAATCAACCTCTTCTTCCAAAAGTGCAATATCGAGCTCTTTAGTAAAAAGACCTTTTGAGTCCATATTGTAAAGCTGAGAAGTAGTAATCTTATCGCCTTTTGTCTTAATAATTTCTATATCAATAGATTCACCAGTTATTTTAGATAAATCTGCACAAACTTGTTTTGTTTGGGCTAAAGCTAGTTGACTTCCTCGTGTTCCAACAATCATATGTTATCTCCAAGTTTTAAAATAAACAATATAAGTTTTTACTTATAAGTTTTTGTTACATTATTAACTTTTACAATTAATATTTATTAAATGTTTACCATTCTTAAGAAAATTACCTTTGAGAAAGTTTTCTATAATCAGAGCGGTAAATAAAAAGAAGGTTCTTATTATCTCTTATGGCCATATCATAAACATCGTTATAGTTTTCAATCACAGTGTATTTTTCAGATGTTTTTTTTGAAATTGATTTGCCTACATCGCCTGTCAATATTATTTTACAATTGAGAGTATCTATAAAATCGCTTACTTTATCTTCATCAATTTCCTCGCAGGTTATTCCATAATCCCCACCGATGGCTACATAATAATCGTCTAGATTGCCAATCATATTAATTGATTCTTCAATGGCTTTAGTGTTTATTCCAGGATTGATCTCTTCAATAATTACGGTGTTTCCGTTTTGTTTTTTATTGGTTCTGCCGGGGATTCCTTTGTAGTTTTCAATTCCCCTGATAATATTTTCATGTGGAATTTCCAAAGCAAGTGCAGTCAAAATGACTCCAATGACATTGCTTACATTATGTTTCCCAGGTGCAAATGCTTTTAAATTGATTTTGCCAGAAATTACATTGTTATTTATTGTTTTAACGTCATTATATGATATATTAATTTCAGTTTCATCTAAAGAGTACTTCACATCTGCCAAATAAAGATTCGCACTGGGGTCTGTAAGTGAAAAGGTATTGGTTCTTTCATGATTGACATTTTGGTAGTACATGTCAAGCGCCTCTTTTTCGCACACGACTGTCTTGCACCTAAATACCTGCTTTTTTGCTTCAGAAGCGCTACTTCTGCCTTTGGCTATAGGATAGTCTTCGGCAATATTTAATAGAACGCCCACATCTCCAATACCGCTAACTCCCAATGAAGACTCAAAAATAGCCGAATTATATTTTCTTAAGTTTTCACTTTTAACGACACCTTCGGCAATTTGACAAACGGGATTGGCAATTTTATATGCAAGGTCGATTGTCTCTTTAATGTTTGCTGGTGTAATTGAGATGTTGCGTTTTAAAACAATTTCCTTTTCATTTTCATAAAGCAGGCTACCGAGGCTAGATAAGATCAGCGGATTTTTATCTATCAGAATCTCTTTAAGCATAAAAACAGAGGATGTTTTTCCTTTAACACCTGTAATCTCTACTTTTGGAATATCGCAGGCCCAATCTTTTAGAAGTTCGCCAATTATTTCATGATGTGTCTGAAAGGAATAATTTAAATTAGGATTATATGAAATAATCTCCTCGCGGGTTAGGGGCAGGTGAATTGGATAAATAACATTCATATCTCCCTTAAAATATGACAAATCCTCTAACTGAATCAAATCGACATTATAAATGGAAAGCATCTTTTCATCAATGCTTTTTAAGGTACCGTAGATGTCATAGGCAAGGACATTTTTTCCTTTTTTAGCAAGGCTAACCGCAATTTTAACTCCTCCATGAGTTAAATCAATGACTAGATTGTTCATTTTCTCCACTAGCTTAGTTTATCTTTTACTTTTTCGTAGAAATATTTTGAAGAAGTTCTAATGAATATTGCATCTTTGTCGGATTTCTTGAATTTGATTTCCTCTTCGTATTCGGCTTCTTCATTAATCTGCCCATCCATTACGAATACTGCGCTTTTACCTTTTTTAAGTAATTTTACAGTTATTTCACTATTGTCAGATACAACGAATGGTCTTACTCCAAGCTTATAAGGACAAATAGGTATGATAATAAATCCTTCAACCTTAGGGTCAACTATCGGCCCTCCAGCAGACATCGCATAGGCAGTTGAACCGCTCGGTGTTGAAACAATTAACCCGTCAGCCCTTACGTCTTCAATAATTTCTCCATCTACCTGTATTTCAAAATGAAGCATTTTTGCTGTTTTATCGGTCATTATTACTACTTCATTCATTGCGCTGTATTGGTGATTTTCGTGTGAAACGACAAGACGGGACCTTTTTTCTCTGTAGTAATCTCCTTTTAGGATATCATTCAAAGCATTAAATGTATTTGGTGCTTCAATTTCCGTTAGGAATCCAACTGTGCCCATGTTGATTCCAAATATTGGAATGTTGGGATTCATTTTTCCTTGAGCCCTAAGTAATGTTCCATCCCCTCCGAGAATAACTGCCATATCACAGTCAAAGTTAAAGATGTCTTCTGCAAGTTGGTTAAATTCAATATTGAAGTTAATGTCATCGAGAAGGTGAGCTATTTCAGGATATTCCTCTTTTACTTTTTCAATAATATTGTCCAAATCAGGATTTTCTTTTAATTTTGTGATTTCGTGAGCTAAGCGTCTTTCAATAATTACTTCACGCCCATTTGTTAAAAGATAATCAATGACTTGTGCGGCAAATATTATCGGTCGGTCCTGATCAATTCTTGCTATAACTCCTATCTTTCCAATAAAGTCAGTTTCATTATTGTTTAAGATGTCAATCATCTGTTTGTGGAGTATCTTGTTATTTGCAGCCACTACTACAGCCTTTTCATAAATGCTCAATTTATTGTCAAGTCTTTGACCGTATTTGTTTGTTATGATACATCCGGCTTCTTCAAGAATCAATTTGGAAGCAGCAATATCGATAATTCTACTTCCCCTAAGGTCTAAAAATGCATCATATCTTCCGCTTGCAACATAAGATAGTTCTAGCACTACACTACCCAATACTCTCATACGTCGGGCATTATCGACTAGTTTGGAAGCTTGTGAAGTTCCACTTTTTGTAAATCCTCCAAGGGTCATTTTGCTGATGTTAATGTTATCGCTTGGTTTGACTTTTTCATTATTCAACCAACAGCCCTTTCCTTTTTCAGCTTCAAAAAAGTTACCGTTAGCGAAATTGCTTACAAAACCTAATTCAACATCATCTAAAGTTGCAAGACGACCTTGATTCACGTCTGCAATAGCTATTGAAATGCCGTAAGCGGGGATTTCTTTGATTGCATTGTTTGTTCCATCAAGCGGGTCAATTAGGAAAATAAATTTTGGAATCTCATCCTCGTTTAGATCTTCGCGTCTAAGCTCGTGGGTGAGTGTGATGCTTCTTTTTGTGCCGCGACCTAATTTTAACTCTCCGATTTCTTCACTGATAATGTAGGAGAGTACCGGGGCATTTTTTAGGATATTAATTAATTTATCTTCAGCTATTATGTCAATTAATGATGTTGGTGTCCCATCGGCACCCATTTTTACTTTTTCTGCGGATTCTGGTTTTCCAACATAAGGCCTTATGGCTCTGTTAACTTCACGGATAATCTCATAAGCTAAGTCTGTTGCAATTTGTTTGTCTTTAGCGTCCATTTTATCCCTCGATAATATCGTCATTTAGGTATATAACTGATGCGACAACTGATGCAATTTTTTCAACAGTTGTTGTGGATGAGTCAACTATTAAATCTTTTATTTCGACTCCCCGTTTCCCCATCATGTATTCAACCATCATTTTTGCTTCATTAATCAAGTCATTTTTGTCTTTGTTAATTCCAGTTGTTTCAACAACGCAGCCCAATTCATCTCCAATAGCTATTGCGATAACTGCCGTAATTTCATCTCCCGGATTATCTGAGGTAATTTCAGATAAAACACAATTTACCATGGCACCTGGCTTTAGTTTAGGTAATTCTTCTATTTTACAATTGCCTGAAAGCATGCTGGATACTTTTATCAGGTTCACGTCACCTATTCCCGCATCGGCAAGGGCATTGTCAAATGCATTTAATTTTGTTGGTCCTTCATCTTTTCCGGATACAATAGCTATTTTCATTTTATCACAAGTTTAGTTTTGTTTTTTATAAGTTAAATAAATTATTTAAATGATAAAATATAAAATAAATTTAGGTGTACCTAATGATTTTGAATAAATCTTTATCGATAATTATCTCCGCATGTTTTTTCATGTTGTTGATGCTTATAATATCTTCAATTACTGTTTTGTTCTTTAATGGAGGATCTATTCCATATATAGGATTGGTTTTTGTTGTTATTTTCTATTTCATCACTCGCATGTTCTACAATTACTTGAGAAATGATGAGCTTTACAAAAACACAAAGCAGCATTCTTCAGATAAACCTGGAGAAAGCTATATTGTCAAAGGTGATAGGGATGGCAAGAAATTATTCATTATTGTATGGGTAATTGTTCTTTTGATTCTTGCGGCTCTCTCATTGTGGTTATACTCCTTTAATAATGGGCTAATCTAGCCACTAATTTTTTACTCTTTTTTTAGATATTGCAAGAAAACATCAAAAAATATCTATATTCGCCGAATACTTTAAATAAAATGGAAAAGATATTTTAAATTAATCTATAATATTCCTTATTATCAGATTAAAAACCGGTTTTTATAAATATGGAGGAAAATTAATGTCAACAAAAGTTGTAGAAATTAAAACATTAAAAGTTGGAAAATATATTGTATTAGGCGGAGAAGCTTGTAAGATTATCAGTTACACTACTTCATCTCCAGGTAAACACGGAGCAGCAAAAGCAAGAATTGAAGCTGTAGGTGTTTTCGACAACCAAAAAAGAAGTCTTGTAAAACCTGTAGATACCAAAGTAGATACCCCTATTATTGATAAAAGATTAGGACAAGTTATATCTATCCAAGGTGACAATGTTCAAATTATGGATATGGAAAACTATGACACCATCGACTTACCTATGCCTGACGATTTAAAAGATGTAATCGTTGAAGGAATCGAAGTCGAATACATTGTTGCTTTAGGAAATATGAAAATAATGAGAACTAGAGGATCTGCTTAAGTTCTCTTATTTATTTTCCTTTTACGATTCATTATGCTTTTGAATACATATGAACCATGGAAATTTGCATTTTCTCATGAAAATGATGAAATAAAAGAAAATTCATTTGGGATAATCGGAGTTCCCTTTGATAGCACTACTTCTTATCACTCCGGTGCACGTTTAGGACCAATTGTTGTAAGAGAAGCATCATTCGGTTTTGAAAAATATAATACTGTTTTTAACAAAGAAATAACAACTACCTTTTATGATTTTGGAGACATCAATGTCATTCCAGGCAATTGTAAGGAAACTTGTGGAATCGTCGAAGAGACAGTTCGCGAACTCATTGATTTAAACTTGAAACCTATTATAATCGGTGGAGAGCATTCTGCATCTATTGGAGCTATTAAGACTCTGGCTGAAAAATATGAAAAATTAACAGTAATTCATCTGGATGCTCACAGGGACTTGGCATTCGAATTTATTGGCGAGAAATATTCTCATGCGACTGTAATGAGAAGGGTTCATGAATTTGGCGTCAATCTTGTTCAGATAGGAATAAGATCCGCCTCTAGAGATGAAGAGGAATTTGTAAAATCAACTTATAACATTCAAACATTTAGAAATAAGGATGTTCACAGGCACATGGATGCAATTGAATATTTCTTAGTAAACATTGATGGGCCAATCTATATTTCAATTGATATGGATGTTGTGGACCCGGCTTTTGCACCTAATGTAGGAAATCCCACCCCCGGCGGTTTATTTATCTCAGAACTTGAAACCATACTTGAAACATTATGCAGAAAGAATGTTGTGGGTTTTGATGTTGTGGAAACCGCAAGTGACAGGTTAGGTGACAATACTGCAGTTGTTGCAGCCAAACTAATTTACGATTTTTTAACACTGATAGAATAATTTATTCAATTTCTTTTCATGATATGAAAGTTAATTCATATCAAAGAGATTTTAAAAGGATTATTTTGTCTATTTAGCTTGTTTTAAGAATAATTGTGCTTTATTCTATTCAAATAAAGATATGAACTTAAATATAGATTAGTTTTCAAATTATTTTCATAATAAAATTAGATAAGTAATATTTATTACTATGTTTTTTAAAAAATACTAATATCGGAATATATATGTTTTTCTGATGAGGTGTTATATGTTAGACAATTTTTTCAAATTTAAGGAAAATGGAACTGATTTTAAAACAGAAATTCTTGCAGGTATCACCACATTTCTTGCTATGGCTTACATTTTAGGTGTAAACCCAGTAATATTGTCTGATGGTGGAATGCCTGCTACCGGAGTATTTTTCGCTACTGCTATTGCTTCCGGTGTCGCTAGTATAATTATGGGGCTAGTTGCTAAATACCCAGTCGGATTAGCTCCAGGTATGGGACTTAATGCATTATTTACATATACAATCATTTTAGGAATGGGAAACACTTGGGAAACTGCACTTGCAGCAGTATTCATTTCAAGTATTATCTTTTTACTTATTACTATTTCCGGTCTAAGGGAAGCTATTTTGAATGCTATCCCTCTTGACTTGAAATTAGGTATTGGTGCTGCAATCGGATTCTTCCTGGCATTCTTAGGACTTAAGGGTGCAGGAATTATCGTAGCTGATCCTTCTACTTTTGTTACTATGGGATCACTCTTGTCTGCTCCAGCACTTCTTGCATTGATTGGTATTGTCATTACTTTAATTCTATATGTAAAAAAAATACCTGCCGCAGTATTTATCGGATTAGTTGTAACTGCTATCATTGGGGTAATATTCACCTTATGCGGATTTGGTGCAGGAGACCTCTTAATGCCTGCTATTCCAGCACAATTCATTTCAGCTGATTTTGATTTATCCTTGTTTGCAGGATTCGTTAGAGGATTCGGACAATTATTCTCAAACATTCCAAACTTAATAATGATGTTGTTCTCACTTGTATTCGTTACATTCTTTGATACAACCGGAACTTTGATGGCATTAGGTAGACAATGTGGATTTATCGATGAAGAAGGTCAAGCTGTTGGAATTCAAAACGCATTTTTAGCTGACGCTGTTGGTGGTATTGTTGGTGCAATATTCGGTACAAGTACCGTTACAGCATACGTAGAAAGTGCAACTGGTATCGGTCTCGGTGGTAAAACCGGTTTGACCGCAATTGTTACTGGTATCTTATTCATCCTTTCAATATTCTTCGCTCCATTAGTATTATCATTATTTACTTCTCCTGTTACTTGTGCAGCACTTGTAATAGTAGGTATATTAATGATTGCACAATTGAAAGAGGTTGAATGGGATAACTTAATTGTTGCAGCTTCAGTATTCATGACCATTATCATGATGATTTTAACCTACTCCATTTCACTCGGTATCGCTTGGGGATTCGTTATTTACGCAATTGCAAGCCTAGCTAGTGGAAAAGCAAAAGAGTTAGGTTTAGGTATCTGGTTAATGGTTATCGTATTTGTAATATACCTATTCTTCGGACTTTAAACTCACTTTCGTGAGTTTAACTTTTTTTCTTTTTTTTTAATTTTTTACTTAGTTTAGATTCCCTCTTTTTTTTAACAATATCATTAAATATCACCAAAACCAAAATTATAATATTAACTAAAAATGGAGCATATTGTTATGGAAAAAAGAAATATTGACCTTTCTGGACATATTATTGATTCATTGATTTTAACCAAAACAATGGGCATAATTATGGACAAGGGAGGAGAATTTAATATATTGGAAATCGAGGTTGGACGAAAAAAGTCAGACACTAGTCATGCGAAAATTGAAGTTTCAGCAGAATCTCCCGAATTATTAGATTCCATCTTAGATGAATTATCTGTGCTTGGTGCATCAATAGATGAAATCAAGGAAGTCAATCTCGTTGCATCCGAAAAGGATAAAGTTGCTCCTGAAGGTTTTTATTCATCATCCAATCATGTTACTCACATTTATTATGACGGGGATTGGATTCCTGTGGAGGATATCGAAATGGACTGTTTGGTTGTCGTTGATGAGGAAAATAAAAGGGCTTATGTAAAGCCGATTGCCGATGTTAAGGCAGGTGATAAGATAGTTGTAGGCCTTGACGGCGTTAAAGTCACACCACCTAACAGATCAAGAGATGAACAACAGGTATTCGAATTCATGAACAGTGATGTGTCCTCTGAAAAACCACTTATGAATATTATTGAGGGTATTGCTCAGGAAATGAAGGAAATTAAAGCTAAGGGCGGAAAGATTGGTATTGTCGGAGGACCGGCTATTGTCCACACAGGATCCGGAAAATATCTGGCGGCTTTGGTTCGTGAAGGTTATATTGATGTAATCATGGCCGGAAATGCTTTGGCTACCCATGATATGGAATCAAACATCTACGGTACTTCTCTAGGTATTGAAGTGGAAACCGGCAAAATCGTAGCTCACGGCCATACCCACCACATGAGGACAATCAATAAGATTAACCGTTCAGGTTCCATAAGGCAGGCTGTAGAGGATGGAACATTGACTGGAGGAATCATGTACGAATGTATCAAAAATGATGTTCCCTATGTTCTTGCAGGCTCCATTCGTGATGACGGCCCGCTTCCGGATGTCATAACAGATACTGTAGAGTCTCAAAAGGAAATGAGAAAATATGCTCAAAACTTGGACATGGTAATTATGATTGCTACAATGTTGCATTCAATCGCTACTGGTAATATGCTTCCTTCCCGTGTAAAGACAATCTGTGTAGATATCAACCCATCCACCGTTACCAAATTGTCAGATAGGGGAAGTGCACAGGTTGTTGGTATTGTTACAGATATAGGTTCATTCTTGCCGCTTCTTTATCAGGCTTTAATGGAGGAATAAACCATGTCATTTACAGCATATATTCTTGATGTAATCTCCGATAGTATTTATCCTGCAAGAATCACTGTGGAAAATGGTCTATTTACAGAGGTCACTCCTATTCTAGTTAGTGAAACAACAAAACTGGATGTTCGAGGATTAATGATTCCGGGATTTATTGATGCTCATATTCATATTGAGAGCAGTATGATTACACCCGCACAATTTGCTAAAATTGCAGTAAGGCATGGGACTACTGGTGTTGTTTGCGATCCTCATGAAATCGCTAATGTTTTAGGAATTGAAGGTATTGAAGCAATGATTGAAAATGCAAAACAAGTGCCTTTCAATTTTTATTTTTCAGCACCTTCTTGTGTGCCCGCTACAGGTTTTGAAACTTCCGGAGCGATTTTAAATTCATCCGAAATTGAATATTTGCTCAAAAAAGATGAAATTGTTGCCTTGGGTGAAATGATGAATTTTCCGGGTGTGATAAATGGTGATGAGGAAGTTCTAAAGAAATTGGCATTGGCAAGACAATATGGAAAACCTATTGATGGTCATGCTCCGTTACTTTCTCGCGAAGAGTTGGATAAATACCTTGCACAGGGCATATCAACTGACCACGAATGCAGTAATATTTTAGAAGCATTCGAAAAAAAGATGAAAGGTATGAAAATTATGGTGCGTGACGGTTCATCTGCTATGGATATGGAAGGTCTTTTTAATATAGGCGAAGGTCCTTCACTCATTGAAAATCCGGAAAGTCTTGGACTTATCTATAGGGATATATTCGAAAAGAAAATTTATTCCCCAATGTTTGATTTTATAGTCAGTGATGATAAGCACCCTAACGATTTGATTAAAGGTCATTTAAATAAATCTATTAAGAAGGCAGTTGACCTTGGAATCGATATTTTAAAAGCAATTAGCATGGTAACAATCAATCCGGCATATCATTATAATCTGAATTGTGGAGCTATTGTGCCTGGTGCAAAGGCAGATTATGTAATCATTGACAGCCTATATGATTTTAATGTCTTAGAAACATATATAGGCGGAGAGTGTGTTTTCGATGGTGAAAATGTTTTATTTGATGCTCCTGAAGTTGAATCTAGAAACACAATTGATGCATCTAAAAAAACCGCAAGTGATTTTGATATTCATTATGATGGTGATGAATGTGAAGTCAATGTTATCGAATGCACTGACGGAGATTTATTGACTAAAAAGACAACTGCAAAATTGATAACTAAAGGGGGAATAGTACAACCGGATATCTATCAGGACGTTTTGAAAATAGCCGTTGTCGAACGTTATGGCAAAGGCAACATTGCTAATGCATTCATTAAAGGATTCGGCCTTAAAAAAGGAGCTATCGCTTCGTCAGTCGCTCATGACTCACATAATATAATTGTCGTTGGTTATGACTCTCAGGAGATGGCTGATGCTGTAAATAAGGTTATTGATAATCAAGGCGGTATTTCCGTTGTTAGCGACGATTTTGCTGATTCACTGCCTCTTCCTATTGCAGGGCTAATGTCTAATGAAGATGCGCATGTCGTTTCTGACAAATTGGCTATTCTGCATAATATGACTTCAGCATTAGGATGTCAGCTGGAAGCTCCATTCATGACAATGGCATTTATGGCACTATTGGTTATCCCTTCACTTAAGATTTCTGATTTAGGATTATTTGACGGGGATGCATTTGAATTTATAGATGTTATAATAAACTAAGGCTCATAGCCTTTTTTTATTAATTCTTCTTTTATCTTTTCCATCGCTTTAATGTCTTCTTTATAGCCTACTTTTTTAACAACGCGATTTGCTTCCCTAAATCTTCTCAGATATTCCTGTTTTTTTTCTTCGCCAACAATGTCGAATCGACTAAAATTAGATAAAGATTCGATTACATAGGCAAATCCCCTATTCATGGCTTTAGTATTTTTATTTATTACCAGTTCAGTTACTTTTGACTTGATTACGATGGCTTCGTCTTTCTTTTTAATGGGGTCGCTCTGTTTCACCGCTTCGGTCAGGCTTGTAACTTTGCATTTGAAATAGGCATCAGTGCATTTTAATGTTGTATCCTCATTGAAATAGTCTTGCGGAAGATTTCCAAGAGTCGACATTGTAAACAATTCAGGGTCCTGTGCTATATTTACAACAAACTCCCTCTGTGAGATGATATTGTCTAAAGTATGACTTCCTTTAAAAATTCGATTTAATATTGTATCTGGACCGGAACAAATCACGCCAATGGGAGCTGCATTTTTCAAATTCTCATCATTTCTTGTCGTGATAATTGTTTCGTATTGCCTTCCCTTTTCCATTCCAATTAATGATAAATCTACATTCATAATCTCATTTTAAATATTTTTTAAATAAACCTTTTATATGTTAATTAACAATATATAATTAATATTATTTAATTTTAAAGGAGTTTTAGCCATGAACTATAAAATGTATGATGAAATGATGGAGCAACCAGAGGCGCTTAGAAAGACTTTTGAATCAGAATTTGCTACATTAGATGAAGTTTCAAATCTAGTTTTAGAAGCCGACAAAATATATTTAATTGGTTGCGGCAGTTCAATTTCAACTTGTTATAGTGTACGTGATGCAATTAGGATGTCCAGTACTAATATCGATATTGAAGTTTATACAGGCTATGAATTTTATTATAATAAGAAATTGGTTGAAGGTGAAAATTCCATTGCCATTTTTACTTCTCAATCCGGTGAAACTGCTGATACTTTGGCATCACTTAGAAGAGCTAATGAGTTCAATATTCATACGGTTGCTATTTCAAACGAACCTGAAAGTTCCATGATTAAAGAGGCTAAAACTCAGATTATAACTCAATGTGAAACTGAAACAGCTATTTTAGGCACTAAAACTTATATTACTCAACTGGCTTGTCTTTATAAGATATTGTTTGAAGCTAGTGATTATGAAAATAAAACGGAATTGTTGGCTCAATTAACCGAAATGCCTAAAATGTTGGAAAAAATGTTGATTACAACCGAAGACGAAAATAAGCAATTGGCTGAGGAATTTAAAGATGAAGATATTTTCTATTGTATAGGCAGTGGTCCTAATTTCGGTCTTGCATATAAATTAGCAATGACAATGCTTATGGAAGGTGCAATTAAGCATGCATGTCCTGAGTATTCTGCTGAATTTAGGCATGGTTTAATAGAACGTGTTGAAAAAGATGTTCCAATTATAATTTTAAAATCAGACTTTGAATCAGATGAGATTACTGATAAAGCAATCGAATTTTCTAAAAATTTAGAGTTAAAATCAATAATTTATGACCTTAAGGACTATGCTAGTGTTGATAAACTGTTATCCCCATTCATATTGGTGATTCCACTTGAATGGTTTGTATATTATCTGGCACACTTTAATGGTGAAGATCCTGGTGCAACAAGGCACATTGGAAAAGTAAGGTACTAATTTTTTTAAAATAATAAAAAAGAGATAGAAATGTAGAAAATCTATTCTACATTTACTTTATGTTTTGGTATAATTAATTTTGGAATGGTTACGATAACGATTCCGTTTGAGAATTTTGCAGAAATGTTTTGAAGATCGATACTGTTTTCAAATCTTACAGTTTTAACACATTTTCCTGATTTGATAGCGCATACAATTGCTTCAGCTTCGTCTTCTTCTTCAAACTCTTCGATGTATGGTTTGAAACAAGTTTCGATAGTGATGTCATTGTCGCCCGCTTCGATTGAAACGTCTTCTTTTTCAACACCCGGAACTGCAGCTTTGATGTAGTAAGTTTCTTTTGTTTCCACTAAATCAATGTCAATAGTTTGTACTGTTGTTTTTTTGTAGTCAGCATATTTTTGATCTGCTGATTTTTGCATATTTTTAATGCTTTCTTTGAATTCATCGATGCTTTTGTAGAAATCATTGATTACATTATCTGCAATATTTTTAGTTTTTTCTTTGGTTTCATCGATTTTTTCTTTGGTTTCGTCTCTTTTTTCACCAAATTTTGATTTTTCTTCATCGGTATTTTCTTCGAATGTTTCTTCTTTTTCTGTGAATTCGGTATCAATAGTTTCTTCGTCTACCATATTTTTCACACTCCTACTTGATGAATATCAGTAAGTATATTTTATTTACTTTTTGTTAGTATATAAACTTTTCTATTAAATTTACTGAAAGTTACTAAAAAGTCAATTCTATTAATCTTTTATTTTTCATATTTATGATGCTTTATTTTTTTGAATTCCTAAATTATTCTATTGATGTTGTAAATAATGGTTGTTTATTCTTTAAAATTAGATTATACTTATTTTAATTGTTGGTTGATGTTGGGTAATAAATGAGGTTTTTCATATTTTCGGTTAATTGTTTTAAAATATGGGGACTATATAATTTTTTGAATATTAATTGGTAACTATGTTTTTACTAAATGATTTGAAATTTAAATTGTCATCTGTTCTCAAGTGTGTTTTGAATAGTTTATACCAATTTCGGCATATATTTATAATTATTTTGACTTAAACTTATTTAAGAAGATGATTAAAGAGGTTAGGTTATGGCCAATTTTTGCACTAACTGTGGAAATAGATTAGGAAAAGATGATACTTTCTGCACTAACTGTGGAACTAAGGTAGATATAAAACAGGATAATCCTTCATTAAAATCAATGCCGGATAGTATGGAAAAAGAGATGGCAAAAAGAGAACTTAAAAGAATAGTTGGCGGAAGTGTATTCTACAATAAAACTTTTAGAAACGCATTATCTCATAATGGTTTAGATATTTTTCGCACCGGAAAAGCTATCAAACAACAGGTGGAAAAAGAAATAGAATCCGGTCAAATCAAAAGTGGAGGAGTAGAATTTAGGGTTAATCAATTAATAGTTGAATACAAAACCAAAATGGAAAAAGAAAAGGAAGAAAAAAGGAAAAAATCAAGAATGATTGATGAAATATTTGAATCAGAAGAAATCAAATCGGAAATGATAAGAAAGGACATAAGACTGGAAATCTCTATTAAAAATAAGTTAAAAGATAAGATTATTAATAAGAAAGAAAATATGAGTGAAGATGAAATCAGATATTTCATAAGAAGTGAATTAGAAAAGGCGAAAGATAAACAGGAAATGGCTAGCTTGCAGAGAAATTATAGGCTTGTAAATAGAGAAATGCATAGAAGAAAAATGGAAGAGAATGAATCTGGAAGGTATTGCGACTTTGGATGCAGATATTTCTACGAAGAATTTCTTGATGAAAATGGAGGAGTTGTTGGTGATTTTGATTCTGGAGGAGCGGGGGTTGATTATTATTGTAAGTTAGGATATTCTGTTGGTGGGTTTTGTGAATATTATGAAGAATGATGTTTGGATACTTATGTTTGAAGTGAGTGTTTATGAGTCTATTTAAAGATAAATAATAATCTATATCCTTCCGAATCCTCTAGAAGGATTAAAATTTAAAAAATAATTAATTTTTAAACAATTAAATAAGTTTTGAATGTTCCAACCGAATAGATTAGTTCAAACAATTTTCGGCATATATGCATATATTTGCATCGAATTCAAAAAAAGATAAATCAATTATCATATGATAATTGATTATTTAATTACTTTAATTTTTTTAGTTAATGTAGTAGTTCCATAAGTTTTGGTTGACTTGAAACCTACTTTAACGGTATACTTCTTGTTTGCTTTTAGGTTAATGGTAATTTTTGCTTGTCCTTTTGCATTTGTTGTTTTGAAATATGTTTTGCCGTTGATTTTAAATTTAACTTTAACATGTTTTATTGCTTTTTTATTTGCATTTTTAAAAGTAACAACAAATTTTCCTTTTTTATGAATTTTGGTTTGGGAAGCTTTGATAATTGGTTTGACAACCTTTACTTTTATGGATTTGGTAGTTCCGGTATAATACTTATTTCCTTTGTAGATAACTTTTACATTGAAAGTTTTAGGGGTATTCTTAATTTTGAAACTAGCAATTCCATTTTTGTTAGTTGAAGCAGTATAAGTTTTACTTCCAATTTTAATAGATACCTTTTCACCCTTAATTCCCTTGTTATAACAGTTTACCAATTTCACGGATAATTTTTTGCTGCTTTTATAATATTTTGTAAAATCCTTTACAATCAAGGTTGAATATTTTGAGTTCACATTCAATTTCAATGTTTGATTGTCGATTTTTGCATAAACTACATTATCTTTGGTTCCAGGTTTAATATTAAAAGTTGCAACACCATTCACTAGTTTTTTTGTAATGGTTTTTGATTTGGTGTAGACTGTAACTTCTAAAGGAAGATTAACATTTCCGTTTAATTTATGGATCTCTTTTGTTTCATTGTCAAAGTAATAGTTTAGATTAACAGTTAAAACGTTATTTTTATTTTTATAAACAATGCCATTGTTTGATGAAAATTTCATAATTAACCATCTGGAAGCATTAATTTTTTCAGGACGGTGGTCGCCGTCATGGGGGTCGTAATAATAAGTACTTATGTTATTCTGGCCCCACCAGCAGTATTGTACAGTTGCATTGTCGTCTAATGAAATGTCTCCATATTCCCGATCCTTTCTAATGTAGTTTCCAACGATTGCGCAGTTTTCCATGTAAAGCTCGGTATCTTTGAAATTGTTAGTTACCACTCCATGGTATCCTGCATGATTTTGTTCAAAAATGGTATTGTAAACTTTTGTTATAACATGTTGGCCGCTTGGCGGTGCTAAAAGTGCAGCGGCATAATATTTAACCTCATTATATCCAAAATAACTATTATTTATTATTGCATAATTATGATTGCTTATGGCTCCTGCAGTATAGTTTGTAGTTAAGTATTCGAATCTGCAGTTGTTGATTGTTGCATTTCCAAGGTTCAACAAAGCGGCTGCTGAGTAAACTACAAAATTCTTTGAGAAAATACATCCATCTAAGTTTATTTTTCCATTAGATGCAATACAACCACCCACACTTTCTTTTCCAGTCAAATAGTTTTGAGTAAAATTGGAATTTTTAATGTTTGTTTCTCCAATTGTATAAATAACTCCAGCATATTGAAATGCGCTATTGTTTATAAAAGATGTGTCTTCAATATTCAAAGTTCCGAAATTATTGAATATGGCTCCTCCGTTTTTATATCCTTGAGAATTGCTTAAAATACAATTCTTAATTGTAATTTGTCCGCCTTCATTATAAATAAGTCCGCCGTTGTCAGTTGAATTGCCGTTTTTTAAGGTAAGATTAATTAAAGTTAATTTGCTGTTAGAATTCATTGTAAATAATCTTCCAGAGGACTCACAGTCAATTATTGTATTCTCCTTTGATTTTCCAACAAGTGTAATGGATTTGTTCAATGAAATGTTTCTGCTATTTTCACCCGCATAATTGCCTTCATTCAGATATATTGTAGAGTCATTCGAAGCATAATCTATAGCATTTCGTAAGATATTATAAGGATTTTCTTGATTTCCATCTCCTAAATAATCATCACCGTTAGGTGAAATATAGGCTTCAAATGAATCAGAACTAGTAATATTGGTATTATTATCGTCTATTGCACTAACACAATTCATTGTTATTATTATCGATAGAATTACTAAAAGTAACGCTATTATTTTATATTGTCTTTTCATTTTTTCCCCCATATATAAAAATGTTCTTATCGATAATATTTTAGTAAAATAAAATTAATAAAGATATCTAATTAATAAGTTCAATAATTTTAGATTCATTGTGCAAGAAGTCGCCGGTTTCTTTAAGTCTGAGTGATGGTCAATTGCATTTAATTTGTAATACAATCTTTCTATGTTGGGCAGTCATTAGGTTAATAATGCTGTTTTAGAGGTTATTCTCACTTGAAACTGCATTATAGGTGATGATATGGAAGTTGTATGATGGTTTGAAGTCCAGTCAATAACCCGCTAAGGGTTATTGGGGGCAAGGAGAGATATTTTGCCCGGAACTGCAATTTTCATTTTTAAGGTTTTAATACAGTTTACATTTTAAATGTGTCGGAATCAGTTATTATTCAAACGCACACTATTAAATTTACTAAAGAGTTAGCTTCAGTAATAATCATCATCTTCTTCTTCAGTATTGCGGTCTATTTTCTTGATTTTATCAATTTTTTTATTTATTTCATCTACACCTTCACCTTCAATGGCTGAAATGAAAATGGAGTTTTCTTCATCATCAATATACTTGTTAAGGTACTCCTTATCTTCCACCAGGTCCATCTTATTGAATAAATAGATGACCGGCACTTCTGAGAAAATCTTTTCAATCTGCTTTAGAAGGTTGTATTGATTGTCGAGGTGAAAACCGCAGGTTTCCGATGCATCGAATATGAACAGGATTGCATCCGCCAAATGCTCAAGGGCCACAATCGCATTCATTTCAATATCATTCATCTCTAAAACGGGCCTATCCAAAAGCCCAGGGGTATCGATAATCTGAATATGCTTCCAGTGCATTTCGGTGTGACCAATCTGTATCCCTTTGGTGGTAAATGGATAGTTGGCGACTTGAGGTTCCGCACTGCTGAGCTGTCTGAGTAATGTTGATTTGCCCACATTCGGAAAACCTGCAATAACGATAGTTGTTGCATCAAAGTCAATTGTCGGCATATTCCTTAAGCTCTGCTTTGCAAAATCCAAAAAGTCCAAATCCTTTTTAATCTTGTTTACAACGGAAGCTATTCTTCCATAAGCTTGTTTTTGAATGGCAGTCGCTTTTTCAGATGGATTTTTCCTGATTTTTGCACCATATTCCTTTTCAAGCTGAGTTATGATCCCATAAGCCCAATTGAGAGCACCCAATGCCTGTTTCATGTCATCCACACCAACAGTAATGTCAATGTAGTCCTGATAAAACGGATGTAGGCTTTCGATTTCTGGAACCGCATCAATAATTGATTTTAACTTATCTTTAATAACTTGACAGGATGTAACGACTCTTCTCTCTTCAATCCTTTTACCTTTTAAGTGTTTAGGTATTTTTTGACTTCTAACCAAGTCAGCTTGCTTTTTGCCTCTGCTGAATCCTTTGTCAAGCAATTCTTGTGGTGTAGGTATTGTCGGAATCATCATTTCAATCACTATTCAAAAATCTGTCCTTGGAATTTGTATACATCGCAGCTTTCATCCATCCAGCTGTCTGCACTAATTCCAGCTTTCATGCATGTGTGTTCTAAAAACATTTCAGTATCAAACTTGTTTTCTGTAGCAACTTGAGGAAGCAGCAATCCTCTTGAATATCCTTTCTGGACAATTAAACCGTCACGACCGATTTCAATTTCCTCAAAGTATTGGTCTGGATGTGCTACTATAATCATTTCAGGTTTGGTCAATACTGTAACTTCCAAATCAAGATCATTTAATTCATCCAGGGTTACTTGCGGAAATCTTGGATCGTTGACTGCTGCGGCAATTGCAACGTCTATTGTTGCTTCAATTGCAGGCATTATGGGTTCGGCATATCCAATGCATCCTCGCAGATTGTTTCTTTTATTTAATGTTACAAAAACACCTAATTTTTCATCTAATTCAAGCGGATAACCTTCTCCTTTATCCAATTTCTCGCCTGTTTCTAAATAGTGTTTAATTGAATCTTTAGCTACTTCAACCAAATATTTTCCAGCTCTGTCACTTATCATTATCCCATTCCTCCAACTAATGCTTTTAAAATTCTAGTATGAGGTCCGCCATCACCAACAGGTGCTGTCTGACCATCTTTTCCACAAAAACCAACACTTAATTTAAAATCGCTTCCTATAGCATCAATGTTTTTCAAGGTTTCCAAAATATTTCCAGATAGGGAAACATCCCTAAGCGGTGTTGAAATTTCGCCTTTTTCAATTAGATAACCCTCTGCCGCATTAAACTGGAAAATTCCTTTGCCGGTATCGACTTGGCCTCCTCTGGAACCTTTAAGATAAATTCCGTCAGGAATATCCTCAATCAATTCTTCAAAGCTATTGTCTCCAGGCTGCAAGAATGTATTGCTCATTCTTACAATTGGCTGGTCGGCAATCAAAGATCTTGCATTTCCAGAAGATTTCATATTTAATTTTGATGCTGTTTCTCTTGAATTTAAAAGGGAAACTAATTTTCCATCTTTCACTAATTGATTAGGTTTTGTCTTAACACCTTCAACATCGTAAGGATAGTATCCGAAACCTTCCTTAAGGCTTGCATCATCGAATATGTTTACAATATCGGATGCAATCTGGCATCCCATTCTATCTTTTAGGATGGAATCATTTTGTAAGATTAAATCAGCTTCAACAGCATGTCCCAATGCTTCATGAATTAAAACACCGGTTAATTCAGGGTCAGCTATTACTGGAAAGTTTCCAGAAGGTGCACTTTGTGCATCAAGTAATCTAACGGCTTTTTCACCAATTTCTCTTCCGAATTTTTCAATATCTGCATCGGCTATTACTTCAAATCCTTTTACTCCTCCAAGACTTCCATGTCCAAATTGGATGATTTCGCCATTTGTTGCTGATGCATTTAGAGCCATTCTTACTCTGCTTGTTTTTACTTGAATTTCGCTGCCTTCACTGCTCATGAATAATTCGTTTATTTCGCTATCGCCATAGCTTACTGTTGTGCTGTTGACTTTTTCAATTGTTGCAGCATCATTTGCCTGTTTCATAATGTCTTTCTTTTCTTCAATTGAAATATCCTTAAATGGTATTTTAACGTCAACCGCGATTTTATCTTTTATAATGTCCGTTTCACTTAATGTGACATCTCCCTTAAGTGAATTTGAGAATTTGATGGCAGTATCTGTAATTTCATTTATTTTAGATAAGTCTGTTGTATATGCAAAACCCCATGCCCCATTATTCAACACTCTTACTCTTGCCGCTAAGCTCATTCCAGTGTTAATTTCATCGACATCTCCATCTTTCATTAATAAAGCAGTATTTTCACCAATTCCTGCTCTAATGTCGATGTAATCTACTTTTTGGCTGGTTTCTGCAATAATGTTTTCGAATAAATTAATGTATTCTTCCATTTTATCCCTCGATAAGAGTTAATATAATATTATATATTTGGTTTACATGTTTAATAAAAGTTTTTTAATTTATAAATTCAACTAATTTTATTTGTAAGTTTTGTGAAAAATAGTAGTAGATTTTTATAATATGAAATATAATATAACACATGTTAATATTTTAGGTGATTGAATGATTGTTATTGTAGGTACCGGTGCAGGCGGAGGGATTTTGGCCCGTGAACTTGCATTGGATGGAAAGCCGGTTACAATTCTAGAAAAAGGTCCTTATATAAAATCAAAAGACGCGTTTAATTATTATGATAAGTATTCTCAAGATGTTGATTTGCTAACAACCACATGTATCGGTGGAGCAACAATCGTATCCATGTCAAATATGGTAAGGGCTCTGGATGAAGAGTTGCTTGACTATGATATTGATTTGACAGATGCTTATGAGTATGTTGAAGATTTAGTGGGCGTACATCAGTTAGATGACTCCCATATTGGAAAAGGCACACAGGCATTTTTGGATGCGGGCCGGGAACTCGGTCTCAATACTTTAAAGATGCCTAAAGCAATAAGGGAAAAAGATTGTGTCCAGTGTGGAATGTGTGCATTCGGATGTCCTGCCGATGCAAAATGGTCTGGAAAGGACTTCGTTGATGAAGCGGTTGAAGCCGGCGCAACATTAATCACAGAAGCTGAAGTAACTGAAGTATTGAATGAAAATGGTGAGGTTTCAGCTGTCAAATACGTTAAAGATGGTGTGGAACAATTAATCGAAGCAGAAAAAGTAATATTGTCTGCAGGAGCTATAGGATCAACTTTAATTTTGAGAAAATCTGGATTTGATGAAGCGGGCCGTGAAATATTCTTTGATCCGTTCGTAAGTGTTGGGGGATACATAAAGGACATCAATTTCAATACAGAAGTTCAGATGGCAGGTTTGATAATAGGCGAAAACTTTGTCCTGTCACCTCATTTCTCATCATTCATCCGTGCAAATATCCCCGATGACGATGTAACAGATAATGACATTTTAAGCATAATGGTAAAAACTGCAGATGAATGCAAGGGCTATGTGACTGATGAGGGTGATGTAGTAAAAATAAATACCATAACTGACATAAGATATCTGGCAGAAGGCGCGGCTACCGCAGGTTTCGTTCTAGAAAAGGCAGGTGTTGACCCAAAAACAATCGGTTCAACAGTTTATAGGGGTGCGCATCCTGGAGGAACTGCAAAGATTGGCGAAATCGTGGACAGCAATCTGGAAACAGAAATAAAAAATTTCTTTGTTTGTGATGCAAGCGTATTGCCGATATCACCAGGAAAACCACCGATATTAACAATACTTGCACTGTCTAAAAGACTGGCAGATTATATAAAAAAAGAATAGAAGATTATTCGAATTGCTTATCGATATCTTCTGTTTTTATTAATTTTTCACAATAATGGCATCTGACAACTGGAGGATATTCATTAACAACATTGAACATTGGAGTTATCGGCTCGTTTTTGTTGTTGGTTATGCACTTTGGATTTGTACATTTGATTATTGATGTAATCTTTTCAGGCAGACCAATTTTATCCTTTTTAACCGGTTGAAAATCCCTGATAATATTGATTGTAGCTTTTGGAGCAATTAAGGCTATCTGATTAAGTTCTTGATGGTCCAATTCCCGATTTTCAATTTTCAAGATGTCTTTCCTGCCGATTTCTTTGGAAGACACGTTCATGGCTATTGTGACATTTTTGGTATCGGCATCCGGAAGTTCTAAAATCTTTAAGATATGCAATGCCTTATTTGCAGTAATGTGGTCGATTACTGTACCGTTTTCAATTGCTTTTATTTTTAATTCAGATTTTTTGTTTTCAGTCAATTTAATCTACCTTGTATACATTTTTAAAACTTTTGCTTCGATAATCGCTTCAGTATCCTTAGCTAGTTTTTCAGGACTTTTGCCTTTTGTTGTGATAGTGAAAGTCTCAATAACTCTGCCTCCACGCATTTTAATTTTCTCTTCGAGCCTTTCGATATTCGTATCTCCACGGTTATTATCCATGGTTGCAAACAACATCACGTCCTTTCCAGTTAAGTTGCATCTATCGATAATTGTTAAGATTGCAGGAGTGGGATTTCCCGCCCAGGTTGGTGTTCCGAAAATGATTGTGTCATAATCGGTTATATCAACTCTTGCAGGAACAATGTCAGTTTTACTTTCTCTAAAAGCATTAATTGATGCAAATATTTTGTTTTTTAAGCCATCACGATTTTTTAAATCATGAATTCTTACAGTATCCGCTCTTAGATTTTTTGCTAAGGTTTTAGCTACAGTTTCTGTAGTTCCTCCCTGTGAATAATAGATAATTAATGTAGCCATTTTAATCCCTTCGATTTCTGGTTAAGGATGAAGACCGAAATGTGTTAGTCCGGCACGCTCATCAATGCCTAGGATAAGGTTCATATTTTGAATAGCTTGGCCGGATGCACCTTTAACAAGGTTATCAATAGCTGAAAGCATCACTAATCTTCCAGTAGTATCTATTTCAAATCCTCCAATGTGGACGAAGTTGGATCCTCTGACTGCACTTAAATGTGGAATTTCTCCTTCATCCATAAGTTTGATAAAGTATTCATCACCATACTCTTTTTCGTATAATGCTCTGATTTCATCAGGAGTAATATCTATGTTCTCTTCTTTTAAAAAGCTATGGCTGGTAGTTTGAATTCCTCTGTTAACTGGAACTAGGTGCGGTGTAAATGATACTTTGACATCATCAAATCCATGCAGTTCCTGTTGGATTTCAGACATGTGTCTGTGTGATGAAATTTTATATGGATTTACATTATCGGCAATATTAGGGTAATGTGTAGTTGCTGACGGATTAACGCCGGCTCCGCTTACTCCAGTCTTTGAATCGATAATGATTCTATCAACCAAATCATTCTTAACTAATGGGTATGAGGACAAGATTGCTCCAGTTGGGAAGCATCCTGGATTTGCTACAAGATTTGCCTTTTTGATTTCGTCTCTGTATAGCTCAGGAAGTCCGAAAACACCTTTGTTTTCACTGTCGGTGTGTTCCATTCCATACCATTTTTCATAAACTGCAGTGTCTCTGTATCTGTAATCTCCACTCAAGTCAACTACTTTTGCACCAGTATCTAAAATCTCAGGCACAATCTTCATTGATGCGCCGTGAGGTGTTGCGGTAAACACTACATCTGCATCTAATTCTGAAGGACTTTTGTTTTTGAATACAAGCCCTGAATCTCTTATGTGTGGATGTATCTTATGTGCTGGTGTACCATCAAATTGTCTTGAGGTAATGTCGGTTATTTCCACTTCTGGATGGTTTAAGAGCATTCTTAAAAGCTCTCCACCAGTATATCCACTTGCTCCTATAATAGCTACTTTAAACATTTTATAATCTCCTTAATCTTCACAGTTATCCAATATCTTACCTTCAAAGTCAGTATTTTTGATTTTCTTAATAATCTTACAGCTGCTGTCAAGTTCATCTTTGTGATAAACTTTAACACGCTGAACCCGTGCCTTCAAACCTCTTTCATCAACTGCCTTTTGCAGTTTTTCGACATTATGGGTCTGATCAGGTCCAATAGCTATAATGTCGGGGTCGATTTCTTCCACTATTTTGAAAATATCCCCTTCTTCATTACCAAGATAAGCTTCATCAACGGGTTTTAACATCTTAATCAATTCTAAACGTTGATTTTCTCCAACAATCGGGACTCTTTTTCTTTTCTCTACAGTTGAGTCTCTTGCTACCACTACATAAAGCTTAGAATTGTATCCTCCAAGATTTTTTGCTTCTTCCAAGTACACTCCATGTCCGGGATGGAGCAAATCAAAAGTTCCACTCGCCATTACTTTTTTCATTCAATTACCTCTTTTGGTATTTTAAAGCTTCAGTCAAATCAATTTTATCTTTATAAAGTGCAGAACCTATTACAATTCCTTCCACACCGCTTTCATTTAATTTTTTAATGTCATCCATTGTTGTAATTCCGCCTGAATAAACAATAGGCAAATCAACAGATTTTTTTAGCTCTTCTACAGGTTCTGTGTAAAATCCGCCTAAAAGCCCTTCCACATCAACATTTGTAAATAGGATGCTTCCTGCACCATGCTCTTTAAACTCTTGTGAGATTTCAGTAGGGCTTTTGTCAATTTTTTCCTGCCATCCCTTGATGACTACTTTGTTGTCTTTGCTGTCAAGTGAAATCATTATTCTCTCAGAACCATATTCATCGGAAAGTTGTGTAATTGTCTCAGGATGTTGAATTCCCATTGTTCCGATTATTAACCTTTCAATGTCCAAATCAAGAAGTTCTTTAGCATATTCAACACTTCTTATTCCGCCACCAAGTTGAATTGGGACGCTTACTTCGTTTAATATCTTTTTGATAATATCAAAGCTAGCAACACCATTTATAGTTCCATCCAAATCAATGACATGGATATTTTTGGCCCCTAAATCTTCCCAATGCTTTGCAACAAGTTCTGGATTTTCTATTTCAACCATTTCACTTCCAGGTTCGCCTTGAACAAGCTGAACGCATTTTCCGTTCTTGATGTCAACTGCAGGCATTATTAACATTTCATCTTTTTTAAATGACATTTGGATTTTTTCCTGTAATATTTTATTATAATATAACTTTTGTTTTGAAATGTTTTATATGTATTGATTGTATAATGATAATTATGAATGAAGAACTCTACGGATTATTTGATGTAATTTTGCAATCTGATTTTTCAATCAAACAGCAGGATAATAAAACAATAATCGAGTTAGGTGAAAACTCAGAATATGGCAGAATGGAAACTTACTCATTATTTCCTGGAATCGTCCTTGCTTATATGAATATGGATATTGAAAACATGGATGAAGTCTTCATTGAGGAAAAGATCGATTCTAGGCTACTTGAAATCAACCACAGTTCCCGAGGCAGATATGCTTATACTGTAGGCAATGACAAGATAATTTATTTTGGACATGGGGATTTATGCATAAGCATCTATGATTTGACAAAAACATTATCCGAGTTTCCTTTAGGTTATTATGAAGGATTGGAGATTTTCATTGATGTTGATGTGGCTAATGACTATATCAAGAATTATATTGACTTTGATTTAATCGAATTTTATGAAACTTTAGAGAAAGATAAGGGTTTTGTATTGGTGCGGGCTAATGAAAGAATCGACCATGTAATCGGCGAGCTGTATAGTGTTGATGAAAGGATTAGGGAGTCTTATTGCAAATTGAAATGCCTAGAGTTGATATTGTTTTTCTCAATTACTAATTTTTCAAGGGATGAATCTGTTTCTCTTTCTAAAAAGCAAGTTGAAATGATTGAGAATGTCAAAAAGGATTTGATTAAAGATTTGGATAGCAGAATTACCATTGACCAACTTGCAGACAAATACGGTGTAAGCAAAACAACATTGAAGAACTGCTTTAAAGAGGTTTATGGAAAACCAATTTTCAAGTGGAGAAAAGAATACAAACTTGATTGCGCTTGCAGGTTAATCAAAAAAGATGAACATTCCATCAGCGAAATTTCAAAAATGATGGGCTATTCATCACCATCCAAATTTAGTCAGGCTTTTAAGGAGTATGTTGGCTGTTCTCCTTCAGAGTACAAAAAATAATTTTGTCTTTTTGGTATATTTTTTGTCTTTTTAGTTCAATTATATTTATATACTAATTTTAATCATAGTTTATAATGAAAAATGGTTTATTTAATTAATTTTTTTAAAAATACTTTAAATTAGTTCTTTATTTGTTTTTTAGAATATTTTTAGTGTTTTGTCTTTTTAGACTATTTTAAATTTTTAGGTAAACCTAAATTAAATTATAAGGAGTTTATCATGTCAAATACTCAAAGTAAGAACAAATTTATAAGATTACTCAATTATTCTGGTAATTACAAATATTTAACAATATTAGGAATGATTTTATCAGCTTTAAGTGCGATTTGCTTATTGATTCCATTTATTTATATCTGGGATGTCGTCAATGCCCTTCTGGCCGTTGCCCCGGACTTTGCAAAGGCACAGAACCTGGATACTTATGCATTCAACGCTTTTGCTTTTGCAGTATTGGGAATTGCTTTAAACTTTTTTGGTTTGATGGGCACTCACTTATCAGCTTTTAAAAATGAGAAGAATATGAAAGATGCAGCTTTGAATCATTTGCTGACATTGCCTCTCGGTTATTTTTCAACCCACACCAGCGGAGGCTTAAGGAAAGTAATTGATTTCAGTACCTCTAAAACCGAAGGCTTTTTAGCCCATAATCTGTTTGATTTGGTAGGGGCAATAGTCACACCAATTGCATTTTTAATACTATTGTTCAGTTTTGATTGGAGGCTTGGATTGGTATGCCTTATCCCAATTATATTGTGCTTCATATTCATGTATCCGATGTTTTCTAAAGATTCACAAAACATTATGGAACAGTATCAGATGTATTTGGAAAAGATGAATGGGGAAGCTGTCGAATATGTGAGAGGAATTCCGGTTACAAAAGCATTCCAGCAAACTGTATATTCCTTTAAAAACTTCATTGATGCAATCAAGAACTATGGAAAATTCTCTGCTAACTACTCTTTGTCAACACAACTTCCGATGACTGCATTTGTAGTGTCCATTAACGGATTTTTTGCATTGCTGATTCCGGCGGGCATACTGCTTGCAGGAGCTCTTGTTGACGCTAAATTTTTAGCCAACTTCATGTTCTATGTCATTTTCACACCGGTATGTGCCGTAATGATGAATAAGATCATGACTGTTTCACAGGATTGGATGCTTGCAAGCTATGCATTGGATGGTATTGAGGCCATCTTAAATGAAAAGCCGTTAGTTGAGGCGACAAATCCTCAAAAGCCTAAAAACCATTCAATCGAGTTTGAAGGAGTATTCTTTGATTATGAAAAGACAGATTCAGAAGAACACATACTCAATGATGTTAATCTTAAAATTAATGAGAACGATTCTGTTGCGTTGGTTGGACCATCCGGTGGAGGAAAAACCACAATAGCATCTTTGATTCCAAGATTCTGGGATGTGGATAGAGGTTCAATCAAGGTTGGTGAAGTGGATGTAAGGGACATATCAACTACTGACTTGATGGAGAACATTTCCTTTGTATTCCAAAATACAAGATTGTTTAAGGATTCTATCTATAATAATGTGGCTATTGGTAAAAGGGGTGCTTCAAGACAGGATGTATTAAATGCATTAAGCCTTGCCCAATGTGATGATATCATTGATGAGTTGCCGGATGGAATTGATACAGTGATTGGAACAGAAGGAACTTACCTTTCAGGAGGCCAGCAACAGAGAATTGCTCTTGCAAGGGCAATTTTAAAGGATGCTCCAATTATCATTTTGGATGAGGCAACAGCATTGGCAGATCCTGAAAATGAATATATGATTCAAAAGGCAATCTCCGAGATTACAAAAGATAAAACAGTTATTATGATTGCTCACAGGTTATCTACGGTCAAAAATGTAGATAAAATCTATGTTGTTGACAACGGAAGAATCGTTGAAGAGGGAAATCACGATACTCTAGTTGAAAGCAACGGTCTTTATTCAAAGATGTGGGATGAATTTAACCAGTCCATTCAATGGAAAGTTAAAAGTGAGGTGATATAATGTTATCAGAGTTCTTTACTGAAAGATTTGGCTTAACAAAGGAAGGTTCCGATAATTTGATTAAAGGAATTCTCTACACTGCACTTCAAAACATTTCATTCATGCTTCCTGTTGGATTATATGCATTATTGCTTTATATCTGGGTCGGTCCATTAATGGGTGGAAAAATAGTCGAGCCCAATTTGGGGATGTTCATTGTCGGAATTTTGATAGTGCTTGGAATAATATTCGCATTCTCATGGAAGCAGTACCATTTTGTTTTTAACACAACCTATGTTGAAAGCGAAAACAGAAGAATAAACTTAGGCGAAAATTTAAGGAAATTGCCTCTTTCATTTTTTGAAAGAAGGGATTTGGCCGATTTGACAGCGACAATAATGAATGATTGCACTGATTTGGAACATGTGTTTTCACATGCCGTTCCGCAATTGCTCGGTTCAATTTTGTCACTAATTTTAGTGGCAATCGGTCTGTTGATGTTTGACTGGAGACTGGCAATAGCATTGTTATGGGTTGTTCCGGTGGCATTCATTATTTTGTACATTTCAAAAAAGATGATTTATAGAGGTAGTGAAATCGTAACAGCAGATTTGCTTGAATGCGGAGACTCAATGCAGGAATGTTTAGATTCAATCCGTGATTTGAAATCATATAATTATGAAAACGACTACTTATCTAAATTGACTGGCATTACCAGCAGAATAGAAAAATCAAGAATCAAATCTGAATTGATGGCATCAGCCGGTGTGATTACAGGGAGGGTGGTCCTAAATCTGGGAATAGTTTCCGTAATAGTTATCGGTTCAAATTTAATCATCAATAATCAAGTATCAATCTATACTCTTTTAATATTCCTGATTGCTTCTGCAACCGTTTATGCACCAGTTGAAAACGGTTTAACCTTCTTGGCCGAGATATTGATGATGGACATTAAAATCGAAAGAACAAAAGAGATTGAAAAGCTTGTCATCGAGGGCGGGCTTAAGGAATATTCACTTGAGGGTTATGATATCGAATTCAATAATGTCAGCTTCAACTACGACGATTTGAAAGATGTCTTGTCTGATATCAATTTCACCGCAAAACAGGGCGAGGTAACCGCACTTGTCGGACCTTCCGGAGGAGGAAAATCTACAGTTTCAAAGCTTGCGGCAAGATTTTGGGATCCTGTTTCAGGTGAAGTTTCACTTGGAGGCCAGAACTTAGCAGAATTGGATTCAGAAAAGCTTCTTGAAAACTTTTCAATCGTATTCCAGGATGTGATTTTGTTCAATGACACAATCATGGAGAATATCCGTGTTGGAAAGAAAGGTGCAAGTGATGAAGAGGTAATGGAAGCGGCACGTCTTGCAGAATGTGAAGAATTCGTTCAGAAGCTGCCGGACGGATACAATACAGTCATTGGTGAAAATGGTGAGATGTTGTCTGGTGGTCAAAGACAGAGGATTTCAATCGCAAGAGCCCTGCTTAAGGACGCTAATGTTATTCTTCTGGATGAGGCTACTTCATTTTTGGATGTTGAAAACGAATCTAAAATCCAAAAGGCCATTTCAACATTGATTAAAAACAAAACCGTGATAATTATCGCTCACAGAATGCGTACAATCGCAAATGTGGATAAGATCGTTGTTTTGGATGAAGGTAGAATTGTTGAGCAAGGTTCACCTGACGAATTGTTGGCTCAAAATGGACTATTTAAGAAAATGGTCGATTTGCAAAATTTAAGTGGAGCATGGGAAATCTAATTTTTCCCATATTTATTTTTATCAAATAGAAAATTAGGAGAAAAAATTATGAGTGAAAGATTAAACGTAAAAGATTTGATTACTGTAGGTATTTTCTCAGTGATTATAATTATATTGGTGTTTGCCTTTGGAATGTTGGGCTATATCCCAATATTGATGTTGGCACTTCCAATTATTGCAGCTTTGATATGCGGAATTCCATATATGTTGTTCTTGACCAGAGTTACTAAATTCGGAATGGTCACATTAATGGGTTTGATTCTGGGCATAGTGATGTTTTTAAGTGGCCACACTTGGGTTCCTATAGTGGTATTTACCTTATTTGCATTCATTGCAGATTGCATATTAAAAATGGGCAATTATTCCTCCATTAAAAATTCAATTATCAGTCATGGTGTTTTCATTTTAGGTATTATGGGTAATATGTTGCCGTTTTTCATTTTGAAAGATTATTTTATGGAAGCTATGAGGGCATCAATGGGAAACGATTATGTGAATATCATTGCACCGTTCCTCAACTATGAAGTTTTAATTGTATTGTTCATTTTGACATTCCTAGTTGGAATAGCAAGTGCATATATTGGCAAAATCGTATTGAGAAAACACTTTGAAAAGGCAGGAATTGCTTAAGGTGATCTTGTGGAATTAAAACTAAATAATAACTCTGGGTTAAATGTAGACCCAAGAACAAAAATCATTCTCCTTGTGATTATAAGTTTCATGGTTTTTAACGAAGCTCCCTTGTATATCACTGGCATTTTAGTTTTAATTCCATTTTTTTGTTTATTTTTTTCAGATTATAAGAAAGCAGCATTGGTTTATCTAATCTTATATTTGATATCGATTTATATTCAAATCTATTTGCTTCCAACATCTACAGGCATCTCAGCTATTCTGCTGATAACTTTCAGCTATACCTCAACCAGAATGCTGCCAATTCTTATGATGGGATATTACACAGTATCTACAACAAAAGTCAGCGAATTTATAGCTTCAATGGAGAAAAGTAGTGTTCCAAAAGAAATTATTATACCTCTATCCGTAATTTTTAGATATATCCCCTCTGTTTATGAAGAAATAAGGTTGATAACAGATGCAATGAAAATGAGAGGTTTTGGTTTTACTGTAAAATCCTTCAGAAATCCTTTAAAACTTATTGAATTTTATATGATTCCCATTCTAATCAGCGCTGTTAAAACTGCAGACGAACTGTCGGCGGCTTCCCTTACAAGAGGACTCAGCAATCCTAAAAAAAGAACTCATTTAGTTTCAGTTCAATTCTCCACGATAGACTATTTATTGATTGCAATTGCAATTATTGGATTTATAATATTTGCATGTTATTTTATAGGAGGTCATTAATATGTTAAAGGTTGATAATGTTTCATTTTCATATAAAGATGATGTTAATTTGGAAGATATTAATTTAAACATTAAAGATGGTGAAGTTATTTTACTTTGCGGACAGTCAGGCTGTGGGAAAACTACTTTAACCCGCTTTTTTAATGGCCTTATTCCGAATTTTTTCGATGGAAAAAGACAAGGAAAAGTCTACTTGAATAATGATCCGATTAGTGAAATGCCAATATATGAAATATCCGAACATATGGGTTCTGTTTTTCAGAATCCTAAAACACAGTTTTTCAATGTTGATACTACATCCGAATTGGTTTTCGGATGTGAAAATTTGGGAATTGAAAGAAGCGAAATTGAAAAAAGATTAGAGACAGTAGTAGATGATTTTGATTTAGATAATCTATTGGATAAAAGCATATTTAAGTTGTCAGGCGGTGAAAAGCAAAAAATAGCCTGCGCATCTGTTTCTGCAGTTTATCCGGAGATATTGATTTTGGATGAACCGTCCTCTAATCTGGATTCACAGTCAACCTGGCGTCTGGAGGAAATAATTAAAAAATGGAAATCACAAGGAAAGACAGTTATCATTGCAGAGCATAAGCTATTCTTTTTAAGTGAAGTCGCTGATAGAGTAATTTTTATAGAAGATGGCAAAATCGCCAATGAATGGGCAATTGAGGATTTTAAAAATATAAATCATAGAAATTTAGGGTTGCGGCAATTAAATTTGGATAATCTAACTGCAAAGCATAAAGATTATTATTCTAATTGCGATGAATTTTTAGAATTTAAAAATTTCAAATTCAAATATAAAAAGACACCTGTATTGGATATGGATGATTTTAAAGTGCCTAAAAATGAGATAATTGCAATTATTGGGAACAACGGTGCTGGAAAATCAACTTTTGCCAATTGTCTATGCGGTCTTAAAAGGTCATTTAAAGGTGAACTTATTTTTGAGGGCATCCCTCTGAAAAGAAAAGACAGATTGAAGAAATCATATATGGTTATGCAAGATGTAAATCATCAGCTATTCACTGAAAGTGTTCTTGATGAGGTTTTATTGAGCATGGATGAGGAGAATATGGAACTTGCCGAATCAATATTGGACAATTTAAATTTAATTCATCTAAAAGATACTCATCCAATGGCGTTATCAGGTGGCGAAAAACAAAGGGTGGCTATTGCATCAGCCATTGCTTCCAAAAAAGAAATTTTGATTTTTGATGAACCGACAAGCGGGCTTGATTTGAAAAATATGATGAAGGTAAGTGAAAACTTGAGATATCTTCAAAGCTTAGGCATCACTTCCTTTATAATAACTCATGATTTTGAACTAATTATGGAAGTATGCTCCCATGTTTTGCATTTTGATGATGGGAAATTAATTGATAACTATAAGATTGATGAAGAAAAACTGAAAAGGTTTTTTTTAAATAAATAATTTTTTTATTTTTTAGGCATACCTAAATTTTAAATACTTGAATTAATATATCATTAAAAAGATAATATAATTTATAAGAAGGCAATATTAATGAGTACAATAATCGAATTTAAAAATGTTGACAAGGTTTATAAATCTGGAGATCACATTTTAAAAGCTATGGATAATGTCAATTTTACAATAGATGAAGGAGAGTTTGTTGTAATCCTCGGGCCGTCCGGTGCAGGCAAATCAACACTTCTAAACCTTCTGGGAGGTCTTGATACAGTTACCTCCGGTGAAATTATTGTAAAAGGCAATCATGTTGAAAAGTTCTCAGATAATCAGCTTACAAGCTACAGGGCAAAGAATGTAGGATTCATTTTCCAGTTTTATAACTTAATTCCAAACTTGACAGCTCTTGAAAATGTTGAGCTAATGAAAGACATTGTAGATGTGAATATCAATGGATTGGATGTTCTTGACTCGGTCGGACTAAAAGACCATGCCAGCCAGTTTCCGGCACAATTGTCTGGTGGGGAACAGCAAAGGGTATCCATTGCAAGGGCAGTAGCCAAGCAGCCTACAATGCTTTTATGTGATGAGCCAACAGGAGCTCTAGACTCAAAAACCGGTGTCTTAATCTTAAATTTGCTTCAGGATATGAGCAATAACAAGAATACAACCGTTGTTATTGTTACACACAACGCAATTTTGGCTGAAGCGGCCGATAAGGTAATTAGGATTAAAAACGGCCAGATAGAAAGTATTGCTATAAATGATAATCCAAAGAAGGTCACTGATTTAGAATGGTGAGCATATGCTTTTCAAAAAGATGTTGAGAGACATCAGAAAGCATAAAACACAATTTCTATCTATTTTTTTAATGGCATTTTTAGGTGTTTTCGTATTTTCTGGTGTTGGCGGAGAATCAGTAGGCCTTGAAGCAAATATAAATGATTTTTACAATGATACTAACTTGGCCGATGGTTGGATTTATTCAGCAAACTTGAATGATCTTTTTCTATATCAGGTGGATTGTCTAGGTGCAACCACTCAAATGGAAAGGCAGCTGGTGGTGGATTCGGTTGCGGACTTTTCGAATGACCCTGAAATCACACTCCATTTTGTTGAGAATAACACGATATCAAAATTCTATCCACTTGAAGGAGAAGAATTGGATATTAAAGATGAAGATGGAGTATGGCTGGACAAAAGTTTTGCCGATGCAAAAGGGCTTAAAGTTGGAGATAATATCACTTTCGAATTTGAAGGATTTGAAATCGAAAAGGAAATCAAAGGATTAGGATATTCGCCGGAGTATGTCTATCATGCGTCCACTTCCTCCGTAATTCCTGATTTCAGCAAAATTGGTTTTGCCTATATGTCATATAAGGCATTTCCGAATGATGTTGTTCCATATAATGTTTTAAACGTAAAATTTGACGGCACTCCTGAAAACTACAATGACTTATTGTCATATAGGTTAGACGGTTATTATAATTCGTTTGTTGAAAGGTCAGAGCATACGAGCGTTAGCCAATTTTCCGAAGAGATGGACCAACACAAAATGATGGCCGATATTTTCCCGGTTGTATTTATCTTAATTTCAATGTTGATTCTTTTGACTACAATGACAAGGATTATCACACATCAAAGAACACAAATCGGTATCTTAAAGGCCAGCGGATTTAAGGACAGGTCAATAATCTTCCACTATGTATCATATGGGTTCTGGCTAGTTCTAATCGGCTCTATTTTGGGCTTGATTTTAGGGCCGATGACATTGCCCCAATTGTTTTACCCATCCATGAGCGCTACATATAAAATGCCTTCATGGCAGCCGGCATGGAGCATGAACTTTGTTTATGTTGCCGCTTTGATGGTTATGCTGTCCGTTTTGGTCTCATATTATGCTGTAAAAAGCATTTCCAATGAAAAGCCTGCAGATACAATAAGGCCAAAAGTGCCTAAGGTTTCATCATCTGGGTTTGTTGAAAAATTGAGCATCTGGAAACGTTTATCATTCAATGTCCGTTGGAACTGGCGTGATGCCAAAAGGAATAAGTTCAGGGCATTAATGACAATTATAGGTGTAATCGGATGCAGTGCACTTTTAATCTGTGCATTTGGAATGTATGATGGTATGAACGATTTAAAGGAATGGGAGTTTAATCAGATAAATCATTATGATTCCAAACTGGTCGTTGATGATGAAGCGACAGTCTCTGAGATAGATGATGTTGCAGATGATGTCAACGGTGACAAATTGATGGAATCAGCCATTGAGATTGAGGCGGGTTCGGTGAAAAAATCAGGTTCGCTGTTGGTCTTGAATCACACGGATTTGGTTACCCCGACAGACTATGACTGGAATAAGATCAAAATTGATGATGATGAGGTTTCAATTTCACAAAAGATGGCGGACATGTTGGGTGTTGATGTTGGGGATACTGTCAAATGGCATATAATGGGCTCAGACAAATGGGTCAAAACAAAAATTGACAAGATTCATGCTGATCCTACTTCCCAAGGATTTATAATGTCTGCAGATAAACTAGAAGACCTGGATTTAAATTACACTCCAACAAGCATTGTAACAACAGAGCATGTGGATAAGAATTATTCAGCTATCAAATCTACCAGCTCTATAAAGGACATGACTTCCAGTTGGGATGAGCTTACCGAAGCGATGTGGCTATTGATATACATACTGATATTCTTTGCATCACTTTTAGCGGTTGTAGTGTTGTATAATCTAGGTTTGCTCTCATTTACCGAAATAGAACGTGAAATTGCGACATTAAAGGTTTTAGGATTTAAGACCAGTGCATTGAGAAAGCTATTGCTAACACAGAACTTATGGTTTACAGCTATAGGGTTCCTGTTAGGTCTTCCCGTAGGTTATCTGATATTGAAAATAATGTGGGAATCTTCTGGAGATTCATTTTACATTTTGCCTTCAATATCTCTTTCAAACTTCCTCTTGACTGCAGTAATAACATTCACATTATCAATTCTTGTAAACCTGATGTTTTCACGAAAGATTAAAAAGTTAGACATGGTCGAATCTCTTAAAAGTGGTGAGTAAATGTTAGCTAAAAAGATGATTAGAGACATTAAAAATCATAAAATTCAATTCATATCCATATTCCTAATGGCCTTTTTAGGTGTTTATGTATTTGTGGGATTTGGGGCTGAATCATTTGGCCTTGAAAAAACTGCAGATGTTTACTACACTGAAAATAATTTGGCTGACGGTTGGATTTATGCAGATAACATTGATGATGATTTTATTGATAAGGTCAATAATCTGAGTCCAACAAAGGATTCGGAAAAGCAATTGGTATTAAACTCGATTGCAGATTTTAAGAATGACCCCGATATCACTCTGCATTTCCTGAATGATGATGACATTTCAAAATTTTATTTAAGCAAAGGTGAAAACTTCAATTTAAGCGATGAAGATGGGGTATGGTTGGACAAAAGATTTGCGGATGCCAAAGGGTTAGATATTGGAGAAAATATTACCTTCAAATTCAATGGAATTTCCTTGAAAAAGGAGATTAAAGGGATAGGATATTCTCCGGAATATGTCTATGAGACATCCGACACTTCAATGGTTCCTGATTATAGTAAAATGGGCTTTGCCTACATGTCATATAAGGCATTCCCATTGGATAATGTTCCATACAATGTTTTGTTGGTCAAATTTGATGGAAATGCAACCAGTTATGGGAATTTATTAGATGATGAATTGGATGGTGATTACTCTTCATTTGTTGATCGTACAATGCATCCGAGCTTTTCAGAATTCCAAAGCGAAACCAATCAGCATAAGATGATGACAGACACAATTCCATTAATCTTCATAATCATTGCAATGTTGACATTATTAACAACAATGACAAGGATAATCTCTAATCAAAGAACACAGATTGGTATCCTGAAGGCATTGGGTTTTAAGGACCGTACAATAATGTTTCATTATATCTCATATGGATTCTGGATGGTTTTGGCCGGAAGCGTTCTGGGCTTTATTTTAGGGCCTTTGACGATACCCCCATTCATGTTTGAGGACTTCGGAATGTTGTATAGCATTCCAAAATGGTATTCAGGATTCGATATTAGCTTTGTAATTGCAACTATAGGAATAATTGCTTTGGCTCTTCTCGTATCTTATTTTGCTTGCAGAAGCATTGCAAAAGAGAGTCCTTCTCAAGCCATTAAGCCAAAAATCCCAAAATTTTCAAGAAATGGTTTATTTGAAAACTCCAGGATATGGGATAAACTGTCTTTCAATACACGTTGGAATTATCGTGATGCAAAAAGGAATAAATTCAGGGCACTGATGAGCATAGTCGGTGTTTTAGGATGTACAATTATTATCATCTCATCATTTGGCGCCATGGACAGCTTTGATGAGATGAAGGAGTGGACCTATGAGGACATTAATCATTATTCCTCAAAACTAGTATTGGATAATGATACCGAAACCTCACAAATCAACTATATAGTTGATGAAGTGGCTGGCGAGAGAATAATGGAGGATTCGATTGAAATTAAGGCATGTGATGTTAAGAAATCGGGCATTTTAACTGTCACTGATGACAATAAGCTGTACACTCCGACAGATGATAATAAGGATCCTGTTGTAATCGGTGATGATGAGATATTGATTTCCCAAAAGATGGCTGACTTATTGGGTGTTGAAGTCGGAGACACCATCAAATGGCATACAATGGGTTCGGACAAATGGATAAGTTCCAAAATCGATAAGATTTATGCAGACCCTACATCTCAGGGAATGATAATGTCTAAAGACAAATTCGAAGACTTTGATTTGGATTATAATCCGACAAGCATCATATCTTCCCAAAATGTTGACGAGAATTATACTGGTGTCAAAACAATCCTTTCAATCGATTCGCTAACCGAAAGCTGGGATGAGATTATGGAATTGTCAATGACTATCGTTTATCTTTTGGTCATATTTGCATCATTGCTTTCAGTCATTGTGCTATATAACTTAGGATTATTGTCATATACTGAAATCAAACGGGAATTGGCTACCTTAAAGGTTTTAGGTTTCAAAACAAGAAAGTTGAGAAGATTGCTGTTAACCCAAAATTTATGGTTTACAACAATTGGATTTGTCATCGGCGTTCCATTGGGTCGTGAAATCTTGCAGTACATGTTTGGAACTATGGGCGATTCATTCTATATGCCGGTCAATCTTTCTCCTAAAACATTAGTTGCAACATTTCTAATAACTTATGTCGTTTCCGTTTTGGTTAATCTGATGTTTTCAGGAAAACTTAAGAAACTTGACATGGTTGAATCTTTAAAGGATTTGGAATAGGTTTACACCTATTCACACTTTTTTGGTGACAAAATCTTTAAAAGCATATAGTTTCAACTTATAATTGAAGGTGATATTATGGTTGAAGTTACCTCTGAGTCAAAATACATGGATCTTTTGAATACTTATCCTTTGCTTAAAAGAGATTTGGTCAGAAAAAACTGGAAATTTGAATTTTTAGTTACTCCTATGGGCAAAATTTCCCTATGGGAAGCTAGTCTGGCTGAAGTTAGCAAAAAAGCTGAGATGAGTGTTGAAGAAACGGTTTCTTTGTTTAGTGAGTTAATTAACTCATATTAATCTTATTTTTTTACCAATTGATGTATACCATAATCTTAAATTGGGTTGCATCAACTCAAAGCATAATGTTAATGTAAATGATGGTTAAATATTTTTAATTAAAATTGTTTTAACCTAATTTGGTTATCCATTTCATCAATTTAAATAGGTTTTTTATATTCCATTTTTCTAATATATTATCATGCCATTATCTAAAAAAATGCTGAGAGATATAAAAGTCAATAAGACACAGTTCATTGCAATATTTCTAATGGCATTTTTAGGCATTTTCGCTTACTGTGGAATATATGGTGAATATTACGGGCTTGAACAAACGTCAAATGAATTTTACACTGATACTAATTTGGCCGATGGATGGATTTACAATACTGATTTTGATGACACTTCGGTTGACAAAATAAATGAATATGCAGACCAGTCAGATAGGCAATCAGTTGTTCAGTCAGTAGCGGACATTGAAAACAAACCAGATATTACGCTGCACTTTGTTGAAAAGGGAACGATTTCCAAGTTTTATACAACTGAAGGTAAGGATTTTAATCCTAAAGATGATTCTGGAGTTTGGTTAGACAAAAGATTTGCGGATGCAAGGGATTTCAGTATTGGAGATAAGATCACGTTTGAATTTGATGGTCATAAAATCACTAAAACAATCAAAGGCATAGGATATTCACCAGAATACATCTATGAATCATCTCCATCTTCATTAACTCCGGATTTTTCACAGATTGGATTCGCTCACCTTTCAAGCAAGGCATATCCTGATGATTTGGAATATAATCGGTTGCTAGTTAAATATAACCAATCCGACAGTGATTTTAAAGAGAAATTGGACAAGTCAATTGACTATCTGTCATTCACCAAAAAAGAGGATCAGCTCAGCGTTGCCAAATTTGCAGACGAAATGGCGCAGCACAAGATGATGGGTGATGTTTTCCCGGTTGTATTCATTTTAGTTACTTTTCTAACACTTCTGACAACAATGACAAGGATTGTTGCACATCAACGCACTCAAATTGGGATTTTAAAGGCAGTCGGTTTTAAGGACAATACAATCATCCTGCATTATCTGTCATATGCATTTTGGCCTGTTTTGGCTGGTGCCGTTTTAGGTTTGATTACAGGACCTATGATAATTCCTCAGATGTTTTATCCGACAATGGCTAGAAGTTATAGTATGCCAAGCTGGCATCCCGGTTTTGATATGAGTTTTGTATATATTGCTGTATTGCTGGTGGTTTCATCTGTCATTGTTACTTATATCTCCTGTAGAAGAATTTCAAAGGAGAATCCTGCAAACACTTTAAGGCCAAAAGCTCCAAATCTTTCTTCAAAAAGTTTGATTGAAAAATCAAGGATTTGGAATCATTTGAGCTTCAATCTCCGTTGGAACTGGAGGGATGCAAGAAGAAATAAATTTAGGGCATTCATGGCAATAGTGGGAGTTATGGCTTGTGTCGCGTTGTTGATTGCTGCATTTGGTATGAATGACAGTATGAAAGAGTTGAAAACATGGGAATATGACAATATTAGCCATTATGAATCTAAATTGCTGCTTTCAAGTGAAGCTAATCCGATGGAATTATATTACATTTTAAACGAAACTAATGGTAGTTTTATCATGCAGCAGTCGATTGAGATTAAGGCAAATGATATGGAGGACACGGTGCTGCTATTGGTTTCAAACAACACAGATTTGATATCGTATACAGACAGCAATAAGGACCCACTGGATATTGATGAAGGTGATGTTTCAATCTCCACTAAACTTGCCGAAACATTTAATTTAAGCATCGGCGATAAGATAAGATGGCATATAGTTGGAAGCGACGAGTGGGTAACTTCAAAGATAGGTCAGATTCATGCTGAACCGGTTTCACAAGGTTTGATAATGTCTCCAGATACCTTAGAGAATCAGGGTTTGAATTTCACACCGACCAATATATTAACTAAAGAAAAATTCGGCGAAAACTTTGATTCAATCAAATCCGTTACAAGCCTAGATAAAATGAAAAAAAGCTGGGATACAGTAACCCAGGCAGTTATGATGATGGTTTATGTAGTTACAGTTGTTGCAGTTGCACTTGCTATTTTAGTTTTATATAATCTTGGAATTCTATCATTTACAGAAATGGAGCGGGAAATTGCAACTTTAAAGGTTTTGGGATTTGAAACAAATCTTTTAAGAAAATTGCTATTGACACAGAATGTAATTTTCACAGCTATTGGATTTATTTTAGGAATTCCGCTAGGATTTTACTTCATGACATTGATGATGAATGCTGCGGGGGATTCCCTTTATTATGTTCCATCCTTAACTTGGGGAAATATCCTGTTGACCGCTTTTATAACATTTACAATATCAATTGGCGTTAATTTATTGTTTTCAGATAAAATTAGTGATTTGAATATGGTTGAAGCACTTAAAGATGTTGAATAAGGCTTTTTTTAAATTTTAATTTGATGTTCCACAGAAATGTTCCTAATTTGTGTTAAGCAAAATTAGTTGCTGGGAGTATTTAAAATCTTTGTAATGCTTGAGATGATTTTCTAAATTAAAAGAAAAAAAGTGATATTGTAAATCACTTTTAGTTTAAGTTAAAATTTCAGAATTTAAATATATTGGACCAGTTTATTTTAGTTTTAGCTTTAAAAACGGCTTGGTCATAGGTTTCTTTTTCTTCGTATTGACTTTTCAATAATGTTTCTTTAATTTCATAGTCCATACTTGTGCTTTTAATTTTTTCTATGAAACCGTCATCTTGTTTTTGCTCTACAATTTGATTTAAAGCTTCTTCTTGGACTTCAAAAAGAAGTTCAATGGCTTGACCAACACTGATATCCTTAGATTCCAAAATTTTGATTTTTTCCATTTGTTCAGGTGTAAATTCGATTTCCATTTTTGGCATAATTTAGCCTCCAATAATGATTCTTGTTTAATTATATTCTCGTATTAATTTAAATTATTTTCTAAATTTTTGGATATGTTGCCTTAATTATAGCACATCAGTTTTTTTGGTCAATTTCCCGCATACATTTTAAAAATATATTGGCTCCTGTCTAAGTAGTGTTTGTTTTAAAGACTGAAAATCACCATATGTAAGGAATAATCTTATATTTTACTTTTTCTTTATATTCCCTATAACCTTCCAATTCGTTTTCCAAAACTTTTTCTTCATTTTTTATTCTAAAGAAAATAATTATCGGATAAATTAGCATGATGATAAATGAAAAAAGGGAATCCAGGATTAAAGGCATCGATAAGAATAAAAAGATTGTAGAGGTATACATTGGATGTCTGACAAGCCCATACAGGCCACTGTCAACTACTTTCTGATTTTCACTTACTTCGACCGTTCGTGAAAGATATGCATTTTCCCTTAATACTTCGGCATACATGACATAGCTTAACAGAAAGATTATGGAAGCCAGTATAATCACTATTTGTGGAAGCTTAAACCATTCAAATCTAAAATTCAGCCCGGCTATAATAAATGCTAAAAAGAACATTATTCCGCTAATTAAAATCACGATTTTCTGCTCGTTTTCCTCCTCTTTGGCATTCAATCTTCTTTTTAAAAGATCAGGGGATGTAATAAACATAATAATGCCGGCAACAAACATTGGAATAAACAATAATGCTATGAACAGCCAACCGTTAGAATAATTTAAAGTCCCTGCAGGTATAAACAGCAGCAGGCTGATGATTATTAATCCTAAAATGAATTTGGTTAAGGCTTGAGAAAATAATTTTATATCCATCAAATCACTAAAATTTTATTTATTCAAATTCTTTAAAATATTATTCTGTTCCTAACAGCTGTTGTTTTAAACACTTATCATACTACTTTTTATATAACTTATTTTAAATTAACTTCATAGAAGGTGATAACATGATAAGGGATATCATCGGATATGTACTTGGATTGGTTATTTTTATAATAGGAATTCCTTTTGTAATGTATTTGGCTTCAGGAAGTCCTGATTTAGTACAAATCAGTTTAATCCAATGGTTTTTATTGATTTTATTAGCCATTATCGGAATTGGATTAAGCATCTGGTCAATAGTTTATATGAAAAATGTGGGGAAGGGCAATCCTTTTGATGCATTCAATCATGAGGTTGCACCCAGAACCAGCTCTTTGATGACTGATGGACCTTATGGGATTTGTCGCAACCCTATGCTTTTAGGAGTATTTATTTACCATATTGGTGTTTTGATTGCTCTTTTATCCTTTGGCGCTTTATTGGTTTTCATAATTGAAGTTTTAATAATGAATGTTCAAGTTAAAAAGGAAGAGCAACGTCTGAAAATGGATTTTGGAAAACAATATGAAGATTATATGAAAAGAGTCAACAGATTCATGCCAAATGTTTAAGGTGATTGGAATGGACAGAAAAATAATACTTGCAATTGCAATCGCGATTGTTGCCATTTTAGGAATTTTTTTAGTATACGCCAGCGAAGATTCTTCAGTGAATGTAAATAACGTAACCTTAAATGTGTCCTCTGAAGGACCTGTAAACCTTTCTGTGTTAACTGATGAGATTAGAACTCATGAATATTACAAAGGTTATGATAATGAAACATTGCAGTGGATGGAGTCTTTAGGAAATAAGCAGGTATGGCTTTCCAATGGCGAAATTGTAATCATGGACGATGTATCTGATTCAAATAAAATCCCATCCGCTTATGTTTGTGATGCCTCTTTTTATGAGATTTTTTCATGCAATGTTTTGGAAAATCGTTCCCTCGGAAATGTTGAGCATCCTAAGGATGTTCTGCTGGTAAATAATGTAGAATATATTGGAGAGTACGTATATTATTGGCAAGTTTAAGGTGATTATATGGAAAATGTTTTGGATTGGAAAGGAATTAATGGACAACTTGTAACATTTAAAAAAGAAGTTGGAGATGCAGAAAAGATTACTTTTGTTGGATCTCCAGGAGTATGCACTCCATTTGCTGAGTTATTGGCTTATACAGTAAGGGACAAAGAAACCCATTTCATCCCATTGTTGGATATAGATGACTGTCATCAGTTCGAATCCAAACCTTATGGTATGGTTCTTAATGATGAAGTTTCAAACCCTAATGGCTCTGATGTAGTCGTCTTGTTGGGCGGTTTGTCAATGCCAAAATATGATGTTGATACTGAAGAAGTAAAAGCTTTAGTTGCAGATATCCTAAAAGAAGATGGGCAGTTAATTGGTGTTTGTTTCATGGACATGTTTGCCAAGGCAGGCTGGTTGGAGAAAATAGATTTCGATTGTGTTATTGACGGAACATTAACTGGTGTGGTTAAAAAATAATATCTAAAGAGGTTTTTAAAATGAATAATAAAAGTATTATTACAATGGTAATTCTACTTTTAGCTATTTTATCATTGGTTCTGGTTTATTCTTTTGCCGGAACTGATGATTCGACCAAAACACCAATTACTGTATCTTCAGAAGGCCCATTTCCATTATCAGATTTAATAAATGATATTAAAACCAAAGATTATTATGAAGGCTATGACAATGAAACTTTGGCCTGGATGGAATCTTTAGGGAATAAAAAGGTCTTCGTTGCTGATGATGCGTTTGTAGTGATGAACAGTTGGGATGCAAGAAAAATTCCTTCAGTATATGTATGTGATGCATATATTGAAGAGTTTATAGAATGTGATGTCCTGGAAAATCATTCTATAGGGGATGTGAAGTATCCTAGAGATGTTTTGCTGGTTAAAAATGTTGAGTACCTTGGCCAAGAAACTCATGACCTTCAAGGTAGTTAATTTTATTTTTTTTAAAATAACATATCACAATATCATGATATGAAAACATTTAAATACATAAATGTATTATAATATTTATTATAAATAATATATGTGATGGGAATGAAAGATAGTAATCTTGATGGAAAAAATGATGATATGTGTGAAGTATTCGATGCTCATGAAGATGCTGTAAACCGTGTTAAGGAGCGTATGCCTTCAGAGGAAGAATATCTTAACCTATCAGAATTCTTTAAAATCTTTAGCAATCCAACAAGATTAAAGATTATCTCTCTACTTACTGTAGATGATTTATGTGTTTGCGATATTTGTGAGGCTCTTGATTTAAACCAGACTACTGTTTCAAATCAATTGAGAATATTACGTGCAAATAATATTGTCAAATATCAAAAAGAAGGTAAGATGGCTAGATATTCTCTAACTGACCTTCATATTGAAATGATTTATAAAGTAGGCTTAGAACATATATTAGAATAAGTTTAATCAGGTGATAACATGATTGAAAATAGATGTTATGATTCTGATTGTGCAGATGATAACTGTCGCAATCCAGAACATTACAATTATATCTGTTTTGATCCGGAATGTGAAGATACTCACTGTGAAAATCCAGAACACTATGATAAACAATTATTAAGAGATTATCAAGAAAAAACTGATTTAAGCGTATATGACCATAGAGAAGAAATAGACTATGATGAAGATGTAGATATAAATCTTTGTGCTTGTCCTGATTGTGCAGATGATCATGATCATGACCACCACCATCATGAGCATGAGCATCATCATGGCCACGAGCATGAGCATTCTCATGAAGACCATCATGACCATGAGCATGAGCATCATCATGATCACGACCATGACCACCATGGACATAATCATAGTCATGATGATGATGTCGAATTTAGCCTTTGCGCTTGCCCTGATTGTGCGGATGATGACCACGACCATGGACATGACCATGGACATGACCATGCTCACGGAGATGGGGATTTATTTGCTGAAGGAAAACCGTTCTGGGCAAACAGGCCGGTGCAAATAATTCTTGCGAGCGGTTTACTATTTGTTTTAGGACATGTTTTTGAATGGATGTCATTCAGCCCTACTGTTGTAACTGTTACATATATGGTAGGTGCTATTATTGCAGGTTATGAGATAGCTATTTTGGCTTATAAGTCATTGGTTAACAGGCATACCATCGGTCCTGCAATGTTGGTATGTATTGCTTGTGTAGCTTCCTTCATTATTGGGCATCCTGAAGAGGGTGCAGCAGTAACCTTCCTTTACTATATTGCGGAATTCTTAGAGGATCTTGCAGAAGAAAGGGCGAAACGTTCAATCAAATCATTGGTTGAAATCGCACCGGATACCGCAAGAGTTAAGGTAGGGGATAAAGAAGAGATTAAGAATGTTGATGAAGTTGATGTTGGCGACATTGTCATTGTAAAACCTGGAGACAAGGTTCCTTTGGATGGTGAGGTGATTGTAGGTTCTTCATCAATCAACCAAGCTTCAATCACTGGTGAAAGTGTTCCAGTCCTAAAAGAAGTTGGTGACGATGTATTTTCAGGAACTGTTAATGAAGATGGATATTTAGAAATTAAAGTAACTAAAGCCGCTAAGGATTCAGTTATCTCAAAAATCGTAACCTTGGTTAAAAGGTCTCAACTTAACCGTTCAGAAACCGAGACCTTGGTTGAAAGGGTAGCTAAATATTATACTCCAGTCATGATGATTGGCGCATTATGTGTTGCATTCATCCCTCCATTGTTATGGGGTCAGAATCTGGTTGATTGGGTTTATAAGGCTCTTTCCCTTTTGGTAATTTCATGCCCATGTGCATTTTTGATTTCAACACCTGTCGGAATGGTGTCTGCTATCACTTCAGCTACCAGAAACGGTGTTATCATCAAGGGAAGTACCTATGTTGAGGAAATGCGTAATGTCAAAGCGGTCATCTTTGACAAGACTGGTACTTTAACAGAAGGAAAACTGGTGTTGAGTGATGTCGGAGTCTTTGATGAAAGCTACTCAGAAGAGGATATCGTTAAAATTGCAGCATCTTTGGAGAATCAATCCTCTCACCCGATTGCCAAGGCCATTGTTGACTATGCGGATGAGCATAACATCATATTCGATACAATCGACGAGTTTAAGAATGTTCCGGGTAAAGGAATCGTGGCCAACATTAACGGCGAGCAGTTCTATGCCGCAAATGAGGCTCTAATTGAAGGAAGCGCATTCGACGTTTCAAAAGATGAAATCAACAGCTACTCCGGCGAAGGCAAGACCATTATATTTGTCGGAAATGCCGAGAAGGTTTTAGGTATCATCACAGTATCCGATAAAATCAGAGACAACGCTTCTGAAGTAATTGCCGATTTGAAAAATCAAGGCGTACAGACCATTATGCTTACAGGAGACAACAAGCTTGCCGCAAAAAGTGTTGCTGATAAAATAGGAATCGATTATGTATACTCTAATCTGATGCCTGAAGACAAGCTTAACATCCTCGATACAATCAGAAACAAATTCGGTGATGTTGCTATGGTCGGTGACGGAATCAACGATGCGCCGGCTCTGGCACGTTCAAACATTGGTATTGCAATGGGTGCTGCGGGTTCTGACGTTGCTATTGAAACAGCAGATGTTGCACTGATGCAGGATGACATATCCAAACTACCATACCTATTTGCTTTAAGCAATAAGACAATGAGCATTATCAAACAGAACATTACTATTGCTATTTTAGTGAAATTATTGTGTGTAGTCCTTGCGATTATGGGAATCATCACATTGATGATGTCTGTCGGTTTCGGTGATTTGGGATTGACCATATTCGTTATATTGAACGCATTTAGAATTGGAATGGTGAAAGATCCACTATTCTAATCTTTTTTTCTTTTTTTTTAATCGAATTATTTCCAAATTGAAAAATACTTGTTTTGAGTTATTTGAAAAATTCGAACAACTGAATAACTTAATAAATACTTACTTTTATATTTGAAAAAATTTTAATATTAACTTATGTCAGCAAATGATTCATCAAATAGTGTAGACATAATGCTTCAAAATCCCAAAAAAGCATTAATTAAAATGTCAATACCTTTGATTGTTTCATTGCTTATAACTAGCTTTTACAATCTGATTGATGCTGCTTGGGTGTCAGGACTTGGTGCTGATGCACTTGCAGGCGTCGGATTTTTCACGCCCATATTCATGATTCTGGTCGGTTTTGGAAATGGTTTGGGTTCAGGCACCGCTTTTGCGCTGTCAAAGTATCTTGGCGAAAACAACAAACAAAAGGCGGAAAACGCATCTGTCCATTCCATAATTCTTGATATTATAATTTCATTAATTCTGACAATTGTCCTATTGATATTCCTAAATCCGATTCTAAATGCGATGGGTGCCGGTCAAACCATAGGATATGCTACCGATTATGGTGTGATAATACTTTTGGGTTCAATTTTTATCATATTCTCCAATGCATTATTTGGCATTTTTAGAGGCGAGGGGGATACTACCAGGTCAATGTATGCCATGGTTGCATCATCTATCCTGAACATGGTTCTGGACCCGATTTTCATCTATACCTTAAATTTGGGAGTCAAAGGGGCGGCAATTGCGACAATAATATCATCAATATTTGTAATTATAATGTTGATGTACTGGTTTTATATAAAAAAGGACACTTACTTAAGGCCTATTTGGAATAATTTCAACTTTAAAAGGGATATATCAATGGATATTGTTAGAGTGGGCATTCCTGCAAGCATTCAGCTTTTGAACAATGCATTTTTTGCAGCGGTTTTCTCAGCATTGCTCGCCTATGTCGGGTCAACAGATTCTGTTGCAGTATACTCAACAGGCTGGAGAGTTGTAGTGATTGGAACAACTCCTCTTTTGGCTATCGGAACGGCATTAATCAGTGTCATTGCAGCTAATTACGGTGCTAAAAGCTATAAGAACATCCAAATCGCTCATAGGTATGCAATGAAAGTGTCAATAGTCATTGCAATCCTTGTAGCTGTTCTTACTAATGTATTTGCAGGAGATATCGCTTCAATATTTGCATCATCTGGAAGCAGTGCAAGAATAGCTCCTGAGCTTACCAGTTTTCTTGCTTGGATTGTAATCTACTATCCGACAATGGCAGTTGGAGTATCATCAACTTATGTTTTCCAGGGTATAGGTAAAGGCATAACCGCAATGTTTCAGACAATAATGAGGGAAACTGGCTTTACAATATTCTTTGCAGTTATTTTAAGTGTTGTTTTAGGTTATGGCGTATGGGGTGCTTGGATGGGTATCGTTTTAGGCGAGGTTGTTTCAAACAATATTACGATGGTCTGGGCAGATTGGCAAATAAAAAAATTAATGAATATTAATGGTTAGACACCATTAATATCTTTTAAATAGATTACTTCATCACAGATTGTCTCAACGAGAGGCATGTCGTGGCTTACGATTAACATTCCCATATTCCTTTTTTTCACGATGTCAATGACTGATGTTAGGATTTGCACTTGTGTGATTGCGTCAAGCATTGTGGTCATTTCATCAGCAATGATGAACTGTGTTTTAGGGTTGAGAGCTCTTAGAACGGAAAACCTTTGGAGTTCCCCTCCGGATAGCTCTTGTGGGAATCTGGTAAGCCAGCTTTTTTGAATACCAAAGTCTTCTAAAAGGGCATCGTCAGGCATCCAGGATTCTTCCAGAACTGTTGACATCTTCCATTTTGGATTCATTACCTTTTCGGGGTGTTGGTAAATCAATTGCACCGGACAAAACTCCTTTAAAGGCAATTCTTTTCCATCTAATGTGACGTTGCCTTCAAATTTTTGTATATATCCTGAAAGTATTTTACACAATGTGGATTTCCCGCTACCACTATCTCCGACTAAACCAGTGATTTTTGTGTTGTCCAGCTGTATGTCAATATCCTTTAAGATATATTCTTTGGCTGAAGGGTATTTAAATGAAATGTTGCTTCCTTTAAGTTCCATCTTCTATGCCTCCTTCGTATTTAAAACACCTGACTTTTTTCTTTCCTAGGTCGATAAGTTCAGGCCTTTCATCCTTACATCTGTCAAATCGCATGTCGCATCTGTCATAGTATGGGCATCCTGTTGGGATTTCTCCGTGTAGTGGTTGGTGTCCTTTGGTTAGTTCGAATCCGTTTGCCGGCAGTGCTTTGTATAGTGCTTTTGTGTAAGGGTGTAGGAGGTTTTCTCCGTCGCCTGAGAAGTCTTCTTTGAGTGCGATTTCGATTACGTATCCTGAGTAGAAGATTCCGATTCTGTCTGCCACTTCGAGTGCTGCGTGGATGTC
>NZ_JBGUIH010000017.1:0-20526 GCF_045112895.1 Methanobrevibacter sp. | reverse complement strand
TTTTTACTCCTACCCTGAAGTGTATCAATATACTCTGCAGATAATCCAATATTAGACGCATGAAACTTACGTAAGGAATGACTCCTAAAAAATCTATAGTTTCCTTTAAATCCCCATTTCATTTTATCATTTATATTTTGAAACATTGAAAATAATTGTGAAGAAGTAAAATCAAATAATTTATCTCCCAATTTCAAATTATCACGTGTTTTTAAGTATTTAACAATATGTGAGGATGTTTCAGGAGTGCAAAATGTATAATAATATTTATCTGTCTTAATACGCTTCAAATAAAAAGTTGGAACAATATTGTTCATTTTATCAAGTGTTTCTAAAATAAACTCTATTGATCCACCATGATGATATTCTTGAGTTGCCCTTACAAAATGTTCAACTGTTAATGATAATGTTTCAGCCTTTGCAGTTCCAGATGATGACATGAACAGTATCACTGCTTTTAACTCAATTGGTGAAATAAGTAGTGCTTCACGTATATGTTCACGGTTTGGTAAGTCTAGATAATTGGTTTCATAAATTTTATCATATTTGGCTTGCGGTAAATGAGGTAGCTCAAACTCAAAATGTAAGTAAAATGTCTTTACTTTTGAAAAATAGGTCTTTGAAGTATTGGGTGATAATTTACTGTTAAGCAAGTAAGTTCTAAAGTTAATTAGTCTCTTTTTTATTTTTCTATCTTTAAGAGGGATTCTTTCATTTTCCTCAAATCGTGCTTCAGCAAATAAATCATCAATTGTTTTACCATTAAAATTTTCATATAGTCTTAAAGCTGAATCATAACCTTTACGTGTACTTGATTTAATATTTCTATCTCTGTAAAATTTTTGGAATAACTTATTAGAATACATAATAAATAATTTCATATTCAAATAAATTGTAAATTACATAAATAAAACATTAAATTCGTTGCTGACCAATAATAATACTGAAACAATGAGACTTTACTTTTTAAGTGATTCAAGAGAATTTCTAATTATATTTAATTTTAGAAAAATTAACAACAGCTACCTTTCAGAATCATTGCTCCAAAAAGAGTAAATAAATCTTATAATTAACAAATAAAATCAATAGAAAAATTAATTATTCAATAAATTTATAAGATTTAATCATGAAAACAGAATTCTTTAATGATTTTTACAGAAGTTTACAGGAAGAAGTTTCACCTGAATATGTCAAATCTCTTAAAAAACTCATTGAATTGCAACAACTAACTGAAGATGAATTAGAACAACTCATTCAAGAGGTTATTTAAATGGTTAGTGAAATCAAACTCAAAAATATTGAAATTAAATCCTTCAGAGGCATTAAAAATTCAAGTATTGATTTTAACAATAAATCTCTTGTATTGGTTGGTGAAAATGGTAGTGGAAAAAGTTCTATTGTCAACGCATTCGAATATCTATTCACAGGTAAAGTTGACACTTTAAGTGGAAAACAGGCCATCAATCACACCCAATCAATCCTGCACATTGGCGATGAAAAAGAAGAATTGTTGGTTGAAGCTAAAATTAATCAATCCACAATAACAAGAAGTATTGATGAGTTTAACTATTCAGAAGAGTTAAATGATTTGATTGATGATTTTAAAAACGCTTCATTTTTATTGAATCGTAAAAAGCTTTTGAATTTCATAGAAACCACACCTGCCAAACGTTACGAAAGCATTACTACACTTATCGGGTTTGACGATTTGGATAAAATCGAATCAACATTAAATAAGACCAATAAAAGATTCCGCAATAAAGTCAAAAACAAAACAGAAGAGATTGAAAAAAAAGTAAACACAATCACAATGCTTTTGGAGTGTGAAACTGATGACATCTACACAAGAATCAATGAAATACTTAAAAAGCATGATATTGAGACTATCAGCGAAGACACCAATCTCAAAAGATTCCTGAACAACATTCCAATAAATGACTTTGAAAAGACAAATGATTTATTTGACTTAATTGATTTGCTGGATATTGATATAAACTCATTAAATATTGAATTTGAAGAGTTATTATCCTCATATGAGCAAGCCGCATTATATGAATTAAAATCAACAAGCACTCTGCTTGATATCTTAAACAAATCAAGCGAATATCTTGAAAAAGAAAAGCCTCAAACATGCCCAGTCTGTAGGAGAAATATTGAAAGTGCACAGATTCTAAACTATATCAAAAATAAGAAACAAGAACTTAACAGAAATGAAACCTCATTAATCAATTGGAAAAACGATTATGCTGAATTTAAAGGCAAATTAATTAAACTGAACAATGACATGAAGATCATTTCAGCAAAGTCCCAATATGCATTTGAAAATGACTTAGATGACCTAACAAACAATCTGGATAAGCTGGCTGATTTTGAAATCACATTATCCCAAATAGATTCAAATGCATTGATAAATCTGGAAGAGGAATTCAATGAGCTGAAGGGAAAAATTGTAAACGATTTTGACAGTTTAAATGATGAAAATGCTCGTGAGCTGGGAAACATTTATGAAGTATTAATCAACTTAAGTCAAAAGCAGGAACTGGAAGATGAACTGAAGCTGCTTGAAAACCAGTTTAACACAAGTAATATCACTTATGAACTGTTTAAGAATAAAAAGCAGAATGCTGTTAGAAACATTATTGATGATATTGAACAATTGGTAAACGATTATTATAATTTCATCCATGCAGATGAGGAGTTTAACTCACCTGCAATTGGCGTTCCAAAATCAACCGGAATCACTCTTAATCTGAAGTTCAATACGATTTCAGCAGATCCAAGAGCATTTTCAAGTGAAGGCCATTTGGACTCATTAGGATTATGTATTTTTCTGGCATTTGTCAAACGCTTCAACAAGTATAACTTCATCATTTTAGATGACATCATTTCAACTGTAGACATTAACCATAAAGAAAAAGTTGCTATGTTGCTTTTATCTGAATTCAAGGATTATCAGTTCATAATTACAACACACAGCAACCTATGGTTCAGACAGCTTAAAAATTATGTTCATAATTATGGATTAAACCCTAACTTCACATTTGCAGAAATCAGGACACTTGATGAAAACACAGGACCTGTTTTGACAAGAAATTTATCCCCTAATGAACTGATTGACAAATACATTGAACTTGGAGATACATTTGCCGCTGGAAATGCCATCAGAAGACAACTAGAAAACATATTTGAAAAGGTCTGCGAAATTAATCAAATTCCGCTGCCTATAAAAAAACATTATATGGTTGATGATTACTTTAGAGCCATAAAACCATTTTTCCTGGAGTCAAAACTATTTAATTCCGCTCCGAAATGCAAAGAATATTATCAGGAAGTATTCGATACCCTGGACAGTTCCAGATACATGGGCAATCTGTTATCACACGATGACGATGCAAATCTCGATGTGAGCATCAATGAAGTTATAAAGTTTAGAGATGCAGTATCCCAATTTGAAAAATCAATGCAGTGTTGGGAGGGACACAATGCGTTTTTAAGGTTCAATGAGGAATATAAATATGCAATTTGTACACATCCAAACTGTCTGAAAAAAATAAGTTTTAAAAATAAAAATTAAAGTGATAATCAAACATTATCACTTTTGACATATTTTTCCATAAGGACAATTCTTACATATATCAGAGTCTACTGGATTCGGCTCAAACTTCTTGTCATTAATCTTTTGAGCTGTCTCTTTTAACTCATCTTTTAACTCTTCAATATACTCTTCATCTATATCCAAGGAGAATAATTTATCGCCTTTTTGATATTTGATAGCATATATTTGAATTTCTTCAATCTTGCGTCCTTCAAATTCTAGTTTTTCATCACGCAGAGCCATTAAATAGAAGTGCAATTGTTTTCTGTATTTTGCAAGATACTGCTCGCCAACAAGTGATGTGTTTTTATAATCAAGTATTCCTAGTTTTCCATCTTTTTCATAGATTAAATCAACAACACCTGAAAATCCATAGTTTTCACCTTTAATGTAGAATGGATATTCACTTGCAAGTATTGTTAAGTCACATCCTACTTCATGGTAATATCTAAGAACATCCTTTGTAATTGTTTCTAATTTCATCTCATATTTTTCAGGCTGTTCTTCCTTAAACTTCAAGTTAGCTCTTTCAAATAACATTTTAACAGTTTCAACAACTTCCCCATCACCTACATATTCATTATTGTTTGCTAAGATTTTTTTGTTGATGATTTCCAGGGCGGAGTGTATGAAAATACCATCATCGATTTCTTTTTTAACTGAAACTGCAAAACCCATTTCATTTGCCAATTTGTATTTTAAAGGACATTCCTGATAGTTTTCAAGCGCAGTAAAACTCAAATTAACCAATTCTTTTTCCTCTTCATCACCCTCATCAATATCAAGTATGTTGATGTCAATGTCTTTTGGATTGATTAATCTGCAATAATCTAAATTATCATCAATGACATCCTTGATTCTTATTGGAGCGTTATTGATAGCTTTAATATTTTCTACCGTAGTGTCCCCTAAAGCCTTTTCAACTGCATCAGCACTGCCTTTAACAATGCTTGATAAAATCAATTCATCTTCTGCTCTTGTTTTTGCAACATAAATTACCCTTTCTTCCTCTTCGATATGGGATGTTTCAGCATCACCATCATATTTAGGGTTTAATAAAAATTCCTCAGGAGTGTAAGTAACTGAATTTTCGTCTTCTTCTTTAAATTTAACGGGGAATCCATTATCACGCAGTGAAGCAAGAATTACAACCGGAAACTCTAAACCTTTGGATTTGTGGACAGTCATAAACTGCACCGCCTCTTCATCAGGTTTATATGCATCAAGATTTTTGATTGAACGGATTAAAAACCAAAATGCACCTCTAAGGCCCCTATCATACATTACTTCACCATAGGTTGATATTGAAGGTATGAGAGAGGCTAAATTATAGGCAGTTTCTTCATCCTTCATTACCAATTCCTGAGTCAAATAACCTGTTATGTCACATAAAAGTTCAAAGTAGACCTCAGAAATTGTTGGTCTGTCATAGTATTCTTCAGCATTGACTCTTGACTTTAATTCATTTAGTTTATGGAAAAATTCCACATCATTCTCATCTGTAATGCCATAGGCAATAAGATTCTCATTTGAAAGAATCGGTTTTTTAACACGGCTGAAAACTTCATTTTGACGTTTCCTGTCTTTATTAAATATTCCATGGAATTTTTCAATTCCTCTTTTCCTTCCTTCCATTTCAGAGCAAACAATTTCATCCATATCCTTAACATTTTGCTCAAATTCATCTTGCAATCTATTTAATATTTCTTTTGTATCATCTGACAATTCAAACAATACCTTATTGTCATCATTTGCACCTGTCAATGTTTTTAAATTCAGCCAGTCTGCAGTTTGACCAGGCACAAAGGTATAATATGGATCATCATCCTGGATTAAATGATAAATTAGTGTCATGACATATTTTAGCTCTTCATTATCAGCCAAGTCCCCTGTTCCCCTTACCTGATAAGGAATGTTATTTTCTTCTAGTAAATCAGCTAAACTGTTGAAACAGGATGAAGAAGCAGTGACTGATCTAAGCAATATTCCGATGTCTGAATATTTAACCCCATTATCAGCGCAATATTTGATGACTTCCAGAAGGTTTTCCGCTTCACTCTCGTTTGTTTCATTTACCATGAAGTAAACGCAATTGTGTTTTCCGCTTCCGCATTTTGCTGGAACTAAATCCTCTGGAGAATCATAATGTTCAACAATGAAATCCTGTGTCAAATCAATGATTTCTTCTGTTGAACGGTAGTTGGTTGACAGGTAAAGCTCTTCGAACTTATCAGGATATTTTTCCTTTAAATGTTTGAAATAATTAACGTTTGACCCCCTGAATCCATAGATACTCTGATTGATATCTCCTACAACGGTGAATGATTCGGTTTCAGGGTATTCTATGAACTTTTCAAATATTGCCATCTGAATAGGGTCGGTGTCCTGAAACTCATCTATTAGAATATTGGTTAACGCAGGCATGTATCCTTCATCCATCAGATCCCTTGCTTTAATCTGCATCTGATTGTAGTCAATTGCATTTTCCCTTTTCAATATTTCCAGGTATTCTGGATATGAACGGGCAATCTGAATGTATTTTGCATTTTTATATGATTCCTTATACAAATCATTGGCTTTTACTTCATCTGTTGGAAATTCACCATCATTTTCTTCAATGTATCTAGTTACAAAATCAACAAATTCCTCATCCACAGGGAAGAATTCCTCAAGATATTCAGTTAAACTTTCAGTATCCACACCAAAAGTGGCATATTCATCATATTTTTTAATGATTTCATTAATTCCATATGTTGTAGTGTAAGATTCATTTTCAAATCCTAAATCTCGTAGATGTTTTTTAATGAATAAGTTTAGCTTTTCTCCATCTGCAACAACATCCAATCCAACAGTTCCTGTTGCTTCAAGAAGACTTAAACAGAAGGAGTGGATAGTTGAAATATGCATTTTCTGAACATCACTTGCAGGAATTTCACCTTCAATCAACCTTTGCCTTAACTCATCAGCCGCCTTTGTGGAAAAGGTGATTATCAGAAATGTTTCTGGCCTAACACCTAAATTTTTAACCATATGTTTAACTTTTTCAACAATTACACGTGTTTTACCGGAACCTGGTCCTGCCTGAACACTTAAAAACTTATCGCCTTCGTATTTAACGATTGCATTCTGTTCTTCATTCAATTCAATTGCCATAATTTAACCCCATGCATTATTAATAATAATTTGTTAACAATATATTAAAAACGTATCCTTAAAAAAATAGATTTATTTTATATAAAAATAAATATTAAACTATGTCTAAAATGGTATATTGTTCTAAATGCGGAAGTGCAAATAAAATCACAAACAACAAATGTGAAAAATGTGGAGAATTTCTATTAAAACCTGAATTTTTTGAAGAAAATAAGCAAGAAAAATTCCGTGAAATATTTACTGCCAAAAACAAAAAGGCAATCAATCAAATAACAATTGACAGCTACAACATCGTCATAAAAAACATTATAAATATGGGTCATGACCATCTAAACCAGCTCATTAAGGAAAATCACATCAAAAAGAGCGAATTATCCATTTTAGATAAAATTAAAATACTTGCACAGTCATATGCAAAAATAAACTATAAAACAAGCGGAGCTGCCCTTGGACATTATGCCTACAACAGCATCACAATTGATGACAGGCTCTATGACTCACGCCAGATTTCAACACTGATTCATGAATTGGCACACCATATTTTCTCCGAGATTATTGAAGAGCTTTTAATGTATGTATGGCAGTGCAACAAAAGCGAATCTATAGAAGCATTTTCATGGTTTGCAGTAACCGGCAGCCCATTAGTGTCCCTTACCAATGAATACTGTGCACATACCTGTGAAGGAAGGTTTATTCCACATGGATATCAAAATTACGGTTCTTTTAACAATATTTTAAATAAAGAATTTGACCCTGAAAAAGACAAGGAACAAATAAGCTTAGCATTTCTATTTGGAAACACCATGGCACATGACATAATTTATATTCTAGAAGAATTTATCGGTCCGGATCTTCGTGATGAAATCAAACAGCAATTCAAGGAAGATTCCTTCCCTCCGAATTATGACCAGATTATACAGGAAATTGACGATTTAATGCCTGATGATGTAAAAATAAAAGTATTAACTGACATTATAAATGCAGGATATGATGCCGCTCAAAATAGAAGCATGTATAAACCACTACAAGATTTCAGAGATTTATTTAAAGAGGCTAATGAGAGTTATCATTTTCCTTGATGATATTCTCATCTACTTTTTCACCGCAATTATAACAAAACAAATCATCAATTAACAACTTAGAATTGCATTTTGGACATAATTTCAAATTAAAATCAAAATTTGATAAAAAAATAGCTTCACGTTTAAAAGTCAAAAGTTTAGAAACAATAGGTTTTTTGTAAACTTCAACTGCTTTTTCAACATTCACTACATCAGTTCCGCAATTATAACAAAATAAATCATCAACCAACAGTTTAGATCCACATTTCGGACATGACTTGAGATTGAAATCAAAATTAGATAAAAAAATAGCTTCACGTTTAAAAGTTAGCAATCTAGAAACTTTTGGAGGTTTAATTTTAATATCTTTCAGTTTAGCATCCTCTTTTGAGTAATTGAAAGTATTGGATTGTTTTTCATCATTATGAGATTCTTTCATGATTTTATCATCTGAATTCAAAATAAAATCACCCTCCTAAGCTATTACTTAATATTAACTGTGTTAAAATTATTATTTAACTATTTCTAATAAGAAATCCTATGAAATCCTATAAATATGATAACGGAATATACTCTTAAACATGTATTCAAATCCGGCAAGCGACATTTTCACTTTGATTGTTATGATAGTCATTTTCGTAGCCATCGTCTCATTCTGCTGTGCGGACGACAAGCCCTCCAGCAGCTCCAGAAGCAACACAAAAACTAGAAGCACAGGCTACTCAGGCGGCTACAGCAGAGACGACTACAGCAGAGACGACTACAGCGAATGCCCGGCCTGCGGAGCGCCGCACTACAATGGCTACTGCGAGGAATGCGGATACCCTGACATCAACCAGGGATGGCTGGGGGAAAACGGTTAGAGTTCAATAGCTCCAGATACCAATTCCGAACTATTCCTCTAAAGATCTTCTTTTTTTCTCTTTTGCCCCATATTTCCTGCCCATTTCAAGCATTTCTACCCATTCTTTAAATTCCCAGTATCTTTTAGGGTCCTTTTCTTCCAATTCCTTTTCATACTCCTTTCTTTGTTCATCATCAAGAATATGGTAAAGGAAGTAATATTTGGTGATGTTTCCCGTATCGCCATATCCACCGTCATTCTTGAATTTCATGGTCTGCCTCATTTTCCTTTGATTTTCTATATTCCATGACTTCCTCATAGATTTCTTTGGCGATTTTTTCTGATTCTCTTTTTGCTCTTTCGACATATTCCGTCATTATGGAAGTCATTTCACTATTGTCTAAAGGAATATCATCGGCAACATTTTTACTTTCTTTGGACTTCATTTTTCTTTCACCCATCTGTTAGTTCTAATCCAAAATCATCTTACCAAACATCCGTTTTAAACTAAAATCATGATCCATCTTCCTATTTATAATCCTCCGCCGATTAATAATTCCAAATTATAAACCGGTCTTGATTTTAAGGCATCATCATTAAAGATGCCGCCTGAATTTGAAGCATCACTATCATAATAGCTGCAGTCTTGATGATATAAGAATTTTATGAAATAAGGGTCCTCTTCTAACAACTTATCTATTCTATCCATTATCCTTTCCTGGTGTTCCATAGGATAAGATTCTATAAATAATTCTATGACTCTTTGTTCATATTCTTTATAAGTCATCGGATAATTCTTTTCATTTATCGGCATAATTATTCACCACCATATCCCGGATGCATTACTCTCATTTTCATCACCTAAATCATAAGCATATCACTGACAGCCACCCATAACAAACATTAAAATGACAGTTTTATAGGTTTTGCTTTGTCAAATTTTTTTTCAAACTCTTTATATCCTCAAATTTTTGTTTATTATCCTTTTTAATTTATCTTCCAAAAGTTTCCGTTTATCATCATATGCTTTAAAATCTGATATAATACTGGATTTGCATCGCCATATCCCCTAATCTCCATTCACATTACTCATTTAATTATAATATTTCCTTTTCATATTCAAATTATGATTCCAATTACTATTTTTCTGATTTCTTTTTGAAGATATTCCCTCTATAGACGGGGTCCGCTAAGAGTGAAAATGATCAAAAGAATCATTATCCAAAAGGCAAGCCATATCATACTATTCACCTCTTTTTTCATGGAATGAGATATGCAAAAAGGGCATTTAATTTGAAACGTGACTCTCCCATGATGCATATTCAAAAAAAAAAACAATTCAACCACTCTTTTCTAATATCATCGTATAATTCTAGCTCATAATCACCTACTTTTGAATGTTCTGTCATTAGCTCTCATATTCTCCAAGACGCCACGAATATCCAAAAAATCCTTGTTCAATTTCAATGAGATAATCAATATCCTTTAACTTATTTATGAATGCATTTAGTTCATTCTCATCAAAATAGTCAAATTCTTCCTTTAACTCATCTAGGGAAACGGTTTCCTTATAAAAACACCCATATAACAAAACGATTTTATCCAAAGCATATTTCTCTTGCGCGTAGTTTTCTGCACAATCCGCATGCAATCCATTGATTCCCAAATCAAAGTCTTTTTTACAGTGGGGGCAATAGCATATATCTTTACATCTAAATGGATCCTCATCACCAATGACATCCTTTTTTATTATCGCCTCATTTTTTTGCGCCTTTTCCATCAACTCGGAATTGGGACAACCTCTAAAATATACTGGAATTAATTTTTCACCGCAAATTGGACAGTTTCCTGTTAATCTTTCAAATGAATAATTATCAATCCAATCCAAATACAAATCATTGGGATAAATCTTACTTAAATCCAGACCCAATTCAATGAAATCCTTTTTGATTTCATCCAAAAGATAAAAATCATTAATGTCATAATCACACTGGGAATAACCAGTTAATTTTAATTTCAACACTTTGTTATAGCATTCAATAGCTTCATCATGCATATTGTTTTTAGCCAAATTTGAGGCCAAAAGTTGAACTTTAAACCCCTTTAGAAGAATATCATCATCCAATGTTTTATAAAATTCATATGCTTCATCAAACTCATTCATCTGGAGCAACAGCTCCAGTTTCTTGTTTATGATGTAGATGTTTTTAGGATTCCTTAAAAGACAATCATCTAAACATTTAAAAGCTTCATCATGCCTATTCAAGTCAAATAATAAAAATGACTTGATATAATAAAACTTATAATTATCACAGTCACTTATCGCCTTATCTATAGTGTCAATTGCTTCTGAATGCTTTTTTAAATAATGAAGGGAGATTACTTTAAAGATTATTGCCCCCTCATGCTGAGGATTTAATTTGAATATCTCTTCGCATTTATCAAGAACTCTATTATAATCTCCCGATTCAAGCAAGCTTTCACATTCAGCACTTAAATCCCAAGTGTATTTCTTATGTTTATAGTGTTTATTTTCGATGATGAAATCATAATTATTCTGAATTTCTTTCCAGATTTCCTCAAGCAAAACACCAGACATATCATCATGCATAAAAATGAACCTTTCTGATTTTCCATAAAGTTCACTGATCAAATTTTTTGCCTTATTATTGTTTATTCCGAAATTGTTTCTCATATAAAGGCCTAAACCAAAATGATGCATGCATCTAAATGTTGATTTTTCACATTCCTTTGCAAAGTCAATCTCTTCCTTATCCATTAAGCTTATGGCTTCATAGACTGCTTCCCTAATTGATTGAGGATACTGTTGTGATAGTAATCTTAAATAATCTCCATCATCATAACCGATGATTGGACGATAATTACCGGCATAATAACAGCCAATGGTATCCTTAAAGTCATCTTCTTTAAGTAATTTGATTACATCATCCTCTTTTAGCCCATGACTTATTTCAAATTGATGCAAATACTTATAATAAAACTTATTATCTAAATTACAGCATCGGTCAGTCAATTCCAACAGATCATTTTTGATTAATAAGCCTTCAGGCTCTCCCATTCCACCATCTTCAAGAAGCTTTATGAATTCATCTGATAAACCATCTCCGCTGCCGCATAGATAATCAACAATTTTCCTTCTAATTTCCTTTTTGTCATTCATTTTAATACCTCCTGAATCATCCGCAAAGGTTATAATAGTCCATCGCCAAATCGTCTGCAGGGCATTTTCGCTCATAGCACCTTTCGATTTCATCCCTTTTAATTTCAGCAAAGTTCTTTGCGGCCTCTTCGCTGTACCTGCATGAATGCATCAGGCAGAATATAACATCATCGACATACTCATCGATGCTTTCATAGTCCCTGAAAACAGCGCATTCTGCTAAGTGGCTCCTTATCCCGATTTCAGAGCTTACCTCATCAAAATAGCTTCTGGCCTCACGGCTTGACGGGCAGGCATCAACCAGCTTTTTTAAATATTCAACACACAAATCCTCACCGTACACCTTTGAGAGGAATTTTGCCCTGTCGATGCATGCGGATATTGTCTCCTCGCTTATTTCAAAAAGCCCTTCGAAAAACTCCTCATAGCTTCCATTGAATTCAAGCAGGCACATTGAGAGAACCTCATCATACCATCTGAAGTTGTCCAATCTTTCCATGCGGCCGAAAACCGGGTTCCACCAACTCCAGGAGGTCCTGTCAATGCCTCTCTTCAGCTCCTGGCTGGCCTTGAAGACTTCGCCGTATGCCTCAAAGGACTGCCTAAGATATCCCAATGCGTAGAGTTCATGGGCCTTGAATTCAAGATGCTTCAGTTTTCCCACCGGCCTTGAATTGCCACGGGACATGTCATCCCTGAGCCTCATCGCATCCCTGTCATCGGGAAACTGGTTGAGATATACATTCAGACTCTTCAATGCCTCATCCGAATCCTTTCTGATGTAAAAGTCCTCCCTTGCCTTTCTCAAATGGCATATTGCCCTGTACTGATATGTCGATTCGCTGCCTTCTGCGTCAAATCCGCCCAAGCGGAATGAAGCGTTGTAGAATCCGATGGCTTCGGAAAACCTATAGAGGTCAGTAAATATGAAGGCCATTATGTTGTGGAAGCGGTAGTCTTCTGGATGGATGCGGATTGCACGCTCGGCCAAATCAAGGGCCTTGTCATATTTCTTCAAGTCAAAGAGCACCAGCGCCTTGTAATAGAGCGCCTGGGCGTTGCCGGGGTCTATTTCAAATACCCTGTCGCAGCATTCGATGACTTTATGATAATCATCGAACTCTTCGCATTGCCTTAACAACGCTTCGACAGAAGAGTCCTCCCTATGCATTTTTATGATGTCCCATACTGTCTTGAACTCATCGACTGTCAGTGCGCAGGCCGAATTTTCGCCGACAAATGTTGAAGCGAGCGCATCGGCCATCCTTCCCTTTGAATAAATCATGCTTTTGACGTTTACCGCAGCAATACCTCTTCCGCCATAGCTGTCGTCAGAAAGCGCATTGAAGTTTTCACCATCAAGATAGTCAATGAAATCATTACTGGACTCATTAAGCATATCATCGCAGACAAGAAATAGAGAGCATCCTTTGGTGATTTCATCAGTCGGATTCAAATCTCCCATGTGTCTTTTCAATATGTTCCAGATCCTCATGAACTCGTCGATGGTGAAAGGGTTTTTTATGCCTTCGCCCACTATTGTTGACGCGAGCTTTGCAGGTTTCGGCACTCCGGCGGCATATCGCATGCTGTTGACGTTGATGTAGAAGCATCCCCTGTCCTTCCAGCCGTATTTCCTGAATTCGGCAAAGCCTTCATCTTTAAGATATCCTTCAAAATCCTTTCGAGACATTGTATCCGACGTATTCTTAACCAGAAAGCAAGCATTGCCGGACAATATCTTCAACTTATCCATATTATCATCCTCCTTTTTAAAAAAAAATTCAAATGTAGAGCATTACACAGATCATATTCAGCACAAGACAGACCATCATTACTGAGATGGTTACCCTGTTTTCCATGAATCCTCTTTTAAGCCAGATGGATATCAGAAGCAGATTAAGGAAAATGTTTATAAGTGTCAATTCCACCAGCATGCTACCACCATGGCTTGTGCTTCAGATATTCTGTATATTCCCAGTCGATCAAATCCTCATTCCTGCAGACTCTCCTTATCTCGTCCCTGACCTCCATCAAAGCCCTTCCGAATAAATTTTTCTCATCATCGGAAACATAGACCAGAGGCTTGTCGCCGGTTTCAAGAAGCTTATCTTTAAGGTCCTCATCCTGCATGACCTTGAAGTAGCTTGCATTCAAAAGGACTGAATATTTATAGACATCCCAAAGCCTTTCATCCTCATCAGACAATTCCAGAGAGCTTATCTCATCGTCCCTGCGGCCATGCTTTTCAAAGTACAGGTATTTTGAAAGGGCCTCGGCATGCTCGATTGACTTGAAGGTGAAGGTGTCTGATTGAAATTGCTTCTCATCGCCTAATGTTATGAAGCCGTTGACCTCAACTCCCTCACTAACATGAGGATATTTAGGCTTTCCATCCTCAGTCCAGAAGTATCCTAAAAGAGGATGCGGCTTGTATGGGCTTTCTCCAAAGCGGAACTTCCAGTATTCCGGCATCGGAAAGAGCTCCTTATACTCCTTTGAATGGTGGGGATGGTTCATCCCATAGTCTTCGCCGGGACTCATTCTCCAGAATATGGTCCAGGCGGAAAACTGCGGATAGGCCAGCCACAAAGGAGCTGCAAACTTTCCCTCATCAAGATATTCCTTGGCGCATTTCCAGTCATCAAATCCTGCAAGCTTGAAATAACCTTCACGAGGCTCATAGATATAGCCAATTTCAACAAGATGATTGATCAATGCATCAAACTCCTCATCGTCATATCCCTTAAGTTCCCTTTTGATGGTATCCCTGGAATGAATAAAAACAAGTGCCCCTCCATTAAGAACACGAGTCAACTCCTTGATTTTATATTCGATATATTCATTCAAATTAAAGTCAAGGCATTCAACGTGAAGGCCATTCACTCCCAAATCAAATTTCCCATCGCATTTTTTGCAGCGGTAATTAGGATTGTTCGGGGGAATGCAGCAGCCTCCCAAAAAGACCTCTCCACGTTCAGCCCTTTTAAGAAGTTTAGGACTCGGATATCCCCAAACGATTGGGATAAGCTCGCCACCACAGTCGGGACAGACTCTGGTATCTGATCTGGATTTTATCATGTCAATCCATGAAAGGTAAAAATCACCGACAGCATGGACATCCCTTTCCTTGATTTTGTCGACAATCTCGTTGTAGTCATCGCAGAAGTACTCCAGTGCCTCAGAATATTTGCCGGCATCAACCAGAAGGTCACAGAATGCAACAGATTCGTGTGTCTTTTCATAGCACTCAATTGCCTCATCGGTTCTATCAAGCTTGAGCAGGGCCTTTATCCTGTTTTCGACCAGCCAGTCGAATTCCTTGATTTTCAACCCTTCATCACAGCATTCAAGGGACATTTCGTATTCACCCAAATCATAATAGGCCATTGAAAGGTTGTTTTTCATATAGTAGTTGTTCGGATAGCGTTCGATGGCTTCCTCCAATATTTCCACTGCCTTTTCCGGATGGCCCAAAAAGCAGCATGATACTGATTTGTAGCCTATTGCAGTCTGGTTGTCTGGATCCATTCCAAGAACCTCATCGCATAGCCCAAGGAGAGTCTTGAAATCCTCTTCAATGTATGCGTCTTCACATTTATCTAATAATTTCTGTATTGTCATGTAATCACCGAAAATTAGTTTTTTCGATAACTCATCTGAACTTCATGTTCAGGTGATGGTTCGAATTGGTCTTTTAGGTTGTGTATACTTTGTTGTTATACTATTACTAAATTATGGTTTATAAATGTTTCGGTCAAAAGGTGAAATTGATGGCATGACATAATCGGCAATTCTAGCATCATCATAGAATGTATTGTTGATTAAATCAAAGTTTAATTCCGAACATTGATTTTAATGAGGGGAATCTCACATTAACTTCAACCCTTTTGAAAATCCGACCTAATTTGAAATGGCAGTATAATAAATATATGCAATGGCTATAAAATCAATTTCCAGCATCACTTGACATCTCAAAACTCAGATATAGGTATGTTGTTGATAAGATATTATGAAATTGTATAAATATCATGCAGTACATAGATTCAAACAGAATAAAGAGGGTGTTTATAAAATGGAAAAGATTCACAAGATAATTATTATAGCATTGATTGCTGCAATCATTGCACTGAGCGGAGCAATAGCTTTAAGCCTGATGCATGAACAGACAAAGACTGTTGAACTTTTTAAAAACGGAACTACAATTGAAGTGCCAGTGAGCACAAACCTTACAAACGAAAGCGACCTGGGCAACACATATGTCACCGCCAAGAACACTACAGTATCCGGCTTCGACAACAGCAACTTTGTAGGGGCATTGGCGTCAGGAATCCTGTCAAAGCTGATTGTTGAGCACGGCGAGATGCAGGACAACGGACTTTACAAGCTTGACAAAAAAAGCATAATGGAACTGTGCGACCAACTCGGCAAGGATTATGACGAAAAAAATATTAAGGAATGTTCAGTGGGCATCAGAAACAACAACACCGTCAACCAGACAGTAATCATCATCGGCGTTGACGAAAAAGAAATGATTGATATATTGGACAGCATCCAGTGGAAAAAGGGGTCTCTCCCAGATGTGACAAATGCCACCATGACCGAATCATCCGACTCATCATCCAGCGACGACAAGACATTTCCGTTCTATGCCGATGACGGCAGCATCGTTGGATACTACCATGTCGGGGATGTTGTCGAGCATTACGACGGCCTGTATCAATTGCAGTCCAACGGCGAATGGGTTTATATAGGTGAAGCACAAGGCAGCAGCCAAAACGCCTACAACCAAGGATATTCCGATGCAATTGACGACACAAGCAGTAATGACTATGACAATAGCTACGATGATTACGAAGACACAGACGACTATGAAGACTATGAATATGATGACACTGAAGAGGAAACTACTTCCGAATAATATCTAAAAAAAAATAAAAATGGGAATTGAAACTAAAAAATTTAATTCCTATTCATCATAGAACGGCTGGTCGCCGCACATCCAAAGGTTCTGTGTTCCGTCCAGGGTGTCTTGAAGCTTGAATTCAGTACCCGGAGCGATTATGATGTCAAGCTCCGCATCCCGACCGATCGGCAGAATCCTTTTGGATGCAGGCATCATCAATATATTGGTATACTTAAAGCCTTCACCATACTTCGGATTGCTGCTTACAGAAAAGGGAACCTGCGGAACAAATACCCCGTCGACGGCATTCTCGACCATCACGTTTTCATCATGCCTGAAGAACAGTGTGATATTCTCCTCAAGCTCGACCGAATGTTCCTTCAAGGCCTTAAGAACTTCATTCAAGGATTCTATGAACTTCTTTTCCTCTTCCGTAGGCTCATGAAACAAGCTCAAAAACATTCCAATCGGCATGACGATGTCATGTTCGGTGAAGGGATTTACCGCAACCGCCGAATACCTGTCGGACTGCTTAAGCATATCTGCAAGGTCGCTCATGAATATTGCAATCGATGAGCTTCTCGCTCCTGCAGCCTCCATCATCGCGTCGCTTGTAAAGAGGGGTACCGCCTTCGATCCGTCATTTCCTGTCAGATAGTTGATGTCGAATCCTACCTGGCCCTGAGGCTCGAAGATGTCGCCCTCCTTTGCATTTTCAATGCCTTCGAACATGTTTGGGGAGTATGTCACCGGCATGAAGAGCTGGGATTTTTTGAACAGGTCCAGAAATTCTTTCTGGCTTTCGGCAGTAAGCTCTTCGCCCATCAGTTCCTCAAGGCGGGAATTGTCCATTCCTGTTGTCTCTTCGATTAACTTTTCAAGTTCTTCCTTATCCATTCTATCACCTATAAATCATATTCAAAATACTCTTCGCTCAATTTCATCTTTTCCAAATCAAGCTTATAGCGCCTTCTTTTGGAGCCCACCTTGAAGTTGACCCCCAAATCCAGCTCATCCATCATTATGAATTCAGAGAAATACTTGGTTTTGACCTGATATCCTCCGCTGCAGCCCATGAATTCAAAACCCAACCTTTTAATGAGGTCCTGAAAGCTGGGATTTTTCAATAGATTGTCATAGTTGTGTGTCGTATAGCAGTCGCTGAAGAGGCAGTCAAGCTCAAACTCCGTGAAATATTCGAACCTGTGTGTTGAGCGGATATATTCGTTTTCACGGGTGAATATAAAGTCATATTCTCCATAATCCTCTTTGACGGTCAGGCCTGTGCAGTCCCTTGCATCCAGAAATGACATGACCTTCTCCTTAAGCTTGATGTATTGAGAATAGGACACATCCATTGATATCAATATGTCATTGACCTTTTCCTCAGTGCTTTTTGGCTTTTGAGATTTGCTGTGAGACCCTGGAGGCCTGCCATGGTCCCTCTTTTCATTGAGAAGATACGGCAGCTCGTTTTCGTCTTCCCTGAATCTGTGTTCCATCTTATCACCTAATATCCATGAGTTATTATGTTTCCATCCTTGTCCACTATTACAAAGTAGCCGTCGTCATAGTTTACCCTTTCGTTTCCGTCATCCAATGGCTCTCTGGACACTTCATGCTCCTTCGGATTCCAGCCGTCTGGAGTTATCTGGTCCTCCTCCCTTACATTGTCGTTGGAAGTTGTTTGAGAAGATGACTGGACAGCTTCAGTCTGTGAAGTGTCGGAATCTATTGTCACTGTTCCATCATTTTGAGCAATGTCAACGTTCGACACATCAGGCATTCCCTTCTGCCAGGCTGTTAGAATCTCGTTGAACTCGGAAAGTACTGATACTGCCCTGAAGCTTTCCATGTCTATATCCTCCTCGGTTGAGGAAATCGCACTGATCATGTAGTACTGGCCGTTCTTTTCAAAGTAGAACGCCAATCCTTTCGAATTGAAATCCTCGCTTAAAAGTCCGTTGAGACCTGCAATAGTATAGGACCTGCCAGTCAAAGCTCCGTTCTCCCAGCTGTCAACAATATTGTCGACTGAATCCTTCTCGACTGTTGAAAATAGGATGTCGGTATCTGATGCAGTGTCGATTATGTTGAACCCACCATTCTCATTAATGGGATCTTTGAAATGGCTTGCATTTAGTGTGCAGTCCTTGGTATCGAGAATGTCCGTTTGAATTGTTCCAGGATGCATCACAATCACTGCAAGGCCTGCAGCCAAAATCAGAATTATCGCTACCAGAATTCCAATGACAATCTTATGTTTGCTTTCCATCTTATCCACCTTGTGCCAATCTTGTTAGTAACTTTGTCCTTATCATATATAAATGATTTTCAATAAAAGAGATTATCTTGCTAAAAAGGAATATCATGATGCAGAAGAAACATCTATTCTATGGTAAAAACAGCATATTATAGAAATAATTAAAAATCAAAATTGACGTAATCATGTAAATTCGCAATATTAAAAAAAAATAACTTCAGTCAAACTTCAGATGGTCGAATATGCTTTCCATATAGCCGATTGCATCGGATACATCGGTTGGAGCCAAATCGCGAAACGGATCATAGTCCGCAGTTTTTCTAAGATTTGCAAGCTTATATAACTTTTCTTCAATTCTTTGCTGGCCGAAATTGAAAAGCGCATTTCGAACCTGCACATGTTCGCTGATCTTTGCTTCATCATCGCCGAATTGCGTAATCGGTATTGGAATGAAATTCTTTACATACTCAAGCCATAATGCGCAATAGAGATACGAGCTGAAATAGGCCCTGCTGATTATTGTTGAATTGATGCACCTCTCATCGCAATTGTCCGGAACAATCCTGCTTTTTAAGTTCTCAAGATTCAAGGTCAGGAGATACAGCTCATATTGTGGGTATTTTGTAATATCCATAATCGCCACCTTCAAAGCCAGACACGTGCAAACCGATAGAACTCCTCAATGCCGTTGCGCTTTGAAAACTCCTCCATATGATTGTAGATTTCCAGAAGAATTTCGTCCAGATCCTCTTGGGAAGTTCCGTTTAGGTTCTCAAAGGAATAGATGTAGTTCTGAGTATCGATATCAGGATCTTCAATCAGGGTCATTTCACCCAAAGCATCGATTTTGCCTGCAAAGTCAGTGATTTCACGGGTGTAGATTTCCTTTGCCTGCTCCATCCTTTTCTTGAAATTGTCCAAATTTGTTGTCATATTCTCACATGATTATTGCCCTTAATTCGTATAAAATCCAAATTTTCAACTTGAAAAAGTTACTTTTGCCACAATGCATATATCTATTTTCCTAAAATATAAATCTAACTGTCAATAGCTTCTCATTTAAGTTATTACTAATTAAAATCAATTTTTTAGTACCAATGCAACTTTTCAATCTGATAACAATCATATTCTGAAATCATGAATTCATCCATAGTAATGCATTATTTAAAATATGTTTAGAAATGCTCAATGGGCATTACTTAAAATAAGTATTATTCATAATAAATACTTATACATGTCAATGCTGTTTGTAAATTCCGTATTCTCAACTATATCATCATAGTTTTCCTGCACATAATCCCATAATGCATCCAGAATTTGTGATGAATAGCCGTCAGCCCATAAATCGAATTCCAAATCCCTGAGCAACCCACGGTTTTTCCGGCCATTCAATCCGAACTCATTTCTAATCCACATTCCCAACGAGAAATGCAAACTGCCTGTTTCCCTTTTATCCATCTCATAGATTGCATCAATAAATCCCCGTGAAGTATTAACAACCAGATAATCAATCGCCTCTGCAA
>NZ_JBGUIH010000016.1:0-52255 GCF_045112895.1 Methanobrevibacter sp. | reverse complement strand
CAAGGCACATCATAGAGGATAATCCTGCTGCTGATGAATTGCGCAGATGGTGGGAAATATCCGGCTTGCCGCTCAAAAGGTTTTTCAACACCAGCGGAATGAAATACAGGGAACTTAAACTGAAGGACAAGTTGCCTGAAATGTCTGAAGATGAACAGTTGGATTTATTAGCTACTGACGGCATGCTTGTCAAAAGGCCGATCCTTGTAGCGGACGACTTTGTTCTGGTCGGTTTCAAGGTCAAGGAATGGGAAGAAAAGCTATAATAAAAAAAGTAGAGATGGTAAGAATTTTTTGATTAAAAGGGAAATTAGACGTTGATTTTTTTAAGCTCAATGCTTATCAAAAAATTCTTTTGAAATCCCATGACTATGTGTTTTTGCTGTATAGTGTTATTTGAAGGAAAATGGAGGGTCATGTTCATTCATTGATTTTTTGATTTTCCCATCTCTCGAAAGTGCAATATTGCGCTTTCACTACAACATAGGTCAACCATATTTAAAAGCTTTTGGTAACCATTTGCTCACCAAGACAGTAAACTTTATATATTCAAAAAATAATCATTAATACGAAATTAACTTTATGGAGGGTTTTTCATGAATGTGAATGCTCAACTAAACACTTTCCCAATAGACAATGCAGTTCAATTGATTAGGAAAAAATGGGTTGTACAGATCATCAACGATTTGTTCTTCGGCAAAACCCGTTTCCATGAATTTAAGGAAAACAGGCCTAAACTATCCAACCGTGTCTTAAGCAGCTGCCTTAAGGAAATGGAGGAGAACGGCTTGATCAATCGTATTGCTGACAAATACGATAAGAAGAATGTGAGATACTACCTGACTGAAAAGGGCCAGGCACTAAATAAGATTATTTACGAAATGGCAATCTTCAGCGTAGACAATGAAAACTACACAGACCAAACCAAAACTGAGTTGAAATCAGTCTTTAGAGAGAAATTGTTGTAGTTGCAAAAATGTTATTAGGGTTCCTTTTGAACTCTAAAACTACTTTTTTTTATTAATCTTTTTAATTAATGATTAACTTTAAAAAATAAAAGATTCAAATTTATATTTGTATAAAATATTTTAGGGGACAAAATATTGTTAGATATAAAAGTATTCAGAGAAAGTCCGGAACTCGTTATAGACTCTGAAAAGAAGAGATTCAGAGACACTGAAAATGTCGAAAAGGTAATAGAATATGACGCCTTATGGAGAGAAGGTGAAAGAAAACTCAATTCATTAAGATCTGAGAAAAACAAATTATCCAAATCATTCAAAAAAGCAAAGGAAGAAGGCAATTTGGAAGAGGTAATCAAACGCTCTAAGGAAGTGGCAGCAGAAATCAAGGAATTGACAGCCAAAAATGCAGAATACCTCAAACTCAGAGACGATTACAGATACAAGGTCGGAAACATCATCGATGAGGATGTTCCGATTTCAGATACTGAAGATGACAATGTAGTGATAAGAACATATGGTGAAAAGCCGGAATTCGATTTTGAAGCCTTGAACCATGTTGATTTGATCAATAAAATCGATGGGGCAGATCTTGAAACTGCCGCCGAGATTGCAGGGGCACGATTTTATTACCTCAAAAGGGATATCCTGCATCTGAACCTGGCGTTGATTCAATTCGCTTTATCTGAACTTGAAGCTGAAGGATACATCCCAATGCAGACACCGTTCTTCGTAAAAGGTGAAGTTGCAGCGGAAACATCCGAATTAGGTGAGTTCGAAGAGACATTATACAAAGTGGAAAACGAGGATTTGTTCCTGATTGCAACCGCCGAACAGACTTTGGCTGCGCTTCACAGGGATGAAATCATAAACCCCGACGATTTGCCGTTGAGATACTGTGCGCTTTCAACCTGCTTTAGAAAAGAGGCAGGATCACATGGTAAGGACACATTGGGAATATTCAGGGTTCACCAGTTCGAAAAGATTGAGCAGTTCATTTTCTCAACACCTGAAGATTCCAAAAACCAGCATGACAAGCTGATGGAAGTCACCGAAGGAATCTATCAGAAATTGGGTCTTCCGTATCAGATAATAGCTATTGTGTCATCTGCTTTAAACGATAATGCGGCCATCAAATACGATTTGGAAGCATGGTTCCCTGGTTCAGGTACTTATCGTGAGCTGGTTTCATGCACCAACTGTAAGGATTACCAGGCACGCAAGACCAAAACCCGTGTCGGAAGGGCAGGCTCCGGAGATGCCCAAACCCTGCACACCCTGAACAGTACTGCAATCGCTACCGAGAGAACAATGTGCTGCATTCTGGAAAACTATCAGCAGGCTGACGGCAGCGTTAAAGTTCCTGAAGTGTTGGTCCCTTACATGAATGGAAAAACCGTTATTGAAGCTAAAAAATAGATTATCTAAAAGATTTAATGAGATTAAATCTCATAAAATCTCTTTTTTTTACAAAAATTTTTCAGATTCTTTTAAGAATTCTTCTGCTTTTGAAATTAGATTCTCAGCTATTTCTTGTGTTATATAGTCAACAGAACTATAATCAGCATCCTCCCGTTTTGATTGCGATGATGGAAGATGCAAATATATTTCATGATTGAATATGTCTTCATGTACATATTTCAATGAAAATAGTTTTATGACTCCCTCATGAGTTTTTGCATCATATCCTTTTTTGTTTAGCAGCGCTTTTGCCATCAAAAACATGCAGTAATAAGATAAGCTAGCAGAATCAGAATATTGTCCAAGTTCATATAAAGCTTTGCTGGATTTTAATTTGTCATATGATTTTTTGCATAGTTTTTCAATTTCACTCAAGAATTATACCTTCTCTTAAAACATTAGTTAAAAAAGAATAATCTTTAGTTTCATTGAAGATATTTTCCGGCATTACATGGACAGAAAGCAACTCGCCTTCTTCTAAAACGGTATCTCCGATTATTCTAGAAATTTTTGGCCAAATATCGTTATGATAATCAGAAACAACTAGAATATCAATATCTGAATCCGGACGATAATCTCCTCTTGCAACTGAACCGAATAATATCATTAACTTTATTTTATCAGAATTAATGGTTTTTGCAAAATTTTCAGCGATTTCCATTTTAGTAGACATGCATTTCATCCTCTTTAATCTAATATTTCTATGTAACTTAATTGTAATAAGATTATTCTTTTTTTCCAGATATCTTTAACCATTCTCTAGTTAAAAATTGATACCAGCGCCGTTATCTTTTACAATATTGTGTAATGAAGTATGATTTTAGTATTAGATATTACTTTTCTAAGTGCTAAAAATCACAAAAGCATATTCCTGCATTTTAAAAAAAGTTAAATATTACATAAAATTGCTGATTAATGTAAGTCAAGAAGAACATGAAATGTGTAATATTCGAACCTTGCAGCCTTACTGCATTCTGGAAAACTATCAGCAGGTTGATGGCAGCGTTAAAGTTCCTGAAGTGTTGGTCCCTTACATGAATGAAAAACCGTTATTGATGCTAAAAAATAGCTTCAAATTTTATCTTTTTTTTAATAATTTTAAATTTTAATTTTCTGGACTATATCAATAAATAATTTATAATTCTTCAAATAATCTATTATTATGAAAACAATTGTCATTAATGCAAGTCCAAGAAAAACATGGAATACTGCAGAGATTATGCAATCAGCTCAAAAAGGTGCAGAATCCGTAGGAGCTGAAACGGAATATTTCAATTTATATGATTTGGTTTTTAAAGGCTGCAGAAGCTGCCTTGCCTGCAAACTCAAAACCAAAACAAAAGGAAAATGCTATTGGAAGGATGACTTAACTGATGTAATCGATAAAATCTTTGATGCTGATTGCCTTTTGATAGGTTCACCAATCTACTTCGGCCAGCCTACAAGCGAATTCCGAGCATTGATTGAAAGGCTGATATTCTGCATAATGTCTTATGATGACGGGTCCAGCTATTTCACCGGCAAGGTCAATGTCGGAATTTTCTACACAATGAATGCTCCATTGGAGTTTTACGAACAGTCCATGAAGGACAGTTTGTCAAGCACTGAATTTTTATTCTCATTTTTAAATGGTGAGATTGTAACCTACCCTGTTTGCGATACAATTCAGATTGCCGATTATTCCAAATTCAACATGGCCGGCTTTTCACAGGAACTCAAGGAAAAGCAATGGATTTTGCAGTTCCCGAAAGACTTGGAAAAGGCATTTGAAATCGGAGCGGAGCTGTCCAAATGAAGACCATCGTAATCAATGCTGACCCTAAAAGAAGAGGGCATAATGCACAGCTCATGAAGAAAGCCAGTCAAGGTGCGGAGTCTGTAGGTGCTGAAGTCGATTACATTGATTTGTATAAACTGGATTTGTCAGGCTGCAGAATTTGCCTAATCTGCAAAAGGGATGAGGATGCCTGCAAATGCTATTGGAGAGATGAGCTTTCTCCTTTGATTGAGGAGATTTTCAATGCCGATTCCCTATTGATTGGAGTTCCGATATTTTTCTCCCATCCTTCAAGCCATTATATAGCCTTGCTTGAAAGATTGATATACTGCATGGTTTCCTATAAGACAGGCAATAAGTTCAAGGGCAAAGTCAATGTCGGGCTTTTCTACACCATCAATTATCCTAAGGATTACTTTGAAGAGAAAATTCGACCTCACCTAAAGCAATCTGAAGGCTTGCTTAAGATGCTTAATGGAAAAGTTGTAATCGATTCATTTTATAACATTTCAAAGAATGATTACTCCAGTGAAGATTCAGATACAATAAATTCTAAAGAAGAGCAATTTCTACAGGATTTGGACAAGATCTTTGATATCGCCGCCGATTTAAGCCAATGATAGGCATTATTTTTTTTTTAAAATTTTTCATGTATACATTTTTTAAAAATGAATACATTTATATACTAGTTCATGCAGATAATTAATTGTGTACAAAAACCAAATTTGTATTACACAATGGATGTGATAAAAATGACAAACCAAAAAAGAACTAGAAAATTCGAATTCGGAAACGGTGACTTCGGAGGATCCGGAGAATTCAGATTTCGCTTTCCGGAAGACATGACTCGTGAAGACTTCGAAAAGATGTTTTCCGAAAGAATGCAATACTTGCACAAAAGATATACAAAAGGCACAGATGAATATTTTGACAGAAAATCAAAAAAGGAAAACCTTAAACCTTTAAGCATTCGCGTAAAGCCACACACAAAGGAATTCTATAAGAAACATTCAATGCTTTCTCCAAGAGATGTGCTTGAAATGTATGAGAACTTCAACAATGGCTCAGAAGCTTTCATAAATTCCCTTATTGAAGATGAAAAGCAGCTTGAAAAGGAATTGACTGAAGTTCAGGAAAAGCTGCACAATGCAAAACTCTTCAGGGAAAAGCTGTCAGAAATGGAACCTCAAAGTGATGTTTTGACCGATGAGGATAATCTCATTGAATTGCAAAGCCACTATGAAAACAGTGAAATCAAATCCATCGGAAACGAGACATCAATCGGAAAGGCTCAAAGCGACATTGTAAGAGATATCCAAATATACAACACATTGGATGTTAGCTTTTGGAATAATCAGTACCTTGTCCTTACGGTATACACCAATGCCCAGCCGATTGTATACTACTTCAAAAACGAGTATTCCAAGGAAGATATCTCTGAAATCATAGAGCATGTTAAAGAGTTCTGCGGCGAAAGCGATATTGATTTCAGAACTTTAGAAAATTCAGACATTTAAAAACTTTTCGGAAGTGTGAAAATGTGCTTTTTCGCACTTCAACAATTCTTATTAATTCTTAAAATAAAGTATTATCTGGGATTTCCCCCAGACTTGGTTAATGATATGTTTTATTAGTGATGGTTGTTTAGGTATTTTTAACTATTTTTTGGATTGTTAGCCAAGTCTTAATCATCAAGCAGATATGCAATACCTTCAATAATCAAGACAATACCGATAACGATTGCAAGATATATCGGGTGGCCGCCAGCAAATACTCCAAGAGCGATTGCAACAATACCCATCAATAAAACGAGTATTGAAGTGAAGTTTGAAATTCTGCTTACTTTGGATATCAATCCAGCTATTCCGAATATTATCATTATAAATCCGACAATATAGAATTGGAAAGAGACTAAGAATGCTATTGCATTTATGTAGAACATGAACAGCAATCCTAAAATGATGGAAATAATCCCAATAAGGATAATTGCTATTGCAACTTCTTTTTGTGCATCTTTCATGGTATATCCCATGAATGCTGCGGAAATACCGAAGAACACTAAACTTAAACCAACAATTATTGAAACCAATTCGGATGAAAACATTGGGAATAGTATGAATATCAAACCAAGAATAATGAAAAATATCCCTGCACCTTTTGTAGTATCCATTAAATTTCACCTCCGTTTATTAAACTAATTATTTATATGATAAAGATATTATTTAAAAATATGTCTGATTTTGAAGAAATTGTTAACACAAGAAGAAGCATTCGTGAATATAATGACAAACAAGTGAGTGATGGGGATATTTTAAAAATCTTGAAAGCGGGAATGCAGGCACCAGGTTCAAGGCTCGGTGCGGAACCTTGGGAGTTTGTTGTAATTAAAAACAAGGAAACCCTTTTAAAGCTCTCTGAAATAAAGCCTAGAGTCAAAACAGCACCTGTTGCAATTTTGCTTGTTGCAAATATCGAAAGGGCATTCTATAAGGCGCATTGGCAGCAGGATATGGCTGCCGCAGCCGAAAATATGCTTCTTGAAGCGGTCAATCTGGGCTTGGGTGGCCTTTGGAATGGGGTGGCGCCAACAGAAGAGACAATGGAAAAGGTGTCAGAGTTATTTGACCTGGATAATGTCAATCATGTTCCGTTCTGTGTGATAACATTGGGCTATCCTGCCGAAGGATGGGAAAACAAGTTCATGGACAAATTTGATGAAGAGCGTATTCACTATGAAAGATACTAAACATGATTTTCAAAGTGTAACAGATAGGCACGATACCAACTGCCTAAAATGGGATTTTTTCAAAGATGATTTGCCGATGTGGGTTGCGGATATGGACTTTAAGGTAGCTCCGGCTATCGAAAAAGCCATTTTAAAAAGGGCTAAACATCCGGTATACGGATACACCATAGTTCCGGATGAGCTGTTTGATGCCTACATCAGCTGGTGGGATAGAAGATATGGCTTTAGGATGTCCCGCGAGGATATGGCATATTCGATTGGCGTAATGCCGTCAATATCTTCAATGATAAGGTGCTTGACCGATGTCGGTGATGAGATACTTATTCAGTCACCTGTCTATCATGTGTTTTTCTATGTAATTGAGGACAATGGCCGCAAAGTTCTGGAAAATGAGCTGATTTATGAAAACGGAGAATATAAAATAGATTTCAATGATTTGGATGAGAAACTTTCTAAAGTTAAGATGATGATACTTTGCAATCCCCACAACCCAATCGGAAAGATATGGTCAAAAGAGGATTTGGCCCGTATTGGCGAGCTTTGCAGAAAACATGATGTTGTCTTGATTTCGGATGAAATTCACTGTGATTTGACAGACCCTGGAGCCAAATACAATCCGTCTGAATCATTGGATAATGTGATAACCTGCTTGTCTCCTTCAAAATCATTCAATATTGCGGGTTTTCAAAGCTCTATCGTCCACACTAAAAATAAGGAGCTTCTGGATAAGATTAAAACTCAGATGCATATAGACAATTCGGATTCATGCAACGTTTTTGCAACATCTGCTGTGACTGCTGCCTATAATGACTCAGAAGAGTGGCTGGATGAGCTTCGAGAAGTATTATATGAAAATAAGATGACTGTCAAGGAATATCTAACCAATGAATTGCCTGTCATTAAATTGGTCGAATGCGATGCAACTTACTTGCTGTGGCTTGACTGTTCGGATTTAAAGGTGCCTTCAAAAGTATTATCCGAATTTTTAAGAACAAATCAGGGATTGTTTCTCTCAGCAGGCATTGACTTTGGCCAAAATGGAGATAATTTCTTAAGGATGAATATAGCTTGCCCTCGAGAGCTTTTGGATGATGGTCTGGCAAGACTGAAAGCCGGCGTGATAGCGCTAAACACTATCAATAAAGGATTGTATTAGCCAGTCAGAAATGCTGATATCAGATCCGTATCTGATGATTTCATCCTTTTTAAACCACTGTGCCCTTACGATTTCATCACCATCCACCTTAATTTCACCTGATTCGTATTCGGCAGTAAAGCCGAGCATCAATGAGTCTGGAAATGGCCAGGATTGGCTTCTTTGATATTGCACATTCTTAATTTTAATGCCTACCTCTTCTGAAACCTCACGGTGGACGGCCTCTTCAACGCTTTCTCCAGGCTCTACAAAACCTGCTATCAGCGCATATCTGATGTTGTCGTGGTAGCTGTGTTTTGCCATAAGCAGTTCATCGCCTTTTCTGATTGCCACAATAATTGCAGGGGAGATGTGAGGATAATGGTTCTGTCCGCAATTGGGGCATTTCAGCATCATGTCCTTCTCATCTAATTCGGTCGGTGTTCCGCATCTTCCGCAAAACTGGAATGACTTATACCAATCGCTGACAAGAACTGCCTTTGACGCTATATGGTATAGGTCATGGTCTTGTTCATAGACTTCATGCAATGGATAGAATGATTCATCGCTATTGACATTAGCTGCAAATGCTCTTTTGCCTTTGTAATCGCCGATATATAGGCAAAAATTAACATTAAAATTATCTAATGATTCAGGCAACTTTTTATCTTCATCCAAATACAATTCTCTATTTTCATTAAAAACGAATAAATAATCATCAGCAGTTGGTGTAATTTCATCACTAAAATCGATTTTGTAGTTTTCATATAGGGACTTTTCAATCATGTTAGGGTATATGTTTTTTTAATAACTTAAAATTTATATTAAATCACTTACAAAATTTTATATGGTGATATTTAATGGTATCTGAAAATATGGAAAAAGCATTAAACGGTCAATTAAATGCTGAAGTTTACTCTGGATATTTATATTTATCCATGGCAGCTTACTTTGAAGATGAAGACTTAGCAGGATTCGCTAACTGGATGAGAGTTCAAGCAGCTGAAGAATTGGAACACGGAATGAAATTCTATGACTACATTATCAGAAGAGGAGCTTCCGTAACCTTAACTGCAATCGAAGGACCTCAAACCGAATGGGATTCTCCAGTGGCTGCATTCGAACATGTATTGGAACATGAAAAAATGGTAACAGGCCTTATCAATGATTTAGTCGATTTGGCTATTCAAGAAAAAGACCACGCAACCAACAACTTCCTGCAATGGTTTGTTGAAGAGCAAGTCGAAGAAGAAGAAAACGCAATGGAACTTGTTGCTAAAATCAAACTCGCTGACGGCGACAACAGATTGATTTACGAATTGAACAAAGAATTAGGTGCACGTGCACCATCCGAAGACTAGATTTCATCTAGTCTCAACTTATTTTTTTTCAGGTGTTATTATGGATTATCCGGACGGCCCCACCAGCGAAGCTCAAATAGACTCAACAGAACATGACTCTAATATAATAGGTGAAAATGAATTGGGTAGCGTCTATATTCATGGTCCTTTTGGAAATCCCGAATCGGAAATTAGGATAGCATATCTGATTGGAATGCATCCACTTGAAAGCAAATCCCACAGGGCATTGTTTGAAAAACTGACTTCAGAAAGCGATTTGCAGTATTGCTATTATCTGTATAACATCAATGTTTCAGACAAGAATTCAGAAAGTGAAGGAAGGCTTGAGGGCCAGCTTCTAGCCCAGGAATTTGTTCGTGATGAGATTATAGGCAATGGATATGATCTGTTTTTGGATATCCACTCTAATCGCGGTTCCCATGGTCCGGGTGATTATCAGATAACCAATTTTGTTTTTGCCCCTGGCTTTGATGACAGATCTTCCAGATATATGAATGAGATAATTGATTCGATTGAAGGAATTGTTTATTATGCTCCGGAATTCAGGTCTAGCCCGCCATATATTACTGAACCGACTTCCAAAGCAGGAATTGCCACTATTGTTTATGAATGCTATTCATATGAGCCTATGGAGTTAACCTTAAGCTTGGCTGAAAAATTGATAAATGCCGTGGACAATCTTGAGTTTTAAAAAAAAGAAAATTTGAGAAAAGAGTTTTTCTCAACTTAAAATGAATATATCAATGCTGCAATCAACGGTATAATTAAAGTCAGGTATACTGCTGCAATTGTAACATCAATGTCGAATATACTTTTTGGAATTAAGCTTTCTAAATTCATGGATATATTTTATAATTTCATATATAAAATACTTTTTATTTTTTTTTAAAGTTTATTTGAATAATCATGATAACATTTATTATTGATTAAGTTCATAAATTAATTGTTTATTTAAATATTGGAAGTGAAAAAGAAATGATAATTAGAGCCCCTTCAAGAATTCATATGTCTCTCATTGATTTAAATGGGTCATATAGAAGAGTAGATGGCGGAATCGGTTTGGCATTAGCTGACCCACAATTCGTTTTAGAATCCGAGCAAATTGAAAGTGGAATAGAACTTGAATTTGCCGATACAGTAACAGATGAAGAAGCTATTTTGGAATGTCAGGAAAAGATTCCTGCAGCAGCTCAAAAAACCTTGGATTATTTTGATATAGATGCTGGTTTCAAATTCACAGTTCATCAGACATATCCTCCGCATTCCGGATTTGGAAGCGGAACACAAATTGCTGTTTCTACCGCTCACTTGATTACCGAAACAATGGGCATTGAAGTGGAAAGCAGAATTCTCAGCAGTATTGTTGGAAGAGGAGGAACTTCTGGAATCGGAACATATACTCATGATTTAGGAGGATTCATCTTGGATGGTGGACACAGTAAGGAAGAAAAGCCTTTGTTCTTGCCTTCAGGTGCATCAAAGGCAAAACCTGCAACATTGATTGCAAGATATGACTTCCCTGAAGAATGGGATATTCTAATTGCCATTCCTCATATTGAAAAGCATATGGAAGGTTCCGATGAAGTGGACGTTTTCCAGACATACTGTCCTATTCCTAAAGAGGAAGTCGAACAGGTATCTCACTTGATTTTAATGAATCTTGTTCCGTTCATGCTTGAAAAGGACATCAAAAACTTTGGTTGGGCTGTAAGCGAGCTTCAAAAAGTAGGTTTCAACAAATTGGAGCACAGCTTGGATGCAAGTTATTTGCCGACTATGCAGGCTATTGAAGATGCCGGAGCCTATGGTGTAGGTATCTCATCATTCGGACCGGTTTTATACTCAGTCTTTGATGAGGAAAATGCATTCATTGTTGAAAAAACCAAAGAAATCATCGGTGATAAGGGAACAGTCTTTGTCACTAAAGCGCAAAACCATGGATTTGTTATTGAAAAATAACAAATTTACCTTTCTTTTTTTTTTTAATTTTATGGAAATTTTTTATGAAAAATAATCCTAAAACATTGCTTTATATTTTGATGTTGGCTTCATTGGGTATTAATACGCCATTAAGCATTGTAGGGATAATTTCACTAATATCGACTCATTTTAATACAACAATAGCTGTTTCAGGCCTTTACGTAAGCTCATTCACATTTACCATTGCGGTTTGTGGATTATTCATTCCGGTACTGTTTTCAAGATTTGAAAGGAAAACGACATTCATTTCTATTTTAAGCGTATTTGCAATTTCCAATTTGGTGATTGTCTTTTCGGATAGTCTTTATCTGTCATTGTTCTTTAGAATCCTGTCTGCCGTATTTTATCCGGCCTTTATTTCAATCGCGCTTACTGTTTGTGAAGAAATTGCTCCTGAAGGCGAAGAGCAGGATTACATCACAAAAATACTTTTGGGAATTTCAATCGGAAGCATTGTAGGGCTGCCTATAACAACTGGCCTTGGAACGGTCCTTGGCTATGAGATTGCAATGCTTTGGATATTTCTGATTAATCTCCTATCGCTGATTTTAATCCTATTGTTCTTTCCAAAAATCGATGGGAAAGCGAAAAGCTATGAAATGCCGTTGTCCAAGTTAAGGTCAAAAGAGTTTATTATAGCTTCAATAGCGATAATATTGATGCCTATAGGGGCAAGCATAGTCTACAATTACATGCCGTATTTCCTTCAGACCGTTTGCAATATTCATACATATAAATTAAGCATTCTCCTTTTTGCATATGGTCTTATTTCCATTGTCGGAACATGGATCGGTGGAAAGCTGATTGTATATAAGGATAAGGCCACACTACTGATCTTTCAGTTGGTATGCGGATTCGTATTCGTATTGATGTATCTATTTGCCCGTCATCTGATTTCAATCCTGATTCTTTTCATGGTTTTCGGAGTACTGGACGGAATGGGCTATAATCTCATACAGTACATTGAAGATTCGGTATTGTCCAGAACGCCCGAACTTGCAAATGGCATATTCTTAAGCATTTTGAATGGCGGAATAGCTATCGGTACTGCAATCGGAGGATTTCTGGTCAATGACTTTGGGGTAATGTCAATATTCATTGGTGGGGCTGCATTTTTGGTTATGGCATTTATTATGCTCTTTTATGCAATATTCAATCTTAAAATCAGTTTAAAGTATAGCTGAAAAGTTTTGAAAAATAGATTTTATTTGGAATTTAAATTAAATTAACTCCCAAATTTTAAAAGATATTTATTAAGTAGCTTAAATTTTGAATCCGCCGTCACATTTGATGACTTGACTGTCTAAGAAGGTCATTCATCACTTGCTAGAATATGGTATGCTTAACCTCTGAATAATTTCAGCATGCCATGATTCAGATTTTTCTTCTCCAGAAAGTCAAGAATTTTGTTTTGTATGTAGGTTACACAAAGCGCGCATGTCACTACCATGAAAAATGTCACAATCCAGTCCAGACCTACAAAAATCAGGGGGATGACTGTTATGAATAGGGCATGCCACAGATAAATCCACAGTGATGATTTTGAGCAGAAAGTGACAAATCTGTTGCCTTTAATGTCTATTCTTTTGAATATGCTGAATAACAGGAATGATACAAATAGCGCATAGCTGATATAGTAGATTCTAGGAGGATATTTCATTATTTGTGTAAATTGAACAGTGCCTGTTGTTGTATAGAGTATATGCCCGACGATTAAAAGGGTCGCTAGGAATATCAGTGAAATATTCCTGTCAGTTTTATAGCTTGTCTTTGTGGCTATCATTCCGAGAAGGTATATTATTCCATAAGGGATAACATAAGCTAAAATAAATTCAAAAATAATGTTCATTTCGTTTATCTGCAGGAATATTGCTATTTCATATAGGACATATATTACAAGCAGAATTAGAAATTGCAGATAGTCGCTTTCAATCTTGTCAAAGTAATAGATTACCGGAGTGATGAATGCGCAAATGAGGAATATCCTTATAATCCATACGTATTTCATTCCGTCTAGTAGCAAGAAGCTGCTGATTATATAATCTGTGGAATATGGATAGATTCCATCTATTGGGAATAGGGACATTACTGCGAAAAAAATGATTAGAAAAATCCATGTAGGCAACAGCAGCCTTTTAATTCTTTTCCAATAGAAATTCAAAAACGATTTGTCTTTTTCAAGGCTTCTTTTGAATGAGCCGACTGCAAGATATCCGGAAATGAGAATCATCAGCGGAACATCAAAATTCCTGATTTGCAGGAGGGTCTGGTCGGGGCATAGATGCGCAAATATAATGCAAAAGAGCCCAATGACCTTCAGATAATCGATGAATGCAATTCTATTGGTTTCCATTTTTTCACTGAATAAATAAAAAGGAAGATAATTGGAAAAATTATCTTATAAGTTGTATACGTCATCGGCAGAAACGATTTTGATGTTGTTTTCTGTCAATACGGAAATCAGATTGTCGATGTCGTCTGCATGAAGCAGCAATATGGCTTTGTTCACCTTATTGTGTGTAAATGCATAGAGATATTCCAAATCAATTCCGTTGTCTTTGATGACTTTTAGAACGCTTGTCAATCCTCCAGGCGCATCACACATCTCAACACCGATGATTTCAGTTATCTTAACAAGGAAGTTCTTTTCTTCCAGAACCTCTTTTCCCTTTTCAGGGTTGTCCACAACCAATCTTAAAATGCCGAATTCTGAAGTGTCGGCCATGCACATTGCCCTAATGTTGACGTCATGTTCAGATAGCACCTCCAATGGCTTTGATAGGCTGCCCATTCTGTTCTGTAAAAATATTGATAATTGTTTGATTTTCATGATAATCACCTAATGCAAGTTTCTCTCATCAATAACCCTTTTCGCTTTTCCCTCAAATCTTGGCAAGGTCTTTGGCTCAACCAGTGTTACTTTCACGCGGATTCCGGTTTCGTTCTCGATTGATTTGGCTATCTTATGTTGAATCGCCATCATTTCCTTTACGCCGTCAAAGAAGATGTTCTGGGATGCTTCCACTTTCACTTCGATTTCATCCAGGGTTCCAGGTCTTGTAACTATAATCATATAATGAGGCTCTACTTCACCGATTCTAAGCAATGCTTTTTCGATTTGTGATGGGAAAATAGCCACGCCTTTCACTTTAATCATATCGTCGGATCTGCCGGTAATTCTGCTCATCCTTGCATGGGTTCTGCCGCAGCTGCATTTTTCGTATGTAATTTTGGTCAGGTCTTTTGTTCTAAATCTGATGACCGGCATTCCTTCCCTTTCAATATTTGTCAGGACAAGCTCTCCAGGCTTTTCAGCGCCTATTACTTTGCCGGTATTTGGGTCGATGATTTCGGGGTAGTATATGTCTTCTGCAATGTGCAGACCGTTCTGCGCTTCACATTCCACGCCAACGCCAGGTCCCATGAGTTCGGTCAATCCATAGATGTTGTATGCTTTGCAGCCGAAGAGTTCCTCCACTCTCTGTCTGATTTCTTCGGTCCATCCTTCCGCTCCAAATCCGATGGCCTTGATTCCAAAATCTTTTGGGTCAAGTCCGTCTTCAAGGGCAACTTCCCCAATGTGTATTCCATAGGATGGGGTAAAAATCAATCCGGTGGTTCCGAAATCGTTCATGATTTCAATCTGTCTGCGGGTCTGGCCTGTTGAAATCGGAATGATTGTCGCGCCGATTTTCTGACATCCGTAGTGAACTCCAAAACCGCCTGTAAACATTCCGTATCCGTGTGTATTCTGCAGGATGTCGTCTTCACCGAGGCCCATCATGGTAAGTCCACGTGCGGTGGTTTCGCCCCAGGTATCCAAGTCTTTTGAAGTGTATCCTGACACCACCGGTTTTCCTGTGGTTCCGGATGATGAATGCAATTCTTTGATTTCGGATATGTCAACAGCAAACAGTCCAAAGGGATAGCTTTCCCTTAAGTCATCTTTTGTAATGAATGGAAGCTTTTCAATGTCCTTTAGAGTCTCTATATCTTCTGGAAAAACTTCAGCTTCAGTATACCTCTTATTGTAATATGGTATCTTGTCAAATGCTCTTTTTACGGTTGCCTGAAGTTTTTTTAACTGTAGTTCTTCAAGGTCTTGCCTTGGCATGGTTTCAATTTCTTCGTTCCAAAACATGTTTTGCCTCATTAATTTTTAATATTAATTATTTTATTTTTTTCAAAACTTAAAATTTACTAATAATTATTTAAATTATTAAAAAGAAATATATTTTTGATGTTCTTTTCATTGCACATCGCTATTAAAAAATTTATATACTTTGTTATAGTAATAATAAATTGTAATTAATTAAATTTGAATTGATTATGGGGAAATTGATATGGATATGATGAGTGTTTTATGGCAAGTTGGTATTTTTGCGTCAGTCCTTGTTTTTGGAATAAAGATAGGATTGGCGTCAGGTTTGGCAAATCTACCTAAAAAACTGTTTGCGGCAATCTGCATCGCATATGGTGGAGGAGTTATTCTTATTTCATACATCGCTTCATTTTTTGCAGACCAACTTATCCAAGCAATCTATAGTTATAATACAATATTCTACATCATAATGGCTTCAATAATGATCATTGCAGGCCTCTTTACAATAAGGGAATGGAAAATACATGACAAGAACACTTCAACTGCAACTTCACTGGCTATCATTGCTCCTTGTCCATGCTGTTTCGGTTCAATTATTGCAAGCGTTTTGATTGTTGCGCCGACTATCGGGGTCAGCTCACTTGATTTGAGCTGGTATGCCGCAGCAGCACTTGTGGGCGTTATGATTGTGACTTATTTTGCATCAAATACTATAGTAAAATACATCAACAAGCCTTATCCTGTTGTTTTGGGCAATTTCATGCTTTTGCTTGGTGCGTATTTCCTGCTTTCAGCAATTGTCATTCCAAACATTGCCGGAGCATTGACAAAAACCACAAGTCCTATTACTATTGGTTCTCCTCAAGACATACTCATGGTAATATTAGCGTTTGCTATTCTAATAGCGGGCGGTATTATTTTAAATAAAAACGGAAGAAGTATTTTAGAATAGATTTAGGTGAAAAAATGGCTTTAAATATTCCTGGTGGTGAATTTTTAACTGGTTCCCTTGATGTAATCTCACAGAGCTTAACAATTCCTGTATTGATTATATTGCTTGTAATTGTCATCATCTCCATTATTACATTAGGTGGGGCCATTGCAGAATATACTTCTAGAAAAAAGGTTCCTGTAGGAACCATTAGAGACTTAATATATGATATTAATGCGGCCGAATCTGTTGATGCTCTTAAAGGTGTAATTTCAAGAGCTAACATTCCTAAAGCTCAAAAAAGGGCTTTAATGGAAATTGCATCTTCAGAGTCTTTAGGAAAAGACTCAAGAGAAGCATTGGCTCGTAAGCTATTTGAATTTGAAGAGGAAAAAACTTTATCCACATTGCAGAAAACCGACATCATTACCCGTATCGGACCTACCTTAGGTTTGATGGGTACATTAATTCCGATGGGTCCGGGTCTTGCCGCTTTAGGCGCCGGTGACATTAACACTCTTGCAAATTCCTTAACTGTCGCATTCAACACTACTATTGTAGGTATAGGTTCCGGTGCATTGTGTTACTTTATTGGAAAAGTCAGATCAGGATGGTATGACAGATATCTGTCCGATTTGGATGCTTTAATGGATGCAGTCCTTGATTATATGAATAAATAGTGATATTATGCCGAGAAAAAGTAGTCGAAGGCGAACTAAGAGGGTTGAGGAAGACCCGATGGCAGGTACATCCAACCTAGTGGATGCAATGCTTGTTATTGCTGTTGGATTTCTTGTGTTTGTTATCATAAGCTGGAACATGCAGGCAATGATTGACCCGAGCCAGAATATTCATGACCAGATGCAGAAGATGACTGAAGTTGACCAGGGTCAGGAACTGAACGAAACTCCAGACACTTCAAACAGTTCAGGTCAGGGATACACTGAGATGGGTAAGGTGTATAAGGACCCTGCTACAGGCAAGCTGATAATGGTGGAAGGTTGACCCTTTCACATTCAAACTTTTTTTAACTATTTTTTTCAACCGATTATTTTATTTACTTGTTTTACTAAACTAATACTTACGAATTTTTAATGGTGTTTTGTGATATGGAATTCTGTCCTGATTGTGGTGCAATGCTAATGCCAAAAAAAGGTGTCATCAGATGTAGCTGTGGCTATGAAAAGTCATTAACTGATGAGGATTTGGAGGAGCAGTACCACATGGAAGGTGAAACCAATCCTGAGACAAAGGTGATTGTCACCGATAGGGATAATGTTGCCCTGCCTACAACAACAATAACCTGCTATAAGTGCGGCGGGACAAAGGGCTACTGGTGGACAGTTCAGACAAGGTCTGCCGATGAGGCTCCGACCAATTTCATACGCTGCGCAAACTGTGGAAACACATGGAGGAGTTCAAACTGAATATTAAAACGCCAATAATAATGGAAGCCATATTCATTGTTATAGCTGTCGTAATGTATCTGGTCACTTCAAATACATTTTTCATATTCAATTTCCTCTATATCGGTTCAGCCATTTCCATTGGATTGTTTTTCATGGCAAGAAATAACAGATATGCAAGAAATATTATATTGCTGGCAGTTGGAAGCTATCTATTTTTTTATGTTGGAATTTTAGGTCATGAAAACTTATCCATGAGTGGATTTTGGTATTACTTATTTTTAGGTGTTTTTGAAGCGGCGGTAGTTCACTTTTTAGTTGCAAAGATTCTTGGACCTCTTTTGTTTGGCCGTGGATGGTGCGGATATGCATGCTGGACTGCGATGGTGCTGGATCTGCTTCCATATAAGACTCCACAGAATCCCAGAAAAAACTGGGGATATATAAGATATGTGCTGTTTGCAGGAATATTGTGCGGTGTAGTTTCACTGTTTGTTTTGAAGCTTTCCAATTTGGATTTGATAATATACTATTTGTTCATTGCCGGAAATCTAGCTTATTATGTTGTTGGAATCATATTGGCATATAAGTTAAAGGACAACAGGGCATTCTGCAAATACGTCTGTCCGATAACTGTGTTTTTAAAGATATCCAGCTATTTCTCACTTTTAAGGGTGAAAGTTGATGAAGACTTGTGTGTTGATTGCGGCAAATGCATTAAGTCATGTCCGATGGATGTTCATATGCTTGATAATTCAAGAAAAAGAGAAAACGCAACGGAATGCATATTATGCCTTAACTGCATTCACAGTTGCTCAAAGGATGCATTGAAATTATAAGTTCAGGAAATGACACTTCACTTGCGAAAATTAAATTCCTCTTCATAATGCCCAATTTAACAACCAAGATAATATAATCTGTTTCAGAATATATGAATATGGGAAGTCCAGGTTAAAACAAGGAAAAACACCTGGAGAAGCTTCTATTACTCTTTTCTGACAATAGCTTATTTTTTTGATTTTTATCGTGCATGTTTTACAATAAGTTTATATGAATATTTCAATAAACCATCTATTATCTATGATTTGGAGGAAAAAACAATGAATCTAAAAAGAATTTTGTTATTTACAGCAATATTAATGATAGCTATTACTTCATTGAGCATGGTTAGTGCCGGATGGTTTGATAGCGATATAGAAGCAGATACCTTTAAATTTGCAGGAATTGACGGATTTTCAGATAATAATGCCGATATTGATAATGGTGTTCAGCTAATAAGCGATGACAACGGTTTACTGAATACAATAACCGTAAGGGAAATACAAAAGGACGAATATGACCATATTGTAAAAAGCGAATCACCTGCAAGTCTATTTGTAGACATGAATGTAACCGAATATAAGGATGGTGAAGAGGTCAGCAGCGGACCGGCCGAATTTGAATTGCTAAAGACATATGATGAAGACGGCGTAAATATAGTGGTTGAGAAATTGGTGACCAATCATCAGTATACAACTGGAGTATTTGAAAAGGACGGATCATACTATTGCGTTCAAATAATGGGTTCAGATTCACCGGATGACGACATCCAGACAGTTAAGGACATTAAGGATTCATTAGAAAAAAAGTAATTTTTTAGATCTTTAAATTATTGATGTTGTGGAATGGGAGTTTTCCACAACCGTTATCTTTTTTTTTAAATTAAAATTCAGTTCACATATTGCTATTGAACTTACTTTTTAAATGTGGGAATGTGTTCTGGAAATGATAGCTATTTCCAGAAATCAAACTCCTCTTCATTCAGTCCTATGGAAGCTGCCTTGAAGACAGGCTCTTTTCCTAATTTCCTTTGTGCTTCGTAGTCTTTAAGACAGTCGATTGCGATTTTACCTAGAAGCACACAGACAGGCAGGTTGATTAGGGTCATGCCTCCCATAGTGATGTCTGCCATAGCCCAGGCGGCATCCATGGAAATGGTAGCTCCTATAAAGACAACGAATGCACACAGTGCGTGGAACATTTTCATGAATCTTTCTGAAGGCTTTGTTTTGCCGTTCAAGAAAATCAGGGCATTGTCTACGTAATAGAGATTTCCAATCAATGTGGTAAATGCAAAGAGCACCATCGCAACTGTGATGAATATTGGGCCTATACTGCCGAATACGGTTGCGATTGCATTCTGTACATATGGAGCTCCTGAAACAACTGGACTTATAGGTATTCCAGTGGAAAGGCACATCAATGCGGTAGCAGTACACAAAAGCAATGTATCAATATAAACGGATAAGGTCTGCACCAGGCCCTGCTTTGCAGGATGTGTCACGTTTGCGGAAGCGGAAGCGTTTGGAGCTGAACCTACACCCGCCTCATTTGAGAAGAGTCCCCTTTTGATTCCATAAACCATACAAGAACCGGCCACCCCGCCGAATATTGATGTGAAATCGAATGCATCCTTAAAGATTAGGGCAAACATTGCGGGGATGTGCTGGATATTAAACAATATCACTATCAGTGCAATGGCAACATAGGCAAGTCCCATGAACGGCACAACTGTACTTGTAATCTTGATGATTCTTTTGCCCCCTCCAAGAAGACAGTATCCTGTTAGAATGGCCAGTATTGCACCGATTATGATTGGGGTTGTGGTCGGGTTATAAAATGGGTATTCAACAAATGTGGACTGGAGGTTAAATGAGCAGAGCATATTGAATCCTACTGCATATGTCATAATTAAAAATAAGCAGAATAGAATGGCCAATTTTTTATTGTTCAAGCCCTCTTCGATATAATATGCCGGACCACCATAGGCATGGCCGGTATGGTCCCTTTGCTTGAAGACCTGAGCCAGCGTACTTTCAATGAACGCTGAAGACGCACCTATAATACACATCAGCCACATCCAGAAAACTGATCCCGGACCGCCGAGACAGATTGCTGTAGATACTCCTATGATATTTCCTGTCCCTACCCTTGAAGCGGTGGATACCAGCATTGCCTGCAGGGAGGACACGGCACCCTCTTCTCAGGAGGTTCCAAAAGAATTCTAAGAGATTCACCAAAGAGCCTAATCTGCACCCCCCTTGTTTTAAAAGTGAAATACAATCCCGCTATCGCCATTACGATAATCAGGATTGGAAAGTACATCACGTCATCGATTTGATTTAATAGCATTGCAATATTAAACATAAAAACTCATCCTTTAGTTCAATTCGAGTTTGAACCATATTTTTTATATTGTTAGATTTATTTTTCATTACATAATAATTTATTGAATTGGTTCAAAAATGGTTATGCTTTTTTCAATCATATGAATATTATTCAATTTATTAACAATATTTAAATAATTATTAAGGTAAATATAATATTACAGTTGATTAAATTTTAATCAGCTTCTAAAAAATTTTTTAGGAGACAAAAATTATGAGAGGACTTGCAAGAATCGATCAAGATGTAATGGACTGGGTTGAAAAGGACAAACCGGAATGCGGACCATATGATGCAATTGTAAAGCCAATCGCACTTGCACCATGTACTTCTGACGTTCATATCGTCTGGGGAAACGCTTACATGAGCGACGCTCCAAACCGTATTTTAGGTCACGAAGCTACCGGTGTTGTTGAAGAAGTCGGAAGCCACGTAAAGGACTTCAAGCCTGGTGACCGCGTAATCGTACCTGCAATCACTCCTGACTGGCTGACAGTTCCAGGTCAAGAAGGATTCGGTCAGCACTGTTACGGAATGGGTACAGGAATGAGCTTCATCACTTTCAAGGACGGAACATTCGCTGAACACTTCCATGTAAACCTTGCAGACGGTAACCTGGCACACTTGCCTGACAATGTTTCAGTAGACAAAGCGGTAATGATATCAGACATGATGACTACAGGTTTCTACGGCGCTGAACTTGCTGACATCAAACCTGGGGACACTGTAGCTGTATTCGGTATCGGTCCTGTAGGACTTATGGGTGTAGCAGGAGCACACTTCATGGGAGCATCAAGAATTCTTGCTGTAGGAAGCAGACCAGTATCAGTAAAAGTCGCAAAAGAATACGGTGCTTCAGACATTGTTGACTATCACGACGGTGACACCGTACAACAGATTATGGACTTGACTGACGGCAAAGGTGTAGACAAAGTAGTTGTCGCCGGTGGTGGCGCAAGCGCTGTCGGAGAAGGACTTGAAGTTCTCAAAGTAGGCGGTACATTAGGTAACGTAAACCACTATGACGGCGTAGCGGAAATCCCATTGCCTGCACTTGCATGGGGAGCAGGTCTTGCAGACAAGACAATCCGTGGTGGAGTATGTCCTGGTGGACGTGCCAGAATGGAACAGCTCGTAAAATTGGTAGAATACGGCAGATTCGACTCAAGCAAATTGATCACTCACAGATTCACCAACTTCGATGACATCTACGAAGCTATGATAATCATGAGGGACAAACCACGTGACTTGATTAAACCTGCTGTCATTTTAGACGATTAAGGCTATAATTTATTTTATAGCTTTTTTTTACTTTTTTTTATTACAATAAATTTTAACTAGTTTGCATTAGCTAATGCTATGGCCCGCAAAAGCTTCAACGAAAAATTGCATGACTCTAAAGGCATTTCGAAAATAGATGTAATCGATGATAAGAAATCCATCCGGAAAAAGGCCATCTAATCTACACAAAAAGCAGAAAGAATATTCGCTATTTTGTAGAGGATTTTGAAAATCATTTATATGATTTAGAATAATATTATTATTAATGAAAACTCTTGAAAAAACATTGAAATCCGTAAGTGAAAATCCTAAATATATCTTCCGTTTGACAATTCAAGGTGTAATGGTGGGTATATTTGCAGGATTGATGGTATGCCTATATAGATACCTGCTTTACGGTTCTGAACATGTTTTAAGAGAGTATTTGAGTGTAATCAATGGAAATTTGATATATACTGTTCTGTTTTTTATCGCTCTGGCTATTATGGGGCTTTTGGTTGATTTGTTGACAAAATGGGAAATCGATTCAGCCGGAAGCGGAATACCTCAGGTCTATGCCGAGATAAAGGGACACATGGAAGCCAATTGGGCCAAGGTGCTTTTCTCAAAGATTGCTGCCGGTGTCTTGACAGCCCTTGGCGGTCTGTCCTTAGGTCCTGAAGGCCCGTCAGTTCAGATTGGGGGTATGGCAGGAAAAGGCGTTGCCAAATTGTTTAAGGGATCCAAGACTGATGAGCTAAGGTTGATTCTTGTCGGTTCGGCTGTCGGTATCACTGCTGCATTCAATGCGCCATTGGCAGGTGTGATATTCGTTTTTGAAGAGATAAATCACGGATTTGACAAGACTCTGGTTTTCATTGCTATGGTATCTGCAATAGTCTCTGACTTCATATCAAAGATAATTTTCGGCCAGTCCACTGCGCTGACATTTCCGATTCACAATATTCCCCTTGAATACTACTGGCTTTTAATCGTTTTAGGGGTTATAATCGGTCTTTTGGGATATGTTTACAATGTTGGAATGATTAAATCAAGCGATTTTGTGGCAAATTTAAAAATTCCATCCTGGCTCAAGTTTGTTTTGGTATTTCTGGTATCTGGCGTTGTGGCGCTCACCATTCCTGAAATCAGTGATGGCGGACACTTTATGATGGACATCCTTGATGTTGCAATGCCTTCATTGGGCGTTTTGGCATTATTGCTTGTATTGAAATACCTGTTTTCAATGTTTTCATTCTCATCAGGCGCTCCGGGAGGAATATTTTTGCCTATTTTGGTACTGGGTGCATATATCGGAGCGGTATTCGGTTCTGCTGTTGTTCCAATCTTCGGGTTTGAGCATGACCTGATTTATAAGTTTGTCGTAATCTCAATGGCGGGATTTTTCGCGGCAACCGTAAGGTCTCCAATCACCGGCGTTGTCCTGATAGCCGAGATGTGCGGTTCGACAGAATCGTTGGTTGCAATGATTATCGTGTCTCTGATAGCTTATGTGGTTCCTACACTTTTAGGAAACGAGCCGATTTATGAGTCATTATATGACAGATTACTGTTGAATAAAAATAGGGAATTTGTTAAAAAGCCTTCAAAACATGTATTGTCAGAGTATTTGGTGCCTTTGGACTGCAATTATATTAATTTTAAAATCAAGGACATTCCATTTCCAAAAAATGCTATTGTCGTATCCGTTATAAGAAACGGCAAATATGTGATTCCGACAGAAGATTTCCACATCAGATATAGTGACCAAATACATGTATTGACAGATGTAAACGACTATCCTTATGTGAGGGAAGAAATTGAAGAGCTGTTCGGTGGTTAAATGAGTGTAATCTTTAAAAGAAAAAGCGTTAGAAAATTCAAGGATGAAAAGGTAAGTGATGAGCTTATTGAAAATTTGCTAAAAGCTGGAATGCAAGCACCTTCATCTTGCAATTCACAGCCTTGGGAATTCATTGTAGTTTCTAAAAAGGAGGATAGGAAAGCCATTTCCAAAATGCATAGATTTGCAACTCCTGCAGCTAATGCATCTCATCTGATAATTACTTTGGGAAATCTGAATGAGGCGAAAGTCCACAGGATGATTGAACAGGATCTCGGAGCCTGCAACGAAAATATATTATTGCAGGCTACTCACGAAGGGCTTGGTGCCGTGTGGCTGGGATTCTATCCGATTGAAGATAGAACCTTGAAATTGAAGGAATATTTGGAAATTCCCGATTACTGCATTCCATTTTCGGTAATATGTGTCGGATGGCCGCTTAGGGAAGGTGAAGTAAAACTACGCTATAATGAAAGTAAAGTTCATTTTGACAGATATTGACTTTTTTCCATCCTCTTTTTTTGATGAAGATTCAATTTCTTCAAATATCTTTAAATATATCTTCGATAGATATCCAATATCATTGAATATTAATGGGGGTATTTAAAATCCTAAATAAAAAGATATTTTCAATATTGGTAATAGCAATCTTCCTGATTATTTCTCTAGGCGTTATTTCAGCTGCAGACGACCCTGATGACTCAGGCGTTGAAGCGGATGTTGAAAAAGTTTCAAAATCAAAAGTGATTTCAGTTAAGATTGATTGGGATGACAGCGGAAAAGCCAGCGAAAGACCCGATCAGGTTAAAGTAGATCTTATAAAGGATGGTGCAGTCGTCGACACTGTAGTCCTGGATGAATCCAATTCCTGGAAGGCTTCCTTTAAAGCTCAGGATGATGACGGAACTTTCGAAGTTCAACAGGCAACAGACCTTAATGATTATTCAACCACTTTATCAGGAAATGCAGATGATGGTTTCATTATAAAGAATAAGATTTCAGAAGATGTCTTAAGCGCTAGTGATGATGAGCAATCTATTCAGGATGCAAATTCAACAGATGATGAAGTTGATGATACCGAAACTGATGGTGCAGACGATGTCGCTACTGATGATGAAACTGATGGCGCTGATGAGGAAGTGGCTGATGATGGTGAAACCGATGACGGTGCCGATGCAGATGCAACTGAAACCGATGATGCAGACCTAGAAGATGGCACTGCTGACGATAATGCTCCTACCACAGGGAATGTCGTTGAAAAGAAAACCGATAAGGATACAAATAAGAAAACTACAAAATCAACCAAAAAGCCGGTAAATAAAGAAAAAGAGAAAAAGCCTGTTAAAAAAGACAAAGTTCCTAAAGACAAATATGTCAACACAGGGCTTCCGATAATGGCTTTGGTAATAGTGTTGATAGTTGTGGCATTTGTTCCGTTCTATCGTAAAAAATAGATGATTTATCTAGGTAAATGATTTTTTCATTTACTTCTATTTCTTTTTTTAAATAATTTTCATTGTTCTATTCAACAATTCATTGAGGCAAATATAAATAAGAATAACAATAAAATCTTTATCAGTAACTTAATATTTTTTAAGTTAATACTTATATGAGGTTAAAACTATGGTAAGTGTAAACATAGAAGCTAAAAAAACCGTAGATGTAATGATTGAAAAAGCAGATGAATTGAACATCGCTGTAGAAACTTTAGAAAACGGTGCTACTGTTTTAGATTGTGGTGTAAATGTAGATGGAAGCTTTAAAGCAGGAGAACTTTATACTAAAGTTTGTCTTGGCGGACTTGCTGATGTTGGAATTTCAATTCCTGGAGATTTATCTGAAAAATTCGCACTTCCTTCAGTAAAGATTAAAACTGACTCACCTTCCATTTCAACCTTAGGTTCCCAAAAAGCAGGTTGGTCAGTATCTGTAGGAGATTTCTTTGCATTAGGTTCCGGCCCTGCAAGAGCAATATCATTAAAACCTGCAGAAACCTATGAAGAAATTGGATACGAAGACAAAGAAGCTGATTTGGCTATTTTAACTTTAGAAGCAGATGTATTGCCAGGTGAAGAGGTTGCCCAATATATTGCTGATGAATGTAATGTTGACGTTAAAAACGTATACTTGCTTGTAGCTCCTACATCCTCTCTTGTCGGATCCATCCAAATTGCCGGAAGGGTTGTTGAAAACGGAACCTACAAAATGCTGGAATTCATCAAATTCGATGTTACCAAAGTCAAACATGCAGCAGGTATTGCACCAATCGCACCTGTCGACCCTGATGGACTTAAGGCTATGGGTAAAACCAACGATGCAGTATTGTTCGGTGGAAGAACCTACTACTATGTTGAATCCGAAGAAGGCGATGATATTGCTGCTGTAGCTGCTCAATTACCATCTTCTGCTGCTGATGGATACGGTAAACCATTCTTTGATGTATTTAAAGATGCTGGATTTGATTTCTATCAAATCGATAAGGGAATGTTTGCTCCTGCAGAAGTTGTAATCAACGATTTGACTACCGGTAAAATGTATAAGGAAGGATTTGTAAACGCTGACTTGCTTAAAAAATCCTTCGGCATTGATGAATAAATTTATTCATCATTTTTCTTTTCTTTTTTTTTAATTTCAACAATAACCTTTATATACTATAATATTTTATATTAATATGACACTTTTAATGGAGTGTATTTTTATAAAATAATTTAAAATAGGTGAAAAATATGAGTTTAGGTGAAATTTTCTCAGATGCGTTAAAATATCCGTTTTCTGACATTACTAACTTTCTTATCGTAGGTGTTCTTGCAGTTCTTGCAAGCTTATCAAGTGTTGTGGCTTCATTTGGATTTCAGGAAGGCGCTATTGCACTTCTTGCTACCATAATAGGTTTTGTTTTTACTTTAATTCTTTCAGGATATGGTGTTGAAGTAATCAAAAAAGGTATAGAAGGGTCAAATGCTTTCCCTGATATTGATTTAAAAGGAAATTTAATTGATGGTATTAAGGCTTTAATCATAGGTATTGTTTATATGATTATTCCATCTATCATTGCTATAGTCTTAATGCTTGTCTTTGGAGTTCTTGGCGCCGGACTTGACCATGTTGTCGGTTCATTAGGTATAGCTTCAATCATCATTATTATATTATTCATTTTATTCGGAATATTTGAGATTGTTGCTTTGGCCAAATTCGCTGACACCAAAGATTTAGGAGCAGCATTAAACATCGGCGGAGTTTTAGAAGATGCTAAAAAAATTGGAATCTTAAAAATCATCATATTCGTAATCATTGTGATGATCATTGCAGTACTCGCAACCCTAATCATCAGCTTATTTGCTGCTATCCCATATATCGGAGTAATTATAGCAACTCTCGTATTAGGCGCATTTGCAACACTGTTCGCTAACAGAGCTTTAGGTTTATTATATGCTGATGCATAAATAAATCTACTTTTTTTCTTTTTTTTTACTTAAGATTTAAATACTATCTTGTTTAAAAGTAATATGTACTCTTATCATGAGTAATAATTTTAAAGGTGTATAATAATGGAAATTTTAGATATTATCAAAGAATCATTCATTTTTCCATCAAACAATTTAGAAAAGCTAGCAATTTATATTGTGCTGTCATTCGTTTTAGGTTTATTTGCTGTAGGCGGAGTATTATCAATTTATTTAGCATCCGAAAGCTCCAGCATATACTTTATTCTTACAGCTATCTTATTCCTTATCTCATTGATTATAGGATTAATCATTACCGGTTATCAGGTATATATTGTAAAATCCGGTATCGATATGGATGATAAGGCTCCTGAATTCGATTGGAAAAATGATATCGTAACTGGTATAAAGATGATAATTGTCAACATCGTATACATGATTATTCCTTCCATCCTTGTTGGAATTGTCGCATTGATTGCAAATGTTCCGGGAAATGTTTTGCAGATGGCTCAGGAAATGTCTGCAAATTCTGCTAATGTGACTGCAGTTGCAAATTCAACCAGCGCATTGGCATCCGTTTCAGATGCCACAATGGCTGCATTTGGAACTTCAATAGCTATCACCGGTATGGCTGCTGTCATTTTGTTCATCATATTTGCATTCTTCCTCACTATCGCTGAGGCAAGACTGGCCAATACCGGCAGCTTAGGCCAAGGTCTTAACATTCCTGAAGTGGTAAAGGATATCTCAAAAATTGGCGTTGGAAAAGTCATTGCTGTTTTCCTTTTAGTATTTGTCATAATAACAGTAATCCAAACTATCATAAGCGTTTTATCAGGTATCGTACCGCCGTTGGCAATTATTTCACTTATAGTAACCCCATACCTTACATTCTTCTCTAGCAGGGCTACCGGGTTATTGTATTCAGACATCGCTTAAGGAAATCAATTGGATTTCCTTATTTCTTTTCTTTTTTTTGTTCAAAATTTTTTTTAAAAAACTTTTTATTTGATGAAGCCTATACTATTAGTATTGGAGATGTTATTATGTCTGATTTAAAAGGTACAAAAACTGAAGAAAATTTAAAAGCAGCATTTGCTGGCGAGTCCCAAGCACATACCAAATACCAATACTTCGCAGCCAAGGCTAAAGAAGAAGGCTATGTTCAAATCCACGATATTTTCATGGAAACTTCCAAAAACGAAAGAGAACACGCTAAAATCTGGTTCAAATTCTTGCATGATGAAGACATTCCAGACACAATAGCTAACCTCAACGCAGCAGCTGACGGTGAAAACGAAGAATGGACTGCAATGTACAAAGAATTTGCAGAAACCGCTAAAGAAGAAGGATTCCCTGTAATCGCTTTCTTATTTGAAAAAGTGGGAGCTATCGAAAAAGAGCACGAAGAAAGATACAGAACCTTACTTGCAAACGTTGAAAACGATGCAGTATTCAACAAAGACGCAGATATCGAATGGAAATGTGAAAACTGTGGATTTGTATTCTCAGGTCCTAACGCACCTGAAAAATGTCCTGTATGCGGACTTCCAAAAGCACACTTTGAAGAAAGAGCTACCAACTTTAAATAAGCTCTCTTTTTTTTATTTTTTTTATAGTTACTGACTTGTAACCAAATATTTATATATCATTATTTTAAATTACTAATCTACGGAGATGATAACATGGCAGATTTAAAAGGATCTAAAACCGAAGAAAATTTAAAAGCAGCACTTGCTGGCGAATCTCAAGCACGTGTAAAATATGAATTCTACGCATCTCAAGCTAAAAAAGATGGCTATGTCGAAATCAAAGACATTTTCCAGGAATCATCCGATAATGAAAAGGAACATGCTAAAATCTGGTTCAAACTCCTCAACGGAGGCAAAGTGCCTGACACTTTAACCAACCTTGCAGATGCGGCAGCCGGAGAACATGAAGAATGGACCGCAATGTATAAGGAATTCGCAGAAACCGCACGCGAAGAAGGATTTGATGACATTGCAGCATTATTTGATGCAGCAGGAGCTACCGAAAAGGCTCACGAAGACAGATACAATGCATTATCTGACAAAATCAAAGCAGGCAAGGTCTTTAAGAAAGATGAAGAAATTGCTTGGAAATGCAACAACTGCGGATACATCCATTATGGAACCGATGCTCCTGAAGTATGTCCGTTATGCGACCACCCGCAAGCACACTTCAGAAAACAAGATACTAGTTACATCTAGTTTCTTTTCTTTTTTTTCTTTTTTTCAAAACATTTATATGATATAACAATCTAATATTTACTTTAAAAAAGTGATATTATGATTGAAAACAATATTTGTCTTTTAACGGATAGTTACAAGGTGACTCATCACTACTTTTACCCTAAAGGAACTGAAAAGATATATTCATACCTTGAAAGCAGGGTCGGTGCTGAGTTCAACAAAACAGTTTTTTACGGACTTCAGTATATCCTTAAAAAATATCTGGAAGGGGCCGTTGTAACACAGGAAAAAATTGATGAGGCTGACAGGCTGATTTCAGCTCACATTGGCGAAGATATTTTCAATCGTAAGGGTTGGGAATATATATTGGATGAGCATGACGGAAAACTGCCGGTCGAGATAAAGGCCGTCAGCGAGGGGACCCCTGTAGACGTCAGCAACGTATTGATGACAGTTGAAAATACTGACAAAAAATCATTCTGGTTAGTGAACTACTTGGAATCCCTTTTGCTTCAGGTATGGTATCCGTCAACCGTTGCAACACTCTCAGCAGAAGTCAGAAAGCTTTCTAACTTCTATCTTGAAGTGACAGGATCTTCAAAGGACAATCGGGATTTCATGCTTCATGATTTCGGATATCGTGGGGCAACATCAACAGAATCATCAATGCTGGCAGGATCAGCCCATCTGTTAAGCTTTTCAGGTACCGATACAATTCCTGCCCTGACAGTTCCTGAAAACTATTACAATGACCCTAATCTCTATGGCTTTTCAGTCCAGGCAACAGAACACAGCGTAATGACTTCACTTGGTCCTGAAGGTGAGATGGACCAGATTTTGAATGTCATAGACAAAGCCAAAAATGGAATATTGTCCATTGTAATCGATTCCTACAATTATAGGAACTTCCTAACCGAAGCCACAATCAAAGGTTCAGACCTGAACAGGGCAATCAACGACTTCCTTAAGATTGAGGGAAACAAGGTGGTGTTCAGGCCGGACAGCGGTGAGCCTGTTTCAACAACCATTGACTGTTTGAATATGCTGGAGGAGGGATTCGGATCATATCAGACCGATAAGGGATACAGGGTATTCGACTCCAATATCGGCCTTCTGTGGGGAGACGGCTTGGACTACCAGAAAATTCGTGACATACTCTTTGCCATGAAATCCAATGGATGGGCTGCCGAAAACATAATCTTCGGTATGGGCGGAGGACTGCATTCCACAGTAAACCGCGATACCCAGAGAAATGCCTTCAAATGTTCAGCCCAATTGAGAAACGGCGAATGGCATGACATATTCAAGAATCCTCTTGATTCAAGCAAAAAATCAAAAACCGGAAGATTCAAGCTTATCAATGAAAATAATTCCTTCAAAACAATCCTTATTGATGAGGATGGTGAGGATTGCCTTCGCACAGTATTTAAGGATGGGGAACTGTTGGTTGAAGATAAATTTAGTGATATTAAATCAAGGGCATTAAATTATTCAAATTATATTTGAGGTGATAAAAATGTGTACTGCAAGTAATTACATAACCGAAAACCATTATTTCGGCCGTAACTTTGACTATGAAATTTCATATAAGGAAAGAGTTACAATAACTCCTAGAAATTATGAATTCAAATTTAGAAAAATCGATGACATTAAAGTGCATTATGCAATCATTGGAATTGCGGCAGGCATAGACGCATATCCTTTATATTACGATGCATGCAATGAAAAAGGTTTGGCTATTGCCGGTCTTAACTTTGCAGGTAATGCTGTTTACAGGGAATTTGAAGAGGATATGGTTAATATAGCTCCTTTTGAGTTAATTCCATATCTGCTTGGAAAGGCATCCAATCTGGATGAGGCACGTGAATTGTTGGCTGAAATCAATCTTGTTAATATCAACTTCGCTGAAGAGCTTCCTTTATCTCCTCTTCATTGGATGATTTCAGATAACAGCGGCAAATCCATAATTGTCGAACCATTGGAGGACGGACTTAAAATTTATGACAATCCTGTTGGAGTCCTAACAAACAATCCACCTTTCGATAAACAATTATTCTATTTAAACAATTACAGAAACATCTCAAATAAAAATCCTGAAAACACATTCGGTGGAGATATTGATTTGGACGAATATTCAAGAGGAATGGGTGGTTTAGGTCTTCCAGGGGATTTATCTTCCGCTTCAAGATTTGCAAAAGTCGCTTTTACTCGCGCAAATTCCTTTTCAGCTAGTGATGAAGCAAGCAGCGTCAGCCAGTTTTTCCATATTTTAGGTTCTGTGGAACAACAAAATGGATGTACATTTATAGACGATCCTGATTTGTATGAATATACAATATACACTTCCTGTTATAACACTAATGAAGGTGTATTGTATTACAGGACATATAACAACTCTCAAATCTCAGCCGTTTGCTTAAATAATGAAGATTTGGATTCTGAGAATTTAATAAATTATATGTTAATTAATGAAGAGCAATTTAACTTTATTAATTAATCTTTTCTCTTTTTTTAATTTGTGATAACGCCTTTTTTTATATGAATATTTATATAATGAGAGTAATAAATATCAATAATCTATATATTTTACCAATTTTTGATGTTCAAAGTGGTAATGTGGAGGAAATAACTTGAATAACATAAAATTTATTTCATTGTTTTCAATATTGCTGTGCCTGTTGCTTATTGTCCCGACAGCCTTTGCGGATGACAATCAGACAGACATTCCGATTGCCGATTCCTTTGATGATAATGCTTTAGGCGACGGAGATTATTATTTTGATGCAAATATTGAAAATGATGCTGGAAACGGGTCAAAAGAGAATCCCTACAAGAAATTAACTCCCGATAGGATAGAAGACAATAATTCAATCGTTCACCTATCAAGCGGCAAATATAGTTTGGGGGGTGACGTTAACTGCAATAATCTGAAAATAATTGGCCAGGGCTCTTCAAAAACCACTTTAAACAACGGCAAAATTACAGTTTCAAGTTCATTGACTCTTATAGACATTTCCCTTAAAAATGTTACGATTGTCAATAAGGGAAAGCTCACCGCAACAAATTCAATCATTAACTATAATGCCGGAAACCATATTCTAGGCAAAATCGAGGGCAATAATTTGACCATATCAGGTAACGGCGCTTCGGATACATTTTTAAAGAGCGGTACAGTTTCTGCATCAACTTCATTGTCCCTAAAAAACATCGCCGTTAGCAGTGTTCCAATAACAACCAGCGGCAACATTACAGCCACAAACACTGTTTTTGATTCATCTTCATCCACTACAAATGGAGGTGCAATCTATTCCAGCAGTGAAGGGGCGACCATCAGTTTGAATAACTGCACATTTTCGAACAATCGCGCTTCATATGGCGGGGCAATCTATATGAACGGCGGTGCCCTAATCATTAAAAACTCGCTGTTTAAAAACAATCAGGCCACCTATTACGGAGGCGCAGTCACAGCAAAGAATTTCGTAAGCATCACTGTTAAGAAATCAAGATTCATAAATGATTTTTCATTGAATGATGCAGGCGGAGCATTTTACATCGTTGATTCAATACTGACTGCAACCAATATGGAAATCAGCAGCTGCAATGCTACCTTTGGCGGTGCGATTGCATCATTGAGCTCTGATTTAAAATTGACTAATTTTACAGGAAACAAGAATAGGGCAAAATACAGCGGCGGAGCAATTTACCAAATGTATGGAAGCTGCAATTTGGCCAGCTCAACATTCACATCCAATTCCGCTAGAGATGGAGGGGCGTTGTTCGTTGACGAGCTTTCCAGTTTCAAGCCAACCAATAATAAGTTCACAAAGAACACCGCTTCAGGCACTGCTGGAGCTGTATATTCCATAATCTCCGAGGAGTTGGCTCCAGTCTCTGTTTTAAATGCAAAATTCAACAATACATTTTCCAAGAATACTGCGGCAGTCAAAAACAGCGTATACGAATGCAATTTGCCTAGTTTGGAAATAGGAAATAATGATTACATTATGATTAAGTATAAGGATTCATATGATGGAAAACTGCCAACAAAATATGATTTGAGGTCTTTAAATCAGGTAACCTCTGTTAAAAATCAGGGAAAGGGCGGCAATTGCTGGGCTTTTGCCGCATTGGCCAGCCTGGAATCCTGCATATTGAAGGCAACCGGAAAGTCATATGACCTCTCCGAGGGGAACATGAAAAATGTAATGTCACTTTATTCCGATTATGGCTGGAACATGGCCACTAATGATGGGGGCTATGACAAGATGGCTATCGGATATCTGACATCATGGCTGGGCCCTATTAATGAAAGCGATGATAAATATAATGGTTTTTCCTCATTATCCTCAGTATTTGATAGTTTTATCCACATTCAGGACGTTCTATATTTGAAGAGAACTTCCTATACCGATAATGATGCTATAAAAAGGGCAATTATGGATTATGGTGCTGTTTCAACAAGCGTCTACTGGAGTTCCTCATACATTAAGAATACCAAGAACTATTATTATGATGGCGATTCATCCGCAAATCATGCAGTATGCATAGTCGGATGGGATGACAACTACTCAAAATACAATTTCGGAAAAACCCCTAAAGGAAACGGGGCCTGGATAATCAAGAACAGCTGGGGCACATCATCAGGAGATAAGGGATATTTCTATGTCTCATATTATGATGTAAAATTGGCTCCAATCAACAAGCCTGAAGCCACTTACGTATTTGTATTGAATGACACCTTCAGATTTGACAAGAGCTATCAGTATGACATTCAGGGAAAAACCGATTACTTCCTGAACTCCTCAAGCAGCGTCTGGTATAAGAACTCATTCAAGGCAAGCAGCAAGGAGTATTTGGCTGCAGTATCAACATATTTCGAAAAGGAAACCTCCTGGGATCTCTCGATTTATGTCAACAAGGTCCTTAAATTGACCCAGTCTGGCAAATCTCCTGCAAGCTATTCGACAATCGAACTGGATAAGCTGATTTCACTTAAGGCAGGTGATTCGTTTGACATTGTCTTCAAAATTACGGTAGACGGCAATGCAGGAGTTCCTATTTCAGAAGACATTTCACTCAATAGGATGCTTTACCGTGAAGGAATATCCTATATAAGCTATGACGGCAAGAAGTGGGTTGACCTGTTTGAATTGACCTGGAACTTCACATCCCACAAATATTACTCACAGGTTGCCTGCATCAAGGCATTCACAGTATTGAAAGCGGTCGGCACAAGCGTCAATCTAAAAGTTACAAATGAGGCCAATCCGGTTGAGATTACTGCAACAGTTTCAAATCAGTATGGAGGCATCGTCAAATCAGGCAAAGTCACTTTCACTGTAGACGGCAAGAGCTATGCCGTAAATGTAAAGGACGGGGTTGCAAAATTCAATTATCTGCTTTCAAATTCAAAAAGCAAGGTGGTCAATGCCACATTTACCGCTGCAGGATTTAAGAGTTCCAACTCAAAGATCAGTGTAAAAGCAAAAACTGTTTCAATCAAGGCTGATGACCTTGTCGGTTATTATGGAAAAACCGTTAAATATAGCGTCACTTTACTTGACAGCGATTCAAATCCGGTCAAAGGCAAACAACTGAAATTCAAGGTAAATAATAAGGAGTATGTTGCGGCTACAAATAAGAATGGAATTGCCTCAATCAGTCTAGACCTAAATGTGGGTACTTATAAGGTTGTTGTAAGCTTCAACAACACATTCAGCTATTCCAAATATAATGCAACCAAATCGATTACCGTCAAACCGACTGTAATCCTTCCAAGCATAACAAAATATACATTTAATTCAAAATATCCTATAACCCTATATGACAGCAATGGAAAGCTGCTGAAAAACACAGAATTCGATGTCATAATAGGCGGGCTGATAGATACAGTATCAACAGATTCATATGGAAAGCTCAATTATAACATCGGTCTGAATCCCGGAACATATAATATTACAATTTCCAATCCAAAGACCAATGAGACTGCCTCACAAAGCATCAAGGTTGTTGCAAGGATTACTAAAAACACTGACTTGACAATGTATTTCGGTGCCGGATCATCATATAAGGTCAAGGTCGTTGACGATAACGGAAACGTTAAAAAGAATCTAAAGGTTGAGTTTAGTGTAAATGGAAAGATATACCACAGATACACAAATGAAAACGGGTATGCATATCTGAAAATCAGCCTGCAGCCTAAGACATATAAGATTACTGCAACCTACAACGGATTCAAGGTATCGAACAGGATTACGGTAAAGCCTACCATTATTACCAAGAACATTGCGGTCAAGAAGGGCAAAACCATCAAGTTCACAGCCAAGCTCTTGAATTCGAAAGGAAAAATAGTAAAATACAAGAAGCTCACCTTCAAGTTCAAGGGCAAGACCTATAAGATAAAGACCAACAAGTATGGAAAGGCCACTTTGAAGATAAACAGTAAGATAACCAAAAAATATAAGGTGGGCAAATATGCCATAACCACCAGCTACGGCAAGGCCAAAATAAGCAATAAGATAACAATTAAAAAATAAGGTTAAAAAACCTTATTTGTTCGCTTTAATTAATTTGCGGGCTGCTTTTAAATCAGTATTATAGATGTGTCCGGAAGTTGAGTGATAGTGAACTCCACCAAAGTTTAATTTTTCACCCATAATCTCTTTGTTGACTTCCTCTTTCATTTTCAATCCAAGATAAGCGATGAAATACATATTTGAGTAAAATGCGCCGAAAATATCATTGCTTCTGAAGATACAATGGATTGTCAGCTCATTGTCCCTGACTAAACACTGCAGGAACTGAAGGCATGGGATGTCCTCTTCTTCAGCATCTTCCACAGGGTTGATTGTTACTGCCACCGCCCTGTTGGATCCGGTTGCATTAAGAATTCTTTTCTTCATGGTTTCAAACTGGTCCACGTCAAAGTGTGCAAAGATGCGGTTTGGATATGTGTATACGAATCCTTGGGTGTTTTCGATGATGTCCGGGTCTTCTGCAGACCTTACGTATTCGTATAATGCATCGCTTTTGATAGGGCATCCGTCAAGGTCATATTTTCCGGATTTAATATCTGCAAGCATCATCTGTGTGGTGTAGTTTTGATATTTTGCTCTGAATTTCAAGTCCATCGGATCATCAATTATGTAAAAATTACCTAAACTTTCAACTAAATGATGATTTGAGTCTTTATAGGTTTCTTTTCCTTGCTTTAGGATTTTATCTACAAAATCTAAATAACATTGGTTAATACTTAACATAAATAACAGTCCCTTTTCAAATTAATTTAATTTATGTTCCATTTGGTATATATTTTTATTCAAAATTTAAAAATTTTGCCTTATTCGGTTGGATGATATAGATTTCAAGATTGCTTTTTGCAGAATTGTTCTTCAAGATCACTTATTTTAAAATTAGCTATTAGAATCTTGAATGATTTTACCAAGCTATGTTTTAATCAATAGGTAATTTAACTAAATGATGGTTGTGGGATGGCAATCATTCGCAAACCTTTTTGATGAACCTTGCGGGAATGCCGCCGACAACGGTATTCGCTTCAACATACCTTGTGACTACCGCACCGGCCGCAACAATGGCACCTTCGCCTATGGTGACTCCAGGAAGCACGGTAACATTTGAGCCAAGCCAGGCCTTGTCGCCAATATAGATGGGTGCCGGATACATGTCGGCCCTGTTTTCAGGTTCTTGGGCATGGTTTAGGGTTAGAAGGCATGCATTATGGCCTATCAGGACATCATCTCCAATGTAGATTCCTCCCTGGTCCTGCATCTTGCAGCCTGAATTTATGAAGACATTTTCGCCGATATGGATATTCTTGCCGAAGTCGGTGTTGAATGGCGGTATCAGGCCTAAAGTCCTGTTGATGGGCTGTCCGGTCAATTCAGCAAACAGTTCCTGAATCTCTTCGGAAGTGTGATATTCGCTGTTGATTTTGTGTGTAACCTTCAATGCCTCCTGAAGCATTTCATGCATTAATAGGTGTTGCGGGGAATTTGCAACAATTCTTTTCCCGCTGTTTACATATTTCAGATATTCCTCTAGCTTCATTTTGCCACCTATGTGTATTTGACCATCAGTCCGAACAGTTCCTTTGTCATGTCGGTAGAATTCTTCTTGGTAATGTTTTCCGGAATTTCATATACGAAGGTAGGGTATCCCGCTTTTGCTATCGGCTTTGAAACCAAAACGGCTGATGTTGATTTGTATGTTTCGTTTCCTGTTCTCGGATAATATCCGAAATCACTGGTCTTATTTATTTTTTTAGCTATCTTGACTGATGCCTTGTCCATTTCAGGGGTTGCAAGATAAAATCCTTCCCCATACCAGTCGACATGTGAATGGCTGATTATTACACAGTCGGCATCTGATTTTGTAACATCGGGGTTGACGAAGTCATGGACGAGGCTTTCGCCGTTAGCGCGTCCCTTCTTGTAATTTTTAGGGTCTTTTGTCACATTGACCTGATAGTGTATAATCTTAACGTCATCGCTTTTGTTGGCAAATTCCTTTGCCGCTTTGATTTCAGGGTTTATTGCGAGCTTTTCTCTTGGATGTATTCCTGTAATCAATGCGATGGTATGGTTTGCGCTTTCATTTCCATATACGATTTTTTCCACTGTGCCCAAGCTTGTATTTCCAAGCACACGATATGGTGAGTTTTCAATCTGTTCGTTATCGTAATAAATCAGTGCGCCGAGAATCAACAAAAAGATTACAATGAGAATGACTTTTGTTTTCCTTTTCAAGTTTTCACCTTGATTGATATTTGATAATTTTTAATATATTATTTTTTTGTTAAGGCCAGACTTCTGACCTTAACGCCAAATTCCGGGAAATTCTCATCGGCAACATAGTTTATTTTTTCTCATGACTGTAAAGATATTGGCTTAATCTTTACAATAATTAGTTTGTTATTAAAATATATGTATTTTTTGTTGGTTTTAAGCTATATAATCCAATATGGGCTAAATTCAATGTAATCAAAGCAATTTTTATCCAATAAAAAAATATTATATACTTTGATATTTAATATTATAAATATGGGTGAAGGCATGACATACAGGGATTATCTTTTCAAGGGAATAAATATCCTGATCATCATTGACTGTTTGATGATTCTATACCTGTTCCTGTTCAGGGATTCAGGCGGAATTTCTAATTACGTTATTGTCTTTGATGTTCTTTTATGTGTCGTTCTCCTGTTTGACTTTTTCTTCAAATTGAATAATGAAGATGGTAAAAGGCAATTTTTAAGGGATAATATTCTGTATTTCATTGGAATACTGCCTTTGGAACTGATATTTCCATTTCCAGCTATCGCCTTTCGCTTTCTGATACTTGTAAAGCTGTTCAGAGTTTCCGACTTCGTTAAAAAGCACTTCAATATCCTATTCCAATTCTTTGAAAATACCAAGGTCGACATTCTGCTGTGGTGGATTCTTTTCATAGTAATCGTCTTTACATTTGTCATCTATTTCATGGACCCGACACTGGATATGGTCGACAGCCTGTGGTTTGTGATGAGTACACTGACAACAGTGGGATATGGTGACGTTACTCCGAATTCTTTGCTGGCCAAAGCCGTTTCCCTGATACTGCTTATCCTGGGGGTTTTCATATTCTCCACACTGACAGGTGCAATATCTTCATACTTCACCGATAAGGTCATAAACATCGACACCGATGTGGAGGAGAATGTGGCGCTGCTTCATGAGAAAATTGACAGGATCGATGGCGAACTGGAAGCAGTCAGGCATGAGCTTGCAGCATCACGCGAAGAGAACAGGAAGCTGAATGAGAAAATCGACGAATTGCTGGAAAGATAATTTGAATCAACAACTACTTTTTTTAGGATTTCCAAGCTGAAATTAAATATCTGTTCAATTTTGGGATACTTTTATATATCTTCTTAAAGATATCTATAAATACTTAAATCTTTTAAGTAAAAATCCAAAAGAGTGAAAATATATGACAAACGAAGACTTTGCAAAGAAAATCAAAGACATTAGAGATAGACAGAACATGACAATCGAAGAGCTTTCAGAGAGAAGCGGCGTTAAGCTTGAAGTCCTCCAGGCAATGGAAAACGGAGAGGTTATCCCTTCACTTACACCACTGACCAAAATGGCAAGGGCGCTTGGAGTGCGCTTAGGAACATTCCTCGACGATACACCTGAACTCGGACCGGTCGTCACCAGAGGCGGAAAGACCGAAAACTCACTGTACTTCTCAGGAAGGGAAGATGTGACTAATGCAACCAATCTGGAATTCCACTCATTAGGAGCGGGCAAAATCGACAGGAACATCGACCCGTTCATAATCGACATCGAATATGAGGCAGGCGAAAAGGAACTTTCATCTCACGAAGGCGAAGAGTTCATATATGTTCTGGAAGGCGAAATCGAAGTTATTTATGGTAATGAGACATACACAATTGGAAAAGGAGATACAATATTCTATGATTCAGTAGTGCCTCACCACCTTCACGCAAGCGGTGAAGACAAGGCAAAGATACTTGCAGTGCTATACACTCCATATTAGATGATGATTGAGGATTTGATAAGATGTTTGAAATGACAAAATACCAACAGAATATCGGCAGTTACATATTTGGATTGTTCACTCTTGGTTTGGATTTGCGATGCTTGCTGTTGGGTTTGCGCAAACGTTTTATCGGCATTAGAAATTTTGAAGTTAAAGGAATGGAGGCTTTCCAATGAGTGAATTATTTACAGAACTCCCGATAGGGAAATTTTTTGAAAAAATGGTTGAAAAACAGCCAGATCATGAATTTATAGTTTATCCGGACAGGAATTTAAGATTTACATATAAGGAATTTAATGAAAGAGTCGACAATCTGGCAAAGGGAATGCTGGCTATCGGCATTGAAAAGGGCGACCGTGTAGGAATCTGGGCCAAAAACGTTCCGGAATGGCTGACCTACATGTTTGCAACCGCAAGGATAGGTGCAACAATCGTAACAGTCAACACCGCTTATCAGGCTCATGAACTTGAGTATGTTCTAGGCCAGTCCGAAATGAAGGCATTGGCCATGACCGACGGATTCAGGGATACAAGCTATTTCGATATTATCAACGAGCTTGTGCCTGAACTCAAGACATGTGCAAGAGGCCATTTGGTTACCGAGAAGTTTCCTTATTTAAAGTTCATTTTCCATGTAGGCCAGGAAAAGCACCGCGGAATGTATAACACAAACGAACTGCTGCTTTTGGGCATGAACTATGACGATGATGAATTTCAAAAGGTAAAGGATGCAGTTAGTCAATATGACGTAATCAATATGCAGTATACCTCAGGAACTGAAGGTTTCCCGAAAGGAGTAATGCTTACATCCCGTAACATTTTAAATGACGGATATTACATTGGGGAAAACATGAACTACACAGAAAAGGACAGGCTTTTGTTGCAGGTGCCTCTCTTTCACTGTTTCGGAACAGTTTTAGGCGTAATGGCAGTGATTACCCACGGCTCAACAATGGTCGTTCTGGAGGAATATGATCCTCTTTTAGCCATTTCATCAATCCAGAAGGAGAAATGCACATCAATCTACGGAGTTCCGACAATGTTCATCGGAATGATGAACCATCCTATGTTTGAGATGTTTGACATGTCCTCCCTAAGAACAGGAATCATGGCAGGATCAACCTGTCCGGTCGAGACCATGAAGGATGCAATCGAAAAGATGAACATGAAGGAGATTACTAGCGTATACGGCCTTACCGAAGCGGGCCCTGGTTTTACACAGACAAATGCCGCAGATTCATTCGAGAAAAAGATCAATACAGTCGGCCGCAAGTTCCCTAATATCGAAGTCAAGATTATAGACCCTGAAACCGGCGAGGAATTGGGTCCTGGCGAAACAGGAGAGATAATGTGCCGCGGATTCAACGTAATGAAGGGATACTACAACATGCCTGAAAAGACCGCCGAGACAATCGAGCCTGACGGATGGCTTCACTCCGGCGATTTGGCTACCGTTGACGAAGATGGATACTACTCCATTGTCGGCCGTATCAAGGACATGATCATCAGAGGCGGTGAAAACATCTACCCTCGTGAGATAGAAGAGTACCTCTTTACCCATGAATGCGTTCAGGACGTCCAGGTTGCAGGAATTCCAGATGAGAAGTACGGTGAAATCGTCGGGGCGTTCATCATCAAGAATGAAGGATTTGACGATGTAACCGAAGAGGACATCCGTGATTTCTGCATAGGTTCCATTGCAAGATTCAAGGTGCCTAAATATGTGTTCTTTGTCGATGAGTTCCCTCTTACAACAAGTGGAAAGATACAAAAATACAAGTTTGGCGAAATAGGCCTTAAGCTATTGGATGAAAGACGTGAAAGGGGAGAATTATAGATTCTCTTCAAAATTTTTACTTTTTTTTTAAAAAATTTTTCATTAATAATAATGAATAGGGCATTTTAGTTAATTTTATATTTATCTTATTTTAAACTTTTAAATGAAGAAATCTTAATATCATGATTCAATTTTGTATAAAATATTTTACATCATTCAATCTTTTGGTATTTGGGTTTTTTTCATTTCCGGATTTATTTCCGGGAGTATGATAAATTTGATTTATCATATGGGTAAGTAAAAGATTGTATTGCATGGGAGAAATGATGTCTGTAAAAAAATAGTTTTACTAATCCCGACCAATTAGTGTCTGCGATTAGGCTGTAACTACGGCTGTGTTCTCTAATGTTCATTTCACATTGGAGGAGTGCCTTCGATATATATTCATATCTGAGAGAACGCTCCTGAAAAGGGGTATGGCAGAGATTGACGTTACACGTATTGATTATAGGTCAAAATTTCATTTCAGTTAATTTAACTTTAGCTGATACACTCATATTCCTATATTGAGTGAGGTAAATGTTACTAAAAGTCTTATGATGCAAATGGCCAAATAAAGCATCAAACTTTTCAATATTGCTGTTGTACTGTTGTCTGATGGCTTGTATGTGCTGATGCAGCTAATATTATAGTAATTATTGGAAAAAGAGCTTTCAGCAATTGCTGCATAAGAACGTTCTGATATATCATATGCCTTCGGTGAAGAGATGTCTCTAATCAGGATGTTCATGATGTGAGGGCAAGGGCAGTTTTGTGATAGGTAACGCTCATTCCAACATTACCCAAGATGTTGTTACTGTGTTTGGGATGATGCCAAAGACCAAGATGGCATCAACCTTTTGACATTGCTTTTTTAAGCGATGCACTATTTTTTCAGTAACCTATGCTTGACGTGTGTTCGAAGATGCTTTTATTAATTGCAACGTTGCAGTTGCTCAAAATTGTAATGGCTCATGATTATAGTGCTCATTTTCCAGGCATTATCTGTAGCTTTGCTGTAGTTTGGGATGAAGCCAGTGACCAAGATGGTGTCAGACCTTCCGATATTGCTGTTTTATTGTTCGCTGATTGCGTGTATTATGCCTGATGCTGCTTTAAATAATGGCGATGATTGGAAACATTCTTTCAGTCATTTGCCACAGGAACGGTTTTGAGATTGCATAAGCCTTAGGTTATGCATATTATTGGCAAAGTTACAATTGCTGAGAGGGGGTAGTGATTCTGTAATTGATAACACTCACGGATGATGTTTTTTCGATAGTTGACTTGACTATTGGCAAAACAGTTGGTGAGAGTATTCGTCGGTGCACTGTCGTTCCATCAATATGGCTGTCGATGTCTCTTTTGATGTTGAAATTGAATGTTGTTGGATGTGGTTAAGGTTATGCTATTTCTTCTATGGTTGGTTATTTCTCATGTTGCTGCTGGTGACTGTTATGAGTCACTAATGACATACAACTTTAGTAAATAGGGCTTAGAATAACGCTGCAGGTGTCATTGTGAAAAAAACAGTAATGCTTAACGTTTGGTTAGTTTCTTAATCAATATTAACAAAGCAGTTAACGATTCTTTTGCGTGAACGAAAAGTTTTCGATTTCAATCTATTGAGATTGGGCCCTCAAATGCTATTGATTTCGGAAAAATTATTCGTTCCGGCAAATTCTCTTATTTGGTTGCAGTGCAGATGGTTGCAAATGGTTATTTGATTGTCCAAATCAAATGCCTTTGACTTTTTGCATCTGCAATTAAGGTTGTTCTTTAGCGATGAAACTTGGGCAAAAAATCGCTAATGTAACTTGCCTTGAGGATATTGCTGTAAAAGAGGTAATGGGCTGTTGCCGTTAAACACTAGTTAGAAATCCTAATCAACCGGCTTATGTTAAGAGTGCTGTCGATTTCACAATTAATTCACTAATAATGCGTTATATTGCCAAAATGTCGTGTTGATATGTAACTTGAAGGCCACTTCTGAATTGATGATTTTAATCTAATTCACGGCCTTTTCCCTATCGGTTACTTAAACAGGACTTTTAGGCACTTAACTAATATCTTAGTTGTAAATTGACTTCACGAAACCAACAGAACTACTGATGAAAATCCTATTTGTGACTTTGCAATCAGCAATCGTTAATGCATCCAATTTAGCTATTGGTGATTTGATTGAATGGAATTGATTCATTTAATTTATTGTCCATGCGCTGCGGGTGATGTTGCGGTAAGATACTTGCCAGCTGGATTTAAAGTTATTGCTGCGGCTCCATCAGAAGGGTAGTTTTGATAAAGTGGTGAAATGGGGGATTTCGGAAATGTCGACTTCCTGTTTTCTCTTGTTTTGGTTACATTATCTTGATAGGGGCAAAAATTATGAATATTGCAATTGCGATTCCAGCATTCATGACACTGAGAAGTCTAATGTTCGATTCAATAACGCTGCTGCTGCCGATCAGATTCGATTTGTCTATTGGTTGATCTGTAGCGGAGTGAAGTTCAAGCCGGTAATTTATTTGCTTGGATAATCCTTGATTCCATATTGTCCAAGTGATGCTGGATGTTTGGCGATTGCCTAAATCTTTAAAGGTTTATTTAATGTAGCAAAATGGACCTTAAGAGGCAATATTGAATTATTAGAATTACAATGTGGTTTGATTCTTTGACTGAAGTTTGATGTTATTATTGGCCAAAGGTGAATTGGTTACTTTAGATATATAGTGAAGTGATCAGCTATGGCTTAATTGGCAATGAAGGTAATTTGTTGTTTGACTTGAGCCTGAGACTCCTTTAAAGTAATATGTGGCTGGTAGTCAATAGCATATCTTATGATTGCCATGCATCCCGTTTTTTGATGTTTTTGGTCATAAAATGGGATGAATAAATAGAAAACGCAGAATTAACTTGTTCTTAACTGGTTAAGATTCTTTTTTATTTTTTCAATCAATTTTTTACACCCGTATAATAAACATTTTTATTTTTAATATTGCTTTCACTTTGAAAAACTGTTCTCATTTGAAACTTCTTGTTTTTTATGCAGGTTATGCAATTATTATGAAAACAATAATTATTTTAACTTCTAACATTTATGGTTAACGCGATAAGGGCAATATTTCCTAATGAAAATCTTTTTATACAACCTCAAACTTAATTTATAATACATTTCAAAGTTGATTGATAACCACACCATCATATTAGATTAGGGCTTTAGATTTTTCAAGGATTTTATACTTACACCACAAGCCTATATTGCATAAAGTGTAGTTTTCTTTTAATTTTAACATAAACTTAATGGCGGCCGTTTTACTATTTGTTCACCACTTATTCTCCATTTCACGGCTGCAGGTATCATTGGAAGGGTTGGATGATTGATTATTGGGACATCATATTCATTTTCGAATATATTGCAGTGGCTCTGCTAATTATGATCATGCTTCATGCATTGGTGTTCGCTGCATTTAGCTATCTGGAAACCGGCAATCCGATGGTATACATAAGGAACTTCTATTGGAATGTCTATCACATCAAGATTTAACCATCACTTAGAGGAATCATATATGGAAATAACAAGAAAAATCAATGTAAACGTAAAAGAGACTGTCGAAAGGTCCGTCAGCGGCAACAAAGACTTCCATTTCTATGTGGATGAGCTTTCATCCAATGACTACATGCCGACATATGCAGGCATGGCCGATGAAAAGTATTCTTTCGATGAGATGAGCGACGAATTTTTCGAATTTTTAGACAGGAAAACTTCAGAAGATGGAATATACATTAGGCTGGTGTTTGCAAGCTGTGTGAATTCTGGTGATGAAGCGGTTTTTGAGCTTGAATATGCCAACATCAGGGAGACTTTCAGGACCGATGATCTGGAAAACGTTTTGGAGTTCGAGTTTGCCGACTTTGGAGTGAGAGTCAGAGATGGTGAAGCTACATTCGGTGCAACCGTTGAAGGCGGATGCGGCCAGACCCCCTACTTTGCCGAGTTCGGCTCATCCAGATGCAATGAGGTTTATCTGTCTTTGGAAAATCCATTGAATCTGCACATAATTGAAATCATGGAAAAAATGATAGTCATTGATGAATGATTTTCATTTATTCTACTTTCATGATTATGATTTACAAGGAATAATTTTATCCAAAAAAGGTTTTTTTGCCTGTATTTTGCCGATTTCAAATCGGCTTATTTTCGTGATTTTTCCTAATTTGGATAGGAAATGGGTGCTCTTTTGCAATTCCATTTTTTTCTTTTTGTATTGTTCATGCAGATTAAATACAATATTGGACTATTGAAATCTGTAAATGTAAAAGGGGTATTGTCACTTAAATTGTTTTTAAATTGTTTTTATGAAATCAAGTGCGGAAACTGGTTTAAACATTGAATTTATTGTTGAAATCAGCCAATTATTTTGTCTACAATATCTTGTAATATCTATCATTTGTTTTTGGTGTTTTTTTATTCGTTTTGAATATTTGCCTTATCATATCATTTTATCATGGATTAAATCGGTTTTCAGTTTTTTAAAATCATTGGAATAATGCTTTTTTTTCAATGAAATTGTTGGCTTGTGAACTGATTTTGTAAGGTTTATATATCATTGCAGTTAATGTAAAGATGTAAGATAATATTCTAATCTTGATTTTTATTAGATGGAACAAGTTATTTTGTTCAAAAAACTTTAATCAATCCTTAACAATATAAAAGAGATTGTTATTATTTTTAATAAATTCAAAAAAGATTGAATATTTTTTTACATTATCCGGATTTTTTTATCCGGATCGGTATGATAAACTTTGTTTATTATATGTGTAAGTAAAAAATTGTATCGAATAGGAGGAGATTATATCAAGCGAAAAATAATTAATTCGATATTAATTATTTTGATATTATTCTTGTTCGTATCTTTTATGGGGGCTGCAAGCGCAGCAAATGATAATTCAATAAATGAGACGATAATAAGCACGTCGGATGGTGGTTCATTATCGGTTCCAATATCCGAATCTGTGGATGATAGTTCATTAGGCGTCAGCAATGACGCAGAAGTATTGTCTGCAACTTATGATTTATCCGGCTCAACAGTTCAGGATATTCAAACTATCTTTAATAATGGTGTTCTTCAACCTGGGGATACACTTTATTTGGGAAATCAGGATATCTCATCTGGTTGGACGGAATGGAATGGAAATGAAATTATCAATGTCAATGTTCCTAATATAATCATAAGTGGTGGATCCAGTTCCAATCCTAACGGTGTTTCTACTATTGATGCTAATCATGCTAAAGTATTCAACATCCAGGCTTCTGGCGTTACTTTAACAAATATTAAAATTATAAATTCCAATGGTGGAAACGGTCCAGGTTCCGCTGTAGCGGTTGACGCTTCAGATTGTACAATAACAAATTGTGAATTTGAAAACTGTGAAAATCAATACGGCGGAGCTGTGAGAGCAACAACATCTGCTTCAAATCTCAAGATTGAAAACTGTAATTTTTCAGACAATCGCGGAAGATGGGGCGGATTTGGTGGTGCAGTCTATTTGTCAGGTCCTGACGCCACTGTTGAAAATTGTATTTTCAATAACAACAATGCAGAACAGTATGGTGGAGCAATTTATTCCGATGAGGAGGCTTCAAATACGAAAGTAATAGATTGTACATTCATAGACAATCACGGTGCTATTGGTGGTGCAATATATGCCGGTAGGCCGGGATTAACCGTGGACGGTTGTGAATTTGAAGACAACACTGCTTCTACTTCTGGTGGTGCGATAAGTATTTATCACGATGATGCGACCATATCTAACTCAAATTTCACTAATAATAATGCATCAATCGATGGTGGAGCAATTTATGTTAATGATTACTGCTATAATTTTAATGTAGATTCATGTGATTTCACTAAAAACAATGCATTAGGTGTCGGTGACGGTCAAGGTGGTGGAGCAATTTTCATCGCCAATGATTGTGAAGATATAACCGTGCAAAATTCCAATTTCACCTCAAATACTGCTAATACTGGTGGTGGGGCAATCAGAATGGAATATACTGAAAGTATGGAAGTTGAAAATTCCATATTCAAAGACAACGTAGCGAAAAGTATTTACAATAATCCTAGTGAGGTTTCTAATGGTGGTGGAGCAATCTGGTCCTGTAGGGGAGAAACCACAATTAGAAATTCCACCTTTGAAAGGAACCAAGGTTCATATGGTGGTGCATTAAGGGGAAGAGTAAACACTTATGATTCTGATTTCTATTTAAACACTGCTTTCGAGGGTAATGGTGGTGCTATTGACGTTACAATAGATTTAAATCAGGGCAGTACACCTGATTTAAAATATGTAAATACAACATTCGTAAACAATACCGCAAAAGGAAATCGTGATGATGAGAGAGCGCAAGGTGGTGCTCTTCACATGTATAAGATTAATCATGTTGACATAATAGATTGTGAATGTTATAATAACACTGCTGATAGAGGTGGAGCAATCGACTTATACATTATTGGTACAACTAATGTAGATAATTGTATTATTGAGAATAACAGCGCTATACATGAAGGTGGTGGATTCTTCATCAATACTACATCTACACCTAGTGAGTTTAAAAATACTGTTGTTTCCAATAATGATGCAGGAACAGAAGGTGGAGCAATTTTCCTTATTGCAAATGGGGCTTTATTTGAAAATATTACTTCATCAAATAACACTGCAAACATAGGTGGTTCATCCTATATTAAAGGTAATGACACTACTGTTCGAAATTGTACTTTAGACAATAACAGCGCTACTACAAGCGGTGGAGGATTTTATGTCGAGGGTGACAATTGTCATGTTGAAGATGTAATCCTTACAAATAACACTGCCGAGGAAGGTGGTGCAATATATGTCTACGGAAATTCTGCCTATTTTGACAACATCACATCCGCAAACAACACTGCCGATTATTACGGTGGTTCATTAAATGTTCAAGGAGATAACGTAATTGTTAAAAATTCCAATTTTACAGATAATGAAGCATTCTTAGGTGGTGGTGCGATTTATGTTTCCGGTCATGAAGGTAAATTCCAAAACAACACCATTGATTCCAATGAAGGTAATATGGGTGGTGGAATTTATGTTTCCGGAGATGGCTATGAATTTTCAGACAATAATGTAACCGACAATAAAGGTGTTTTCGGTGGAGGAATCGTGATTGACGGATCCAATACACTATTTACCAACAATAATATTTCATCAAATCATGCAAGCAGTATGGGTGGAGCAGTATATGCAGACGGTGAAAATACCAATTTCACCCATAACACCTTTTCAGACAATACTGCTTACTGGTCCGGTGGAGCATTATATGTTGATGGTGAAAACACATATCTAGAGGATATTATCGGTAATAACAACACGGCCCAAAACGGAGGATTTGCCGATGTCGATTGGGCTACAAATCTAATAGTCAAAAACTCAACATTTATTGATAACCATGCTACAGGCAATATTGATGATGGATATGGTCTGGGCGGTGCTTTCCACATATCTGGATCCGAGGGTGTGGATCTTGAAGCTAATTTCTATAACAATACCGCAACTAACGGTTCAGCAATATATGTGGAAGATTCAACACTAAGAGTCCATGACTCTAATTTCTTTGATAACCAAGCATGGTCTTATCAATTAAATTTAACTCCTAAGCCTAACACACGATTCAATCGAACCGATGATATTACAATCAGTGTTAGTCATCAAGGAGGGGACAATATCGCAAATGCTATTCATAATGCGAATGGTGAAAGCGATGTTCAAGTAAAAAATATTACTTATCCATTTTATACTGTCGATGGACAAGTAATCAATAAAACAACCCCAAAAGATAGATACGTTACTCCTGTTGACAGTCCGGATGCTGATGATATATATCTTTATGATTTCGAAAACAATCAGGTTATTACTTTAGTTCTCTACAACGGAAACGGAAGTTTCGTTTATAATGATGAGACTGGAGAATATGAATATGTTGGAGAAGGTGAAGAAATTAATAGATTTACTTATATTGTTCATCCGCTTTATGAAATCCAAAATCAGGGTAACGAAATTAATGTAACTCAATGCGGTAAAAACAGTACATATACATTTGATGATGATACTGGTAAATATGTCTGCAATAATTCCGGTAAAATAACAACATGTGACTATGAATCTGTAAATCCTGAAGTAGATCAATACACATTTAACGAATCTGGTAAGATAACAGTAGTTTTACACAATAAAACCAACAACAAATATACATTCAATTTACCTGACGGTAAAGTTACAGAGTTTTATTATAATGAAACTACTGGTGAATACATTTTCGAGGACAATGGCAAACAAAGGAAATATTATGCTATCGAAAAGACAGATATCTATGGAACTATTGACTTACCGCTCACTAAGATTAAAGGCACTTTAGATCCTGGAAACTACACAGTTTCCGCGTTCTACAAAGAAAGTACTTATTATACTGAAATTTTCAACTATACCAATTTCGAGGTAATAGGAGATTTAAGTCCTAACATGACTGTTGAGAAAGTTTCATTGAATGGTACTGATTTTGTAATTGTTAATGATACTGTTGCGTTTAATATTACTGTATTCAATACTGGTGGCTGTGATTTGCATAATGTGAATGTTACTGATGTGTTTAGTGCTGGTGACTTTACTTTTGTTGGTTATTCTGAGGATAAAGGTTGGACCAGAGTTGGAGAAAGTTTTGTTTTCACTTATGGTACTCTTGCTAAAGGTGAGAATACTACTTTCACTGTTTGGTTCATGACTTTAACTAATGGTACTTTACCAAATAATGTTACTGCTAGGTCCAATGAGACCAATGATACTAATGATACAGCTAATGTTACTGTTTACAGTCCTAATATGACTGTTGAGAAAGTTTCATTGAATGGCACTGATTTTATCATTGTTAATGATACAGTTGCGTTTAATATTACAGTTAACAATACTGGTGACTGCAATCTTTATAATGTGACTGTTGATGAGTTATTTAATTCAACTGAATTGGAGTATATTGTTCATTCCAATAATATAACTTGGATTAAGAACAATAACACTTTCATTTACAATGCTACATTAGGTGCTGGCGATATTATTGTTTATGAAATCACTATTTATAATCGCGGTGGGTGCACCATTGAAAACATTACTCTTATTGATGTTTATAATTCAACAGAATTGGAATATGTTGGTTCTATTGATGACAATATTGTTGTAAAAATGGATGATAAGATTTTTGTGAATTTGACTATGAATTCTAATGAAATTTTAAAAATTCCACTTAAATTCAAAATGTTAGTCAATGGTACTTTAACTAATATGAGTCCTAGTGTTGATTATGACATTAAAAATGGTGACGAAAGTGCTGATAATGTAACTGTCAAGAGAGTGATGAAAGAGTCATATCCTACATTACATGTTGGAGAAAGTTCTACTTTCACTATATGGTTTAAGGCTAAAACCAATGGTACTTTGGTAAACAATGTCACTGCCAGGTCCAATGAGACCAATGATACTAATGATACAGCTAATGTTACTGTTTACAGTCCTAATATGACTGTTGAGAAAGTAAGTTTAAATATTACAGATGATGTCCATATTAATGATACTGTTGCGTTCAATATTACTGTATTCAACACTGGTGACTGTGATTTACATATTGTGAATGTTTCTGACATCTTTGATGGAAATGAGTTTACTTTTGTTGGTTATTCTGAGGATAAAGGTTGGACTAGAGTTGGAAATAGTTATGTTTTCACTTACGGCACTCTTGCTAAAGGTGCAAATGCTACTTTCACTGTTTGGTTCAGAACTTTAACTAACGGTACTTTGGTAAATAATGTTACTGCTAGATCAAATGAGACCAACGAAACTAACGATACTGCAAATGTGACTGTTTACAAACGTATTTCAATCAATGTTACTAAGGTTTGGGATGATGCTAATGATCAAGATGGCATTAGACCTGATAATATTAGTGTTGAGTTACGTAATGATACTGGCGT
>NZ_JBGUIH010000015.1:0-23103 GCF_045112895.1 Methanobrevibacter sp. | reverse complement strand
CAGAAAAGAAGGTGCTCATAAGCATGTCTAATTTTTCGAGCATAGCTTCTTTTTCTTTTTTCTCAATAATTTCATCAAGTAAAAATGCAACAACAAGTATGTCGACAGGAATGAATCCTAAGTGAGTCCAGACATAGGATATAATGTGCTCCCCATCACCCAATACGAGGTAATTTGATCCATAAATGATAATTATCAAAATAACCATCAATATTGAAAATTTAATTTTCCAACGTTTATGTTCATCCATTTTTAAATCTCCAGTTTATCTTTTTTTAGCGGTTATAATGGCTATAGGATTTTCACTAATCATTAGAATGCCACGATCGAGAATCCTGCCATTGGAAACATTAACTTCCATAAGCTTGGGATTGTATCCCAAATCCTTAAGTTTGTTAACAGCTTCAACTTTAGTGTCGACTAGAATCGCTGTAATTATGATTCTGCCTTTTGAATTCAGTTTTTCATGAACAATGTCTAGGATATTTTCAAGTTGTCTGCCACTGCCCCCAACAATGGCAATATCAATATCATCAATATCCTTTAAGGCATTTGCTCCATCATCGTTAATTAATGTGACATTATCTCCAAGACCGAATTTTTTAAGGTTTTTTGAAGTTATTTCAATTGCTTCCGGATTTGTATCGATGGATATCACTTCACGAGCCCTTTGCGAAAACTCGCAGGTAATCCCGCCGGTTCCGCATCCGCAATCAACAACCTTATCTTCAGAAGTGACTCCTGATTTGTAGACTATTATGGCTCTGATTGCTTCTTTTGTTGGTCCTGGAACATCACATGATTTAATAAAATCGTTATCTTCCAACATTCATTCCCACCTTTTGAACAGATTATTTTCAATTTTTAGAGAATCCAGAATTTTCCCGACAATAAAATTTATCTGGTCGTCAACCGTATCATGGATTGAGTAAAATCCAGGCATTGCAGGTAAAATTATAGCCCCCTCTTGTGATAATGTTAGCATATTCTGTAAGTGAATGCTTCTAAGTGGAGTTTCACGAGGAACAATGACTGTTGGCCTTCTTTCTTTTAGGCTTACGTCAGCCACTCTTGTTATTGTATTTGCTCCGTATCCATTGGCTATTGAAGACAGTGTCTTCATGGAACATGGCACAATGGCTAGCGCATCCGCTTTGAATGACCCGCTGTTTATGGAAGCTGTCAAGTCGTTGAAATCGTAATTGGTATCTGCAAGCTTAATCACATCCTCAACTTTGTAGTCGGTTTCCGATTCAATGACAATTTTTGCAGCATCGCTAATCACTAATGAATTTTCAATATTCAATTCCCCTAGAGCTTCAAGAAGTCGTATTCCATATATTACTCCGCTTGCTCCGGTAATTGCAACTACTATCATATTAATCTCCTAAAAAAGTTTGATTTGGTCATAATGTATTCCATGGAATTTTTCCCTGTCTATTTCAGGTAAATCCAGGTAATTTTCTAGTTTGAATTTTGTAAATTTGCTTTTTTCTTCCTCTTTAACATAAACGCTAATGTCAGGTATATTGAATCTTGCTTTACTTAGCGCTCCGATAATGTTGGATATTTCAGTCAATGGATACAGTTTCCCATCCACGCTAACTTGGGTTTTCATTTCATCAAACCTAGGGTATTCTGCAATATTTATGAATACATAATCCTTATCAAGGCTGTAATCTTCGGCAATTTCCTCTTCGGCTTTTCTGAGAGTTTCCTGCTTAATTTTATACATCTTTTCGGGATGTTTGAAATTATCCAATCTGATGCTTTTAACTCTTTTCATGATGCGTCTTTCATCCAATCTTGACATTATGTCATTTGCAAATTCGTTGTCGCAATGTCTGAATACTCCAATTAACTCGGCATCATCATATCTGTAGATTTCATTTTCATTGATTATTTTTTCATCAAACACTCTCTTAAGCGCTCTTCTAAACATTGAATTAACGATTCTTGTTGTGTGATGTTGGTAAACGCTTGGGTACATGAAATATCTTGAAACAAGGGCTCCTTCAGCAGCTTGAACACCTTTGATGTCTAAAATCAATCCGTCATCTAATCTTAAATTTGAGATGATTCTTTCATAGTCTATTATTCCATAAGCCACTCCTGTATTATGTGAATCCCTTAAAAGGTAATCCATTCTGTCAACATCAAGCTCTCCTGAAACAATCGGCCCCAAATGGCCTTTTCCGGTTACAATGTCAATAATTTCGTTAACGTCAAATTTCTCTTCAAGCAAATCTTTCATTGATGTTTTTGTAACGACAAATTTGGTCAATTCTTCATGAGGGACGGATAGAACTCCTTCAGAGACATGTGAAAATGGGCCATGGCCAATATCATGCAGGAGTGCTGAAGCTCTAATCAGTTCAATTTCATCCTCCTCCAAATTAAGCTCTTCAGCTAGTTTAGATCCAAGATGCATTGTTCCTATAGAATGTTCAAATCGAGTATGGGTCGCTCCGGGATAAATCAAACCGATCAAACCTAACTGTTTAATTCTTCTTAAGCGTTGGAATTGGGGCATATCCATAATCCGTACTTCAAAATTGTTTAAGTTGATGTCTCCATAAACGCTATCTCTGATAAATTTCTTTTTTTCACTCATTTTATCAGTCCTCATATTCAATTTCGGGGATTTCCAGATTTTCTTCTTCTAAATCATCTGTGTCAATCACTGTATCATTAATGTCGTAATCAGTCGTATTGTTTGTTATGTTATGTGTAATGTTGTTTTCGACTTTTGGAATGATTGTTGGAACCTTGTTAATGTAGTTTGGTTCAAATGAATCATTTTCTATAGGGATTAACTTATATGAATCATTGTCCTCATGTATTGTAAGACTAGCAAATGCGGAGCTAATACCAAATGCGATTAGGCCAATTATCAAAAATACTATTAGATTTGCTTTTACTGAGTCTTTCATAATAACCCTATATTATTTTTATTAAACAATTTAAACTATACTATTATTAATTTTTTAAAAAGCTAATATTTAAGATTTTCTTCAAAAATTGTTTTTTAACCAAATTTTACTTTTTCTTTGCGTATTTTTTGCTGAATCGTTTATTGTTTTTTAAGTTTTTATATATTTTTGTTTAATCTTCAGTCAAATTGTTACTTTTTGTACATTGATTTTTTGTTTTACAAAAGATTTATATACTATGTTGTTCAATTACTATATATCGGAATAATACTTCCGACATATAATTGCCGACTATTTCCGGCATATTAAAATTTATAATAAATAATCAAAAGTAATGAGTAAGATATAATGGTAGTTTTTAGTGCAGGTGACACAGCATGGATACTTGTATGCAGTCTTTTAGTGTTAATAATGAGTATTCCAGCGGTCGCATTTTTTTATGGAGGATTAAGTAAACGTAAAAATGTTTTAAATACAATTTTTTTAACTTTCATTGCATTTTCAATTGTAAGTGTGATTTGGGTAACATTCGGCTATCAGTTTGCATTTGGTAGCGACATGTGGGGAATCATAGGGTCTCCAACAAATTTCTTCTTACAGGGAATTGCATTGGATGATTTAACAGGATCAATTCCAACATTATTGTTTGTAATGTTTCAATGTGCCTTTGCAGGTCTGACTGTTGCACTTATTTCTGGAGCATTGGTTGGAAGGATGAAAACAAAAGCATGGGTGCTTTTCACAATCTTTTGGATTTGTTTAGTATATATCCCTGTTGCCCACTGGGTATGGGGAGGAGGATGGTTAATGCAAATGGGAGCACTTGACTTTGCAGGAGGTGCAGTAGTTCACATGAACTCCGGTGCAGCCGCATTGGCCGTCGCAATAGTGTTAGGTAAAAGAAGAGACACTTCATTAATTCCACATAACCTAGGTTATGCAGTTCTTGGTGCAGCATTGCTCTGGTTTGGATGGATGGGATTCAATGGAGGATCCGGTCTTGCAGCAGATGGGCTTGCGGCAAATGCAATTATTGTATCAAATGTTGCAGCGGCAGTAGCTTTAATAGTGTGGACAGCATTAGATACATATGTGGTTGGAAAACCGACAGTATTGGGTGCAATTTCCGGCGCAGTTGCAGGGCTTGTTGCTATTACTCCGGCAGCAGGATTTGTTGATGTTCCAGGAGCAATGGCTATTGGTGCAATAGCTCCATTTGTTTCATACTGTGCAATATATTACTTAAAACCAAGATTCGGATATGATGATGCCTTAGATGTATGGGGAATACACGGTATGTCTGGAGTATGGGGTGCAATTGCAACAGGAATCTTTGCAGTGCCTGCAGTCGGCGGAGTTGCCGGATTAATCGCAGGAAACCCTGAACAGCTCTTAATACAGATAATCAGTGTGGTTGCTACCTTGATATATTCATTTACATTAAGCTTCATTTTTGCTAAAGTACTTGATAAATCAATGAATGGTATTAGAGTTGAAGAATACGAAGAGATAGGGGGATTAGACACTAATCTTCACGAAGAATCTGCATATAACTTTAACTAGGTGATGAGATGAAAAGCATAGTTGCGATTATAAGACCAGAAAAATACATTGATGTAAAAAGCGCTCTTTCAGAAGTAGGATGCGAAGCGATGAACGTTTCAGAAGTCAAAGGAAGGGGAAGCCAAAGAGGTATAAAGGAATCCTATAGAGGATCTAGCTATTGTATTGATCTGATTCCAAAAACACGTATTGAAATTGTTGTAAAAGATGAAAATGTAGATACCATTGTTGAGGCGATTAAGAAAGGCGCTCACACAGGAAACATTGGGGATGGAAAAATATTCATTTACCCGATTGACAATGTAATAAGAATAAGAACCGGCGAAGAGGGGGACAGCGCCGTGTAGTCTCTCACGGTAAAATTCGAATTATTTGTTCTCAAATATCCCTTTGGAAATAATGCTCATTGCATTATTTCCATTTTTTTTCAATAAGCTATTACAACACCATTAATGTCAGATATGTCGACCCAGGTTGATATGCCTTTGACTTCATATAAAACACCATTAATGCGTTCGTAGGACACTTGTTTGTTGTCGCTGACTAAATGAACGTCATTTCCATCAATCTGATCCACTCTTTTTATGATTCCACCATACTCATCGGATTCAGCCACAACAATGTCGCCGACATGAACATTGTGGGTTTTGTTCAAAAGAACCTTTTGCCCGTCCTTTAATGTTGGTAGCATGGATGTTCCATCAACATAGACGATAACGGGAATTTGGTCAGGTCCGAGACTTGAATCAATGTTGACCTCCACATCATCAAGCCCATAATAGTTGCAGATATTCTCAATGCCGCCTTTAAGGGTCGTTGCGTTGGAAGTAGTGTCATTCATCACATCCACGGCATATTCGCATATATCGCTATTTAGGCCGGCAGTATCAATATCTGAAAGCGTAAACGTGTCCACACTGACGTTTTCACCATCAATATAGACATCCACAGAATTATTAAAAATAAATACCATTGCCGCAATAACTAATAAAATAAGTACTATCAGAGCTAAAATAATTTTTTTAGCCATTAAAATCACTCGTCTATAATATTTAAGTCCATATTAAAAAGAGCTCTCATTGTTTCAATATCAATTTGGCCGGGTGCTGTAACGTCGGTTCCGGCTGCAAAAGTTATTGGTGAGTTGAATTTAGCTGCCATGACTCTTGTATAGCTTCCCAAATCACCCATAGAAATGGCTATTGTATTCCTGCAGTGTGAAAGAACGGCCAATATGGTCAATGTATCTTCCAGATTCTGAGGCATGAATGCAACTTTTGCAATGTCTCCAAGCTCTTGCTCTTTTTCAACGATATACATTATTTCATTTAATTCCGGTGTCTTTTTGAAGTCATGATAAGAAACAATTGTGGTAACACCGGTGTCATGGATTTTATGGATGTATTCATCATTGCTTTGCAGCTCAATGTCTACGTAATCAACTAAATCACAGCATTCATATAAAATATTGAACCTCTCTTCTTCACTTCCCTTAAAGGATCCGCCTTCTGTGCTGATCCTATTTGTAGCAATCATCGGAAAGTTAATCTCTTCAATTGTCTTTTTGATGTCATCGATATTAGGATTTTTCAGGGCGTCGATTCTAAACTCCAGAATATCCGCTCCTTTATCAATGCAATCTTGAGCTACTTCAATCACATCTTTGTATTTTTTCTGAAAGATTGGAATTGCAATTTTTGTTTCTGAATACATTGTTTAATATATTTAACAAGGCTTATTTATTAAAGTTTCTTAATCTTTATATAAATTAAACAACAAATAACATATCAATAAAATATAATTATTTTATTATTTAATCAATCAAAAAATCCAAGGTGTTAATTTGAAGATTACGGCTATAGGTGCAGATATATCTAGAAATGATGTATCATGTAGTTCTAAGCTAGTAGAAACTATAGAAATGAACCTTCATACTCTTATAGATTTGGGTGCAAGGGATGCGGCTTTAACAAATGTTACAGGCGATGATGTTGTTATCAGCGCATTTGTTGAGGATGACTTACTTGAATCTGTTAATGAAGGTATTGTCAATATTTTAAGGATGAGTGCAGAAAATCAGGGGGACCTGTCTGGAATTTCACAAAATCCTGATGATGCAGGTGAGGGAGTTTCATATGCTGAAGCAAATATTAGGCCAGATAGATATCCTGACGCTATTGTTTTAGGTTTTGATACATATGGGGGAGAACCGTTTGTCGCAGATGTTGCAAACTCAGCAATTGACGCCGCAAAGGGGATGAAAAACTTAACTGATGTTTCAGATTATATTGAACCGAAAACAAAAGAGATTCCTGGTGTAGGTTATGTTTCGCCTGAAACCGATGATCCTGTTGTTGTAGCTACTGTTGAAGATATAGAGTCAGTTGGCGTAATAGCCAGTGCAATGATTGGCGCTGCACTTGGAAATAAGAATGTTTATTTAGTTAAAAGAGGAACAACTTGCAATGTATTACCGGGTAGTGTAATATTTTCAGCTACTGCTTTTATGAATGGAAATGTAATAGATTTAGCTGTTCCATTTGAAAATAAAACAAGAATATTAAGATAGGGGTAATATAATGATTTTATTAAATGAAGATACAAAATGTTTAGTTCAAGGAATAACCGGTAAACAAGGTTCATTCCACACAGAACAAATGTTAAACTACAATACCAATATTGTTGCAGGAATCACTCCTGGAAAAGGAGGTCAGAAGTTTTTAGACAAAGTTCCAATTTTCAATTCAATTGAAGAAGCGAAAGAAGAGGTTGATATTAACGCTTCTATCATTTTTGTTCCTGCCAAATTTGCAAAAGACGCTGCATTTGAAGCAATTAGACACTTAGATTTAGTTGTTATTATTTCAGAGCATATCCCTGTTCATGATAGTATGAAGATTATGGCATATGCAAAGGAAATGGATACCACTGTTATCGGCCCTAACACTCCAGGAATTATCTCTCCAGGTGTTGGTAAATTAGGCATTATGCCTACTCACATTTTTAAAGAAGGGAATGTTGGTGTAATTTCTAGAAGTGGTACATTAACTTATGAAATTGCCAGTGAACTTACAAATGCCGGAATCGGTCAAAGCACTGCAGTAGGTATTGGTGGAGACCCGGTTACTGGTGATAATTACGTTGACATATTAAAAAGATTTGAAAAGGATGATTCTACTGATGCGGTTGTTTTAATTGGTGAAATTGGAGGAACTGCAGAAGAAAGAGCAGGCAAGTACATTGCAGAAGAAATGTCAAAACCTGTTGTATCCTATATTGCAGGAAGGACTGCACCACCAGGCAAAAGAATGGGACACGCTGGAGCTATTATTCAAGGAAATTCCGGTACTGTTGAAAGTAAAACCAAAGCTTTAAACGAAGCCGGTGTTGAAGTAGCAATAAAGCCATCCGAAATTGTAGATTTACTTAAAAAGGTTATGTAATGTCAAACCAGGAAATTATTGATAAATTATTGAAAGGCGAAATCAAACTTTATCAGGTTGATAAGGAGGTTTCAGCCAAAGAAGCAACTGACATTAGAAGAGAATTCTTAGAGCAGAAATATGATTTGGATTTGCCAAATATTTCTAATTACACTCTTGATATGGAAAGGGCATCAGCCCGTAACATTGAAAACTCAATTGGAGTATTGCAGCTTCCAATGGGTATTGCAGGCCCATTAAAAATCAATGGCGAATACTGTAAAAGGGAAGTGTTCATTCCTCTTGCAACATCTGAAGGTGCGCTTGTCGCATCAATTAACAGGGGTGCATCAACTATAACTGCATCCGGAGGAGCAAATGCAAGGGTGGTGTTAGACATTATGACTCGCGCACCTGCAATCAAATGTGAAGGTGTAAGCGACGCATTAAGAATAAAACAATGGTTTGTCGATAATTTCGATGAATTAAAAGAAATTGCAGAAAGCACAACCTCCCATGGCAAATTAATAAAAATAGACCCTATTTTAATTGTTGGAAGCTATGTCTATCCACGTTTTGTTTTCTCAACCGGGGACAGCATGGGAATGAACATGGTTACGATAGCTTCCGAAAAAATCTTGGAAAAACTTGCAGACGAAACTAGCGCAATCCACATTGCATTAAGCGGCAATGTATGTGTTGATAAAAAGCCGGCCGCTATGAACATTGTTGAAGGAAGAGGTAAAAGTGTTATAGCAGACATCCTGATTCCAAAAGATATTGTTGCTAAAAAGCTTAAGACTACCGCCGAAGCTATTGTTGAGGTAAATACTGCTAAAAATTTAATTGGTTCTGCAGCTAGTGGAAGTATGGCGTTCAATGCCCATTATGCAAATATGGTAGCAGCTATTTTCCTGGCAACCGGTCAGGATGCAGCTCATGTCGTTGAAGGATCATTAGGCATTACAACAGCAGAAAACAGAAATGGTGATTTATACTTTTCAGTAAACTTACCAGACTTGCCGGTAGCTACTGTTGGTGGTGGAACAAGCTTAGAAGTAGCTCAAGAAGGATTAAATATATTGGGTGTTGCAGGTTCAGGAAAAGCACGTGAATTTGCAGAAATTGTTGCATGTACAGTTCTTGCAGGTGAATTGTCACTTGTCGGTGCACTAGCAGCAGGCCATCTCGCAAGAGCTCATCAGGAACTTGGAAGAGGATAACATGGATGATCTTTTAGACTCTTTATACCCGGAACTGACTCTTGAAACTGATGATATGGTAATGACACTGGTCATAAAAAAAGACTATTCCCAAATTGAAGATTTGGATAAAAGAAAAGAGGAATTCATCAACGATTTAAAGGCTTTCATAAAAGAGTTCGAAGAAACCCCGGAATCCGATGAGTTCATGAGATTTTATGACGATTAGTATTTGGAATCTATTTTTTCAAATACTTTTTTTACATCTACTTTTGTTTCAAAACAGCCTGTCTTTTCAAGCAAAACTCCTTGTGGGCAGAAATCAGACAATAACATCATCATCTGACTTAGGTCTTCATGGCAGGCCACTCCAATCACAGCTTTAAACTTGTTCTCCTTAACAATTTTTTTAACAAAACTGCTTCCCGGAACAATATATAATTTATATCCCAAGGGTTCGGATTTCTTTTTAATAACTCCAATTGAACATAATCCGCATTCAGTGCAATTCAACCCTTCCTTTTGGAGTGTTGCAGGACAATCCTTATGTCTTAAGCAATGAGGTAGAAAAATTAATGTTTTTTCAGCGGGAATCTTTCTGAATTTTTCTTTGTTAATGTCATCTCTAACCTTGATTGAAATGTCATCAATTAGATGTTCATCCAATTTCAATAGTTGGGCAATGGCTTTAAATGGTGAATAGAGCAAGTCTAGAACAAACAATAGGAATCTTGGGTATTTAATTTCATTTCTTCTAGCAAAAAATACTCCGAATATTAAAACAGCTATAAATAATATTAAAATAAGAATAGCGATAAAAACAACCAATTCTCCTAAAAATGTATAAAAGGATTCAATAAACATTTTTTAACCTAGAATTTTTCAATGGAATAATTTGTTATTTCTTTATTTAATTCAACGCCGGTTGCTGTTTTAATTATTTCAAGACCTGATAAGCTATCGCATGAGCATAGGACATTCTGTTCAGGATGGGTTCCAGGGGTGATGTTGCAATTTAGGTTAACTCTATCCCCTATGGATAGAACTGTCTCTAAACGTTTTGTAGATGGATGGTCTTTATTTAGGATTACCAGGGGTGATGATTCTTCACGGCTTAAGTAAGCTTGTGACCTTATTGCTCTTTTGTCTTTTTTAAAGTTGGAAACAGCAATAATGTCATCTGATTCTAAAAATTGAACTATCTCTTCATTATCCTGTGTTGCAATAAATAGCATCTTGTCTTCATAGGCTACTTTAACGACACCGACCATCCCGGTTTCGCCTTCAAGAAATAGTATTTCATCATTTTCAAAATCAATATTCATAAAAATCACTTAAAAAATAAAAAAGAGAGTAAATATATTTACTCTACACAATCCACATTGTCACTTTGACAAGATGGGCAAACTACTTTTTTTCCAAGACCTTTAAAGGTATTTCCACAGTCTTTGCAATGATATTTTTTTGTTTTTAATTTTTTTAAATCAATATCGGCCATTGGCCCTCCACTAGAACACATATAAAATCACCTTTAATATAATATTATATATAATTATATATTTAATTGTTAACTTTTTCTTTGATTTCATCAATTTTATTCAGTGTTTTTTCGTCATGTGTGATGCCATATAATAGATCATAGAAGTATAAAGCTTGATTATATAGTTTGTTTTCCTCATACTCTTTGGATAATTCTTCAAGTGTCTTTAAAACAAAGGGGTTTACTCCGATTTGAATGTTCTTATCTTCAAGAATGGAAATTGCCTCGTTTAAGGTCATATTTATATCGTGGCCTTTTGATTCAATATACTGAAGTTCGGTATATGCCTTGATGCTCATTTCATATTCCATGCTGTATTTCAAAAGAGCAGTCGCAACATCAAATTGGTTTTCTTCTATATAATAATAACCCAAGTTTCTATAGCACCTCGCCATATCCTGAGGGTAATAGGCATATTTCAATGCATCTGATGTATATATAATAAATTTATTAAATGAATGGGTGTGCATTTTGTAGATTTCGGATAGTTCAAGAATTATTCTTGCGGAAACCGGATTAATCTGCAGTGCCTTTTTTAGATTCTCTTCAGCTTCATCGAATTCCTGATTCTCAAAGAGTAGGAAACCATAAATATAATATAGGTCAAGCAAAGGTTTGTTATCTGGGATGTATCTGATCTGCTTTTCAGCACCAACATACTTCATGAATATTAACTCTTCCAGGGGATTTGTGAAGCTGTGGTACTCGCTTACTTTATCGTCTTCAAACATGCCTGGAAAATTATTCATAAATCTTTTGAGTTTGTTTAGGGATGTTTCATAATCTCCCATTTCAATATCTCCGCTTATTTCGTTTAAGATATCGATTATAGGATTTTCCCTATCGGATATTTCTATAAATTCCTCTTTCTCTTCATCAGTCAAGCAATCCCACATCATTCTTGAAATCTCGCGAATAATCTCTTTGCTGTAGGGATGGTCTTTATACCTGTCAATCTGGCTGGAGAGGTATTTTCTGTTTAAATCGTTGTTTTGACCTAAATTAGCTTTGATTTCATTTATTATCTTTTCGTACATCAATACACCTATGTTAGTTAAATGGGTAATATTTTTATATAACTTCTAATCCATATTAATATTGTATAAAAACTTAGTTTTATATTATTTTATTTAGAAAATTTGAAGGTGATTATGAAATGGCAAATCAACCAATATTTATTCTTCCTCAAGGGACTGAAAGATATTCAAAAAGAGATGCTTTAAGGATGAATATCACAGCCGCTAAAGTATTGGCTGGCATTATAAGAACTACTTTAGGTCCTAAAGGTATGGATAAGATGATAGTCGATCCATTAGGTGAGGTGACCGTAACTAATGATGGTGCAACTATCATGAGCGGAATGGAAATTGCACAACCTGCAGCTAGAATGCTTGTAGAAACAGCTAAAAAACAAGAGGAAATAGTCGGAGATGGAACTACCTCTGTTGTTGTTATTGCTGGCGAATTATTGGCTAAAGCTGAAGAATTGTTAGAAGATGGAATTGCAACTTCTGTTGTTGTTAAAGGATATAAAAATGCAACTGAAAAAGCAGTTGAAATTTTAAAAGAAATTGCAATTGATGCTGATGATGAAGATACTCTTAAAAAAGTTGCTGTTACCGCAATGAGCGGTAAAGGTTCTGATTATGCAAAAGAGCACTTGGCAGAAATTGTTGTTAAAGCAGCATTGAGAATAAAAGAAGACGGCAAATCAGACATTGAGAACATTAATGTTCAAAGAGTTTCTGGAGATTCTGTAGAAGATTCATTCTTGGCTGAAGGAATAGTTATCGATAAGGCACCTGTATCCAAAGCTATGCCTAAAGATATTAAAGATGCAAAAATAGCTATTATGAAATATCCTATTGAATTGAAAGACATCAATGATGCCAAAATCGATATTACCAGTCCTGAACAATTAGATTTATTCTTAAATACTGAAGAACAAATGATGAAAGACTTAGTTCAAAAAGTTATAGATTCCGGTGCTAATGTTTTATTCTGTCAAAAAGGTATCGACGACTTGGCGGAACATTACTTGAAAAAAGCAGGAATCATGACTTTCAAAAGAGTTAAAAAATCAGATATTGAAAGAATCGGAAAAGCTACCGGAGCCCAATACTTGACCGACATTGAAGATTTGGGTCCTGATAAGTTAGGTACTGCAGGTCACGTATATCTTGATAAAATATTTGACCATGAATTAACTTTCATTGAAGAATGCGAAAATCCAAAGGCTTCTTCCATTGTCTTAAGAGGCAGTACCCGTTATGTAACCGAACAGATCTCAAGGGCAATCGATGATGCTTTAGGAGTCGTTGCAGCCACTATCGAAGAAGGCAAAGTTGTCATTGGTGGAGGAGCTTGTGAAATCGATTTAGTAAAACAATTAAGAGAATATGGTGAATCTGTAAGTGGAAGAGAGCAATTGGCTATTTTAAAATATGCTGAAGCTTTAGAGGTCATTCCTAGGACCTTGATTGAAAATGCAGGTTTGGATACTATCAACTTAATTGCTGATTTGAAAGCTGCTCATGAGGAATCAAATTTCATTGGAATTAATGTATTCACTGGTGAAGTCGAAGATATGAAAGAAGCTGGAGTCATTGAGCCTTTAAGAGTCAAAATCCAAGCTCTTCAATCTGCAGGCGCTGCTAGTGAAATGATCTTAAGAATCGATGATATGATTGCAGCAAGAAATGCACTTCAGTCCACCGGTCCTGATGAGTCCGGTAATGATGATAGCGGTATGCCTCCAATGCCGGGCATGGGTGGCGGTATGCCTCCAATGATGTAAAGTTAAAAATATTTTACATCTTTTTTTCTCTTTTTTTTGAAAATTTTTTATTAACATTCTCAATACTTTTTTAATAAATTTGGGTAAAAATATAACTTTATTTTGGAATTAATAATTTTTTATCTTTTTTTCTTTATTTTCTGTTATTTTTAAATATACTTAATTAAATAAGTTGTTTTTTATTCTAACTTAAATAAAATCAATGTTTTTTAATTAGATAGCTTTTAATTATATGTTATTTCATATAATAAGCGTTACCCTTACTGTTTACATTTTTATAAAATTAATTTTCTTAAAATTTTATTTCATAAATTTTAATCATTCTATAAGCAAATTTAAGTATAATTTTACTTAATTCTTTATTTTCATTAAGTTTTAAGCTTATTTTTAAAAAATAAACTTATTTAAAGCGTTCTAGTAAATAAAAAGGTTTATATAAGATATTTGCATATACATATTCTTGAAGTGAGATTAAGGTCTCATGGATGTTTAAAAAAATTGTTATGGAGGTAAAATATTTTGAACAAACAATTATTACTCACTATCTTATTGGCAATGACTGTCATATTGTCAGTCAGTGCTGTTTCAGCTAGTGAAGTAAATGTTACAGATTCGTATACTACTAGCTTAGTAGATGACACGTCAGATGCATCAGTCCATATGGAGAATACTGCTGATTCATCAGTGCTTTCTGTATCCAGTGATTCAAATGTTGATAATGATTCATCTAAAGTTTCTCTATCAAGTGAAGAAGTTTTAGAATCTGAAAATTCAAATACTTTATCAACTAACTCGGGTAGTGATTCTTTAGACAGTGATGATGCACTATCTGCTGCTTATGGTGAAGATAAATTAAGCGCAACCAAAATTGATGCATCAAAAACCATTACTTCAAAAGATGTCACTAAATATTATAAAGGAAGCACTCTATATAGCGCAACTTTTTTAAAGACAAATGGTAAACCGTTAGCTAACACTAATGTGAAAATTACCGTTAATAAAGTTACTTATACTAAAAAGACTAATGCAAAAGGGGTTGCTTCTTTAGCAATCAATCTTAAACCAGGATCATATAAAGTTGTTTCAACAAATCCTGTTACCGGTTATAAGCTTACTAATACTTTTAAGATTTTATCTACAATCAGTGCAAGTGATGTTACTAAAGTTTATACTGACGGTAGAAAGTTCTATGCAACCTTCTTGAAGAGTAATGGTAAGGCTTTGGCTAATAAAAATATTAAGTTTAAGATTAATGGAAAAACATATACAAAGAAAACTAATAGTAAAGGTGTAGCTAGTATTACAATGTACAATCTTAAGAAAGGTACATATAAGATGATATCTTACAATGTTGATGGCTTAACTAAGACCAATACCGTTAAGGTAGTTACTTCTACTTCTTCTAAACTGATTACTAAATCATACACTTTCCTTAAAAGTGATAAAAAAACTATTAAAGTTACTTTACACAATGGTTTAGGATATGCGCCAGGACAAGGTAAAATTGTTAAATTTACAGTCAATGGCAAAACCTATTCCGCAAAAACCAATAGCAAAGGTGTAGCTTCACTTAAGTTGCCTACTTTAAAGGCAGGAACCTACACTGTAAAATATAAGTTTGCTGGAAATAATTTCTACAAAGCATCCAGTGCTTCTGATAAATTATATATTCTCCCTAGCAAAACTCCTACATATACAGTTAAAAGTTCAACAACTTTCGGAGAAAAATCAAATGCTCCATTTAAAGTTGCCCTAACATCAGGTTCTGTTCCTCTAGTAGGAAAAACTGTAACCTTAAATGTCAATGGTAAAACATATGACAAAACTACAGACAGTAACGGTGTAGTATCAGTGCCTATTAATTTAACTGCAGGCAAATACACCATTACCTATGCATTTAAGGGTGATTCTAAAGTAAATTCAAAAACTGATTCTTCTAAACTTACTGTTAAAGAAAGAACAGCTACTAAAATTACTTGGAAAAGTGGAACTTCCTTCTATCAAGGTGCTCAAACTTATAAAGTTTTATTAAGTGACAAAAATGGTAAAGCATTAGAAGGTAAAGCAATCAAGTTAACTGTCAACTCCAGAACATATTCAGCTACTACAGCTTCAAACGGATATGCTACATTCAATGTCAATGTAGCTCCAGGTTCATATAAAGTATCAATCAATTTTGATGCAATCGGTGATAATGATTATGCGCAAAGTTCTAAAAGCGCATCAATCAACGTTGAGAAAAAGACAACAACCGGATATGGATATTGGGTTTATGGGTATGACATGAAAAAGGTTGACCTAAAGACCTTAGCATCCCAAGGCACAACTGATTTATTCTTAAACTATGGAGCAATTTCCAAACATGGTCAATCTGCTGTGGAATCATGGATTGTTAGTGCTAACAAGTTAGGAATGAACGTTCATATTTGGATGCAAACATTTTATGAAGGGGGAAAATGGGTAAATCCTGTTAAAAGCGGATCTGCAAATACCGCATTTTTCAACCAAAAGATAGCGGAAGCTAAAAAATATGCTAAAATCAAAGGTGTTGCTGGTATACACTTTGATTACTTAAGATATCCTGGTACTGCCTATAAAACTACCGGCGGTACTGAAGCAATAAATAAGTTTGTAAAACAAGCTACTGAGGCTATTCATGATATTAATTCAAATCTTATTGTTTCATGCGCTTTAATGCCTGAAACAACTAATAATGAACATTACTATGGTCAAGACTATTCTGTAATTAGCCAATATATGGATGTTGTTGTTCCAATGATTTATAAAGGAAATTATGGAAAAACATCATCCTGGATTACAACTACTGCAAAATGGTTTGTAGATAATTCCAAAGGTGCAAATGTCTGGGCGGGCATTCAAAGTTATAAATCTGATGATGACGTAACTAAACTGTCTGCATCAGCAATTAAAACTGATGCTCAAGCAGCATTAAATGGTGAAGCTCCAGGAGTAATCATATTCAGATGGGGTGTGACTAACTTTGTTGATTTCAAGTCCTTAAGTGATAAGTCTTCATCCCCTACAACAACAGGTTCTGTGACTATTGCCGCTATTGTAAATGCTGCTAATACTTTAAAAAGCTCCATTGCATCAAAAGGATATGTTCCGAGTACTGTAACTGTTGGAGGAGTTAGTTATTCTACTTCCCAATTCTTGTACATGATGACAAAGGCTGTAGAATATATTAATTCTGGTAAAACCTCAACTCAAATATTGCCTGTCGAATCAGGTGATCCATCAAATCCTTCAGGATCAGTTAAAGACGGTAAATTAACTTGCGATGAATTTGTTTCTTTAGCTAAAAAGATAAGTAAATTCATTGTCAATAACAATAGGGCTCCTAATTATTCTAATACTTCATTAGGACACATGAAATATGATTCTTTAGTAGATTCATTTGCTAAAATTTTATCATACTATAAAACTAATGATAGACTGCCTAAGTATCTGACTATTAAAGATGATTCTAAACCGGCAGAGGTCACAAAAACCGTTTCAGTTAAGGACGTAATTACTGGCGCAACTAATTTGAAAACATATTATACTAAGAATTCACAGTTACCATCTACTGTAACTGCAGGTGGAATTAAATTCGCTTTGCCTGAATTCTTATATGCAATGAGTCAAGCAATTTATCAAATTGGAAATTCCAATAATAAAGATATTAAGGTTATTATGGGAATATCCGAGCCTAATTCTCCGTCTGGAGATAGTTCTAGCGGAAATCTGAAAATGAATGGTTTCTTAGCTCTTGCAAAAAATATTTCAAATTACATTGATACCAATAAAAAAGCTCCTAATTATGCTTCTTCAGATTTGGGTAAAATTTATTACTCCGATTTTGTTGATGCATTTTCACGTATACTTGCATTTTATGGTAATGATAATCGTTTGCCTAGTTATGTATCTGTAGGTGCTAGTTCTAGTGCTACTACAGCATCCGGTTCTGGTTTGAATGAGAAGAATACTATAACCAATCTTGCTCCATATCTGAAAGCTTCTACTAATTGTCAAGTTGATAATTCTAAAATTAAAACCCTTGTTGATTCTCTAACAAAAGGTTTAACCACTGACCTACAAAAAGCTACTGCAATATATAATTATGTAAGGGATACTATTTCTTACAGTTTCTATTATGATACTAAATATGGTGCAGTAGGTACTTTAAATGCTAAAACAGGTAATTGTGTGGATCATTCACATTTATTAGTGGCCATGTTTAGAACTGCAGACATTCCAGCTAGATATGTTCATGGAAAATGTACATTCAGCAGTGGAAGTACCTATGGTCATGTATGGGCTCAAGTTTTAGTTGACGGGCAATGGAAAGTTGCAGATGCAACCAGTTCAAGAAATTCACTTGGAAAAGTAGCAAATTGGAATACAAATTCATTTACTCTTAAGAGTATAACTTCTGGTATTTCATTCTAATTTCTACTTCTTTTTTTCTCTTTTTTAATAAAATTGCTTTATAACTTAGTTTATCAATTTATCCAATAGTATTTAGGCATACCAAAACTTTTTTATACTTTAACTTATAAAATTAAAAACAAGTATAGATTAGGTGAATTTCATGGTTGAGAATAAGATTAGTGATAATATTGAAGAATATTTGGAAGTTCTCTATCGTAATGGAAATAATGGGGAACAAGTTTCTACTACTCAATTATCAAAAGAGTTAGGTATTGCTCCAGGCAGTGTAACACAAATGCTTAAAAAATTAGAGAATTTAGGATACATTGCATATACTCCTTATAAAGGCGCCACTTTAACTGATGAGGGAATGAAAATAGCTCAAAAAATTACAAGAAAACATAGGATTCTAGAAAAATTCTTAATCGATGTTTTAAAAATCAAAGAGGAAAACGTTCATGAACAGGCTTGTGAAATGGAACACACACTGTCTGATGAGGCTGAAAGGGCATTATGTGCCATGTTGAATAACCCCGACGTATGTCCTGATGACAATATAATCCCTGCATGCAATTTTGATTTTGAGAGTTGTAAACAATGTTATTCTCAAAAAGATTTTGATCAAATTTTTAATAGGAAATTCAATTTACTATCTATATCTGAATTAACTTCCAATACTGAGGGTACAATTTCATTTATCCGTGGAAATGACGAACTTTTGGATGATATTGCTAATGAAGGTATTAAAGTTGGTTCTCATCTGAAATATGAATTTAATAATAATCGTACAAGTAATCACTATTTGGTTACAATTGATGATAAGGAGTTAAATATTCCAATAGAAATGGCTAATAATATTTTTATTAGAGTTTAACTTTCTTCTATTCTTTTTTTAAAAAAATTTATATAACATTTATTGCAAAATTAATAGCATTAAAATATAATTTATTTCTTTTTATGGTGTTTTAATGCGTGGAAATTTATCTAATGATATAGTATCTATTAAAATTGAAGAAGGTAGTAAAAGGCCGATATCCTTGCATGAAAAAAGCTTGTTTGGCAGAATTGAAGCGGATACTCTAAATCTTTCTTTAATTGAAGCCTGCTATTTATTGGAAAAAGGCCGTTTGGATATCTATGAAGATGATATCGAATGCAGTATAGGGTATATCATTGATATTTTAAAAGAGCAAGAATTATATGGAAAATATATTGTTTATCGTGATTTAAAAGATCGCGGATTTGTAATTAAAACAGGCTTTAAATTTGGATCAGAATTTAGGTTGTATAGTCGCGGAGGAGGTCCTGGCCAAGGACATTCGGATTATCTAGTTAAAGTTATTTTTGAAAATTATGATATCAATGCACTTGACTTTGCAAGTTATATCAGAGTCTCACACGGAGTTAACAAAAAATTTTTGCTAGCCATTGTCGATGATGATTTTGACATTACATATTATAATATTGAATGGACTAGGCCTTAATTTAAATTAAAGGAGTATGTTATATTTTTTAAGAAGAATCATTTTATTATAATTATTAGTAACCGTTAATGTAATTTAATGTGGTTGTGGGTGAAAAAATGGCAAATTTAATAGATCCATGGGCATCATTTAGCCTAGATTATGATAAGTTAGTTAATCAATTTGGTATTGGAAAGATTTCAGACATTATTGATGATATAAAAAATCCTCAAAAGCTAATGAAGAGGGGAGTTATTTTTGGACACAGGGAATTTAATGAAATTAACAATTTAATCAATCAGAATAAGGACTTTGCAGTTGTGACAGGTATGATGCCAAGCGGTCAAATGCATATCGGCCATAAAATGGTTGTAGACCAATTAAAGTGGTATCAGGATATGGGTGCAATGCTGTCCCTTCCTATTGCTGATTTGGAATCATATGCCGCTCGTGGAATGAGCTTTGAAAAAGGCCGTGAAATCGCAGTCGATGAATATCTGACCAATTGGATTGCATTAGGCCTTGACCTTGAGAAAGACAATGTAAATGTTTATCTTCAATCCCAAAATAAATTGCTTCAGGATTTGGCCTTTAAGGCTTCTAGCAAAACCAATTTCAATCAGTTAAAGGCAATTTACGGGTTTACGCCTTCTACAAATATTGCTCACATTCAAGCGCCATTGGTTCAAGTTGCAGACATTTTGCTTCCTCAAATTGAGGAATTCGGAGGTCCTAAAAAGGTTGTTGTTCCTGTTGGAATCGATCAGGATCCTCATATCAGGCTAACTAGGGATATTGCTCAGAAGCTTCATGAAGAATTAGGATTTTTAACTCCCGCCTCTACATACCATAGATTCTTAACAGGATTGACTGGAGATAAGATGAGCAGTTCCAAGCCGACTACTGCAATATATCTTAATGATGAGATAAAAGACGCTGTCAAAAAAGTTAAATCCGCAAAAACTGGTGGAAGAGAATCTCTAAAAGAGCAACAGGAGTTAGGCGGGGAAGTCGACAAATGTGTTGTTTATGAGATGCTGTTATATCACTTCATCGATGATGATGAAGAACTTGAAAAAATCAGACAGGACTGTCTAAACGGAACATTGCGCTGTGGTGACTGCAAGGTAAGGACTGCAGAATTAATGGAAGAGTTCATGGCTGATTTAAAGGAAAAGCAAGTTGAAGCTCGTGAAATTGCAAAAACCTTGATATAATGTTAAATGAAATTAAACGTTCATTTGCTGAAAATAAGATAGCCATTATAATTTCAGTAGCCATCTTAGGTATTTCTTTGATTTTAGGGTATTGCCTTGAAGGATATCTGTATAGCTATTTGAATCCTGTAGTTGAAGAGCTAACTAAAAAAGTTCAGTCAGGCGCTTTGAAAATAACATTCCAGGATATTTTCTTGAATAACCTTAGAGTGATATGTGTCATGTTCGTTTTTGGCATTATATTTTGTTTTTCAGCGGTAATGTTGGCTTTTAATGGATTTTTTGTGGGATATTATGTGGGAAGCACACATGATTTATTCACTGTTTTGATGTATATTATTCCTCATGGAATTTTTGAGTTGCCTTCATGCGCCTTGGCCTGTGCGGCAAGCTTCGTTTTATTCAATTTTATCTACAAATTCATTAAAGCATTATTAAAAGATACAAATGATAATGTCTCTGATTTAATAAGGAGTTCATATGATAAAACTGATGATAAACTTAAGCAGGCAGTAATTCTGTTCATCGTTTCAGTAATCCTAATGATTATTGCAGGAGTAATCGAGGCTTATTTCACAGTACCTATTGCGCAATTTATATTTTCCATTTTGGGTTAAGATTTAATAATAATAATTTAAAAAAATAAATAATGTGATTTTATGATAAGATGTGTTTCATGTGGAGAAGAATATGACGATGATGAAGTAATCTACACTTGTGAGAAGTGTGGGTCTGTACTTGAGCTCGTCAATGAAATAGATGTTTCTAAGGACATTTTTGATGGTAGAAGAGATAATTTATGGAAATTTAAGGAATGCATTCCTGTAGATGAAGCTAAAATCGTTTCACTTGATGAAGGAGGAACTCCATTCTGCAAATGCGATAAATTGGGTGATGAACTCGGAGTAAATTTATATGTCAAAGTGGAAGGTTCAAACCCTACTGGAAGTTTCAAAGACAGGGGAATGACTGTTGGAATGACTAAGGCAATGGAACTTGGCGTTGATACTGTCGGTTGCGCTTCAACTGGAAACACTTCAGCGTCCTTGTCCGCTTATGCAGCCCGTGCAGGACTGAGATGCATAGTATTCTTGCCTGCTGGAAAAGTTGCTTTAGGAAAGTTAGCTCAAGCAATGTTCCACGGTGCTGAAGTAATGTCTATAAATGGAAACTTCGACGAAGCTTTGGAAGCAATGACTGCTCTTGCATTGGAAAAACATCTTTACTTATTAAATTCCATCAATCCATACAGATTGGAGGGACAAAAAACCATTGGTTATGAAATCGTTCGCGACTTGGGTTGGCAGGCTCCCGATAGGATTATCTTGCCGGTCGGTAACGCAGGAAATATTTCAGCCATCTGGAAAGGTATTAAAGAATTCTATGATGCAGGATTTATTAAAGACGTGCCGATGATGACTGGTATTCAAGCGGAAGGTGCATGTCCTGTTACCAATGCATTCAGAAAAGGAGATAGAAGGGTTGTTCCTGTAGAAAATCCAGAAACCATCGCTACAGCTATTCGTATTGGAGCTCCCGTAAGTGATATTAAAGCGTTGAATGCAATTTATGATTCAAATGGGTACTCTGAAACAGTAACTGATGATGAGATTCTCGATGCACAGAAGTTGCTTGCAAGAACTGAGGGTATTGGTGTTGAACCGGCTTCAGCTGCATCAATTGCAGGTCTTAAAAAACTTGTAGATGAGGGTGTAGTTGATAAAGGTGAAACCATAACCTGTGTTGTTACTGGACACTTGTTGAAAGATCCTAACACTGCAATTAATGCTTGTACCCAACCTACTGAAGTTGATGCCGATATTGACACTTTAAGAAAAATTCTTATGAATAAGTGAATATTGCTTTAAATTTCATTTAATTTTTATTTTTTCTTTTAATTCTTTTATAGTCAAACCTACTTTACACATTTTTTGTTTAAGCTAATGTATGAAAAACATTTTTAAAGATATTGATGTCACTTATTATGTTATAATAGTATGCTTTTTTTTGTTGTAATTATCAAAAATCAACACTAATAAACCAATATATTTATATATAAGCAAATAAAAACTATTATTATCAAATAAATGAGGTGTATAATTATGAGTGAATTACCAATTGCTCCTGTAGGAAGAATATTAAAAAATGCTGGTGCACAAAGAGTAAGTGATGACGCAAAAGTTGCTTTAACCGAAGCTATCGAAGATTACGGAAACGAAATCGCAGCTAAAGCGGTAGGATTTGCTCGTCACGCTGGTAGAAAAACTGTAAAAGCTGAAGATGTAAAATTAGCAATTAAATAGATTTGCTATTTACTTTTAGATAGTAAATTTATTTTACTATCTCTTTTACAATTTTTTTTTAATCTACTTTTTTATTATCTTATTTTGCTTATTTTAGCCTATTTTTAAAAACATTTATATAGTATGTAAACCTATTTAATACTGTCTAGTTCTCTAGAATTATTTCATTAATTACTAAATTTTTATTTTTAGTTTTGCTAAAAATTATATGAAATTCAGAAGTATTTGT